>JAWODW010000091.1:0-55256 GCA_046483065.1 Longimicrobiales bacterium | reverse complement strand
GGAGCGTACCGAACCGACGTTCGTTCCCACGCCGGTGGCTTTTGACACCACGGAGGTGGGCGATGCCGTGATCTGCGGCCTCGCGCAAGGCAAGGCCTACTGTCGCGGCTGGAATGGGAACGGCGTCCTCGGGACGGGGGATACCGAATCCAGGTCGGAATTCACACCCGTTGCCACCGACTTGTATTTCGAATCCCTCAGTGTCGGCCGCGTCCATGCTTGCGGGCTGACCCCGAACGGTTCCGCGTACTGCTGGGGTTGGGGTGAGTTCGGTCGGCTCGGGGACGGCACGGACGAAACCCGAACCGTGCCTACGCCCGTCGCCGGAGGCCACGTGTTCAGCAAACTGTCGGCAGGCGGAGATCACACGTGTGGGCTCACCACGGACGAAGAGGTCTATTGCTGGGGATTCGGCTGGTACGGCCAACTGGGCACGGGCGACCGAGTTGATCGTTGGGTTCCCGTGAAGACGGTGGAGGGCCAGACGCCGGAAATCTGAGGCCGCAAGGCGGACAAATCCCGTCTTCTTCATAGCGGGCGATCGCGGGGCCGAGTTCACGGATCTGACGAGCCAGCATCTGAACCGTGAGCACGGAAACGTCGATGATGGCCGAATCGGTGGTGAGCGGCGTGGCCGTGCGGATCTGTTGGAGCCGCTGTTCGATGCGATCCCCGTGTCGGCAGTTGTGGCCGCTGTAGAAAGACCGAACCGTCTCAGGTCGGGCTCTCCGAACGGCCTCGAGGGTGGGCCTCTTGAGGAGGAAATCGCAGGAGAGGCGGGTCATGAGGCTGGTGCCGGTCCAGTCAAGAGCCTGAGGGGAGGTAGCGACGCGCGCGCCCCTACGCCCGTCCTCCAGCGCCGCAGCCTCCGCCTCCTCCAGCGCCGCCGGCTCCTCGGTCGAGCCCGACGCCGCCACCTTGAGCGCTTCGGGCGCCGGGAAGTCGGGGAACCCCTGGGCGAGGTTGAGGGCCTCGTGCTCTGCGGCGAAGCGGATCATCTCCCGGATCACCGATTCGGTGAAGCCGTGGGTGCGGCGGGCGGTGCGGGGGGTGTCGGTCATGGCGTCGGAGGTCGGGGTCGGCTCGATGATTGGAGCGTAGGTCGCCGTGCGGTGGCGGGCAACACCGGCGGGTGGCGCGCTCACAGGGGGGGTCGGGGGCGCGCGTGTCCGCTGCGGTGCTCCACCGCCGCCCGACTACGGACCTTCGCGGTGAGGCTGGGTGCGCGGTGCGGCCCATCCATTCCGGCACTTCCTGTCAGGCCGGTGCGGGCGGCAAAGTCCGCTCCTCGGCGGACACACGCACCCCCTCCCGCTGTGGTGCGGCGAGGGTGTCCCAAACCTTCCGGTCATCGACCTTCGACAAATGAGTGGAGACTTTGGGACGCCTGGCGACCCAAAGTCTCCTTCCATGGATCCGGCGAGGCGACGATCGGAAGCTTTGGGTCGCCCACCGACCCAAACCCTCATCGCGTCCCTAGACCACCGACGAACGTAGAGTTTGGGACGCCGCCGGCCGCCGACCCGACCCCGATCGACCGCTGATGCTGTTCTTGACCGGTCGCCGCGCCGGGGCGGGATTCCGTTTCGCAACCGTTTCGGAACCGCGAGGGGCCCATGGCGAACATCACCGTGAAGAACATCCCCGACGACCTCTACCAAGGGCTGAAAGAGCGGGCGGCGAGGAGCCGCCGCAGTCTGAACAGCGAGATCATCATTCGGCTGGAGCGGTCCCTGGGGGCAGCGCCCGTGGATGCCGATGAGCTGCTCGCGCGAGCTCGGGCCGTGCGGGAGCGGCTGGCTGTCCCGTACCTGACCGACGGGGAGCTGGAGGAGGCGAAGGAGGAGGGGCGGGCGTGATCGCGGTGGACGTCAACGTCGTCGCCTATCTGCTCATCGAAGGCGAGCACACGGCTGTGGCGGAGGGACTGGTCGCCACCGATCCGGAGTGGGCGGCGCCGCTGCTCTGGCGGAGCGAGTGGCGGAACGTGCTCGCCGGCTACCTGTGTCGCGGGACGATGGATCGTGCCGCGGCCGAGGCGGCCGTGCGGGGGGCCGAGCGGATCCTGCATGGCCGGGAGTACCTGCCGGACGGCGCGCGGGTGCTGGAGCTGGTCGAGCGATCCGACTGCTCGGCGTACGCCTGCGAGTACGTGGCGGTGGCGGAGACGCTGGGGGTGCGGCTGGCCACGTAGGACCGGGCGGTATTGGAGGCGTTCCCGGATACGGCCATCGACCCGGCGGACCTGTTGGCGGGGTGACCTCCTACCAGAACACCACGTGCAGCACCACCGTCGCCCGACTACGGACCTTCGCGGTGGGGTTGTGTGCGCGATGCGGCCGGCGGGTGGCGCCCGCAACCGGTACGGCGGGCTCGCCTCCGGGCACCGGCTGAGTCCCAGCCGCCGCGCCCGGGCGTTCACACGCGGCACCGGCCACACTCACCGCGAGCGGGGTGGTTGTGTTCGGGAATGACCCGGGTTGGAATAGGGGCGGGCCGTGAGGCGGCGAGGATGTCCCAAACCTTCCGGTCATCGACCTTCGACAAACGAATGGAGACTTTGGGACGCCTGGCGACCCAAAGTCTCCTTCCATGGATCTCGCAAGGCGACGATCGGAAGTTTCGGGTCGCCCACCGACCCAAACCCTCATCGCGTCCCTAGACCACCGATGAACGCAGAGTTTGGGACGCCGCCGCCCGCCGACCCGTGCGACTCCGACACCGTCGGTTTGAAGCCCCCCCCCTTGCCCACCACCCCACCCGATGCCGATGCCGACCACTTCGACTGGACGCTCGCATTCGATCCCGCCGACCCCGAGCCCGTCCCCGAATTCGATCAGACCCGCGGCGCCTGACCGACGAGTTGCGCTCGCCAGTGGCGTGGGGCAGCGTCCCGGCCCTGCCACAGCCGCCGATCCCCCACGGTTCGCCCCACGTCCCGGCCCTGCCACAGACGCGAGTGACGGGGCGTGGTGTCCGGGCCTGACCCGGGCTTGGATCGGGGTGGGAACTGCACTGCGGTGTGGCCCACCCCGCATCCCCTGCAAAGACCGTCCGTGGAGTTCCCCCACGCCATCCATCGACCTGCGGTGATGGTGGCGCTGCGCCCCCTGTTCGCCCGAGGTTTGCATCAGTTCTCCAAATGCACGACAATCCGGTGCTGGCCGATCATCGGAACGCAGGGGCGCACGGAGGGGTGGCGGTGCCCGCGAAGCGGCACAACTTGCCGCCCGCACCGCCGAGGTGAAGCAGCCGGGAAGGATGGGCCTCGCCGCGCACGAAGTGCAGCGGCGAAGGTTGTGATGGGCGGCGAATGAACGCACAGCGGGCACCGCCGCCCCGACCGTCTCAACGCCCCGCCCTCTCCGATGGGATGCCGGCCGAGGATTGCACGCATACAGGCACACCGAGGACATACCATGGCCGATCAGTTCAACAGCACCGACACCCTCACCGTAGACGACCGCTCCTACGAGATCTTCCGCCTCGACGCCCTGGAAAAGCAGGGCCTCGACATCAGCCGGCTGCCGTACAGCCTGAAGATCCTGCTGGAGAACATCCTCCGGCACCAGGACGCGTCGCCGGACGCGGCGGGCGACGTGGAGGCGCTGGCCGACTGGGACCCGCGGGCGGAGCCGAGCCGGGAGATCGCGTTCACGCCGTCGCGGGTGCTGCTGCAGGACTTCACGGGCGTGCCGGCGGTGGTGGACCTGGCGGCCATGCGCGATGCCATGGCGCGGATGGGCGGCGACCCGCAGAAGATCAACCCGCTCCAGCCGAGCGAGCTGGTCATCGACCACAGCGTGCAGGTGGACGAGTTCGGGACGCGCTACGCCTTCGAGACGAACTCGGAGATGGAGTACCGTCGCAACCGTGAGCGGTACGCGTTCCTGCGCTGGGGCCAGGGCTCGTTCGAGGACTTCAAGGTGGTGCCGCCGGAGACGGGGATCGTGCACCAGGTGAACCTGGAGTACCTGGGTCGCGTGGTGTTCGGGAAGGACGGGCAGGCGTACCCGGACACGCTGGTGGGGACCGACTCCCACACCACGATGATCAACGGCCTGGGCGTGCTGGGCTGGGGCGTGGGCGGGATCGAGGCCGAGGCGGCCATGCTCGGCCAGGCCATCAGCATGCTGATCCCGCAGGTGGTGGGCTTCAAGCTGACCGGCGAGCTGCCCGAGGGCGCCACGGCCACCGACCTGGTGCTCCGGGTGACCGAGATGCTCCGGGCGCACGGTGTGGTGGGCAAGTTCGTCGAGTACTACGGGCCGGGGCTGGCCAACATGCCGCTGGCCGACCGGGCCACCATCGGGAACATGAGCCCGGAATACGGCGCCACGTGCGGGATCTTCCCGGTCGATGAGGAGACGCTGAACTACCTCCGGTTCACCGGCCGGGACGCCCACCAGGTGGAGCTGGTGGAGGCGTACATGAAGGAGCAGGGGCTCTTCCACACGGCGGACACGCCGGAGGCCGAGTACACCAGCACCCTCGAGCTCGACATGTCCACGGTGGAGCCGAGCATCGCCGGCCCGAAGCGGCCCCAGGACCGGATCGCGCTGAGCCGGGCGAAGCACAACTTCCGTGAGGTGCTGCCGGACCTTTCGAACGGCGGCGTACCCAACGGGCAGGGCGCCGACATGGCCTCCGAGGGCGGTGCGGCGGTGGCCACCGCCGGGAAGCGGAAGGTCGAGGTGACGATGGGCGACGAGACGTTCACCCTCACCGACGGCGACGTGGTCATCGCCGCCATCACCAGCTGCACGAACACGTCGAACCCGTCGGTCATGGTGGCCGCCGGGCTGCTGGCGAAGAAGGCGGTGGAGAAGGGGCTCGCCCGGAAGCCGTGGGTGAAGACGTCGCTGGCGCCGGGCTCGAAGGTGGTCATGGACTACCTGAACGAGGCCGAGCTGACCGAGCATCTGGAGGCGCTCCAGTTCAACCTGGTGGGCTACGGCTGCACCACGTGCATCGGGAACAGCGGCCCGCTCCCGCCGGAGGTCAGCCAGGCCATCAACGACCACGACCTGGTGGCCACCAGCGTGCTCAGCGGGAACCGGAACTTCGAGGGTCGGATCAGCCCCGACGTCCGGGGCAACTACCTGGCGTCGCCGCCGCTGGTCGTCGCCTACGCCCTGGCCGGGACCATGGACATCGACCTCTACAACGAGCCCATCGGGACCGACCAGGACGGCCGAAGCGTCTTCCTGAAGGACATCTGGCCGACGCAGCACGAGATCCAGGAAGTGATCCGGGAGTCGGTCAAGTCCGAGCACTTCACCAGCCAGTACGCCACCGTGTTCGACGGCGACGAGCGTTGGAAGGAGCTCCCGGTCCCCGAGGGCGACCGCTTCGCCTGGGAGGACGAGAGCACCTACATCAAGGAGCCGCCGTACTTCATGGACATGCCCCGGGAGGCGCCGGCGGCCGAGGACATCACCGGCGCGCGGTGCCTGGCGCTCATGGGCGACAGCATCACCACCGACCACATCTCGCCCGCCGGCTCCATCGCCAAGGACAGTCCGGCGGCGGAGTACCTCATGGACCACGGCGTGGAGCCGAAGGACTTCAACTCCTACGGCAGCCGTCGGGGCAACCACGAGGTCATGATGCGCGGCACGTTCGCCAACGTCCGGTTCCGCAACCTGCTCACGCCCGAGAAGGAGGGCGGCTGGAGCCGGCACTTCCCGGACGGCGACGTGGACCGGATCTACAACGTCGCCATGAAGTACCGGGAGGAAGACGTCCCGACCCTCGTCATTGCCGGCACCCAGTACGGCACCGGCTCGAGCCGCGACTGGGCCGCCAAGGGCCCGGCGCTCATGGGCGTGCGGGCCGCACTCGCCGCCACCTACGAGCGGATCCACCGGTCCAACCTCATCGGGATGGGCGTGCTCCCGCTCCAGTTCAAGGACGGCGAGAACGCCGCCACCCACGGGCTCGAAGGCGACGAGGTCTACAGCATCACCGGCGTGGCCGACGCGCTGGAGTCGGACGGCAAGATGACCGTCACCGTCACCGCCGAGAAGGACGGCGAGAGCACGGAGTTCGACGTCCTGCTCCGGCTCGACACGCCCCAGGAGGTGAACTACTACCGCCACGGCGGGATCCTGCAGTACGTGCTGCGACAGCTCCTGGATTAGAACCGTGCCCAAGCACAATGTGAAGCCCATGCGGGTCGAGCCCACGGAGGACGGGCAGCGGCTCCGGATCGTGTGGAAGGACGGGCACACGAGCGAGTACGTGCCCCGGCAGATCCGGCTGGCGTGTCCGTGCGCCGGGTGCGTGGACGAGTTCACCGGGAAGCCGCTCCTGGACCCGGCCTCCGTACCGGAAGACATCATGCCGGTGGCCATCAACTACGTGGGCGGCTACGCCCTGGCGTTCAAGTGGCCCGACGGCCACGACACCGGGATCTACCCGTACGACCTCCTGCGCCGCCTCTGCCCGTGCGACGAGTGCGCGGCGAGGCGGGAGGCGGAGGGCCAGCCGGACGACCGGGCCCGGTTCCTCCGGATGGAGCACGAGGACGACGACGGGGCCGACCCATCGTCCGGTGGCGCCCCGGGCTCCGGGGATGAGGCGGCCGCCACCGGCGAAGCCTCCTGATGGGACTCCTCTCCACCATCCGGGCGCTCTGGACCGCGGGGCAGGGCGCCATCCGGGGGATCGACCAGCAGACGCTGACCGACGAGGAGGCCACCGATGACCCGTTCCCGCTCTTCGACCGCTGGTTCTACGACGCGAAGAACGCCGGGCTCTACCTCCCCGAGAACATGAACCTCGCCACCGCGAGTCCCGACGGCGCGCCGTCGTCGCGGCAGGTGCTCCTCAAGGAGTGGGGCCCGGACCAGGGGTTCGTCTTCTACACCAACTACGACAGTCGGAAGTCGGCCGAACTCGACGCGAACCCGCGGGCGGCGCTCCTCTTCCACTGGACCACGCTCCACCGCCAGATCCGGATCGAGGGCACGGTCGAGCGGGTCAGCCAGGCGCAGTCGGAGGCGTACCACCGCACCCGGCCCCGGGGCAGCCAGATCGCGGCGTGGGCCTCGCGGCAGAGCGCGGCGCTCGACGGCCGCCAGGAGCTGGAGGCACGGTTCCGGGAGAAGGAAGAGGAGTTCGCCGGCCGCGACGTCCCGCTGCCGCCGTTCTGGGGCGGGTACCGGGTGGTCCCCGAGCGGATCGAGTTCTGGCAGGGGCGGGCGAACCGGATGCACGACCGGATCCTGTACCGGCGGGGCGAGGACTGGGGATGGACGGTGAGCCGGCTCTCGCCCTAGCGACCGGCCGTAGCACCCATACAGCAAGAGAGCCCCCGGCGACCAGCGATCGCCGGGGGCTCGGTGTGTGTGAACGATGTGCGGCTACTGCCGCTTGATCCCTTCCTCGTCCCGCTCGAACGGATCACCCGTCGGCAGACCGAGCTGCTCCATCTGCTGCTGGATCGCGCGCAGCTCCCGAGCCGTCAGACCTGCCGGCTCACCCAGCCTCGTCGAGCCGCCCCACCCGAACGTAGTGGTCGCACTCGTGAGGGGGCTGGTTACGATCGTATGAGACCCGGCCACCGGCGTCGGATCGGTGACCACCGAGGAGCCGTCGCCGAGCTGGCCGAAGCCGACGGTGCCCCAGCAGTAGGTGTCGCCGCCGGTGGTGATGGCACAGGAGTGCTCATCGCCGCCGGAGATGCTGGCCATGGTGTAGCCCCCCTGGATCGGCGTGGGCGACGTCTGGTCCGCCAGGCTCCCGTTCCCGATCTGGCCGTCGTTGCCTGCGCCCCAGCAGTACGCCGTTCCGGACGTACCGACGCCGCAGGTGTGCCAGTAGCCCGCATCGAGCATGTCGAAGCTGACGCCCCCCGTCACGGCCTGGGGCGTGTTCGCGGCGGTGGTGGACCCATCGCCGAGCTGTCCGTCGAAGTTGGCACCCCAGCAGTAGGCCTGGTCGCCGACCGTCACGCCGCAGCTGTGGTCGAACCCGGTCGTCACCTGGTCGAACCCGAGGCCGCCGGCGACGGTCGTGGGCGTAGTGCGGTCGGTGTTCGTCGCATCGCCGAGCTGGCCGTTCGCGTTGTACCCCCAGCAGTAAGTGGTCCCGGTCCCGGCCACGGCACAGGTGTGATCCCTGCCAGCGCCGATGGACGCGAAGGAGTGGCCGCCGGAAACGAGCTGCGGCGAGAGACGGTCCGTCGTCGTCCCGTCACCGAGCTGGCCCCAGTCGTTCTCACCCCAGCAGTACGCGGTACCGTCGGATGCCCGGATCCCGCAGGCGTGGTTCTGCCCCACGGTGATGTCCGAGAACGTGAACGCGGCATCCACGGCCACCGGCGCGACGGCCGTGTCGCCCGACGCACCGGTGCCGAGTTGACCACTGAGGTTCTCGCCCCAGCAGTACGCCGTGCCGTCGGCCGCGAGGCCGCAGCCGAACTCGTACCCGGACGCCACCTGCTCCAGCGCCACCTCGGTGATCTGGGTGGGCGTGGTCTTGAAGCGGGTCGAGTCGGTGATGCCCAGCTGGCCTTCGCCGTTGTTACCCCAGCAGTAGGCGTCGGGGGTGCCCGTCGCAGCACAGGTCATGTCGTCGCCCGCGCTCACGTTCGTGAAGGTGTGGCCGCCCGCGACCTGCACCGGCGTGGGCTGCTCCGCACTGGACCCATCGCCCACGTAGTAGCTGTAGCCCCAGCAGTACGGCGTGCCGTCGGCGGAGGTGCCGCAGGAGAAGAAGAACCCCGCGTCCGTCCGTACCCACGAAATCCCGCCGACCACCTGGCTCGGCGTTGCTCGGTTGGTCAGCGTGCCATCGCCGAGGGCGCCGTAACCGTTGTATCCCCAGCAGTAGTCAGTCTCGGAGGCGATGGCGCACGAAATGTAGAACCCGGCCGAGATCTGGTCGACCGTTGCCAGGTCGCTCACCGCGGTCGGCGAAGACGTCTGGTCCGTGGTCCCGTCGCCCACCGCGCCGTACACGTTGGCACCCCAGCAGTACGGAGCACCGGACGTGGTCATGCCACAGGTGTGGACCGCGCCGGCCGAGATCGTGGCCAGCTCGAGTCCGCCGGCCACCGAGACCGGTGTGGTCCGCGGCGAGGCCGTCGTCCCATCACCGATCTGACCCTCGGTGTTCTGGCCCCAGCAGTAGCCCTGCGTGCCGTTCAGTGCACAGGTGTGGTATCCGCCGGCGTTCAGGTCATCGAAGGTGAGCGTGGTGGACATCGCCGTGGGCGTGGACCTGCTTGTCGTGGTGCCGTCGCCGAGCTGACCCTCGGCGTTGCGGCCCCAGCAGTACCCGTTCCCGTCCGGGTCCAGACCACAGGTGTGGAGGAACCCGGAGGTCAGCGCGTCGAACGTCATGCCACCCGACACGGCCACCGGAACGTTGCTGTTGGCGCCACCCCCGTCACCGAGCTGGCCGTGGTCGTTCAGGCCCCAGCAGTACGCTGTGCCCGTGTCCGTCAGGGCGCACTGATGCTGGTAGTGTGCCGGAGCCAGCGCCACGAACTGGTGGCCGCCCGATACGGCGACCGGCGTGTTGCTGTAGTCGTTCGTCCCATCGCCGAGCTGTCCGGCTCCGTTCGCACCCCAGCAGTAGGCTGCGCCGGTCTCGTCGAGCAGGCAGCCGTGATCGTAGCTGTTGCTCATCGACGCGTCGGGTACCGGCGTGACCGTCACCGCGAACGTATCGGCGAACGCATCGAGCGTCGCGATGATGTCGACCGTGCCGACCCCTTCACCCGTGACCAGGCCGCTCGTGTCCACTGATGCGGTGCTGGTATCGCCGGAGGACCAGGTCATGGTGGAGCCCGCGACCGGGTTCCCGTTGGCGTCCACGGCGCTCCCGTCGAGCTGGAGCGTCTCCGCCCACACGAGCCGGTCGGTCGCGCCCGTGATGGACACGTCGGACGCCTGCTGATCGACGACCACGTCCACGGTGTCGGCCGCCGAGCCAGACGAGGCCGCGATCTGGGCCGTGCCGTTCGACACGGCTGTGATCAGCCCGCTGCCGTCCACGGTCGCCACGGCGTCATCGCTCGAGGTCCAGGTCACGCCGGTCACGGCGTTGCCGTACGTGTCCTCGGCGTTGGCCGAAAGCTGGGTCGTGGCGTCGAGTGCCGTGAAGGTGTCGGGCGCCGCCGGCGAGATGGCGACCGACGCCGCCTCGGCCGCCTCGGCGGTCGCCGAGAAGTTCGCGGACACGCCGTCGGCCGTTGCGGTCGCCTGGTGCGATCCCGCGGTGGTCCCCAGCGTCCATGTGGTGGAGGCCTGGCCCTGGGCGGACGTCGTTGCCGTTGCCGGCGAGACCGACCCGTTGTCGGTCTCGAACGTCACGTCCACGCCGCTGATCGGCTGATCGTCGGCGTCCACTACCTGGACCGTCACCTCCTGGGAGAGGGCCTCCCCGACCGTCCCGGTCTGGCCGTCGCCGCTCACGATGAGCAGGTCGGCCGGGGTGACGACCGTCGTGGCGTCGTCACCGCATGAGAGTAGGATGAGCGTGGAACAAAGGAATAATGCGCCAGCGATGCGCTTGACCATCCGGACCTCCGTGCTGTGATGTGAGGTAGGGGAGATGAGAATCCTTGCTAGTACGGCTCCGTCGCACGGATAGCAGAATTCTGCAATTTGGTAGAATATAATACGGGGGTTAACTAATGAATGCGAGCCGCACTTGGCCACCGCGTCAAGGGAACCACCCCCGGCCATCGACGCTCCACTCCCGCTCGATCACGCCGTCCCTGATGCCGAACACCACGCGCTGGAGGTTCACCGACACGCAGACGTGGTTCGGGATGATCCGGACGAGGTCGCCGAGGCGGGGGCGCCAGTCGGTGCTCGACAGGTCGAGGATCCCGTGCTCCTCGGACTTGGAGGCGACGGTGACCTCGGGGTGCTCGAGGAGCTGGCCGTAGCCGCCGTAGCCGGGGGCCCGGATCCCGTCGCCGGAGAGTGATTTGGTGCCGGCGTCCACCACGGCCTGGCCGGGGACCGCCGTGCTGATGACGGTGCCCAGGATCGTGTAGGCGCAGTGGTCCCAGCCGCACGCGTCGATGGCGGCGGTGGTCCGGTCGTTGTAGACGTAGGTCCCGGCCCGGATCTCGGTCTGGTGCGGGACCTCGTGGGAGCGGAAGGCGGTGGGTGTGGAGCCGCCGCTCACGATCTCCGGCGCCAGCCCGTCGTCGCCGAGCGCCCGTACCACGGCGTCCAGGTCCCGGGCGAGCGCCTCGAGGTCCTCGGTCTGCTCGTCCACGGGCTGCCGGATGTGGCCGGGGTAGAACATGAGCCCTCGGTAGGCGACGCCGTCGCCGCAGGCCCGGGCGATGTCCGCGGCCTGCGCGGCGGTGCCCACGCCCACCCGGCGCATGCCCAGGTCGACCTCCACCAGCACGCCCACGGGGGTGATGACGCCGGCCCTGTACAGGGCGGCGCGGAGGGACTCGATGGCCTCCACGGAATCGAGGCCCACGAGGAAGTCGGTGGCATCGCTGCCGGCGATCACCTCGGCCAGCGCGTCGGCCCGGGGCCCGAACGGCGGGTACGCCACGAGCACCTCCGGCGCCGCCGTCCCGATCTCGGCGGCCTCGATGGGGGTAGCCACCGTCACGCCGGCGGCGCCGAGGCGGACCTGCTCCTCGGCGATCCAGCGGGCCTTGTGGGTCTTGATGTGGGGCCGGAGCCGGAGGCCGTGCTCATCCGCGTAGTCGTGCATCCGGCGCAGGTTGGCGTCCAGGCGGTCGAGGTCGACGACCGCCGCGGGGGTCGGGAGATCGTGGAATGTGTGCATGGGGACAAACTAGCGGGCGACGCAGCGGTGGCCAGTGATGCCGGGTGTCGCCCCTTCACCGCACGGGCAGAATCGTCACCCCTACGAACCATGTCGAGTACGTCGCCTTCAGGGGCACGCTCAACGCCGGCGCGAGGTCGGCCGGAGCGAAGGTGCGGACACCGGTCTGGAGGGAGGCGAGGACGTCGCCGGCGGAAAACCGGGCGGAGGCCACGGCCGTGGCACCGGGCACCGGTGTGACGAAGGTGCGCTCGTCGGACCAGTTCCGCTCGGTGTCCCACACCAGGACGTTGACAGTGGGCCCCGCCGCCAGGCGGACCGGACCGAGGTGGACGCCCACAGAGGAGGTCAGGAGGAGCGACGACCATCGGAGGAGGAGTCGGTCGGGGCCGGAGCCGTCGTAGCCCTGGGCGTGGCCGCGGCTGCCGTTCGACAGGATGGCGTCGATGGAGTAGGGCCCCGGGAACCGGTAGTGGCCGCCCAGGAAGAAGACCAGGTTGAGGCCGGCGTCGTAGAGCCGGGGGTGGTCGACCCATCCGCCTCCGCCTTCGAAGAGGCGGTCGTCGAATCCGATGGCCGCGAGGGAGCCGGCGAGCGACGATCCGGGCCCGCCCCGCTCGTAGCCGCCGCCGGCGATGGCGCTGAGCCCGTGGGCCTCCTGGCCTGGGGCCGGGGTGGCCGCCGCGAGTGCGACGCAAGCCATGGCGAATACGAGGGAGGGTCGGGTCATGTAGGCCTGTTGGGGAATCGTGAACGGAGAAGGTATCGTGCTCCGACAGGGTCGGCCAAGTGGCTTCCGCCGGCGTCGGATCCCGCAGGGGCGGTGAACCCTGGATCACTCCCCGGTGTACCCGTTGTCGACGCCGCCGCCGGACCGTACCTTGCATCCGCTCCTCCGTGAGTGTATCCATGGTCCCGGCAGCTCTGATGCCGGCGGCCCTGTCCGCCGGGGTTTCAGGAGTCGCGGGGCTGTAGCTCAGTTGGGAGAGCACCTGCTTTGCAAGCAGGGGGTCAGGGGTTCGAATCCCCTCAGCTCCATTCTCGTGGTCCGATCCCGCGCAGGCCGGCTGTAACGAAATACGGTGCTGGCGCGTCTTCGGTATGGAGACGTGCCGAACGCGCGGAATCTGTCGAACCGACCCAGGCCCACCGAACGGTGGGCTCGCCGGGTCGGCCAATCGGAAGACCGCGAGCTTGCACGAGCTGCCGAACGCCCCGCCCGAAGGATGACGGTGAGGCGGTTCGCGGCAGCAGGCACGCACCGCCCCGAAGGCAACGGCCCGGCCGCGCAGCACAGGGACCGGGCCCCGGGGGAGACGCACATTCAACGTCCGGGTCGATGATGAACGGACACCAGACAATCGCAGACGGGATCGAGGAAAGCGACGTGATCAAGGAAGCTTCCCTGGGTGTGCTCGAGGTCCTCTCGAGCGGCTCGGGGTTCATCCGCCGCAAGGAAGACGGCTATACGCCCGGCGACAACGACATCTACGTGGGCCAGAAGCTGGTCCAGAAGTTCCACCTGAAGACGGGCGATGAGCTCACCGGGGAAGTGGGTCAGCCGCCGGGGCGCGGGAAGAGCGCCCCGCTGACGAACCTGGTGACGGTGAACGGCCGACCGGCGGAGGAGATGAAGCCGCGGCCGGACTTCTCCCGGCTCAGCGCGCTGCACCCGGACGAGCAGATCGTCCTGGAGTGCGGCCTCGAGCGGCGGGGCAAGGCGGACTACACGAACCGGATCATCGACATTCTATGCCCGTTCGGGAAGGGCCAGCGGGCGCTGATCGTGGCGCCGGCGAAGGCGGGGAAGACCATGGTCCTCCAGGCCATCGCCGAAGGGATCGTCACGAACTACCCGAAGGCGGAGCTCCTGATCCTGCTGGTGGACGAGCGTCCCGAAGAGGTTACGGAGATGGAGAACACGGGCTTCGGCGAGGTCATCGCCAGCAGCTTCGACCATCCGGCCGACCGGCACACCACGGTGGCGGAGATCACGCTGGAGCGGGCGCGTCGTCGGGCCGAGATGGGCGACGATGTGGTGATCATCCTCGACTCCATCACCCGCCTCGCCCGGGCCTACAACACCGTCGAGGAAGGCAGCGGTCGGACGCTCTCCGGCGGATTGGACGCCAACTCGCTGGAGAAGCCGAAGCGGTTCCTCGGCAGCGCCCGGAACATCTCCCGGGACGAGGGCGGCGGCAGCCTGACCATCATCGCCACGGCGCTGGTGGACACGGGGTCGCGGATGGACGACGTGATCTTCGAGGAGTTCAAGGGCACGGGGAACAGCGAGCTGGTGCTCAGCCGTGAGCTGGCGGACAAGCGGATCTGGCCGGCCATCGACCTGAACCAGAGTGCCACCCGGAAGGAAGAGCTGCTCCTGACCGATGACGCGCTCCGGGTCTCCCACCTCCTGCGCCGTCAGCTCAGCGATGATCCGCCGGCCGACGCCATGGAGAAGCTCCTCGGCTTCATGAAGCGGACGCAGACGAACCAGGAGCTGATCGACAAAGTCCTGAACAATGTCGGCTGACCCGGCCGTGGGACGGGCCGGGTGAAGAAAACACACCTGTTCTGGCCACTGCTCCTGGGGCTGCTCCTGGCGGACTGCGGGACCAAGCGGATCGCCGAGGATTCGCTCCAGCTGCACCGCCCCACGGAGGTACTGGGCGACGTGGTGCGATTCACGCTGGCGTACAACCCCGGCGCCGCCTTCGGGATCGATGTGGGGCCCGCCTCCCGCATCGTGTTCATCACCCTGACCATCGTGGCGCTCGTCGCGCTCCTGGCGATGTACCGCTCCACGCCGCCGGACCATCGGATCCAGCTCACGGCGCTGGCGCTGATCAGCGGCGGTGCGCTGGGCAACCTCATCGATCGGGTCCGGGGCCCCGCGGGCGTGGTGGACTTCATCGACGTGGGGGTCGGCGCCACCCGGTTCTGGACCTTCAACGTGGCCGATGCCGGGATCACCATCGGCGCCATCCTCCTGGCGCTCTCGCTCTGGGCGGAGCCCGAGCCGGAGCCAAACGTCGAGACGCCACCGGACGGAGCGGCAGAGGATGGCGGACCGACGTAGGCTGAGGGCACCGGACATCATCGGCGCGGCCCGCGGCGGACTGAACCGGGTCGGGCGTGCTGCCCTGCTGGGTGCGGCGATCCTGCAGACGCTGACCAGTCCCCGGAAGTACGTCCAGGCGTCGTTGACGCAGGCCTACCACATGGGGATCCGATCGCTGCCGCTGGTCCTTTTCATGGCGATGATCGGTGGGGCCATCGCGTCGCAGCAGACGGGCGCACAGTTCGCCGGTGGGCTGCCGGTATGGGTCACGGGGAGCATTGTCGCGGCAGGCGTCCTGACGGAGCTGGGGCCCGTTCTCACGGCCATCGTCCTCATCGGGCGGCTGGGCGCCAGCATCGCCGCCGAGCTGGGGACCATGAAGGTCACCGAGCAGATCGACGCCCTCTACTCCATCGGGCGTGACCCCGTGACGCTCCTCATCGTGCCCCGGGTGGTGGGCGGCGCGCTGGTGGTCCCGAGCCTGGTGATCCTGGCCGATGCCATGGGCATCTTCTCCGGCTGGGCGGTGGGGGTCATGACCATCGAATCGCTGACCACGGCCGACTTCCTCTTCGGCGTTCGCTACTACTTCCGGCCGTGGGTCCTGATCTTCAGTGTGATCAAAGCAGGGGTGTTCGGTGTAACGATTACGTTCCTGGCCTGTTTCATCGGCCTGGAAGGCCGGGGCGGGGCCGAGGGCGTGGGCAAGACCACGACGGCCGCCGTGGTCGCGACGACGGTGGCGGTCATGGTCCTCGATCTGCTCATGATCCCGCTGCTGAAGATTGCGTGATGATCGAATTCAAGGGCGTGTGGAAGGCGTTCGGCGAGGAGTCCGTGCTCCGCGGGGTGGACCTGGTGGTGCGGGAGGGCGAAACTCTCGTGCTCCTGGGGCCGTCCGGTACCGGGAAGAGCGTGCTGCTGAAGCACGCCATCGGACTGCTGACGCCCGACCGGGGTGGGGTGACGGTGGACGGGATCTCGATCCCCGACGCATCACCCCGATACCTGAAGCGGGTCAGGAAGAAGGTGGGCTACGTGTTCCAGCATGCGGCGCTCTTCGACTCGATGACGGTGCTGCAGAACCTGGCGCTGGCCATCCAGGACGAGAATGACATGAAGCCGCAGTCGGCGGCCCGGCCGCAGGCGCAGGAGCTGCTGGAGCGGGTGAACCTGGACCCGGGCGTGCTGGACCTGTACCCGGCGGAGCTGTCCGGCGGGATGCGGAAGCGGGTGGGCGTGGCCCGAGCGATAGCCAGCGGCCCGCGCTATGTTCTGTACGACGAGCCGACCACGGGTCTCGACCCGGTGAACGCGGACATCATCGACGGGCTCATTACGGAGCTCGCCGGAGAGCTGGGCGTGACGAGTATCGTTGTCACGCACGACCTGGAGTCCGCGTTCCAGGTAGGGGACCGGGTGGCATTGATGACGGAAGGCGAGCTGCGGGCGTGCGGGCCGCCACAGGAGATCCTCGAGAGCGAGGATCCGGTGGTGCGGCGGTTCATGAGCCGCCGGTTCAGCCCGGGCGCGGCGCGATGACGTGATGGAGGATGAAGGGATAGAGCGATGGAATATCAAGCACGGAACCTGACGGCCCTCGGGCTGTTGGTGGTGGTGGCGGGGGCCCTCTTCATCTGGGGGTTCTTCTACCTCATGGGCGACCCGATCCTGACGGGCGGCGATGAGGTGGTGGTGGTGATGGACGATGGCGCGGGCCTGAGCCGTGGCGACCCGGTGCAGCTCAATGGCGTCAAGGTCGGGACCGTTCGGCAGGTGAACCTCAACCCGCCGGACGGTGTCACGGTCCGCATCAACGTGAACGGCAATATCCGGCTCCCGGCCGACACCCGCGTGGTGGCCCGCAACGACGTGTTCGGCGCCACGACCGTGGAGCTGCTCCCGGGCCGGGCCCTGGTCACCCTCGAGGGCGGCGACACGATCCAGGGGCTGACCCGTCAGGCGCTGCCGGACCTGGCCACGGAGCTGGGCGGCCAGGCCCGGGACATTCTCGAGTCCGCCGACTCGCTGCTCTCGCCCCGCTCGGTCGACGACCTCAGGGCCACGGCGTCGGTGCTCCCGGAGGTGGCCCAGCAGCTCCGGTCCGCGTTCTCCGAGCTGACGCTGGCTGCGTCGTCGCTGCGGCGGACGGCGGAGGAGATCGAGGCCGCAGAGGCGGGCGCGCAGGCGGGGGCCACGCTGGCGGAGATCCAGTCCAGCGCTCGGGCGGCCACTACCGCGCTGAACACCATGGACATGTCGCTGCTGTCGCTGGCGTCGGTGCTGGGCAAGATCGACCGGGGCGAGGGGACGCTGGGGCTTCTGGTGAACGACACTTTGTTGTACGGTGAGATGAGCGCCACGCTGCGGGAGATGCGGGCGCTGACGACGGATATCCGGGAGAACCCGAAGAAGTACGTGACGGTCGAGATCTTCTGATCGGCGGGTACGTTCGGGAACGCACCTTGCACGGGCCCGGAGGTACCATGATGAGCTTGCAGGGCATGCGCTTGATGCTGTTGCTGTTCGCGCTGGCGGGGTTCGCCGGTGCGGGTGCGGCCCTCGCTGTCGCCCGGTACCGGTTCATCGCCGAAGGGGAGCGCGACCTGGGGCTCGGCGGGATCGCCGGCATGTTCCTGATCTTCGGTGCCCTCTGTACGGTGGCCGCGAGCGGCCTGTTCGGCGTGCTCGCGTTCGGCGGTGTGGCCGTATGGGCCAGCTACCTGATCATGGCCCAGCGGTTGGGTCTGTTTACCATTGAGACACGGTCTACACCTCCACCTCCATCGGAGCGGGAGCCCACGCGGCCCCATCACACATAGCCTTCCGATCCGTACGACTCCAACTACGAAGCCATGATCCTCATCTCTCCCACGTCCTTCAAGGGGACGCTCACGGCGATCGAAGTGGCCCATGCCATGGCCGCCGGGGTGGCCGCGGCCTCCGGCAGTGCCCCTGACGAAGTGCGAACCCTGCCTCTATCGGACGGCGGCAACGGCCTCCTGGCAGCCCTCGAGTCGGTGGACGGCGGCAAGGGTCAGGGCGCCCGGGTCGCCGGGCCCCTGGGCACGTCCGTGACCGCCCGGTTCCTCGTGCAGGAGCGGCGGGTGGTGGTAGAGTCGGCGGAAGCGTGCGGGATCCACCTGGTCCCGTCGCCGCTGCGGGACCCGAGCCGGGCCTCGACCCGGGGCGTAGGCCAGCTGCTCCTGGCGGGCCGCGAAGCTGTGGATGACCCGACGGAGAGGACCATGGTGGTGGGCCTCGGCGGCTCCGCCACCATCGATGCGGGTGCCGGGATGGTACGCGCCCTCGGGTGGGAGCTCCTGAACGCCGATGGCGAGCCGATCCACCCCGGAGGACGTGGCTTGCTGGAGCTCCAGGCCATCGAGCCGCCCGACCACCCGGTGGAGCTGCCGGAGCTGGTGATCCTGGCGGACGTGCAGAACCCGCTCCTGGGCGAGCGCGGTGCCGCGCGGATCTACGGCCCTCAGAAAGGCGCCTCGCCCGACGACGTGGCGGTCCTGGAGCGCGGGTTGGAACGGTGGGTGGAGGTGGTGGAGCGGGAGTTGGGGAAGAAGGTGGCCGCGCTCCCGGGCGCCGGTGCAGCCGGCGGGCTGGGTGCGGCGTTCGCCGCTTTCCTCGACGCACCACCCCGTCTCGGCGCGGCGTGGCTCCTGGAGACGGTGGGCTTCGATGCCGCACTGGCCGAGGCCGACGTGGTCATCACCGGGGAAGGCGCGTGGGACGAGCAGTCGACCATGGGCAAGGTCACCGGCGAGGTGGTGGATCGGGCGAACGCGGAAGGGGTCCCGGTGCTCGTGGTGGCCGGGTCGGTAGAGGGTCCGGTCCCCGACGGCGCCACTGTGACCACCGGCGACGGTGAGCCGCTGGACGCCGATGGGGTCCGGAAGCGAGTGGAAGACGCCATGCCCGGGTTGCTGGCCCGGCGTCGTCGTCGATAGTTTCAGCGCCCTTATGACCAATACCAATAGCGACCTCATGGAAAAACTGGTCTCGCTGTGCAAGCGGCGGGGCTTTGTCTTTCAGTCTTCGGAGATCTACGGGGGCACGGGCTCCGTATGGGACTACGGCCCCCTGGGCGTGGAGCTGAAGAACAATATCAAGGACCTCTGGTGGCGCTCCATGGTCCACGAGCGCGATGACATCGAGGGCCTCGATGCCGCCATCCTCATGAACCCCGAGGTCTGGGTGGCCAGCGGCCACGTGGAGGGGTTCACCGACCCGCTGGTGGAGTGCCGGAACTGCCATCGGCGGTTCCGGGCCGACGTGCCGGAGATCCAGGACGGGCAGTGCCCGGTGTGCGGCTCCAAGGATGGCTTCACCGACCCGCGCAACTTCAATCTCATGTTCAAGACGTTCATGGGGCCGGTGGAGGAGGACGCCAACGTGGTCTACCTGCGGCCGGAGACAGCCCAGGGGATCTACGTCAACTTCCAGAACGTGGTGAAGACGGCGCGCCAGCGAATCCCGTTCGGGATCGCCCAGATCGGGAAGGCGTTCCGCAACGAGATCACGCCCGGCAACTTCATCTTCCGGACCCGTGAGTTCGAGCAGATGGAGATGCAGTTCTTCGTAGAGCCCGACGAAGACGAGACGTGGTTCGAGTACTGGAAGGAGCAGCGGATGGAGTGGGTGAAGTCGCTGGGGGTCACCGAGTCGAAGCTCCGGTTCCACGAGCATACCGGCAACGAGCTGGCCCACTACGCGAAGAAGGCGTTCGACATCGAGTACGAGCTGCCGTTCGGCTGGCAGGAGTTCGAGGGGATCCACAACCGCACGGACTTCGACCTGAGCCGCCACGAGGAGTACTCGGGGAAGCGGATGGAGTACATCGACCCCATGGACACGTCGAAGCGCTACACCCCCTACATCATCGAGACGTCGGCGGGCGCCGACCGCACCGCGCTGATCGTGCTGGCCGACGCGTACCGGGAGGAGGAGGTCGAGGGCGAGCAGCGGGTGGTCCTGGGGCTCCACCCGAAGATGGCGCCCATCAAGGCCGCCATCTTCCCACTGGTCAAGAAGGACGGCCTGCCCGAGATCGCCGAGAAGATCCACGACGAGTTCCGGGCCGCCGGGATCAACTCGTTCTACGACGAGAGCGGCTCCATCGGGAAGCGCTACCGCCGCCAGGACGAGGCCGGCACCCCGTTCGGGATCACCGTGGACGGCGAGACCACCGAGAACCAGACCGTCACCGTCCGTGACCGCGACACCCTCGAGCAGGTCCGCGTCTCGACGGACGCGGTGGTGGACTACGTGCGCGAGCGCATCCACTAGACCGCTGGCGGCCGACCACCCGCACAGACCTCACACCGTACGGAGCTGACTGCCGATGTCGAAGTTCTCCAGCCGCTGGGGGATGATGCTGGCCATGCTGGGCATGGCCGTGGGGACCGGCAACATCTGGCGGTTCCCGCGCATTGCTGCGTCCAACGGCGGCGGGTCGTTCCTGGTGGCGTGGGTGGTCTTCCTGCTGGTCTGGTCGATCCCGTTGATCCTGGTGGAGTTCGCCATGGGGCGGGAGACCCGGTATGGGGCGGTCGGCGCGTTCAGCCGGCTCGTGGGCCGGAAGTTCGCGTGGATGGGCGCGTGGATCGCGTGGACGGCCACGGCCATCATGTTCTACTACACGGTGGTCATGGGGTGGACCATCCGCTACTTCTGGGGCGCGCTGTCCGGGGAGCTGGCGGGCGCGGAGCCGGGGGTGGTGTGGGAGGGCTTCGCCTGGGGCCCCCAGGTGCTGGGCTTCCACGCGCTGGCCATGCTGCTGGCGGCGTGGGTGGTGGCGAAGGGTGTCAAGGGGATCGAGCGGGCGGCGAGCATCCTGATCCCGAGCCTCTTCGTGCTGGTGGTGATCCTGACGATCCGGGCGGTGACGCTGCCCGGCGCGGTGGACGGCCTGAACTTCCTGTTCACGCCCACGTGGGAGGGGCTGACCGATCACCGGGTCTGGCTCAACGCCCTGACGCAGAACGCATGGGACACAGGGGCCGGCTGGGGGCTGATCCTGACTTACGCCATCTACATGCGGAAGAACGAGGACACCACGCTGAACGCGTTCATGCTCGGGTTCGGCAACAACGGCGTGAGCCTCCTGGCGGGGATCCTCGTTCTGTGCACCGTGTTCAGCATCATGCCCGACGCGGCCAACGAGATCGTAGGCGCCGGGAACGAGGGGCTGACGTTCATCTGGGTGCCGCAGCTCTTCAACGCCATGCCCGCCGGCCGGTTCTTCATGACGCTCTTCTTCCTGGCCCTCATGTTCGCCGCGTGGTCGAGCCTGATCTCCATGATCGAGCTGGCCACCCGGGTGCTGGTGGACGGCGGGCTGGCCCGGCGGAAGGCGCTCATGATCGTGGCAGGCGCCGGGTTCGTTCTGGGGGTCCCGGCGGCTCTCGACCAGGCGTGGTTCCAGAACCAGGACTGGGTCTGGGGTGTCGGACTCATGGTCTCCGGGCTCTTCTTCGCCATCGCCGTGCTGAAGTACGGCGTGACGCGGTTCCGGGAAGAGCTCATCAATACCGAGCACGCCGACATCCGTATCGGGCGGTGGTGGGATTGGGCCATCCGGCTGGTGGTGGTGCAGGCGGTGATCCTGGTGGTCTGGTGGATCAGCCAGTTCGGCGTGGACGACGTATGGGGCCGCTACGGGATCTGGAACACGCTGGCCCAGTGGGCGGTGGCCATCGGGTTCTTCCTGACGTTGAACCGATGGATGGTGCGTGGGACCCACCCGGAGGTGGAGCGCGCCGAGGCACCGGGCGGGGGCGAGCCGCCGTCCGGGTCCTGACCCCCCGCTGCCGGGACTGAGGCCTGAGGCCGTGGATTTTTCGGAGTTCGAGCGTCGTGCAGGGCGGGTCTGGGAGGAGATCCCGGTGGAGTACCGGTCCGGGGTGGACGGTCTCGTGATCGAGCGGTCCAGCCGGCCGCATCCTACGCTGCCCGACATCTACACGCTCGGCGAGTGCGTGACCGAGAGCTACCCGTCGGACTGGGGCGGCCCCGAGACCACGCGCTCGGTCCTGGTCCTCTACTACGGCTCCTTCCGGCGCCTGTCGGAGCTGGATCCGGACTTCGACTGGCGGTACGAGATCTGGGAGACGGTGACCCACGAGCTGCGTCACCACCTGGAGTGGCTTGCCACCGAGGACGCCCTCGAGGACGTGGACTACGCCGTGGACGAGAACTTCAAGCGTCTCCAGGACGAGCCCTTCGACCCCACCTTCTACCGCTACGGGGAGGAGATCGCGCCGGGGATCTTTCAGGCGGATCGGGACATCTTCATCGAGATGGAGTTCGACCACCGGCAGCCGCCCGGCCCCCGGGTCGGCTTTGACTGGCACGGTCGCCGCTACAGCGTCCACGTGCCCGCCCGTCTCGGAGACGTGACCTTCCTCCAGATCATCGGGGGCGTGGATATCGGCTCCGCCGAGCTGTGCATCGTGCTCGTTCGGCGCGCGGGGTGGCTGCACCAGCTGCTGCGGTGGCTCCGTCGGGAGCAGCCCACGGTGGTCGAGGCGGATGTCACGGCCCGACTCGAGGGCGAGGACCCGAGTGATGGCGGGGTGCGCCGGGCGGGCCGGCCGGGCCGTTCGGAATAGACCCTGCATCCTGCGGACGCGACATGACAGACACGGCAGAGACCCACGAAAGACAGAACCCGTACCAGCTGGTGTTCGGGGCCGAATCCATCGACGATCGCCTCTTCCCGCCCATCGCCGAGGAGGCGGAGGCCCGGGACCAGCCGCTGGACGACCCCGACAGGTTCCTCTTCCTCAGCAGTGTCGGCAAGCTGCTCCAGGCCATCGCCGGCGGCGAGGACGCGGGGTACGAGGACGAGCCGACCGGCGACGAGGACGCCCTGAAGCAGTACGGGCGGCTCCTCTACCACGCCTTCCACTACTGGCGCGATCGGAAGCCTACCCGCCGGGTGGACGAGGAGAGCGTCCGGTGGCTGCTGGACGACGTGACTTCGGTAGGCGACTGGAGGCTGACCCCACCCTCGCGGTCGGGCTACCTCCAGCTGCCCCGGAACCTGGTCTGGGCCGAGCCGGCGCCGGGGCTGCAGCCGGAGCCCGCCGACGGGTTCTTCTGGCGGTTCACAGAGCCGGATGACCGGCCACCGGAGCTCCACGTGCTCCTGGTCCTGGGCGTCCGTGCCGACCGGGCGGGGTTCAGCGTTGTGCCGGCTACCGGCGTGCTGGACACCGAGGATCACTGGGCGGAGACCGACGCCCGTCCCGATGGCACCGACTTCGAGACCACGCTGCCCGGCGGCGAGATGGACGAGCTTTACAGCCTGGAGACTGCGGCCGAGCTGCTCAAGCTGGCCTCCCTCTGCTTCTGGAAGCTGGACCCGGCCGCGGGCTAAAACCCCCGCCCTCTAACTCTAACGGACCGGGTTTCACTTTTTACTTTAGCGCGCCAGTGTGGCCTCGGATGAGGCTGGCGGGCTGCGTTCGAGGCGTTTACCCTGCCGCGTTGGGTCACCGGGATCACGGAATGGGACAAATCGTAAAAACTGAAACCAGGTCCGGTCAGAAAAGTGAGCAAGCCGAAGACACGGAAGACCCCTGCCGGCCGGCGGTTCGTGGGGGAGAAGAAGGCGGAGAAGCGGGAGCGGGTGGAGGAGATCATCCGTCGCCTGTGGGACGAGTACCCGGACGCCACCACCAGTCTCCGGCACACGAGCCCGTACGAACTGCTGGTGGCCACGATCCTGAGCGCGCAGTGTACCGACGAGCGGGTGAATATGGTCACACCGGAGCTCTTCGAGAGGTACCCCACGCCGGAGGAGCTGGCGGGGGCGAAGCCGGAAGACGTGGAGGCGATCATCCACTCCACGGGCTTCTATCGGCAGAAGACGAAGAGCCTGATCGGGATGGCCACGTCGGTCGTGGAGGACTACGGCGGCGAAGTGCCGGACACGCTGAAGGAGCTGACGAAGCTGCGGGGGGTGGGTCGCAAGACGGCGAACGTGGTCCTGGGCAACGCGTTCGGGAAGGACGAGGGCGTGGTGGTGGACACCCACGTCAAGCGGATCGCCGGGCGGCTCGGCCTCACGACGGAGACCACGCCGGAGAAGATCGAGCGGGACCTCATGACGCTGGTCCCGGAGGAATCCTGGACTGACCTGCCTCACCTCTTCATCTTTCATGGACGGGCGGTGTGCAGGGCACCGACGCCCGTCTGCGCCGAGTGCGTGCTTGTGGACCTGTGCCCCAGCGCCGATGTAGGCTGACCCGGGCATCCCTCTCCCCCGCGTGCAACGAGGCTGCCGTGTCCCGCAAGAGAACGATGGACCGCTGAACGATCCGGCACGGGCCCTGCCCGTACTGGCGGAGATGGCGGAGCGCCACGCCGGGACCCGGCCGGGGGAATGGGCCGCCCGGCGGCTCGCGAGCCTCCGCAAGACGCTGTGGAAAGACGTACGCGACGACATTCTGGCCGACTACTCCGACTATCAGCGATCCGTGCTGGGTTGGGGGCAAGGGGAGGAAGAGGACGCAGATGACGGAGAGAGCTGAGGAGACTGGAGACGGTGGCGGGCTGACCGATTCGAAGAGCCCCTTCCTGCGCCACGGCGCCGAGCAGCCCGTGGACTGGCTGCCGTGGGGCGAGGAGGCGTTCCGCCGGGCGCGGGAAGAGGACCGCCCGATCCTCCTGGACATCGGCGCGGTCTGGTGCCACTGGTGCCATGTGATGGACCGGGAGAGCTACGAGGACCCGGACACCGCCGCGTTGATCAACGAGCGGTACGTCGCCGTGAAGGTGGACCGGGACGAGCGGCCGGACATCGACGCCCGGTACCAGCGGGCGGTCCAGTCGCTGATCGGGCAGGGCGGCTGGCCGCTGACGGCGTTCCTGACGCCCGACGGCGAGGTCTTCCATGGCGGCACGTATTTCCCGCCGGAGGACCGGCAGGGCGCCCCGGCCTTCCGCCGCGTGCTGGAGGAGATCCACCGGGTGTGGACGGAGGAGCGTGGCCGCGCCCGGGAAGTGGCCGACGCGGTGACGGAACGGCTGAGCACGGTGCTCGCCGGCGAGGCGAGCGAGGGAGAGCTGGATGCGAGCCTGATCGACGGGGCCGTGGACGCGTTCGCCAAGGTGTACGACGCCCGGAACGGCGGGTTCGGACAGGCGCCGAAGTTCCCCAACGCCGGCGGGCTGGGGCTGCTCCTGGACGCGTGGCTGGACGGCGAGTCGGAGTTGGCCCGCGGGATGGTGGAAGCGACGCTGACCGCCATGGTCACCGGCGGGATCTACGACCAGCTCGGGGGCGGGTTCCACCGGTATTCCACCGACGCTCGCTGGATCATCCCGCACTTCGAGAAGATGGCGTACGACAACGGCGCGCTCCTCCAGCTTCTGGCCCGAGCGGCCGCCGTCACGGACGACCCGGGGCTCCGGAAGGCCGCCGCCGGGATCGTGGACTACTACCGGGACGTGGCGCCGGAGCTGATTGACGCCGGCGGGTTCCCGGCCTCGCAGGACGCCGATATCGGCTTCGACGACGACGGCGACTACTGGACCTGGACCGAGTCGGAGGTCCGGCAGGCCGTCGAGGACAACGCAGCGGCCGACGCGGCCGTGCTCCGCTGGGGCCTCCGGGACTCGAACAGCGCCATGCACCTGGACCCGAGCCGTCACGTGCTCTTCGAGGCCATGTCGGTGGACGAGGTCGCCCACGCGCTCGAGCATCCGGAGGCGGAGGTCGCCGACCGGCTGGAGGAGGTCCGGGCCGAGCTCAAGACGGTCCGGGACGAGCGGCCCCGACCGTACGTCGACACCACCCTCTTCACCGGCTGGGTCGCTCTCGTGGCCGCCGGCCACATCGCGGTCGAGCGGTTCGCCGGCGTGGAGGGCGCCGCCAGCTCGGGCATCCGGGCGCTGGACCGCGTCTGGGACGAGGGGTGGACCGAGGGCCGGGGCGTGGTGCACCGGCTTGGAGACGACGACGGGGTCCCACAGCTCGCGGACCAGGCGTACGTCGCGGCCGCCGCCGTGGACGCCTTCGAGTGGACCCAGGAGGAGCGTTGGCTGGAGCGGGCCCGGGCGCTGATCGGCGTGATCCGTGAGCGCTACGTCCACCCCTCCGGCGGGCTCACCGATCGGCCCGGCGATGCCGAGGCCGAGGTCAGCGTGCTGGAGGTGGGCCGGCTGGAGATCACCGACTCGCCCGAGCCCTCGCCGACCGCCGTGGTGGCGCGGACCATGGCGCGGATCGCCGCACTCGACCACGACCACGAGCTCCGCACGGCGGCGGCCGATCTCCTCCGGGTCTATGCCGCCTCCGCGCCCCATTTCGCGCCCAACGCCGCCACCTACTTCCAGGCGCTCCGGTGGGTGGTGCGGCCGGTGACCACCGTGGTGGTCGTGGAGGATCCCGCCGACACGCCCGGCCTCACGGTGGCCGCCCTCGAGAGCTACCGTCCGGGCACCGTGGTGCGACGGTACACCCCGGGCGAAGTGGACGCCGAGGAGCTGCCGGAAGCGGTGGCCGCCATGCTCACCGGTGACGCGCCTCGGGCCTACGTCTGCGTCGGGACGAGCTGTGCGCCGCCGGTGTCGGAATCAGAGGCGCTCCAGGAGCTCCTCGGGTCCTTCGAAGCGTAGGGCGTCGAGCCCCAGACACGGGCTGGCCCATCGCACGGTCCTTGCGCGTCATTCCTGCTGAAGACGGAATGTGAACGGACTGGCGGAAAGGACGGATACCGAGATGGCCGAACACGATCTGAAAGGGAAGAAGGTCGCGATCCTGGTGGCTCACGGGTTCGAGCAGATCGAGTTGGTGGAGCCGAAACAGGCGCTGGAGGATGCGGGGGCCGAGACCCATATCGTCTCGCCGGCCGATGGCACGGTGAAAGGCTGGGAGCACGACCACTGGAGCGACGAGTTCGACGTGGATGTGCCATTGGGGGACGCGAGCGCGGATGACTACGATGCCCTCGTGCTCCCCGGTGGCCAGATGAACCCGGACAACCTCCGGGTGGAAGAGGACGCCGTGGCGTTCGCACGGAGCTTCTTTGAGGCCCGCAAGCCGGTGGCGGCCATCTGCCACGGGCCGTGGCTGCTCGTGGAAGCCGCCGTGGTCGAAGGGCGGCGGATGACCTCGTACCACTCGATCCGCACCGACCTGGAGAACGCCGGCGCCGAGTGGGTGGATGAGGATGTGGTGGTCGACCACGGGCTCGTCACCAGTCGGAACCCGAAGGACCTGCCGGCCTTTACCCGGAAGCTGGTCGAGGAGGTTGCCGAAGGACGGCACGCGGCGCAGAAGGCCTAGGAGGAACAACCGACAGCGAACAACCCACGAGGCACAACTCCGAAACAACCGGGCGCGGGCTGGCTGCCGGAGCGCCTTGGGCTCGACAGCGGTGGCTTTCCGCGCGCCGGGGATTGGAATAGTTTGCCGGCGGAGCCGGGAACGGAAGCGAACGAGGAGACACGGATGCCGACGCGGGACGAAGCCGTCGCCTTGCTGGAGGAGTGGGTCGAGAACGAGAACCTCCGCAAGCACATGTACGCCGTGGAGGCGGCGGTCCGGAGCTATGCCCGGGAGATGGGCGCCGACGAGGACCTCTGGGGGCTGGCCGGTCTGCTCCACGACCTGGACTGGGAGAAGTACCCGGAGGAGCATCCGCTGAAGGCCGTGGAAGCGTTGAAGGAGAAGGGGTACCCGGAGGAAGTGATTCACGCCATCCTGGCCCATCGCAGCGATTTCACCGGCGTGGAGCCGGAGACGGAGCTCGACAGGGTGCTGGTGGCGTGCGACGAGCTGACGGGACTCATCGTCGCCACGGCGTTGGTGCGGCCCAACGGGATCGACGACCTGAAGCCGAAGTCGGTGAAGAAGAAGATGAAGGACGCGAGCTTCGCTGCCGGCGTGGACCGGGACGACCTCCGGGAGGGCGCCGAGCTCCTGGGCGTGGACATGACCGAGCACATCCAGAAAGTCATTGACGCCATGCGCGGGATCGCCGACGAGCTCGAGCTCACGGCGACCCATATGGGAAACTAGCCGGCCGCCTTCAGCACCCGGTCCACGTACCTTTCGATCCCGGCCACCACGTCCACCACGTCGCCCGTGCCCTGGGCATCGGCCACGTCCTTGGCCAGCGCCAGCAGCACGGCCCGGACCTTGTCCCGGCTCCCGTCCTTCGCCGACGCCTTCCGGCCGGACTTCCGGCGCTGCCGGGGCCGGGATGGCTTCATGGCACGCTTCACCTGGAGCGGGTACATGGCGTTGAACTGACGCGGCGAGAGCTTGGCCACACTCTTGTCCAGCGCCTTCGCCTTTTCGAATAGCTGAGGGTTCGAAATATCGGGGTCCTTCTTCAGCTCGGCCTCGATCATTTCCATGACCTTGGGGCTCGCCTCGGCCATCTGGGCTCCTTCAGAGGGTTCGGATTGAATTGTCGAGGAATATGAGACATAGGAATATGTATATATCGGAAAGTCAAGAGTGCTGGGGTAGTTTGTTGCAGTCGGTATGTGTACACGATTGTGGCGTGCGCCCCCGATGGGGAGTGGCGAATGGCGGGCTGAGCGGGTACATTCCCGGCCGATTTTGGACGAATACGAACGATAGAGGACGAATGCGGAAGATCCTGCTGGGAGCCATGCTGCTGGTGCTCGCCGCGTGCGGCGACCCGGCCACGGAGGACTCTCGCGCCTACACGAAGGCGCCCCTGGAGAAACCGGGCCTGCTGGTCGCGGGCGAGCCGGAATCGGCCATGGGCGTGGACGTTACGCTGGAGCCGGGGTTGAAGGGTTCGTTACCGGCGGAGGTCGAGCGAGCGCGTGGGGCCGGAGGCTCGGGCGGCGGGGAGGAGTCGGCTTCGGCCGGAGACGTGGCCCTGGCCCCGGGCGTGACCCGGGCCGAGTACGACCGCGGCGAGGAGCTCTTCGGGGGCGCGGGCGGTTGCATGGCGTGCCACGGCCCGAACGGCACGGGGTCGACGCTGGCGCCGAGCCTGACGGACGAAGAGTGGCTGCACATCACCGAGCCGGACGTGGACGCGGTAGCGGCGGTGATCCGGGACGGTGTGGCCGATCCGCAGCAGTACCCGGCGCCGATGCCGCCCATGGGCGGCGCGAGCCTCAGCGAGGACGAGGTGAGGGCGCTGGCGGCCTATGTCGCTTCCATCGCCCGGAACTGAGGGCGGGCGGCGGAGCGGATCACACCGGCCCTGGCGGAGCGGATCACGCGGGCCCTGCCGTGCCGCCTGCTACGTAGCCTGTGCCGTCTTCAGAAGAGGGGCGGGCGAGGCCGCTGAGCCTGCTGAAAGAGCTGGAGCTGGTCGTGCTCGGGGAGCCGGCGGGCCTTCTGGAGCGCCACGCCGGGTGGGACGTGCCAGTCGACGCCGGCCACCACGGCGTCCGGGGCGGACAGCTTGCCATCGCGCTTGAACAGGATGGCGTTATGCCAGGTCCCTTCCGGGTCCGGCGTTGATCGGATCCAGACTTCCTGACGCTGGCCCTCGATGATCAGCGATCCGAGGCGCTCCTCGACGGCGGGATAGGCGCTCTGCACCGACTCCTCCACTGCGTGTACGGGTCCTGCACTCCACCATCTATCGGTAACGCCGCCCCCCACCGGAGGGGCACGGCGGTGCTTCATGCATCGTGTGGCCGGGTATGAAGGGTCCGGTGTGCGGCCTGTTCGCGCAAGTGCAGGGCGGGCGTCCCCCGGGAGCGGTCCCGCCGGACGGCGGCGACCTTGCGCGAGGCCGCGCCGATTCGTCACTTTCCGGGGCCGGACCGACCACCCACCGAACACTTCGACAGGGGCCCCATGGAACCAGCGGCGATCGTCACTCTCACGCTTATCGGCGGCTTCGTCTGGGGTGGCCTGATCGTCCTCCTGACCAAGGCCGTCCGCAAGGAGCGGGAGAAGGGAGCCCGATAGCAGGTGCCGCGTAGAGACGATCTCCGGACGATCCTCCTGCTCGGCTCCGGACCCATCGTCATCGGGCAGGCGTGCGAGTTCGACTATTCCGGGACCCAGGCCGTCCGGGCGCTCCGGGAGGAGGGGTACCGGGTGGTGCTGGTGAACAGCAATCCGGCCACCATCATGACGGACCCGGATCTGGCGGACCGCACGTACATCGAGCCCATCACCGCCGAGTGGGTCGAGCGGATCATCGAGCGGGAGCAGCCGGACGCTCTGGTCCCCACCATGGGCGGTCAGACGGCGCTGAACGTATCCCTGGAGCTCTACGACAGCGGCGTGCTGGACGAGCACGGCGTGGAGCTCCTGGGCGCCGACGCCCGGGCGATCCGCATGGCGGAGGACCGCGAGGAGTTCGCCGAGGCCATGGAGCGGATCGGGCTGGCGGTCCCCCACGGCGGATTCGCCCGGAGCATGGACGAGGCGCTGGAGATCGTGGATGAGGCCGGCTACCCGGCCATCATCCGACCGAGCTTCACCATGGGTGGGACGGGCGGCGGGATCGCGTACAACCGCGAGGAGTTCCGGCGAGCGGTGCAGCGGGGGCTCGACCTCTCGCCGATCCACGAGGTGCTCATCGACCGCAGCGTCATCGGGTGGAAGGAGTACGAGCTCGAGATGATGCGGGACGGGGCGGACAACGTGGTGGTGGTCTGCTCCATCGAGAATGTAGACCCCATGGGCGTCCACACGGGCGACAGCGTGACCGTGGCGCCGGCGCAGACGCTGAGCGACGTGGAATACCAGCGGATGCGCGACGCGGCGCTGGCCATCATCCGGGAGATCGGTGTGGCCGCCGGCGGGTGCAACATCCAGTTCGCCGTGAGCCCCGAGACCGGCGAGCTGCTGGTGGTGGAGATGAACCCCCGGGTGAGCCGGTCGTCGGCGCTGGCCTCCAAGGCCACGGGGTTCCCCATCGCCCGGATCGGCGCCAAGCTGGCCGTGGGCTATCGTCTCGACGAGCTGCCCAACGACATTACGAAGGAGACGCCGGCCAGCTTCGAGCCGGTCCTGGACTACGTGGTGGTGAAGTTCCCCCGGTTCGCCTTCGAGAAGTTCCCCACCGCCGACAACACGCTGAGTGTGCAGATGAAGGCCGTGGGCGAGACCATGGCCCTCGGCCGCACCTTCAAGCAGGCATGGCAGAAAGGGCTGCGAGGCCTCGAGATCGACCGGGACGGGTGGAGCACGGGCCCACGGCCCATCGACGACGGCCTCGCCGACGAGGACGTCGACACACTCCGGGCCGCGCTGCGCCGACCCACCGCCGAGCGGCCGTTCCAGCTCAAGCGGGCGCTGGAGGCCGGCCTCACCATCGCCGAGATCTACGAGCTCACGGGCATCGACCCCTGGTTCCTGACCCAGCTCGCCCAGTTGGTGGAGGCCGAGCGCGCCTGGGCGGGGCGACCTTCAACTACTCTCACACCGGAATCCGCGGAAGGCGCGGAAGGGGACGCGGAACACTCCATCGCACAAGACGCCGACTCACCGGCGAATCAAGATGCACATGATGTGGCATCCGGCGGCGGCCATGATGAGGGTGATTCGCCGAACTCCCGCGGCCCTTCCGCGTCTTCCGCGAGCTCCGCGGTTGGCGAAGGAGGGAATCCCCCGGGCGGGTTGGATGGCGTAGAGCGCCACGAGCTCCGTCGCATGAAACGGATGGGCTTCAGCGACAGCCAGCTGGCGCGGCTCCGGGGCGTGACGGAGCAGGAGGTCCGGGAGCTCCGGTGGAAGCTGGATGTCCGGCCCACGTACCAGATGGTGGACACGTGCGCCGGCGAGTTCCCGGCGGCCACGCCGTACCTGTACAGCGCGTACGAGGATGAGACGGAGGCGCCGCCCACGGACCGGCGGAAGATCATGATCCTGGGCAGCGGCCCGAACCGGATCGGCCAGGGGATCGAGTTCGACTACTGCTGCGTCCAGGCGGCGCTGGCGCTCCGGGACGACGGGTTCGAGACCATCATGGTGAACTCGAACCCCGAGACCGTCTCCACTGACTTCGACGTGAGCGACCGGCTCTACTTCGAGCCGCTCACGCTGGAGGATGTGCTGGAGATCGTGGAGCGGGAGCGCCCCGAGGGGATCATCGTGCAGCTCGGCGGCCAGACGCCGTTGAAGCTGGCCGAGCCGTTGGAGGCGCTGGGCGTGCCGATCCTGGGCACCAGCGTGGACGCCATCGACCGGGCCGAGGACCGGGACCGGTTCGACGCCCTGTGCCGGACCATCGGCGCCGCGGTCCCGCCCAACGGGATCGCCACCGCCGTGGAGCAGGCTGTGGAGGTGGCCGACCGCGTGGGCTACCCGGTGCTGGTACGCCCGTCGTACGTGCTGGGCGGCCGGGCCATGGAGATCGTCTACGACGAGCCGAGCCTCCGGGACTACTTCGAGCGGGCCGTCCGGGCCAGCCCCGACCGACCTGTCCTTATCGACCGGTTCCTGGAGGACGCCTTCGAGGCCGATGTGGACGCCGTGTGCGATGGGGAGAACGCCGTCGTGGCCGGCGTGATGCAGCACATTGAGGACGCCGGTGTGCATTCCGGCGACTCGGCGTGCGTCCTGCCGCCGTACCTCATGAAGGACAACGAGGTGGAGGAGATGAAGCGGCTGGCGCGCCTCTTCGCCGAGGAGCTGGGCGTGGTCGGCCTCATCAACGTGCAGTTCGCCGTCATGGACGGCACCGTCTACGTGCTGGAGGTGAATCCGCGGGCGAGCCGGACGGTGCCCTTCGTCTCGAAGGCCACGGGCGTTGCGTTCGCCCGTCTGGCGTCGAGCGTCATGGCGGGGAAGACGCTGGCGGAAGCCGGCCTCGACCCGGACACCGATGCCCTCCCCGCGGCGGTGGCGGTGAAGGAGGCCGTCTTCCCGTTCGACAAGTTCGATGTGGACGTGATCCTGGGGCCGGAGATGCGGTCCACCGGCGAGGTCATGGGGTTCGACCCGTCGTTCGGGATGGCCTTCGCCAAGGCCCAGATCTCCGCTGGCGCTTCCCTGCCCACGGGCGGCACGGTGGTGGTGACGGTGAACGACCGGGACAAGCCCACGGTCACGCCCATCGTGAGGCGCTTCCACGAGCTCGGCTTCGAGATCCGGGCGACGGGGGGCACCGCCCGCTACCTGCGGGCCCGGGGCATCCCGGCGGACCCGATCTTCAAGGTCGGCCAGGGCCGCCCCGACATCTCCGACGGTATCATCAGCGGCGAGGTTCAGCTGTTGATCAACACGCCGCTGGGCAAGAAGTCCCAGTACGACGACTACGCCATGCGCCGGACCGCCATCGCGTACGACGTGCCCTACTGCACCACCATGTCGGCGGCCAGCGCGGCGGCCGACGCGGTCATCGCTCTGACCCGGCGGAAGCGGGAGGTCATGAGCCTCCAGGAGCGGTACGAAGACGCGGGCCGCCTTGCGGCGGAAGCGAAGGATGGTGGGGCGGGCGGGACCCGCGACGGGGTGGAGTAGGGAGCTCCGGGCGGGCCGGTTCCGGCTGCACGCGGAGGCGCGAAGTTCGCGAAGGCGGGGACCGCGGTGGCGTCCGGGTCCAGGGCCATCCGAGGCCGCGCGACACAATCCGGGACCGGATCCGTGTTTGCCGGTGTGGTCGGGCTCGCCGGTGGAGTGCAGTACGTCCCTTCGCTTCTTCGCGGCTTCGCGTGAACCGCAGGTCAGCGTCCCCCCTTGCTTCGCGTCGGTCGCTTTCGTCATCCTGACGGCTGCGGAACGAGTCATCTCTTCGAGGCAGAACCATGAAATACGGCAGATCGGCATGCGACGCGGGCTGGACGGGATCCCTCGCCCGGAGCCTGGCACTCGGGGTGGCGCTCACGGTGGCGCTCCCCGTCTCCTCCACGGCTCAGGGCGTGGCCCACTCGCCGGACCGGACGGACGGCGAGGGCCCTTTCGAGCGGCTGATCATCCGGGGTGCCACGGTCATCGACGGGACAGGCGCACCGCCCATCGGCCCCATGGACATCGTGATCGAGGGCAACCGCATCACGGAGATCCGGAGGGTGGGCGCACCGGGGCTGCCGATCCGTGACGACCGCCGACCGCAGGGCGCCACTCGCGAGCTCGACGCCCACGGGATGTACGTGCTGCCAGGGTTCGTGGACGTCCACGCGCATCAGGGTGGGACAGGGCAGGGCACACCGGCCGAGTACGTCCACAAGCTGTGGCTGGCCCACGGCGTGACCACCATCCGGGACCCGGGCAGCGGGAACGGCGTGGAGTGGACGCTGGAGGAGCGGGCCCGCAGCGCGGCGAACGAGATCGCGGCGCCCCGGATCTTCGTCTACGCGCGGCCGGGGATGGGGTGGGACGGCGGTTCCATCGATACGCCGGAGCGGGCCCGTGAGTGGGTGCGGTGGGCGGCCCGTCGTGGCGTGGACGGGTTGAAGCTGGGCAGCTACTCGCCGGACATCATGGCGGCGCTCATCGATGAGGCGCAGCGGAACGGGATGGGCACACAGGCGCACCTGGGCCAGATGGGCGTGGCGCAGATGGATGCGCTGGATGCGGCCCGGCTCGGGCTCGGGTCCCTCGAGCACTGGTACGGACTCCCGGAAGCGCTCTTCCACGACCGCACCATTCAGGATTACCCTCACGACTACAACTACAACGACGAGTATCATCGGTTCGGGCAGGCCGGCCGGCTGTGGAAGCAGGCGGCGGAGCCGGGCAGCGAGCGCTGGGAGGCGGTCATGGAGGAGCTGCTGGCGCTGGACTTCGTCCTCGACCCGACCCTCACGATCTACGAGGCCAGCCGGGACGTGATGCGGGCCCGGGAGGCGGAATGGCACGACACGTACACGCTGCCGAGCCTGGCCGAGTTCTATAAGCCGAGCCGGACCAGCCACGGCAGCTACTGGTTCAGCTGGACCACGCAGGACGAGATCGAATGGAAGCACAACTTCCAGCTCTGGATGCGGTTCCTGAACGAGTACAAGAACCGGGGCGGCCGGGTTACGACGGGGAGTGATTCCGGGTTCATTTACAAGCTCTACGGCTTCGGCTATATCCGGGAGCTGGAGCTGCTGCAGGAGGCGGGCTTCCACCCGCTGGAAGTGGTGCGGAGCGCCACCATGTGGGGCGCCCGGACGCTCATGGAGCCCAGGGGCGAGGCACCGGAGTTCGGGGTGGTCCGGGAGGGCAGCCTGGCCGACCTGGTGATCGCGCCGCTGAACCCGATCCAGGACTTCAAGGTGCTCTACGGCACCGGCACGCTCCGCCTGGACGACCAGGGTGAGGTGCGCCGCGTCGGCGGCGTCCGCTGGACCCTCAAGGACGGGATCGTCTATGACGCGCAGGCGCTCCTGGAGGACGTGGCCGCCCTCGTGGCCGAGGCGAAGCGAGCCCAGCAGGAGGTGACGGCCGGGCAGGCGCCATGAGCGGCCGACCCACGGCGCTGGTCTCCCACCCGGCGTGCGCGCTCCATGACACGGGATGGAACCACCCGGAGCACCAGGGGCGCCTGCCGGCCATCACCCGGGGCATCTACCAGGAGACGCCGGACCTCCTGGATCGGTGGCTCCAGGTGGAGGCCCCGGCGGCAGCAGAGGCCGAAGCGCTCCGCGTCCACAGCGAGGCCCACGTGGAGAGGGTCCGCCGGGCCGTGGCCCGGGCGGACGCGTCGGGTGAGCCGATCCCGCTGACCGCCGACACCATGGTCTCGGGCGCCTCCTGGGACGCGGCGCTGGCGGCCATGGGCGTGGCCCTCGAGGCGACCCGGCTGGTCCTCGACGGCGAGGCGGGCACGGCCTTCGCCCTGACCCGACCGCCGGGGCACCATGCCACCCCGGAGCGGGCCATGGGGTTCTGCCTCTTCAACAACGTGGCGGTAGCCGCGCGCTGGGCGCTGGACGAGGGGGGGCTCGACCGGATCCTCATCGTCGACTGGGACGTCCACCACGGGAACGGGACCCAGGACGCCTTCTACCGCGACCCGTCGGTCTTCTACCTCTCGTTCCACCTCGACGACCACTACCCGGGGACCGGCCACTCGGAGGAGCGGGGGAGCGGCGCCGGCGTGGGCACGACCCGGAACGTGCCGTTCCCGCACCGCGTGGCGCGAGCAGACTACCGCGAGACGTACGAGCGGACGGTGACCGAGACGTTGGACGCCTTCGAACCGGAGCTCGTCCTGGTGTCGGCCGGCTTCGACTGCCTGGCCGGCGACCCGCTGGGCGGGCTCCTGCTGGAACCCGAAGATCTGCACGCCATGACGCAGCTCCTGGTGGACCGGGCCGGGTCGGCCGACGGCCGGGTGGCGGTGGCCCTCGAGGGCGGCTACGTGACCCATCGGTCGGCCGCCGGTGCGGGGCAGGTGGTTCGGGCGTTGGCAGGGCTGCCGGCAGCGGCCTCCGATTGACCCACTCCGTCGGTTCCGGCACATTCCGCGCATGCCAGAAATGAAGCAGGGCGCCCTCGATTCCCACAGCCCTTCGGCTGCGGGGCTGACCCGCCTGAGCACCCGTCTATCGTTTCCGCCGGGCGGCGAGGCGCTGTACCGGTCCATCGTGCGGTTGCTCGACCTGTCGGAGCGCTCCCAGTTCCTGCTGGCCCCGTGCGGTCGTGGCCGGAGCGCGCTGTTCGTGGCGGAGGCAACGGGCGCCGCGGGAGCGGGCGTGGACCCGGACCCGCTCATGGTAGCGGTGGCCGGTGAGCGGGCCAAGAAGGCGGACCTGGCGGAGCGGCTCCACTTCGAGCAGGCGCCGCTCCACGAGCTGCCGTATCAGGACGGCGTCTTCGATGTGGCCCTGGCCGAGATCGAGCTCGGGGCGGCGCGGGATCCGGACGAGGCGGTCCGGGAGCTGGTTCGGGTCATCCGGCCCGGCGGTACGGTGGTGCTGGTCCAGCTCATCTGGCTCCGTGCGCTGGAAGAAGAGCGGCGGCAGGAGCTGGTGGAGCAGCTCGGGGTCCGGCCGCTGATGCTGGTCGAGTGGAAGCAGATGCTCCGGGAGGCGGGCATCGTGGACCTCGTGGTGGAGGACTGGTCGGACCCGGCAGCGAGCCGGAGCCGACCGTCCGTCCTCGGGGGGCTGGCGGAGCTGTTCACGCTCCGGGGCAAGCTCTTGCTTCTGCCACGGGCGTGGCGGCGGTGGGGCTGGCGTGGGGTAAGGGCGGTGCTGTCACGCGAACGCGAGTTGCGACGACTACTGAAAGATGAACGGGTCCTCGGGGTGACGCTCATCAAGGGCACCCGGGCGGCCGCTGAACCGATGGAGGATACGAGTGAAGAGCACGGCGAGTGATTTCGGCAAGCTGAAGGATCGACTCGAGGAGATCCAGGTCGGATTGAAGGAATACGGACTGGACGGGTGGCTCCTCTACGACCTGCACGCCCGCAACCCGGTGGCCAACAAGCTGCTCGGGGTGGGCGAGCTCACGCGGCGCTACTTCGTCCTGATCCCGGCTTCGGGCGAGCCCACGGTCCTCATGCACGGGATCGAGCGCACGCCCTGGGAGGCGTGGCCCTGGCAGAAGGACGTCTACGTGAGCTGGAAGGCGCTGGACGAGCGCCTCGAGAGCCTCCTGGCCGGGAAGACCGTGGCCACCGAGATCTCGAAGAACGACGCCGTGCCCGCCGTGGACATGATCCCCGCCGGCGTCGCCGAGCTGCTCCGGCAGGCCGGCGCCGAGCTGACCCCGTCGGCCGACCTCATCACCCGGTTCTACGCCCGGTGGACCGATGAGGGACTGGCGTCGCACCGTCGTGCCGCCGAGATCCTGGCGGACGTGGCCCGGGAGACCTTCGAGCGGGCGGCCGACGCCGTGGGCGCGGGCCGCACGATCACGGAGGGCGAGCTGCACCAGTGGCTCCTGGGCCAGCTCGCCGAGCGAGGGCTCGGCACGGGGCCCGACTCCATCGTGGCCATCGGCCCCAACGCCGCGAACCCCCACTACGAGAACGGCCCGGAGGGCGCCGAGGTCAAGGAGGGCGATGTCCTCCTCATCGACCTCTGGTCCCGGGAGTCGGAGGACGGCGTCTACGCCGACCAGACCTGGATGGGCTATCTGGGCGCCGAGGTGCCCGCCGACGTGCAGGGCTACTGGGAGGCGATCCGCGACGCCCGCGACGCCGCCGTGGCGTTCGTCAACGCCGAGTGGGAGGCCGGGCGCGAGATCCAGGGGTGGCAGGTGGATGACGTGACCCGTGACGTGATCGAGGAGCGCGGGTGGGGCGAGTACTTCATCCATCGCACGGGCCACTCCATCGACCAGGACGTCCACGGCATGGGTCCGAACATCGACAACCTGGAGACCCACGAGACCCGGAAGCTGATCCCGGGCGTGGGCTTCAGCATAGAGCCGGGGATCTACGTGCCCGGCGACGTGGGGCTGCGGACGGAGATCGACGTCTACATGTCCGACGACGGGCCCGAGGTCACCACGCCGAACCCGCAGAAGGAGATCTTCACCCTGCTGCCCTGAGGTCCACCGTGCTGATCGAGGTGGCGCTCCCGCTGCCCATGCCCCGGACCTTCACCTACCGGATCGATGAGCCGGTAGAGCCCGGGACCCGGGTGGAGGTCTCCTTCGGGCCCCGGCGGCTCGTGGGCTGGGTCGCCGGGGCCACCCGGGGCACGCCCGAGACCACGCAGATCAAGCGCGTGCGGCGGATCCTGGAGGACCGGCCCAGCGCCGATCCCCACCTCCTCCGCCTCTCCCGCTGGATCGCCGACTACTACCTGTCCTCACTCGGGATGGTGCTCCGGACGGCGCTGCCCAACCCCATGACCGATGCCGGGGCCGACCCCGAGAAGACCCGACGGGTTCTCCGTCTCACCCGGGAGCTGACCAGCCTCACCCTCCGGGACGAGATCTTCGGCCGGGCCCACCGGCAGCGGGAGTGCTTCGAGGTCGTGGAGGCCGCGGGCGGAGCGGCGCCCGTGCCCCAGCTCACCGATCAGGGCTTCTCGTATCCGGTCATCAACGGCCTCGTGGAGCGGGGGGTGGCCGAGATCGTCGCGGAGGTGGTCGAGCGCGATCCCTTCGCTGCGATCCCCGCCCACAGGGGGCCGCTCCCGCCCCTGACCGGCGCCCAGGAATCGGCTCTCGAGCCGCTTCTGGACGCTGCCCGGGGCGACGGTGGCACCTTTCTCCTCCGGGGCGTCACCGGCTCCGGGAAGACCCGGGTCTACGTCGAGCTCCTGCGGCAGGTGGTGGTGGAACAGGGCCGGGGCGCCATCGTGCTCGTCCCGGAGATCGCCCTCACCCCGCAGACCGTGGACCGTTTCCGCTCCCAGTTCGGCGACGACGTGGCCGTGCTCCACTCCGCCCTCTCCGAGGGCGAGCGCTACGACGCCTGGCGCTCGCTCCGGAGCGGCGAGCGCAGGATCGCCGTAGGCGCCCGATCCGCCATCTTCGCCCCCGTCCACGACCTGGGCGCCGTGGTGGTGGATGAGGAGCACGAGTCCAGCTACAAGCAGGGCGAGGCGCCCCGGTACCACGCCCGGGAAGTGGCCATCATACGGACCCGCATGACCGGCGCCGTCTGCGTGCTGGGGAGCGCCACGCCCGCGCTGGAGAGCTGGGCCAACGTGGAGAAGGGCAAATTCACGCTCCTGGAGCTGCCCGACCGGGTAGAGGGACGGCCGCTGCCCAACGTGCAGGTGGTGGACCTGAGGAGGCATGGACAGGCGCAGGACTCGACTGCGGATGCCTCACGGGGACGCCCCGGAGGTCGGGGCGGGCAGGGAGCGGCCGCCGCCCGCGTTCTCTCCGTCCCCCTCGAAGCCGCGATCCGGGACCGGCTCGAGCGGGGCGAGCAGTCCATCCTGCTCCTCAACCGCCGCGGCTACGCCAGCTTCGTACAGTGCCGCGACTGCGGGCACGTCTGGCAGTGCGACCGCTGCAACGTGTCCCTGACCTACCACAGGACCCGGAAACGCCTCATCTGCCACTACTGCTTCCACGAGGAATCCCGACCGACGCGCTGTACCGAGTGCGCCTCCGACAACCTCTCGTTCCGGGGCCTCGGGACCGAGCAGGTGGAGCGGATCGTGACCGAGACGTTCCCCAGCGCACGCGTCGCTCGCATGGACGTGGATACCACCTCGGGGAAGTGGGCCCACCACGAGATTTTGGGCCGCGTGGGACGCCGCGAGGTGGACATCCTCCTGGGCACCCAGATGATTGCCAAGGGCCTCGACTTCCCCGACGTCACCCTGGTGGGCGTCATCAACGCGGATGTGGGCATGAACCTGCCCGACTTCCGCGCCGGCGAGCGTACCTTCCAGCTCCTGACGCAGGTGGCCGGGCGGGCGGGGCGCGGCGACCGGCTCGGGGAAGTCCTCATCCAGACTGCGCTCCCGGGGCACTACGCCATCCGCAGGGCCCTGGAGCACGACTACCTCGGGTTCGCCGAGCGGGAGATCCAGGAGCGCAGGGAGCCCGCATACCCGCCCCACACACGCCTCGCCAATGTGGTGGTCAGCGGCACCGAGGAGGTCCAGGTCCAGGAGGCCGCCCAGGAGCTGGCCCGCTGGACGAACGACACGATCCGGTCCCTGGGGACCGACGCCGTCGGGCTCCTGGGGCCCGCCCCGTGCGCCATCGACCGCATCCGCGATCGCTGGCGCTGGCACTTTGTGCTGCGTAGCGGCAGCGCCCGCCAGCTGGGTACCGTGTGCACGCAAATGTACACGGAGCACGGGACCGGGAGCGGCCCGATCCGCATCATCATCGACCGCGACCCCGTGGCGCTTCTGTAAAGATCGCGCTAAACTATAATAGCGGTCATCCGCGGCCGCACACGCCATTTCCCTCCTCTCCGGATGGTGATGGGCGGTACCGGTGTATCATTCCTCGAGGCAGGAGGGTGAGCCACGACCATGGGTTGTCTGGCACTGAACGCTTCGTTCGAACCACTGACCATCGTCTCCGTCCGCCGCGCCCTGCGGCTGGTCATCGAGGAGAAGGCGGAGATCCTGGAGGTTGACGAGACGCGCGTCTTCCGTTCAGAGCGGCGGGAGCTGCCGTGCCCTGTGGTCATCCGTCTGGTCCGGTACGTTCACGTGCCCCGGAAATTCCGTCGGCAGGTGACGAATACGTTCCTATTCGCCCGTGATGGCTATTGCTGCCAGTACTGCGGGCGGCACCGGCGCGAGCTACGGGGGCGTGAGTTCCTGACGCGCGACCATGTGGTGCCCCTCTCCCGGGGCGGTGGCAACGACTGGGGCAACGTGGTGGCGGCGTGTTCTCCCTGCAACAACCGGAAGGGGAACCGGCTGCCGAAGGAAGTGGGGATGAAGCTGCGGTCGGTGCCCAGGGAGCCGAATCACGTGGAGCTGGTGTGGGCGGTCCGGCGGATCACGCCGGTCCAGGCGAAGTACATCAGCATGTTCTACGGAGAGGACGTGCTGCGTGCGCTGCGGCCGCACCTGGTCGAGAGTGCGGCTGGCGAGGACGCGGCGGCCTAGAGTCCCGAGTCACAAATGCGCCGGCATGCGACCCGCTAGAACGCGGTATTGCAGGTTTCGGGACGCAGTGGCACGAACAGCCGCATCCGGGAGACCTGGCGGCGCCCTCTTCCTCTCCGTCTCCGTCGGCCTGTACCTCGCCCTCCGCTTCGTACTTCGCCCTTTCCCTGCTTGAAGGCGGGCTGGGGAGAGGGAGAGGTACGAAGTCGAGAAACAGGTACAGGTCGAGGTCGAGGGAAAAAGGAGAAGGGATCGAGGCATAATCCCCTTGCTTGCAACGCGGCAACCCCGCCATACCGGTACCTACCAGAACTTCCGATACGGTGTGCTAGCGAAAGGGCGGTTACCCCGCCGGCAAGACGCTCCCGGCCATGAAGACTGCCAGCATGGCGATCATGAAGAGGATCATGGTGCCCACCACCGGGATCAGGACGGCCACCACCGGTTTCCACGTAGCGGTCTCGTGGGCCTCCCGGAGCCCGATGACGGAGATAACCACGGACCAGATCCCGCCCACGATCGGCCCCAGGATCGGGACCACGCCGAAGATGGCGGGGCTGTACGCGTAGGAGAAGACGCGCACGGAGGTTCCGAAGCCGTGATCTGCGCCGCGGAAGATAAGCAGGAGCACGTGTACCACACCGGCGGACAGGAAGAGGGCGAAGAGGAGGATCGCCGGGGCCAGGAGGAACCGGACCAGGGGGTTGATGGTGCCGTATCCCAGCTCGGCGGCCAGGGGGTCCTCGGCCAGGGTGGATCCCGCCAAGAAGGGGATCGAGTCCCAGAAGAGGGTGGCGCCGGCCACCATGATCCCGATGGCCAGGTAGTAGAGGAGGGCGGCGCCGGTGCCGCCCTCCCGGGGCGTATCGGTGAAGAATCGCCCCGGATCGAAGGTGGCACCCTTCCACGTGGCGGCGAAGGCGGTCAGGACCGGCCCGTCCTCTGGTGGTGGCCAGGGGAACCCCGGCTCTGGCGTCAACTCGCTGTTCTCGCCAAACTCCCAGCTTTCGGTCATGGGCTGTCTCAGTCGGTGAGCCAGTCCCGTACCTTGTCCAGGAGCTGGCCCGAGTTGATGGGCTTGGCGAGGAAGTCGTCGGCCCCGGCCTCGAGCGCCTGATAGCGTGCGCCCTCCATCGCCGTCAGGGTGATGATGGGGATGTGGCGAGTTTCCGGAAAGTCCCGGAGCTGGCGGGTCGCTTCGAAGCCGTCGACTTCGGGCATCATGATGTCCATGAGGACCAGGTCCGGCGGATTCTGGCGGGCGAGGGAGACGGCCTCGGCGCCGTTGATGGCGGGGACCACGTGGAAGCCGAACGCCTCGAGGAGGGCACAGAGGGCCTCACGGCTGTCCAGATGATCCTCCGCGAGGAGGATCGTGGCCGCGTGGTTTCCGTCGTGCGGCGCCGTGGGTCGTTTCTCGCTCGGCTTCATTGGCCCTCAAGCGTATTCGCGGGCAGAACCGGGGTCGCCAGCGTGGGCGATCGTACCGGTGCATTCGCGATACAGCAAGTGGCAATATTCGCGCCGGGCTCCGATCCTTCCAGTGGGCGCGCCTTTACGCTCACCGCGGGCGCCTCTAGCTTTGCAGGCCATGAGCGTGGCTCACATGACGCGTCGTCGGACGTTCGCGGCGGCGCACCGGTACTGGCGGGACGAGTGGTCGGAGGAGCGGAACCGCGCGGTGTTCGGCGCGTGTGCGAACCCCCACGGCCATGGACACAATTACGCCCTGGAGGCGACGGTGGCGGGCGAGATCGACCCGGAGACGGGGTTCTGCATGGACCTCGGCGCCCTGGACGACGCGCTGGATGCGGCGGTTGTGTCGGTCCTGGACCATCAGCATATCAACCACGTGGTCCCCGAGTTCGGCCCTGGCGGCAAGGTGCCGACCACGGAGAACCTGGTGGCGTGGGCATGGGCGCGGGTGGCGGAGCGTCTTCCCGATGGGGTCCGCCTGCAGCGGCTCAGGCTGCGGGAGGACGAGGATCTCTACGCCGACTATTTCGGTGGGGGGGATGGGTCGTGAGCGAGGAGGAGAAGACGGGCGGGAGCGGGCCGGTCCCGGTTCGGGAGCTGATGAAGCAGCGGCTGTCGCAGCCCGAAGCGGAGGGCGAGCCGCGCTGGGAAGGGACCGAGCACACGTTCGAGTCGAACGACGAGACGTGGGTGGCCCGGGCGGCGGGCGCCGGCGCATACGGGACGGGCCCCCGGGGCAGGGCCGGGCTGGTGGCGGTACATTTCTACCGGGCGGAGGCCCCGGACGAGCCGGTTCGAGAGGTCCTGGTCGGTGCCGGGCAGTTCCCCCATCTTCGGCCGGAAGAGCTCCGGACGCTGTTCGATCGGGCCACACCCATCGACGTGGACCGGGACTGACGGTCGATCGACCGACGACGGCAGAGCGACACCGGACACGACGGACACGAGACAACGGACACGGAACGGACGCCTCCGCGGGAGTGCGGGTGCGCCGTGCGGACATACGCGGAGGAAGCGTGGCGAAGAAGCGGGTATTGACGGGCGATCGACCCACGGGGCGACTGCACCTGGGGCACTGGGTCGGGAGCATCCAGAACCGGCTGCGGCTGCAGGGCGAGATGGAGTGTTTCTTCATCATCGCCGACCTGCACACCCTTACGACCAAGCCGGAGAAGGAGCACCTGGAGCAGGTCCCGGTGCGGATCCGGGAGATGGTGCTCGACTACCTGTCGCTGGGGATCGACCCGGAACGGAGCACCATCTTCGTTCAGTCTGCGGTGCCGGAGACGGCGCAGCTCAACCTCATCTTCGAGATGCTGGTGACGCTCCCGCGGCTGGAGCGGCTGCCCACCATCAAGGACATGGCGCAGGCGGCGGATCTGGAGGTCATGCCGTTCGGCCTGGTGGGCTACCCCGTGCTCCAGGCGGCCGATATCCTCCTGCCCCGGGCCCACGTGGTCCCGGTGGGCAAGGACAACCTCTCCCACGTGGAGGTCACCCGGGAGATCGCCCGCCGGTTCAACCACCTCTACGGCGACGTGTTCCCGGAGCCGGAGCCCATGCTGAGCGGGGATGCCGTGCTGCCGGGGATCGACGGGCAGAGCAAGATGTCGAAGTCGCTGGGCAACGCGATCCTGCTCAGCGATGATGAAGCCACGGTCAACGAGAAGGTCATGAAGATGTTCACCGACCCGAACCGGGTCCGGGCCGATATCCCGGGCAGGGTGGAGGGGAACCCCGTGTTCATCTACCACGACCACTTCAACCCGGACACCGAGGAAGTGGACGACCTGAAGGACCGGTACCGGCAGGGTGCGGTGGGAGACGTGGAGGTGAAGCGCAAGCTTGCACGGGCGCTGAACGCGTTCCTCGACCCGGTCCGGGAGCGGCGAGCCGACTTCTCCGCTCGGGACGGGCTGGTGAAAGAGATCCTGCACGACGGGAACGAAGCAGCCCGGGGCGTCGCCCGGGAGACCATGGCCCGGGTCCATGAGGCCATGGGAATGACCTACTACCGTTGATGAGGGGGCAACGATGGCGCGTTGGAGCTGGGTGGCACCACTGACCTTCGGGGTGGTGTTGGGTGCGGGGATGGCCGTGGATGCGGGCACGCCGCCGGCGCAGCGCCAGGCGCCGGCCTGCGAGCCGCAGGTCGAGGTGGAGCGGCTGGATGAGACCGTGGTGGAGTTCACCATCCGGGCCATGGACGGGGGCGCCGGGATCGTCCTGGCGTGGCAGAACAGCCGGGTTCACGTCCCCATAAACGCCGGATGACCGCCCGGCGCGCGACGTTGGAGGTCAGGGCCCCGGCCACCGGGCAGGTCCTGGGGTCGGTCCCGGACCTCGACGGCGAAGAGGTCCACGCCCTGCTGGCCCGCTCGCGGGCCGCCCAGCCGGCGTGGGCCGCTCACCCCACCCGGGAGCGAGCGGAGCTCCTGAACCGGTTCCGTCGGCTGCTGGCGGACCGGGCGGAGGAGGCGGCGGAGCTGAGCAGTCAGGAGTCGGGGAAGACGGTCTTCGAGGGCTATGTCGGCGACGTGCTCCCGACGCTGGACCTGGCGCGGTTCTACGCCCGGCGCGCGGGTCGGGTCATGGCGCCCCGCACCGAGCGCTCCTGGATCGTGACCAAGAAGGGCCGGGTCGAGCGGGAGCCATACGGCGTGATCGCCGTGATCTCGCCCTGGAACTTCCCCATCGTAAACCCCATGCGGGTGGTCATGGCGGCGCTGGTCACCGGCAACACGGTGGTGCTGAAGCCGTCGGAGCAGTCGCCCATGTCGGCGGTGCTCATGCGGCAGCTCGCGCTGCAGGCCGGGATCCCCGAGGACGTCTTCCTCGTGGCCACGGGCGATGGTGACACGGGAGCGGCGCTGGTCCGCGGCGATGTGGACAAGATCAGCTTCACGGGTTCCGTGAAGAATGGCCGGGTGGTGGCGGAGGCGGCGGCCGAGCGGCTGATCCCGGTCACGCTGGAGCTGGGCGGCAAGAACGCCATGGTGGTCCTCGAAGACGCCGACCTGGAGCGGGCGGCCAACCTGGGCGTCCAGGGCGCCTTCTGGAACGCGGGCCAGATCTGCATCGCCGTGGAGCGTGTGTACGTGGAGGCGTCGGTCTACGACGAGTACGTGGAGCGGGTGGTGGCGGCCACCGAAGCGCTGGACGTGGCCACCGAGGCGGATCCGGAAGGCGATATCGGGGCGCTGACCACTCAGGTCCAGGCGGACCGGCTGGAGCGGCAGATCGAGGACGCCCGCTCCAAGGGGGGTCGGGTCCTCAGGGGCGGTGCGCTCGTGGGCGGCCCCGGCCGGCATTTCGCGCCCACCGTGGTGGCGGATGCGGACCACTCCATGGACATCATGCGAGACGAGAGCTTCGGGCCCGTAATGCCCATCATGAAGGTGCCCGACGCCGAGGAGGCGATCCGGCTGGCCAACGACTCGCCGTACGCCCTGGCCGCCAGCATCTGGACCCGTCGTCGCCGTGGGGAGCGGCTGGTCCGTCGGCTCCGGGCCGGGATGGTGTCCGTGAACGACGTCCTCTACCATGGCGCGATGGCCGGGCTGCCCTTCGGCGGGATGGGCCACAGTGGCTACGGCCGGGTCCACGGCGAGGAGGGGCTCCGGGAGGTGACCCGGAGCCGGGCCGTTCTCGTGGACCGGGCGGGGTTCCGCAGGGAGCCCGTGGGCGGGTTCCCGTTCCGACGGTTCGGTGTGGGGCGCGCCCGGGCCCTCATCCGGCTCCTGCACGGCGGGGGGCTGCTCGATCGTTTGAAGGCCTTCAAGGATCTCATCAGTGGGAGGCCCTGACCGGCGTCATAAATCATGGTGCACGTACGTTGTAAGGACGAGAACCGTGACGGGAGGCGGCCACGTGGATTATGACCGCCTCTTCGACCGGGTCTACCCGGCGCTGTTCCGCTATCTGCACCGGATGACGGGGGACGCGGACGCTGCCGAGGACGCGGCGCAGGAAGCGTTCGTCCGGTTGACAGAGCATTCGCTGCCGGAAGATGAGGCCCGGCCGTGGCTGTTCACGGTTGCGACGAACCTGATCCGGGACCGGGCGCGGAAGGCGTCGCGGCACCGGCGCCTGGAGCCTCACGTGCCCACGCCGGCGGCGCCCACGGGGCCCGAAGTGTCTGCGGAGCGGAAGGAGCGGATCGCCATGGTGAGAGAGGCGCTCGGCGAGCTGCCGGAGCGGGACCAGGCCATGCTGCTCATGCGGGAAGAAGGGTTCAGGTACGCGGAAATCGCAGAGGCGGTGGACGTGGCGCCGGGGTCCGTAGGGACACTGCTCGCCCGTGCCGCCCGCAAGTTCGAGGAGACATACACCGCCCTGGCGGCGGGAGAAGCGATACATGAAACACCTTGATGACGGAACGATCCAGGCGTTCCTGGACGACGAGCTGCGGCCCGGGGAGCGGGCGGACGCGGCGGAGCACCTGCTGGGCTGCCGCCGCTGCCGGACTGCAAAGGACGAGCTGGCCCGGGCCCATTCGGTGTTCTCCGAAGCCGTCTCTTTTCTCGACGTGGAGCCGGCGGGGTCGGCGCCCGCGGCGACGGGGCGGCGCCTCAGTCTGGGCGGTGCTGCGTTCGTCAAGGCGGCGAGCCTGGTCCTGCTGGTGTCGGCGGCGGCATCGGCAGCGGTCCCCGGGTCCCCGGTCCGGGAATGGATCGAGAGGACCGTCGGTCCGGAGTCGGCGGTGGAAGAGGCGCCGACGCTCGAGGTGGAGACCGCGGCCCCCGGCCCGGCCCGGCCCCCGGCACCGGCGGGTGTATCGCTCCCGGCCCGCGGCGCAGTGGACGTGGTCCTCTCGGGCCTCCGGGGCTCGACCATCCGCCTCGTGGAGACCGACGGCCAGAACATAGCCGTGTCGACGCTCGGCGCCGAGACGGACCCGGCGTTCCGGACCTCCGCCGGGCGCATCGAGGTCCGGGACGGCGTGGGCGGTGAGGTCACCGTCGAGATGCCGCGGTCGCTCCGCGTCGGACGGCTGGTGGTGGACGGCGAGCTCTACGCCGAATGCGAATCGGGTGCGCTCCGGGTGCACGTCCCGGCCGAGACGGTGGGCGGGGCGCACATCTGGCGATGACCGGGGCCGCCGCGCTGGTCGCGGCACTGGGGCTGCTTCAGGCCCCGGCGGTGCAGGGTGTGGTCCGGAGCTCGGATGGTGACGAGCCCATTGCCTACGCTCAGATCCGGGTCGTGAACCACACCGCTGGGGACTGGACCAACGCCCGCGGCGAGTACCGGCTGGAAGGATTGGAGCCCGGTCGCTGGGAGCTGCGGATCCTCCACACGGCTCACGACTCCCTCGATCTGGAGGTCTTCGTGCCCCGCGGCGACCGCTCCCTCCGGCTCGACATCACCCTGAACGCCCGGGCGGCACCCACACAGGGGCCTCTCCACGACTTCGAGCCGTTCCAGGTGGAGTACACACTGCCGTCGCTGTTGAACTCCGAGGAGGTGACCCGGAGGATCCAGGCGCGCTACCCGCCCGAACTCGTGCGCCAGGGGATCGGCGGGGAGGCGGTGCTCCGGCTATGGCTCGACGAACGCGGCCAGGTGGTCCGGACAATCGTCTCGTCGTCCACCGGGATCGCCCGCCTCGATTCCATCGCGGTGGCGGTCTCGGACCGGATGCGCTTCCGGCCCGCCAGGAGTGGGGACCATCCCGCACGGGTGATCGTGCGGATCCCCGTGACGTTCACCGTCCCCGACTCGACCCTCCTGCGGATCGATAGCGCGGGCTAGGGGGCGCACTTCCCGGCGCCCCATTCTCAGACCCGGGCGCAGACCCGCGGCCGTCCACCGTGGCGCCGCAGATGTACTCGGGCTGGAGACAGATCGTCCGGCCCCACTCGTCTTCCAGGAAGACTGCGTGCCCCTGCCGCATCAGGAAGGTGATGCGGCGCTGCAGGTCGATGGGCCGGTCTTTCCAGCGGGCACGCACGGTCAGCTCCCCGTCGTCGGTGACGACGTGTACCCGGACCGTCGGGATCCGGCTGCGCAGCGTGACCTTGCGGCTGGGATAGATCATGGGCAAAAGGGTAAAAGCCGCTCCGGCTCGTGGCAACCGCTTGACAGACCGCTCAAATGCCTTTCTCGCGCCACAGCGCATCCAGCTCGGCATGCCGGGGCCCGATGGCATTACGCCACTCGGGGAGCCCGTACACGCCGTCGGTGGGAGGAGCCGGTCGTTCACCGGGCTCGGGGACCGAGCCGAACAGCTGCCGGCCGGCCTGCCGCACCGCGTGCAGCGTCTGCAGCATCCGGGTGTGAAAGACCGTATCGGTCCCGGCGTGGGGACTCATGTTCTGGGCGCTGGGGTGGAGGAGCCAGAGGATCCGGGGGAGCCGCCGATCCGCCCGCACGTCGGCCCACGCTGCCAGGAACGCCTCGTCGGGCTGGAAGGCACCCGGCCAGGCGACGACGGCGCCGCGCTCGAGTCCGGCCTCCTCCAGCCGTTTCCGGCCCGGCAGCGTCAGTCGCGGCTTGTCTTCCAGGCGGGCCGCGGCCACGGTGCTCCGGAGTCCGACATTCCCCAGCGCCACCACCAGGCGGGGCGCCGTGGCCAGGAGTGTCTCCCGGAGTAGGTGGATGCTGGACGGCACCGCACCCACGGGCTCCCGCAGCTCGGCCACCCGGGGCTCACCGCCGCCGCGGTCCGGGAGGCGGTTCAGCGCGGCCACGATAAAGGTCCGGTTCCGGTCGATCCCCATGGTCGAGAGGAGCACGTCGAGGTTGGCGCCGGCGATGTCACCGCCGAAGGGGATGCGGGTCCCGTGGGCGCCCATCTCGCCGCTGCCCATCCCCCCGGCGTTCCCCGGTGCGGCCCCGACCCAGAGGGTATCGTGGTGGCGCCACGGGCCGTTCCTGCGGGACCAGATCAGCGGCCGATCCACGAGACCGACATCGGGACGGGCGCACGGCTGCATGAGCCATTCGTCGTCGCGGCACGCGGTGTGGTCGGCGTGGGTGCGGCGGAAGATATTACGGTAGCGGGCCTCGGCGTTGTCGTGGGTCATGGGGGGCACAAGGTCGGTGCCCCGGACGCTCCTCGCAACCATCGCTCAAAGGTGCTACGCTTCCGGTGATGAAGCCCGCTGTCGAAGTCAAATGGAGCGCATAATGAGCGAGAAGAGCGACTACAGACACCGCGAGATCGCCGGGCGGAAGCTGCGTCCCGAGACGCAGATGATGGGCTACGGGTACGACCCCCACCTGTCGGAGGGGTCGGTGAAGTGCCCGATCTTCCAGACGTCGACCTTCGTCTTCAAGACGGCGGAGGAAGGGAAGGCCTTCTTCGAGCTGGCGTACGGGCTGCGGGAGCGGGGCCCGGCGGAGGAGCCAGGGCTCATCTACTCCCGGATCAACAACCCGGACCTGGAGATCCTGGAGGACCGGCTGAGCCTCTGGGACGAGTCCGAGTCCGCCCTGGTCTTCTCCAGCGGGATGGCCGCCATCGCCACCACGCTCCTGACGTTCCTGCGGCCGGGTGACGCCATCGTCCATAGCGATCCGGTCTACGGTGGGACCGAGTTCCTCCTGTTCGAGATCCTGCCCCAGTTCGGGATCAAGCGGTTCGGGTTCCGGGCCGGTGACGAGGAGCAGCTCGACAGGGCCGTGGCCGAGGCCCGTGAAGCCGGGCCGCTCAAGGTCATCTTCGCCGAGACGCCGGCCAACCCGACCAACGCACTGGTGGACATCGCCCGGTGCGCCGAGATCGCCGCTGCGGCCGAGGCCGAGGACGGACTCCGGCCCGTGGTGGCGGTGGACAACACGTTCCTGGGGCCCCTCTGGCAGAAGCCGCTGGACCACGGCGCCGACCTGGTCCTCTATTCACTGACGAAGTACGTGGGCGGGCACAGCGACCTCATTGCCGGTGCCGTCCTCGGCGACGAGGAGCGGGTGGGTGCCGTGGCCGGGATGCGCACGATCCTGGGCACCATGGCCGATCCGTGGACGGGGTGGCTCCTCATGCGCTCGCTGGAGACCCTCAAGCTCCGCATGACCAGCCAGATGAAGAACGCGCGGTATGTGGCCGAGTTCCTCGACGAGCACCCGAAGATCCGGAAGGTGCACTACCTGGGGTTCCTGGGCGAAGGCGACCCCCAGTACGACATCTACCAGCGGCAGTGCCTGGCGCCGGGCGGGACGTTCTCCTTCGAGGTCGACGGCGGTGAGGAGGAGAGCTTCCGGCTCCTGAACGCCCTGAAGCTGGCGAAGCTGGCCGTGAGCCTGGGCGGTACCGAGACCTTGATGCAGCACCCGGGGACCATGACCCATTCCGATATCCCACCGGAGCACCAGGCGGAGATCGGGATCACGCCGGCCATGGTCCGGATATCCGTGGGCGTGGAGGACCCGGACGACCTCATAGCAGACCTGAAGCAGGCGCTCGAGATGGTCTAGCGGGGTAAAGCCGGGGCCGCGCGCGGCCGACACTTCCTTGTGGACGGGGAGAAAGTTCTCCAACTCGAGGGTGAGGATGACAGGATTGCGTACGGCCGCCGCCGTCATCATGGCGGCATCGGTCACGGCGTGCAGCCAGGAGCCCGTGGTCCTGGGGATCGCCAGCGGATCCGTCACGGTGGAAGCGGCCCTCATGGCGCTGGAGGACGCCGTGGCGGACGGACTCGATGTGCCCATCGACACCGTGATCGTGCGGGAGGGCACCAACATGGCGGCCCCGGCCGTACGGGCGGCGGACACCATCGTCTCCACGCCGGGGGTCGTGGCGGTCATGGGGCACTCCAACAGCGCGGCGAGCCTCACGGCGGCCCCGATCTACAACCGTGCCCGCGTGGTGCAGATCGCGTCCCACTCCACGGCGGAGATCTACTCCGAGGCCGAGCCCTACAGCTTCCGGATGGTGCCGCCCGATGGTCAGCAGGGCCGCGCCATCGCCGAGTTCCTGGCCCGGGAATATCGCGGCCGCCGTCTCGCGCTTACCTACGTCAACGACGACTACGGGCGTGGGCTCCGGGCGAACGTCCTGGACGCGCTGCCCCCCGGTGCGGTGGACATCGTGGTCGATGTCCCCCATATCACGCTGGCCAGCCCCGAGATGGTCCAGCGGACCGTCCGGGTGGTGGTGGATGCCCGACCGGACGGCATCCTGTGGCTGGGGCGCGCCTTGCAGCTTCAGGCCTACCTTCCGGGGCTCAGGGAGGCGCTCGGGCGCGTACCCATTATCGGGGGGGATGCGTTGAATCCCGCCGAGCACCTCCCGGACCCCGAGGGGCTGTTCCCGCCCCTCCACTTCGTGCGACTCGTGGACATGGACGCCCGGCCCGGGACCCGGCAGTTCAGCGAGCGCTTCCGGGCGCGATTCGGCCAGGATTTGGCGGATGCCGGCGCCCTGGCGTACGACGCCTTCGCGGTACTGCTCGCCGGGGTCGAGGCCGGCGTCCGTACGGGTGAAGAGATGCGCGAGTACCTCATGTCCCTCGGCCGGGACCGGCCCGCCTACGAAGGGATCACGGGTCCCCTGCGATTCAATGAGCACGGTGATGCATATCGTGAGTACGTCATGGGTCGCATGACGGAGGGGCAGACGGGAGTCGCGGCCCCGTGAGTCGCCTCTGGACGCGCGCGAAACGGGCGGTACCCGACCGGCCCGCCTCCATTCGACGCTCCCTCGTGGTAGGTGCCGTGAGCTTCACCGTGGTGCTGACGGTGGCGTTCCTGACGTTCGCCCGGGTCAACCTGTCCATGCGAACGGATCTCGCCGAGGCCACGGCCAGCCTCGTCGAGGAGCAGCACATCGCCGACCGCCTGGCCCGGGCCGTGATGCGACAGCTGGTGGCGGCCAGCAACTTCGCCGGCTACCGGGACCCGGACCTCATCGGGACGTTCCGCGCGGCAGGTGATGACGCGTACGCAGAGATGCGACGGTACCTCTTCCGTGACCTCACGCCGGCGCAGCGGCTCCAGCTCGAGGGCGTGCGCGAGCAGCACCAGCGCCTGGAGGTGGCGGCCAGCCAGGCCTTCGAGTTCTTCGACGCCGGGCGGACGGAGGAGGCGGTCGCGCTGGCCGACGTGATGGTGGAGCACGCCATGGAGCTCCAGGGCGCCGTGGACGCGTTCCTCCAGCTCCGGGAAGCCGATCTGGACCGGCTGAGCGCTCAGCAGGCCGCCACCTTCCGGTACATCTCCGCCGGCGTCGGCCTGCTCGCGGTCTTCATGCTCCTCGGAATCACGTTCCTCGCCCGGTTCCTGCACCAGCGCCTCGGACAGCCGATCGCGTCACTGACGGACGCCGCCACGGCCATCGAGCGTGGTGACTACAACGTCCGCGTCGAGGTGCCCCACGACGACGAGTTCGCCGAAGTGGGCGACGCCTTCAACCGGATGGCCGACAGCCTGGCCAAGGCCAAGGCCGATATCGAGGACCGGAACCGTCAGCTCCAGGCCGCCCTGGATGAGCTGAAAGCCACGCAGGCCGAACTGGTTCAGAGCGAGAAGATGAGCGCCACCGGACGCATGATGGCCGGCCTGGCCCACGAGCTGAACAATCCTCTCGCCAGCGTCCTGGGGTACGGCGAGCTGCTCCGTTCCCGGCTCGAGGAAGGCGATCCGCCCACGCCCGGCGAGCTCCACGAGGCCGTGGCCCCCATCGTCTCGGAGGCCGTTCGGGCCCGGGACCTCGTGCGCAACCTGCTCCGGTTCTCGCGGCGCCCCGAGGGTGGGGTCGGGGCCGTCTCACTGGGGGAGTCCCTGGAGATCGTGGTCGGGCTCCGACGCTACGCATTCGAACAGGCCGGGCTCCAGCTCATCGTCGAAGACGTACCCGACGGTTGCGTCCGGGCCGAGGGCCAGCGTCTACAGCAGGTGCTGCTGAACATCATCAACAACGCCCTCGATGCCATGACGCCCGCGGGGGAAGGAACGCTCCGGATCCGCGCGGAGAAGGACGGCGAGACCGTGGTCGTGGAATTCGAGGACACGGGGCCCGGGTTCGACGAGCCCGGCCGGGCCCTCGAACCGTTCTACACCACCAAGGCCGTGGGCGCGGGCACCGGCCTCGGCCTCTCCCTGGTCCACCGCTTCATGGACACCTTCGGGGGACGCGTCCAGGTCGAGAACCGGCCGGAAGGCGGCGCGCGCGTCGTGCTCACGTTCCTCAGCGCCGAGCCTGACGACCCGGCCACGACCCCGGCCGAACCCGCCGCCACGCCCGCCGTGGACCGGCCCGCTGCCCGCATCCTCGTGGTGGAAGACGAAGCACCGCTGCGCAACCTCCAGCGGCGGATGCTCACCCGCGTCAACGCGCACGTCCTGCTGGCTTCCGCCGGCCACGAGGCCATTCGCCTCCTGGAGACCGAGGACGTGGACCTCGTCGTCTCCGATGTGAAGATGCCCGGCGCCAGCGGCCTCCAGCTCTTCCACTGGGTGAAGGAGCATCAGCCCCGGCTGGTCGACCGGTTCCTCTTCGTCACCGGCGATGTGGGCGACCCGGAGATCGTTTCCTTCGCCGAGGCCGAGCCCGAGCGGTTCATCCGCAAGCCCTTCCAGATGAGCGACTACCTCGAACGGATCGCTGCCGCCCTCCGGTAATCCTCCCGCCAGACCTCCCGGGTGCGGCTGTCCGGGCCGCTGCGTTCCGAAGCTCGCTCCCCGCAGCCTCGCCGCCTAGATGCTGTTCAGCAGGTCGTCGATGGCCTTCTCCACCGCGTCCTCGCCGCCACCCGTCAGCAGGTTGTCCAGCATCTCCTTGACGTCGTGGGCCAGCTCGTCCGGGTGATGACGCTCCTCCACTGGACGGATCACGTTCCCGATGGGCAGCAGCGCGAACCGGGGATCCTCGTCGTCCTCACCGCCCTCCACCGGCTGGCCCCCGCCGTAGCTGCTCCCGATCTCCGGCGGTGGCGCCGGAACACTCGACTTCCACGGCTCTTCTTCCGACTCCGCGCCAAGGGCAGACCCTTCCTCGGCGTCCGGCTCCACCGGCAGCACCAGGCAGATGCGGCCGTCTATGTTGCCGTCGTCATCCTCCCGGGCCGCCAGCGCCACCGACACCGGCGACGCCAGCAGGGACTGGATCGTGTCCAGTGCATTCGATGCCACCACGCTCCGGGCGATCAGCCGCTCATCGTAGTAATAGCCGAGCCCGACGGCCCCCTCCGGGACCGCGTTGTGACGGATCGAGCGCGCTTCCAGCTCGATCGGTGTGGGGTGCGGTACGACAACGAGATGATCCATGTCTCTCCTGGATCCGATACGCGTTCCTGGTAGTCTCCCGGCTGCAGCGTCCGCGTACAGCCGTATTCCTCTTACCCGCTTCCGCCACGTGGGTTCTTTCGTCCCCGGCTCACACACGTGCACCCGTGGTCCTGCGCCCACCATCAGCACAACGGCTGTGTACCCGGGCATGGCCGGGGTGCAGAAGGGGCGACCCGGCAGATTGTTCCGGGCTACCCCCGGCAACTCTTGCCGGTTGAGGCAGGAGCTGCCGGGTGGTACCTGTGTCCCGGGAGACGGTGTCTGGTATTCTTACAACGCCGCAAGTTGGTATGGTGCAACGGGTTATGTGGAA
>JAWODW010000012.1:0-22514 GCA_046483065.1 Longimicrobiales bacterium | reverse complement strand
TCGGGGATTCTGAAATCGTGCCAGCAAGCCGTTCCGCTGGCTCGCGTCTCGTGTTCGGTAACGCTCCTGTAGCGTATCTCGGACAGTCGAGTGTGGTGACTGCTGGTGGCGGGTCCGCTCCCCGATGACAGCGCCGAGGACCAGAGCGTGGGCGACGTGCTGAACAACGGCTCCGGCTACGGGTTGGACGTGGGCGCCGCATGGCAGGGCGGGATGTTCTCCGCCGGCGTGGTGATCAAGAACCTGATCAACACCTTCGATTGGGACCTGGAAGGGCTCGAGTACCGGGAAGGCAGCGCCACCTGGAACGCCGACACGTCGTACACAAGCTTCGAGCAGGGCGACGTGGCCGACGCGCCCGTGGAGATCACCGACCGCATCGAGAGCCTCTACACCTTCAGCCCCGTCCTTCAGGCCGGCGCCGCGGCCAGGATCCTGCCCTTCCTCACGGTCACGGGCGAGCTGCGGCACGCCATCGATGAGAGCCTCGTGGTGGGGTCGCGGAACCACGTAGGCGTTGGCGCGGAGCTGACCATCCTCCCGATCCTCCCGCTCCGGGCCGGTATCGCCGCCATCTCCGGCGGCTACCAGCTGTCCGCCGGCGTGGGCCTCAAGCTCGGGTCCTTCCAGCTGTCCGTGTCGGGCGCTGCCCGGGAAACGGAGCTGGGCGCCGATGCCATGGGGGCCGTGGGCCTGACGTTCGGCGTGCGGTAAGGGGGGCTCGGCGGGCGGAGCCCGCCTCGCAACAGGCGGCGCGGAACGGCGGGCCACGACATCCGTCGGCGCAGCGGCCGCGCCGAAGTCGTTGCCCCGCGAGGATGCAGTCCGAGCCGTTGCCCGCGCAGCGGGCCTGTTGCGACGGCCGGAGGGCCGGCGCCTGTTGGTCGGGCTTCGGGCCGCACCGCGGGCCGCAGCCCGGCCCTGTTGCGGCGGCGCAGCCGCCGCCTGTTGCGCGGGCTCCGCCCGCGCCCCTACCGCCTCTGCAGCTCCCTGCGGCGCTCCTCCGACACCGTCTCCAACACCTGCCGCATGGTCGGGCACACGTCCAGCGCCGGCTCCAGGTCTCCGCGCCGCAGCTCGTACAACACGCAGTCGGTGGCCGTGGTGACGGTGGCCGACCGCACCGACTTCCCTAGCATGGCCATCTCGCCGAAGAAGTCGCCGGCCAGGAGCGTGGCCACGGGGTTCGATTCGCCCGTCTCGTCCTCCACGGACACCCGGACCACGCCGCGGCCGATGAGGAAGAGCGAGCTGCCGACCTCGCCCTGTCGGACCACCACCTCATCGGCCAGGAGCGTCCGGGGCCGCAGCAGGTCCACCATGCAGTCGAACTCCTCGGCGGGCAGCCCCTTGAAGAACGGGACCTTGGCCAGGAGATCCCGGGGGGTGGGCGCCAGCTCCTCGATGGGCTTCTGCCGCAGCGCACGGAGCCGGCGCTCCACGTCCCGGCGCAGCTCCATGACGTCGCGCTCCGAGAGGGCATCCAGCTCGCCGAGCTCCACGATGGTCTCATCCTCCGCCTGCAGGCACAGCCGGAGCGCCACCAGCTCCTGGACCTTGGTGGCGTACTCGGGGAACTGCTCGCCGATGAGGTCCAGCCGCCGCTGGGCGTTGTCCCGCCATCGTCGGTAGAGCGTGCGGGCCTCCGCTACCGGTTCCGCCTGGAACGCGCCGGCCTCATCGAGGCGGTCCAGCTCGTCGAGGATCCGGGTCGACGTGATGACCCGTGCCCAGTTCTCCTCGTACCGCTCGGCGATCCGGTTCAGCCGGTACCGCTGGGCGAGTCCACCCGCAGGGGCCACGGCGTCGATGAGTCGGAAGACCGCCCGATGGAGCCGCCACCGGACCGGCGAGTGGATGGTCCAGCTCGGCAGCTCACCGGACCGGCGCAGATGGTCGACCTGCACGTCGATGGAGTGCTGGAGATCCTTGAACACCTTCTCCGAGATCACACCGGTCTGGAACAGCTCACGGTACGACCGCTTCTCGGCCAGCAGCATCTGGCTCCGGACCAGCTTGATCTCCTCCTCGGTGCCCACCAGCTCGTGCTGCCGCATGAGCAGCACCAGCTCCCGGGCCGCCTGCTCCTCCGCCCTGTAGGTCTCCTCCACCTCACGGGCCACCGTCTCGCTGATGACGCCGCCGCTCCGGAGCGCAGGGATCCGGCCTCGCGCCGTCCGCTTCACCCGGAGCACCGCCTCGTTCCGGCTGTACTCCTCCTGCGGCGCAACCTTGTGGAGCCCGAGCAGCCGGATCACCGGATCCAGTGTCAGCCCCTGGAAGAAGAGGCTGAAGAGCACCACGCCGATGGTCAGCCCCACCACCAGCTCCCGCTGCGCGTAGTCGGTGGGCAGCGTCAGCGCGAGGGCGAGGGCCGTACCGCCCCGGATCCCGCCCCAGACGATGGCGCTCTGGTAGCGGACGCCCGTCCGCTCGATGCCCGGCAGAACGTTCACCAGCGGGAACAGCCCGTAGATGCTTGCGCCCCGGGCCACGATCGACACCAGGAACGCCACCGCGATGGCACCCAGCCCGATGGTGGCCAGCACGGGCCGCCAGACCACGGCCAGCCCCGTGAGCAGGAAGACCAGTGAGTTCACTACGAACGCCAGGTAGGCCCAGAACCGGGTCAGGTAATCCAGCGTCCCCGGCGAGAACTTGGTGCGGCCCCAGCCGCCCAGGACGATCCCCGCACCCACCACCGCCGTGATCCCGCTGGCGCCGATGGCGAACTCCGCCACAAGGAACGAGAGGAACGCCACCACCGTGGTCAGGAGGATCTCGATGAGATCGTCGTTCTCCACAACCTCGATCATCTTGCCGAACACGAACCCCACCACCGCACCCGTGCCCAACCCGCCCACGAAGGCCACCAGGAACTCCCGGGCGCCGTACAGGAAGACGTTCGCCTCCTCGGGCACCGTCACCGTCCCGATCCCCACCGCCCCCGCCGCCAGCAGGAAGATCACGATGGAGACGGCATCGTTGAACAGGTTCTCGCCCTGGACCAGGATGTTCAGCCGCTTCGGCGCACCGATCTCCCGGAAGATGGTCAGCACCGCGCTGCTGTCCGTGGCGGTGATCAGCGCGCCGAAGAGGAGCGCTGCGCCCAGCGGCATCCCGAGCGTCCAGTGCAGCCCGTAGCCCACGCCGATGAAGGAGATGATCACGGCGGGCACGGCCAGGACCAGAACCGGGCCGATGTTCTTCATCATCAGCCGGGAGTCGATGGCGAACGCTGCGTGGAAGACCAGCGTGGGGAGGAAGACGTAGAGGAGCATCTCCTCCGAGAGCTGGAGCCGAGCCAGCGGCGCCAGCTCGGGGTACAGCCGGATCAGCTCGCCCAGGAGCAGCCCCACCAGCACCAGGACGATGGACAGCGGCATCTTGACCCGCTTCGTGAGCACGGACATCGCCGTCGCCACGAAGAGCAGGACCACCAGCGAGAGGATGAATGTTACGACCGTGCTGTCGGTCACGGGACCGCCGCTCCGGAAGGGGGTAAATGAACGGCCCCAAAGTACGGTCCCGGGGCCCTAGCCGTCCACCGCCACCCCCGCGGTATCCGCCAGCGACCGGAACGCCTCCAGCCACGCCCGCGCCCCGTCATCCCCGGCATCGGCCCGGGACCGGAACGGACCGGACACGTCGTGCTTCAGGTCGTAAACCGCGTTCTGCACCGTCCACAGGTTCACTTTGAACGGCGCCTCCGTGCCCAGCCGGATCGCCTTATCGAGACGACGGACCTCGTCCACGCGGTCCGGCTCCTCCAGCAGCCCGGCGGCCACCTCCTCCAGCGTGTGCTGGAACGCGAACCCGAGCCCCTCGGTGTCCAGCTCGATCTCGCGGCGGGCGGCGTCCTCCAGCAGCGACCGGATCCGGTCCAGGTCAATCTCGGGGTCGCTGACCTCCCGGACCAGGCTCGTGTTGATGATGTACTCGCCTGCCAGGAGTAGCGCCGCGGGCATGGGGATGTCCAGGTCGTGGAGGAACCGCATCAGCGGCGCATTCCGCTCGTAGACCTGCCGGTACTCGTTCTCCGCGTCCCGCAGCGTGGACCCGATGATCTGGTCCAGCACCTGCCGCCGCTGGTCCTGGAACAGCGACCGCAGGTTGTACGTGGCGTTCGGGAAGTGCCGGTCCAGCGTCCGGATGGCGTCCGTGAAGTCGGCGGCCTCGAACGACCTGACCAGCTCTTCCCGCATGGCGTTGAACGCGCCGGCCTCCCGGAACGGGCGCACCCCGGCGTGGATCGTGTGGTCGCCCAGGTGGAGTACGCCGTAGCTCAGCAGCTCCGACTCCTTCGTCACCCGGCTCGCCACCGTGATCAGCCCGGTGGCCAGGCGGGCCCGGCCGGCCTCCCGCAGCTCCTGGTCGGCCACGTCGAGGTCGTAGCAGTACTCCCGGGTCTGGCTCTCCGCGTCCACGAACAGGCTCGAGATGGCGAAGTGGGCGCCCACCTCCGGGAGATCGACGCGCGCTTCCCGGACCGTGCGGTCGTAGATGGCCCGGCCATCGCCCTGCGACGCCAGGTTCGACTCGGCGTCCGCGAGCGCCTGGAGGAAGCCGTCCTCGATCCCGTCCCCGGCCAGCTCCTGCGCCAGGTGGATCGACCGGCCGGCATACTGGAGCACCTGCACCGTCTCGATCCCCGACAGGTCGGCAAAGAACCAGCCGCAGCTCGTGTACATGAGCATGGCGTGGCGCTGCATCTCCAGCAGCTTGGTCACCCGCACCCGCTCGCCTGCCGTCAGATCCCGCACGGCGTGGTGCGCGAAGAAATCTTCCATCACCGCCGGCGACCGGTCCAGGACCACGTGCACGTAGTCGTCCCGGGCGGCCCACGGCTCCGCCAGGTACTCCGCCGCCGCCCGTTCGTACCGCGCATCCAGCTCCGGACGTAGACCGTCCAGCGCCCCGCGCAACGGCGCCCGCCACGCCTGGTCCCAGTCGGCCTGCCCGCCGGTGCTGCACCCGCAGTCCGAGCGCCACCGCTCGATCCCGTGGGCGCAGCTCCACGACGTGTCCTCCACGATCTCCACCTCGTGGTCCGGCGGGTGCCGCTCCAGGAACGCGCCGTAGTTGGTGAGCTCCACGTCGTCACGCTCCTCGATGACCCGGAGCGCCCGGGCCAGCGCCATGTCGCCGTGGCGGTGGTGGTGCCCGTACGTCTCGCCGTCCGTGGCGATATGGCCGAGCTGGGGCCACGGGCGCTCCTCGTTGAACATCTGGAGCAGCCGGTTGGCGAACCGGTCGCCGCTCCGGAGCAGCCCCTCGAACGCCACGGCCCGGCTGATGGGGCCGTCATAGAAGAACAGGACGATCTCGCGGCCGCTGGGCAGGCGGCACAGGTACGGGCGGGTCGGGTCCACCCGGTCCCCGGAAACGTCCATCCAGCCCTCCTGCACCGGCGGCGCGTCGGCTTCGCCCGCGTCGGGACCACCCGGCACACCCGGGTCGGGCGTCGCGTCCGCCAGCGGCCGGACCCGGGCGGCCTGGTGCGGCGCCAGGACCGTGAACCGGAGCCCCTGCTCCGCCACCGCCTCCAGCGTCGGCACGTCCACCGCCGTCTCCGCCAGCCAGATCCCCTCGGGTGCCCGGCCGAACCGGTGCTCGAAGTCCCGTACCCCCCAGATCACCTGCGTCCGCCGGTCCCGCTCGTTCGCCAGCGGCATGATGACGTGGTTGTAGACCTGGGCCAGCGCCGAGCCGTGGCCGTGGAACCGCTCCATGCTCCGGCGGTCCGCGTCGAGGATCGCCTCGTACGTCCCCTCCGCGTGGTGCTCCAGCCAGTGCAGCAGCGTGGGACCGAAGTTGAAGCTGATCCGCTCGTAGTTGTTGGCCAGCTCCCGGATCCGCCCCTCCCCATCCAGGATCCGCGACACCGCGTTCGGCGCGTAGCACTCCGCCGTCACACGCTCGTTCCAGTCGTGGTACGGGTACGCCGAGTCCTGGCGTTCGATGGCCTCCAACCACGGGTTCTCCCGGGGCGGCTGGTAGAAGTGGCCGTGGATACAGAGGTAGCGCGGGGGGGGGCTCACGGTTTGTCGCTCACGTCCAGGGCTCCGGTTCAACCACGTTCATCTCGCTCTCGGGGGCCGCGCTACTTGGTAGTCGGGGTGGGGGTGGGGGTGGGGGGCGCCCGCCGGCGTTTCCGGACCACTTCCGGGCGCGTCTCTCCCGGCAGGCTGCCTCGCCACAAGCCCTCGCCCCAACCCGAGCCCGGACTCCACCCCCCACCACGAGCCCGACCCCCACTACGAAGCCGCCGCCCCGGCGGGGGCAAGGATAAGCCCGCCCAGCGGCGGCAGCGTCAGCTCCAGCGAGAACGGCCGGCCGTGGGCGGCCGTGTCCTCGGCGGTCAGAACGTCCTGGTCCGCCGCATGCCCGCTCCCCCCGTAGGCGGCGGCATCGCTGTCCAGGAGCACCGTCCACTCGCCGCCCTCGGGCACACCCACCCGATACTGCGCCCGGGGGATGGGCGTGAAGTTGTAGACGCAGAGCGCCAGGTCGTCGCTTCCGTCGTCCCGTCGATCGCGACGGAGGAACGCCAGCACGCTGTTGGACCGGTCATCGCCGATGACCCACTCGAAGCCCTCGGGGACCACGTCGCCGGCGTGGAGCGCGGGGCGGTGGCGGTAGACCCGGTTCAACGCCGCCGTCAGATCCCGGATCCCGGCGTGCCCCGGCTCGCCGAGGAGCTCCCACTGGAGCTGGCTCTCGTGGGCCCACTCGGTCTCCTGGCCCAGCTCGGCGCCCATGAAGAGCAGCTTCTTCCCGGGCTGACCGAACATGTAGCTCAGGAGCAGCCGCAGGTTGGCCCGCTTCTGCCACGCGTCGCCGGGCATCTTCCCCAGGAGCGAGCCCTTCCCGTGGACCACTTCGTCGTGGCTCAGCGGCAGTGTGTAGTTCTCGGTGAACATGTAGACGCCGCGGAACGTGATCTCGCCGTGGTGATGCCTCCGGTGCACAGGCTCGCGCTGCATGTACTCCAGCGTATCGTGCATCCACCCCATGTCCCACTTGTAGCCGAACCCGAGCCCGCCGATGGAGGTGGGCCGCGACACCATCGGCCACGCCGTGGACTCCTCGGCGAACGTCTCGGTCCCGGGGTGCTCGGTGTAGACCGCATCATTCAGCTGCCGGAGGAAGTCGATGGCCTCGAGGTTCTCCCGCCCGCCGTGGCGGTTCGGGATCCACTCCCCGTCTTCCCGGGAGTAGTCCAGGTAGAGCATGGACGCCACCGCGTCCACCCGGAGCCCGTCGATGTGGTAGCGGTCAAGCCAGAACATGGCGCTGGAGATCAGGAAGCTCCGGACCTCGTTGCGGCCGTAGTTGAAGATGCTCGACTTCCAGTCCGGGTGATAGCCTTTCCGGGGGTCGGCGTGCTCGTAGAGGTGGGTCCCGTCGAAGTAGGCGAGGCCGTGCTCGTCGTTGGGGAAGTGGCTCGGCACCCAGTCCAGGAGCACGCCGATCCCGGCCTGATGCAGCGTGTCCACCAGGTACATGAAGTCCTGGGGCTTCCCGTACCGGCTCGTGGGCGCGAAGTAGCCCGTGGTCTGGTAGCCCCACGAGCCGTAGAACGGGTGCTCCATGACCGGCAGCAGCTCCACGTGCGTGAACCCCGTCGCCTGCACGTGCTCCACCAGCTTCGGCGCCAGCTCGCGGTACGTGTGGAACTGCCGGTCCGGTGGCCGCATCCACGACCCCAGGTGCAGCTCGTAGATGGAGACGGGCGCGTCCAACGCGATCCGCTCGCCCCGACTCGCCATCCACGCGTCGTCGCCCCACCCGTACTCCAGGTCCCAGATCACCGAGCCCGTCTTCGGCGGCGTCTCGTGCCGGAACCCCACCGGGTCCGCCTTCTCCACCCGGTACCCGTCGTGCTGGCTCCGGATGAAGTACTTGTACGCCTGCCCTTTCCCCGCGCCCGGCACCACGCCCACCCAGACCCCCGAGTCGCCCTGGGGCTCCAGCGCGTCCGAGGTCTCGTCCCACCCGTTGAAGTCGCCGATCACGCTCACCGACTCCGCCGACGGCGCCCACACCGCGAACCGCGTCCCGCCATCCACGAGGTGCGCGCCCAGGCTCCGGTACAGCGCCCGGTGCGTGCCCTCGTTGAACAGGTGACGATCCAGCTCGGTCAGCTTCGACGACTCCGTCATGCCCTTCCTTCCCGCGCTTCGTTCAGCGCCGTCAGCAGTCGGGCCGCCGGCCCTTCCGTGACCTCTTCCAGGCGACGACGGGTCCGACGCCGCCAGTTATCCTCCGCCGGCGTGCCCGGCACATTCTGCGGCTCCGTCTCCATCCACAGGTCCTCCAGACTCGCAAGGACCAGTCCGGCCCCCGACCGCCCCAGCACCCGGTACAGCGCCTCCTGCACGGCAAGCCCGGCGCCCGTGGCCGCGCTCGCGTCCGCGCTGCCCGACCCCGCGTCATCCGCCACCCGCCCCGGCTCCGCCGCGGCCTCGAACTCGACCCCCAACCCCCGCGCCAGCTTCTCCCGCAGATCCCGACGCCCCCGCACTTCCGCCTCGGCCGTCTCCGGATCCATGAGCCCCCGCTCCGCCCGGATCTCCGCGTCCCGCCCCGTCCACCACGCCGCGAACGTCGGCGTGTCGTGCGTCCCGATGACCGCCAGCGCCCCTTCAGGAACAGGCCCAGGGATGAGCGCCCCCTCCGCGCCTCCGCGCTCCTCCGCGCCCCCACGCATAGAAAACTGTGTCACGTACATCCCCGGCACACCGTGCTTCCGCATCTCGCGACGCACTCTCCGGGGCACCGTGCCCAGGTCTTCACCCACCACCACCGACCCTTTCCGATGGGACTCGAGGCTCAGGATCGCGTACAGCTCTTCGTGGGGATAGCGGACGTACACGCCATCGGCCGCCTCTCCGCCGGGGACCCAGAACATGCGCTGGAGCTGCATGACGTGGTCGATCCGGAGCACGCGCGCGAACCGCAGGTGCTTCCGGATGGCGGCGATGAAATAGCGGTGGCCGTCCATCCGACTGGTCTCGGGGTGGGGCGGGTGGAAGGCCCAGTCCTGGCCGCCGGGGGCCAGCGGGTCCGGCGGTGCTCCGACGGTGGCGTCGAGGACGAACTGGTCGCGCTCCCGCCAGACGTCGTAGCCATCGGGGTGCACGCCCAGCGGCAGGTCCAGGTAGAGAGACACGCCCCGAGACGCCGCCCGCTCCTCGGTTTCGGCCAGCTGTCGCTCCGCCTGCCACTGGGCGTAGAGGTGGTAGCGGGCCACCTCGGCCTGGTAGTCGTGGGGCCGCACGTCCCGAGCCCGGAGCCGGTCCGGCCAGTCCGGCCACGGGCCGTGGGCCTCCGTCAGCGCCCGGAACCGGGCGTAGTCGGCGGCCCGAGGGTTCCGGGTCAGGAACGCGGCCAGCTCGGGGGCCCGGAGCTCGGCCCGGAGCAGCTCTCGCAGGCCGGGCTCCAGCCCTGCCCTCGGGACTGTCGCCGCTTCAGCCTCCGGGTGCTCGTCGCCGTGCTCCCGGAAGAAGGTCCGGGCGGCCTTCTCCAGCCGGTCCCGCCGCTCCGCCATGGCCACCCGGTAGTCGATCCGGTCGCCCTCCACACCGCCACCGGCGCCGATGGCCGCGTCCGGGTCGGCTACGTACAGCTCGTTCCAGAAGAGCTTGCTCACGGGCGCGTACGGGCTCGGCTCGTACGGCCGGTCCAGGAACGAGGCCAGGAGCGGGAGTGTCCCCACTACGCTCCCGCCCAGCTCGGCCACCGACCCGGCCAGCCGGTCCAGCAGGCCGAAGTGGGGGATCCGGTCCACCGCCTCCTCGGTCCGCAGCGCATAGAGGGGCGCGAACACCCCCCAGTCGGGCGACCCGGGGAGCACCTCCCACCCGGCGCTCCGTCGGGGCGCGGCCAGGAGCAGCGATCGGTGCCGGCGGCGACACCTGCCCGCCTCCACCTCGATGACCAGGTCGTGGTACCCCGCCGGGACCGCCGGCAGCAGCGCCTCCACCGCCACGAAGCGGCGACCCCTGAGCTCCGCCCGGTCCACCGGCTCCAGCGACGCGACCTCCACGTCCACAGCCCGCTCCCCACCGTCCTCCAGCGCCACGGTGATCCGGAGGCGCGCGTCGCGGAGTCGCTCGGGGAGCCGCACCGTGAACGGCTGCGGGTCCGGCAGCCACGCCACCACCACCGGCTCCAGAGTCCGCTCCCAGAGCTGCCGGCGGCGGCGCGCCAGCGCCGGCCCGATGTCCGCCGCCTCCCGGACGGCGACGCCCAGCGCCCGGAGCGCCGCCAGCAGTGCCTCGGGCGACGCCCCGACCCGACGGCCCGCGTGATCGTGGTACGCCGTCTGGATCCCGTGCAGGCGGGCCAGGACGTGGAGCCCCCGGGGCGCGGTCATCCGTCGTCCAGTAGCTGGAGGACGCCCCGCACCGGGAGGTGAATCCAATCGGGTCGGTTGTTCAGCTCGTAGCCCAGCTCGTACACCGCCTTCTCCAGGAGGTGGGCTTCCAGCAGCGTGCGGAGGTCGCGGTCATCGGGCGGCACGAAAGGCTTGCCACCGTCCTCCATACGTGCCTCCTCCAGATACGCCCGGAGGAACGCCGCGCTCGACCACGCCGTCCAGTAACGAGCCCAGCCGTCCCAGCCGTTCATCGCCTCCGTACGGGTGAGGCCTCGCAGCTCCTCGTCCGCCAGCGCCGTGTACGCGGCGTAGTGGAACGAGCGCAGCATCCCGGCCACGTCGGAGAGCGCCGACCGCTTGAGGCGCCGCTCCGTGAGCGGCCTCGCCGGCTCACCCTCGAAATCGATGATCAGGAAATCCCGGCCGGTGTAGAGGACCTGGCCCAGGTGGTAGTCGCCGTGGACCCGGATCCGCTGCGCGTCCATCTTCTCGCCCACCACGTCCCGCATCCGCTGGAGGATCTCGTTGCGCCGCTCCAGCACCGCGCGCGCGTCAGCGCGTACGCTCTCGGGCACGCCGCCCAGCTCCCGCCGTAGCGCGTTCAGCGTCCGGCCGCTCAGGTTCCGCATGGACTGATACAGCGACCGCTGGGAGAGGGCGCTGAAGGGTTCGGGCGCGAACGCCGGGTCCGTGGTGGCAGCCAGGGCCCGGTGCATCTCGGCACTGCGCCGGCCGAGGAGCGCCGCGCTGTCCATGTAGGTGCCCAGCAGGTCCCTCGCCTCCTCCGGCGGGCCTTCGGCCACCCGGTGGAGCGTGCTGGCCACGTCCAGCGCCGGCGGCTCCGTCTCCGGATGCTCGGCGATCAGCCGCTCGAAGTAGGTGCCCAGGGCGTTCAGCGTATACGACCACGCGTCGCCCTCGTTCGTCACGTACTCCTTCAGCACGCCCAGCGTGCTCGAGTCCTCGGCCGCCCGGTAGCTCAGCTCCCCGGTCACCGTCGGCGTGTGCTCGAACCCGTTCCCCACGAGCTGCCGCGGGATCTCGAGGTCCGGGTTCACCCCCGTGTCCAGCTTCCGGAAGAGCTTGAAGAAGAGGTCTTCGCCGTACCGGATCGACGTGTTGCTCTGCTCCAGCCTGACCCGCTGCGGAACCAGGGACTCGGGCGCCTCCTTCCACCGCTCCCGGTACTCCTTGATCAGACTCCCATCGATGTCACCGGCCCGACCCCGGAGCTTCCGGCGCGTGGCCATGACCCGGAGCAGCTCGCGGGCGAAGCCCTCGGCCACGGACGCATCGTAGAGGACCAGCGGGTCCTCCGCGCCCGACTTCCGCTGCTCCGGCGCGAGCCGCGCCAGCACCGACTCCGACTCCTCCTTCATCAACCGCTCCGCCTCCTCGCCCGACGCACGGGCCAGGGGCAGCACGTACGTCTCCGGGTCGCCGTCCACGTACGTAACCCGGACCATGGCCACGTGGACGTCCATCTCGCCGCCCCGGGTGTGGACCACATCCTCGAGCCGGGCCCGGCGGATCTTCCGGGCCTTGCCGCCGAACCAGCGGCGGCGCCGGAGGTGGTCGGGCAGGATGTTCTCCAGCGCCTCCCGGTCGTCTTCGTAGAGCAGCGCCGTCCAGGCCCCGGCGGGAGCCAGCACCGGCCAGTCGGGTCGCGCCCCGAGCGCCGCCTCCGGCCGCTCCCGGCTCCGCTCCGGCGTGAGCTGGAACCAGTAGAAGGTGTGGGGCCCCATGGTCAGGAAGTACGGCAGCTCCCCGATCCGGGGGAACTCGGTGTGGCCGAACAACTCCACCGGCACTCGCCCCTCGTAGTCGGACAGGTCGAGCTCCACGGCCTGAGTGAAGCGCGACAGGTTCGCCACCACCAGGAGGTGCTCCTCCTCGAACTCCCGGATGAAGACCAGGACCTTCCGGTTGTCGGGCTGAAGGAACTGGATGCTGCCCCGGCTGAACGCCTTGAACCGCTTCCGCAGCGCGATGATCCGCTTCATCCACCAGAGCAGCGAACTCGGGTTGCTCTGCTGCGCCTCCACGTTCACCGACTCGAAGTGGTACTCGGGGTCGGTGATCACCGGGAGGTAGAGCTTCTGCGGGTTCGCCCGACTGAAGCCGGCGTTCCGGTCGCCGCTCCACTGCATCGGCGTCCGTACGCCATCCCGATCGCCCAGGTAGACGTTGTCGCCCATCCCGATCTCATCGCCGTAGTAGACCACGGGCGTGCCGCCGATGGACATGAGGAGCCCGTTCAACAGCTCGATCTTCCGACGGTTGTTCTGGAGCAGGGGGCCGAGACGCCGGCGGATGCCCAGGTTGACCCGCATCTGGGGGTCGTGGGCGTAAGAGCGGACCATGTAGTCGCGCTCCTCGTCGGTCACCATCTCCAGCGTCAGCTCATCGTGGTTGCGCAGGAAGATGGCCCACTGCGCGTTGTCCGGGATCGCCGGGGTCTGCTCGAGGATGTCCAGGATCGGGAACCGGTCCTCCTGCTGCACGGCCATGAAGAGCCGCGGCATGATGGGGAAGTGGAAGTTCATGTGGCACTCGTCCCCATCGCCGAAATACTCCACGGCGTCCTCGGGCCACTGGTTCGCCTCCGCAAGGAGCATCCGGTTCGCGTACCGCTCGTCGAGGTGCGCCCGGAGCTCCTTCAGGTAGTCGTGACTCTCGGGCAGGTTCTCGCAGTTCGTGCCCTCTCGCTCGAAGAGGTACGGGATGGCGTCGAGCCGCATCCCATCCACGCCCATCTTCCACCAGAAGTCCATGACCCGGAAGATCTGCTTGCGGACCTGCGGATTGTCGAAATTCAGGTCCGGCTGACGATGGTAGAACCGGTGCCAGTAGTACTGCTCCGCCACGGGGTCCCACGTCCAGTTGCTCGCCTCGAAGTCCTGGAAGATGATCCGGGCGTCCCGGTACCGGTCCGGCGACTCGCTCCACACGTAGAAGTCCCGCTCCGGGCTCCCCTTCGGCGCGCGCCGCGCCCGCTGGAACCACGGATGCTGGTCCGACGTGTGGTTGATGACCAGCTCGGTGATGACCCGGATGTCGCGCTTGTGGGCCTCCCGCAGGAACCGCTTGAAGTCCCGGAGCGAGCCGTAGGCCTCGTGGACCTCGGTGTAATCGGAGATATCGTAGCCATCATCGAACCACGGCGACGGGTAGAACGGGAGCAGCCAGACGGCCGTGATCCCCAGGTCCTCCAGGTAGTCCAGCTTCTCCGTCAGGCCCTTGAAATCGCCCATCCCGTCGCCGTTCGTGTCGTTGAACGCACGGACGTGGACCTCGTAGATGATGGCGTCCTTATACCATTCCGGGTCGTCGGGCTGGACCCGGGGCTTCAGGCGCTCGGTGGCGGATTTCGACTTCGGCATATCTCCTTACGTCTTCCGTGCGGGAACGGGGATCAGTCGCCCCGGGGATTGACCGTGACTCCGATCTCGAACGTCTGGTACTGGGTATGGATCGGGATCTGCATCGGGTTCGGCACTGTCTCCGCACGGAACCCCTGCAGCAGGGCCCGGAGCGACAGCACCGCGTCGGAGAGCCCCACGCTGTAGCTGACCGCGGCGACGCCGCCGACCGCGGTGCCGGTGGTCTTCTTCCTGGTGGCGGAGTTCTGCACGGCGGACCAGGCGGTGCTCAGGAGCGCCGGCCCCGCCCCGAGGCGCACGGGGCCGACGTGCACCCCGAAGGTCGACCCCAGGACGTACGAGCTGTAGCCGACGAGCAGGTGGTCCTTGTTCGTCTCCCGGTACCCCTTGGCGTGGCCCCGCGCGCCGTTGGCCGCCAGCACTTCCACCGAGAACGGCGCGTCGAAGCGGTAGCGGAACCCGATGGAGATGGCGAGGCCGATCCCTTCGCTGAAATGCATGGGGAACACCACTGAATCCTGGCACACGGGCCCGGCACACCTCTCCCGCTCGATGTCGTCCAGCCCGGCGTCAATGAACGCGCCGACCAGGTCCGGGCCGGGGCCTCCTTGCTGGTAGCCGAGCCCCGTGAGGAAAGACAGCCCACGGCCATCCTGTGCCGTGGCCGGCCCGGCCGACAGCAGCCCCGCCGCCGTCGCCAGGAGGACGACCACGCCCCACCCCCGCAGACCCTTCCCTTCGATCATCGTCCTCAAAACTCCTCTCGTTCGTTCTCGTTCCTCGGCCCGCTCCGGTCGACCCGGAAGATGTGGGCGGGGAACGCGTGAGGGTTCAGCTCCACGTAATTCGACCCGCCCCGCCACACATAGCGTGCATCGCTCATGAGATCGTGCACCTCGAAGCTCTCGTCGGGCCCGATCCCCCACTGGTCCAGTGGCAGATGGACGGTGGTGGCCTGGGTGTGCTTCGGGTCCAGGTTCACCACCACGAGGATCAGGTTCCCGTCGTCACCGGGACGCTCCTCCCGGTACCGGTACGTGTACGGCCGACCATCGGCGTGGCTCCACTTGCTGTAGGCCATTACCTGGTCGTTGTCGGAGCCGTGGAACCGCAGCGACCGGTTGTGCTGCAGCGCCGCGTTCTCCTGCCGGATCCGGTTCACCCGCCCGATATACTCCCGGAGGTTCTCCGACTCAAGATCCCAGTCCCGGAGCTGGTACTTCTCGTTGTCCAGATACTCTTCCTTCTCGCCCCGCGGCCTGCTCTCCATGAGTTCGAAGGCCGGGCCGTAGATACCCCAGTTCGCCGACAGCGTTGCGGCCAGGACCAGCCGCTGCAGGTACATGGGCTTCAGCCCTGTCTGCAGCTGGTCGGTCAGGATGTCCGGCGTGTTCGGCCACGCGTTCGGGCGGAAGAAGTCCACCACCGGCGGGCTCGACAGCTCCCGGAAGTACTCCTCCAACTCCCACCGCGCCCGCCGCCACGCGAAATAGGTGTAGCTCTGATTGAACCCGGCCTTGGCCAGGCGGTACATGACCTTCGGCCTCGTGAACGCCTCGCTCAGGAAGATCAGCTCCGGGTAGTCGGCTTTCAGCCGCCCGATGCACCACTCCCAGAACCGGAACGACTTCGTATGCGGGTTGTCGACCCGGAAGACGGTGATGCCCGCCGCCTCGATCCAGTACCGGAAGACACCCTCCAACTCATGCCAGAGACCCTCGCGGTCCTCCGTCTCGAAATCGATGGGGTAGATGTCTTCGTACTTCTTCGGCGGGTTCTCCGCGTACGCGATCGTCCCGTCGGGCCGGTGCCGGAACCAGTCCGGGTGCTCGGTCACCCACGGGTGGTCCGGCGACGCCTGGAAGGCGATGTCGAGCGCCACGTCGATCCCGTACTCCTCGCGAGCCACCTTCACCACCCGCTTCAGCTCGGTGATCGTGCCCAGCTCCGGATGGATCGCGGTGTGCCCGCCCGCCTCCGAGCCGATGGCCCACGGCGAGCCCACGTCGTCACGCGCCGCCGTAGGGGCGTTGTTCTTCCCCTTCCGGTGCGTCCGCCCGATAGGGTGGATCGGCGGCAGATACAGAACGTCGAATCCGAGGGCCGCCACGTACGGGAGGTGCGCTTCCACGTCCTCGAATGTGCCGTGCTCACCAGCCTCGCCCAGCGACCGGGGAAAGAGCTCATACCACGCGCTGAAGCGGGCCCGCTCCCGGTCCACATCCAGAGGGAGCACCCGGTACCGCGTGGCGTCGGACCGATCGGCGTGGCGGGCCATCAACGCCGCCACATCGTCGGTGAAAGCCCGCTCCGCTCTCGCTCCGGCGGGGGCCGACCCATCCGCCACCGCCGCCGCCAGCTCCCGCAGCGTATCGGCGTCTTCCGGGGCGGCTTCCACCCGGGTGCCGGTGCCCTGCTCCGCCCGCCCGGCGGCCTCTTCCAGCAGCCGGGCGCCCACGGCCAGGTGGGACTCCACGTCCACGCCCGCCTCCAGCCACTTCCGCATCCCCGCCACCCATGTGGTCCATCGGTCGATCCAACCCTCGAAGGTGAACTCGTAGCGGCCGGCCTCGGGCGCCGGGAGCCGACCCCGCCAGCGGTCGTTGACCACGTGGCGCATCGGGCTCTCCTTCCAGGCGCGTTTCCCCTTCACCCGATAGAGAAGCGCCACCGAGATGGCGTCGTGGCCATCGGTGAACGCGTCACACTCCACGCGCACCTCGCCCGGCGTCGCCTTGGCCGGGTGGAGGCCGCCCTCGACTTCCGGCTCGGCGCCCTCGATCACCACCCGCTGGGCAGAATCCTTCGGCAACCTGTCTTTGTTTGGCGCCATGCGGCGGATTCACTCCTTTGCGTGCGATGGAGATGCTCGGCGAACCCTGAGGCTACAGAGCGCCCCGGATGGTATGCAAGATCCGTGGAAACGGCGAGGACACCGGGCGATGCCGTGGGACGGTCCTCGCGGCTACTCCGTACGTCGCAGCGCGACCCCCAACCCGATGAAGAAACCGCTCCAGGCGCGTTCCACGACCGACTCGGTCCGCGGAACGCGGTCCACACCGAAGAACCGGTACTGGACCATGATCTCGATGCCCAGGTCCCACGACAACGACTGCATGGCCCGGGCGGTCACCACGGCGCCCCAGCGGCTGTCGTCGGTGGACGCATCGAGAAGAACGTTCACACTGCTGCTCCAGTCCCAATGCGAGCGGACTCTGGCCGGCCCCACATCCAGCGACACGTTCCGGCCCTGATAGCCAACGGCCAGCGCCAGAAAGCTCAGCCGGGAAGTAAGCCACTCCTGGCGCTCGTCGCCGAGACGGTACGTGGTGCGGCGGTGCGGGTCCCGTCCCCCATATCCCCCCACTGTGAGCCAGCGTCCCACGCGGTAGCCGGCCGAGAAGATGATGCCCGGCCGCTTGACGCTATCGGCGTAGTAGGGGAACCGCCCCAGCGACCGGACCCCCTCATGGGGATCGGCAGTGAAGAACCCGAACGGGGCCCCCTGCAGGCTGGCCGTGAACCGCGACGACGCTCGGACCTCCTCGGCGGCGTCCACGCAGTCCGGACGGATGTCGGGGAGTGGCTCTCCCGGACCCAGAAGACGCCCCTCGCGAATCGCCCACCGGTCCTTGCCGGTCCGCTGCCATTCCGCGTACCAGCGGCCGACCACCACCAGCGTACGGAGCCCCTCCCGCCGCTCCGCCCGGTACCGCCCGGTCTCGATGCCCCGGTCCGCACCGCAGCGGTACACGTGCTCCTGGAAGAACTCGAAGTTGTGGGCACTCGGGGGGCGAACGGCGCTCAGGTACGCCTGGATCGTCGACCGCCCCTGGAGGATGGTACCATCCGGAGTCCGGAGCCGGGCATCCTCGATGTAGAGGGAGTGGGGCGCGGGCTGCCCCGCCAGGAATCGCTCCAGCTCCACGGCCGAATGGGGCACCGGTTCCACAGGGGCCAGGGGCGCCGGCACCCCCGCGCATCCGGCCAGCGGGAGGGCAACGGCCGCGAGAGAAAGCACCCCGACCCTCAGAAGACAGTGGCGAGCGAAGTGCGCGGAATACCACCTTCCGCTCACCTTACCACCACCACCCGGCTCCCAGGGTCAGTTGAGCCTGACTCCGTGCTACGTCGACCGGCCCGAGGTCACGGAACCCCGGCACCTCCGCATCACCGAAGAGATAGTAGCGGGCGGCCGCGCGGACGTAGAGGCGCGAACGCGGCGAATGGACCAGACTCAGCTCCGCCAGGGCGCCCGGGGTAACGGTCGTCCCGGAAGTGGGCTCACCAGGCTCGAAGGTGGCACTGATCATCTCGTCGCTCCACTCCCAACGGGTGATCGCAACCGCCGGACCCGCTCCCACGCGCAGAGGGCCGACCTCACGGGCCAACAGCCCGCCCGCCGTGAGCCCCGTCCACTCCACCCTAGCCCGGAACCGTCCGGCGAACCCGTCCACGCTCCCCGGAAGCTGATAGCCGGCCAGCCCCGCCACCTGCCAGCCCGGACGGAACCGGTAGAAGCCTTCCGCGGACACCGTCAGCGGAGTCGCGCTGTGCATGTCCTGGTCCCACTCCTGGGCCACGAACGCCTGCTCCAGCGACTCCGTGGTCGGCGCCTGGTACGTCGCCCCCGCCGACACATCGACCCCGGCCCGACGAACGGCATAGAGCGCGGCAAACTTCGCCGCACCGACGCTCCGGCACCCCTCCCCCAGTCTCCCTACGCGTGCCTCGCCGCCGATCGGGCTCATCCACAGCGTTCCCAGCTCCAGCGTACCATCCGCCCCGCGCAGCCAGCGGGCGACGAACCTGTACCGCGCCAGCTCCCGTCTCACCAACACCCGCTCGCCCAGGTAGGTCCGCCGCCCGAGCCCGTCCAGCACCACAGGATAGGTACCGTACTGGAGCACCGCCTCGTCGCACTGGTACACCTCGTCTGTCTCCAGCTCGAAGAGCACATCCGACGACTGCCGGCTGCGTCGGTTCTCGAGCCAGCTCGCCACTGTCACCGGCGTACGCAGAGTGTCGCGCCTCGACTCTTCTCGGGCGTCCTGCAGCCACACCACCTCCGTGTACAGCGTCACGTCCGGCCGCATGTCCTCCACCGACGGGAAGCGACCCACCGTTCGGAGCTCGGCCCGGAGCGACTCCGCAGCTTCTGCCGCCGCCGCGACTTCCGGTCCCACCTCCGGCGGCCGGGGCCGGAACGGCCCGCAGGCCGCGAGCCAAACCACCGCCAGGATCGTCATCGCCCGCCACAGACCCTTAATCATCGGAATCCTACACGCCCCCATACTGGAATCCGTTCGGTTCGAGTGAGAATCCGCGATAGCGGTGCAATATGGCTCGTGACCGCGACCCGGCACAAGCGAGTGCGCCGTGCGCGGATCACGCCGGGCCCGGCGGCGCTGTGGACCGCCGGATCACTCGAAGCTTTCCGCCGCCTCCGAGAGTCGGTACGCGATCCAGAACGTGTAGAGCGCGATGGCCGTGCCCCAGGGGAACTTGGTGAGGTTGAAGATCCCGAGGATCACCGCGAGGACGATCACCCAGCCACCCCAGCCCAGCAGGAGCCCGAGGCCCACCAGGAAGTTGGGCAGTGCCATGATGAGCATGAAGGCGCCGACGAAGCCGCCCAGCACGGAGAGGACCCCGAAGGCCGTCACGTCGCCGGATACCACGCCGATCCCCGACAGGAGGCCGAATGCGGCGAGCCCGATGAGGAGGTCCAGGACGCCCAGGGTGAGGTGCAGCCAGCCGAGAATGCGCACGTGCTTCCGCATCGGTTCTCCCGTGTTGTTTGGATCCGCTCGTCCCATACTACGCCCCGAACCCGCCGGATGCTTCAGCCGGCGAGCAGTTCCGGCAGGACCTCGCCCGCGGGCGCCGCCAGCCGGACATCCACCACGCCGCTCAGCACCGTCTCCGACGGGTTGACCTCCACCAGCAGGCCCCCCACCTGGCGGGCGCTGCGGGCGAACCCCTGGATGTAGCCGAAGCTGGCCTCCGTCCCGATGACGAAGGCCACGTCCACGCCGCCCTGGAGGAAGGCCTCGACCCGGCGGATCGGCTCCCGGGGCAGCATCTCGCCGAACCAGACCACCGCCGGGCGCTCGAGGCCGCCGCACGCGTCGCAATGGGGAGGGCGCTCCGGCAGCGGATGCCGGTGCTCGGCCCGTTCCCGTCCGCACCCCTGGCAGCGAACCCGCCAGATGGAGCCGTGGATGTGGGTCACATCACCGCTCCCGCCACGCTCATGGAGGTCGTCCACGTTCTGCGTGGCCACCAGCACCTTCTTTCCCGCCGACTCCCACGCCGCCAGCGCCTCGTGGCCCGGGTTGGGCTCCGCCTCCCCCACGAGACCGCGCCGGTACTCGTACCACTCCCAGACGTACGACGGGTCCCTGTCGAACGCCGCCTGCGTGGCCAGCTTCGTCGGGTCCTCCTTCTTCCACCACCCATCCTTGCCCCGGAACGTGGGGATCCCCGACTCCGCAGAGATCCCCGCACCCGTCAACGCCAGCACACGCTCCGCCGAGCGCAGCCGCTCCCGAACCCTCCCGGCCCCGGCCATCAGCAGGTGGAGTGGAACAGGCCGCCCACGGCCCGCTCCTCCCGGAGCGCGTTGTAGCGCTCGATGGCGTCCCCGGTGGGCAGGACCAGGGCTTCCGCGCCGGCGGCCTCCACTCGCTCTACGGTCTCCGCGGGGACCGACAGCGCACGGACGCGGCCCCGCGTCAGGATCACCACCTCGGCTCCGTGCTCCAGCAGCTCGTCCACGTCCTCCGGCTGGATCCCCGGCCGGTGGCCGGTGCCCGTCTCGTTCCAGTCCCACTCGCGACCGCCGCCGGGCCAGAGCTTGGCGTCCTTGAACGTACGGCCGTCCTCGAGCTGGATACGGCCCCAGCTGCTGTCGGCGATCCGGGGAGCCGCTGCTCCGCTCATCGCTCCACCGGCACGTCGAAGGTGCCGTCCACGATTCGCAGCGTGTCTCCGGGCCGGCCCCCGACCCTGTACGCCTTGCCTGAGAACGTTCCGCGCATCCGCTCCTCCGTTTCCTCCGTGACGGTCACAGTAGTTTCCACGGACCGAAAGGACTGTTCCACCACACCCGCCCGATTGAGCAGGTCGAAGGCGATGCCGCATGCATCGCCCCCCTCGCACGAGGCGCCCACCGGGACCTCCACGTTGACGTGCTGCCAGCGGATCGTCCGGGGATGACGAACGGCCCGGACCCGTAGGGTGTCGCCGAGATCCACGGCCAGGGCGCACGCCGAATCCGCCGGTGGCTGCCCCGGGGAGCTGTAGCAGCGGCCGTCGGCGACGAACGTGCCGGACCCCGACATCGGCCCCTGGAACGAGAAGGAGACCACGCCACGCTCCAGCGTCGGCGGCGGCCCCGCCGGGTCCTGGCAGGCCACGGCGAGGCCCGCGAGGCCCGCGGTGAAGGCGAGGCCCGTGAATACGGCCCGACGTGCGTGCGGTCGAAACGGCATGAAGCGATCCCCGGTGTACGTGCTGGCTCCCTCCAAGTGTACACGTTCCGCCGGGGTTACGTCGAGGTGTCCACCCGCAGCCGGTCCCGGAGCCGGGCCCGCGCCTTGAAGAGCTGGCTCTTCGACGTACCCTCCGAGACGCCGAGCCGGACCCCGATGTCTGCGTGGGTCCACCCCTCCACGTCGTGCAGCCAGAGGACCCGGCGCATCCCCGCCGGCAGGGCGTTCACCGCCCGCCGCAGGTCGAGCCGGAGCTCCACCGGCTCGGGCGCCGAGATCGTCTGCGGCCGCCACGACTCCTCCAGCAGCTCCGCCCGCCGCTTCGTGGTCCGCCCGCCGCTCAGAACCACGTTCCGGGCGATGGTGTGCAGCCACGTGCCGAACTCCGAATCGCCCCGGAACGCCTGCAGCCCCCGGAACGCCCGCAGCCAGCTCTCCTGACACAGGTCGTCCACCAGCGCCGGCTCGCCGACCCAGCTCTCCACCAGGCGCCGGACACGACCCGCGTGACGCTCGTACAGGGCGATGAACGCCCCCTCGTCGCCGTTCCGCGCGGCCGTGATCAGTGCTCCATCCATGTCCGCCTTTCCCCGTTCCGTGTACGCGTGCACTACACAACGGGAGCGGCGCCCGTTTTGTTGCGCGCACCGGCGGGGCAGCGAGCGCGTCAGGCGGGGGCGGGCGTAACTAACCTGTTGGAGCCCAAAGATATACGTGGACGATTAAGGGGCCGGGGGTCCAGCGGCAGCCGTCCGGCAGCGGGACCGCATCGGACGTGGTGGGACCGCATCGGACGTGCCCGGACGGGCCCGGACGGTGCCGGTCCGACCGGGAGGTCAGGCGTCGTCGTCGCGGATCGTGAACCAGATGATGATGATGGCCCCGACGATGAGCACGGCCCAGGCAGCTGGATGCAGGATCATAAGCGCACACGAGTGGGGGGAGGGTCCGAGAAACATATGCCTCCGCGCGTCCCTGTGCGCAAGGGTTCGGGCTCCGGCGATCGGCGTGGGGGTTGACTGTGCGGCTGGGCCGCCGCTAGGGTAGCGATCATGACGATGCGCCAGAGCTGCTACGCCTACGCCTATACCTACGGCCCCCGCATCGCGGGCCGTGGCTGGAGGCGTATGCGCTAAGCAGCGCATCGATCCGGCGCACGGGCGGCCCGCGGAGCGATTCCGCGGGCCGCCTTTTTTTGTACCTACTGATTCGAACGGGGCCATGATCATCATCACGCGGTCGGGCATCACC
>JAWODW010000085.1:0-8406 GCA_046483065.1 Longimicrobiales bacterium | reverse complement strand
ATCTCTTTGGTTGTTGCCCATCCGGGAATACATGTATTCATAAAATTTCCTTTATTTTGTTTGCTGTAAAGATAAGCTCATCGTGTGAGTGCGCTAAGGTAATGGAGAAGCGAAGGCGTGCGGTACCAAGAGGTACAGTAGGCGGCCGTATGGCCGTAACAAACATTCCCTGATCAAAGAGCATTTGTGAGAGAGATAGAGCTCGCTTATTGCTCTGAACGATAACGGGGATGATAGGCGATTGCATATCTAAATCAAGCATTTGAGCAAAGCATTTTGCTCGTTCTCGAACCATTTGGCCAAGTTCAGGTTCTTGTTTTATAATTTCTAGAGCTTGCATCGAGGATGCTAAGCAGGCCGGAGGTAAGGCTGTTGAATAGATTCATTGAACGACTCGGGGATTCCGGGCTCCGGGAGGTTCTCACCCTTCACGATGGCCTCGTAGACCCGGGACCGACCCGACACGTCATCGGACTTCACCGTCAGTATCTCCTGCAGCGTGTGGGCGGCGCCGTACGCCTCCAGGGCCCACACCTCCATCTCCCCGAACCGCTGGCCGCCGAACTGGGCCTTACCGGCCAGCGGCTGCTGCGTGACCAGCGAGTACGGCCCGATGCTCCGGGCGTGGATCTTGTCGTCCACGAGATGGCTCAGCTTCAGCATGTACATCGAGCCCACCGTCACCGGGTGCTCGAACTGCTTGCCGCTGCGCCCGTCCCGCACCCAGACCTTACCGGCGGGCAGGAACCCTGCCTCGGCCGTGAACTCCCGCACCGCCTCGTCGAACCCGTCCAGGTTCGTCCGCTTGCGGGCGAGGGCGGCAGTGGCCGGGTACGCGTCGGTCAGGTTGCTGTCCTGACGCTCCGCCAGCTCCTTCGCCGCCTCGACCAGGTACTCCTTGAACTCCTCGAGTTTGCCGAATGCCTTCTTCGGCAGGTGCTCCAGGAACGTGTCCATGGAGTGGCCGAGCCCCAGCTCGTTGGGGTCCGCGCCGTTCCCCGACACGTCGGTCACCCGCTCCGTGCGCGGCGCCTTCTGGATGCCCTGGATCAGATCCAGCGCCTCCTTCTCTGCGAAGGCGGGCGGCTCGGCCCCCTTGATCCCGAGTGCGCCGTGGGTCCAGAGTACACCGGAGAGCTTCAGCAGCGCGCCCACCTCGTCCTCGGTGGCGCCCTGGAAGACGGGGGTCTTGGCCTCGAAGCCCAGGAGATCGCACACCATCCCGAGGTGCGTCTCCAGGATCTGTCCCACGTTCATCCGGCTGGGCACGCCCAGCGGGTTCAGCACGATCTCCACGGGGGAGCCATCCGGGAGGAACGGCATGTCCTCCTCGGGGACCACCCGGGCGATGATGCCCTTGTTGCCGTGGCGGCCGGCCATCTTGTCGCCCACGCTGATCTTCCGCTTCTCCGCCAGGTAGACCTTCACGAGCTGGACCACGCCCGGGCTCAGCTCGTCGGGCTGGAAGACCTTGTCGATCTGCTCCTCGGTCTTCTCGCGCACCTTCTCGATGCGCTCCTTGGCGGTGTCGATCAGCTTCCGGATCCGCTCGTTGGCGGCCTTGTTCTGGACCTTGAGCGTGGTCAGGTCCATGTCGTTGAAGTCGATGTTGTCGAGGACGTCCACCAGCAGCTTCGTCCCCTCCTCCACCAGCGGCTCCACGGTCCCCTTCTTCAGCATGAGGGCCACCGTGTTCAGCTTCAGCAGCTCCCGCAGCTCCTCGTTGCGGGCCTCCGTGATCCGCTGGATCTCCTCCCGCTCCCACGTGCGCAGCTGGCCGATCCGCTCACCCCGGTCCTTTTCCAGGAGCGGGTCGTCGATGCGGCGGCTGAAGATCTTGACGTCGATGACGTCGCCGGTCATCCCCGGCGGCACCTTCAGCGACGAGTCCTTCACGTCCTTCGCCTTCTCGCCGAAGATGGCCGTCAGCAGCTTCTCTTCCGGCGACAGCTCGGTCTCGCCCTTCGGCGTGATCTTCCCCACCAGGATATCGCCCGACTCGACCCGGGCGCCGATGCGGACGATGCCGCGCTCATCCAGGCTGGTGAGCGCTTCCTCGCTCACGTTCGGGATCTCGGGGGTGATCTCCTCCATCCCCCGCTTCGTGTCCCGGACCTGGAGCTCGAGCTCCTGGATATGGATGCTCGTGTACGTGTCATCCCTCACCAGCTTCTCGCTGATGACGATGGCGTCCTCGAAGTTGTGGCCGTACCACGGCATGAACGCCACCCGGAGGTTCTGGCCGAGGGCCAGCTCCCCGTGGTCCGTGCTCGGGCCATCGGCGATAATGTCGCCCTTCTTCACCTTCTGGCCCTTCTCGACCAGCGGGCGCTGGTTGATGGCCGTGTCCTGGTTCGTGCGCCAGAACTTGCGCAGCCGGTAGCGATCGAACTGGGCCAGCTTGGCCAGCGGCTCATCGCTGGCGCCGGGCTTCACGGCGCCCGTGTCCACGATGATCGTGTCGGCGGTGACCTCCACCACCTCGCCGGCGCGCCGGGCCAGGATCACGGCGCCGCTGTCGCGGGCCACCTTCTCCTCGAGCCCGGTCCCCACCAGCGGCGTCTTGGGGAACAGGAGCGGCACGGCCTGCCGCTGCATGTTCGAGCCCATGAGCGCCCGGTTCGCGTCGTCGTGCTCGAGGAACGGGATCAGCGCCGCGGCCACACTGACCAGCTGGTCCGGGGCCACGTCCATGTAGTCGATGTCCTCGGGCTTCAGCAGCGGGTAGTCGTCCCGCCAGCGGCAGAGGACGAACTCGTTGGCGAACGTGCCGTCGTCGTTCAACGGCGCGTTGGCCTGCGCGATCTTTCCGTCCTCCTCGGCCAGTGCGTCGAGCCATTCGATCTCGTCGGTGACCTTCCCGTCCACCACCGTCCGGTACGGTGTCTCGATGAAGCCGAGCTCGTTGATCCGGGCGAAGGTGGTCATGCTGGTGATGAGCCCGATATTCGGACCCTCGGGCGTCTCGATGGGGCACATCCGCCCGTAGTGCGAGTAGTGCACGTCTCGCACCTCGAAGCCGGCCCGTTCACGGGTCAGGCCCCCGGGGCCCAGCGCGCTCAGCCGCCGCTTGTGCGTCATCTCCGCCAGCGGGTTGGTCTGGTCCATGAACTGGCTCAGCTGGCTCGAGCCGAAGAACGCCTGGATCACGGCGCTCACCGTGCGGGCGTTCACCAGGTCGTCGATGTTGATCTTGTCGACGTCCGTGTTGATGCTCATCCGCTCCTTCACCAGCCGCGCCATGCGGCTCAGCCCCACGCTGAACTGGTTCGCGATGAGCTCGCCCACCGTCCGCACCCGGCGGTTGCCCAGGTGGTCGATGTCGTCGATGAAGCCACGCCCCTCCGTCAGCTCGATGAGGTAACGGATGATGGCGATGAAGTCCTCCTGTGTGAGGACCGTGTGGTTCTTCGGGATATCGAGCTTCAGCCGCTGGTTGATCTTGTAGCGGCCCACGCGCCCGAGGTCGTAGCGCTTCGGGTTGAAGAAGATGCGCTCGATGGCCTCCCGTGCCGTCTGCATGTTCGGCGGGTCGCCGGGCCGCAGGAGGGAGTAGATCGCCTTGAGCGCGCTCTCCTCGTCGTCCGTGGGGTCCTTCTGGAGCGTGTTCTTGAGGAGCGGGTTCTCGCCCCGGCTCGTGCCGCCCTCGCCGGCGGTGAAGATCGTCGCCTTCTCGATCCCTGCCCGGACCAGCTGGTCCAGCACCTCGTCGGTCAGTTCCTCGGCCACTTCGGCCAGGACCTCACCGCTCTCCGGGTCCACGATCTCCTCGGCCAGGACCGCGCCCACCACCTCGCGGCGCGCGCCCTGGTCCTCGTAGTCCTCCACCTCGATGTCCTTCGTGTCGAGGAAGAGCCGGAGGACATCCTCGTCGCTCCCGTAGCCGAAGGCCCGGAGCAGGGCCGTGGCCGGGAACTTCTTCTTCTTGTCGATATGGACGTGGATCACGTCGTGGATATCGATGGTGAACTCGACCCACGAGCCCCGGAACGGGATGATCCGGGAGCTGAACAGGCGCGAGCCGTTCGGGTGGATGTTCTCCTCGAACACCACGCCCGGCGACCGGTGCAGCTGGCTGACGATGACCCGCTCGGCGCCGTTGATGATAAAGGTGCCCAGCTCCGTGAGGAGCGGCAGGTCACCGAGATAGACTTCCTTCTCGATGATGTCCGCCGGACGCCGCTCTTCCTCCTCCTCCTCGGCGTCCTCCCAGACCACGAGCCGCAGCGTCGACTTGAGCGGCGCCGCGTACGTCATGTCGCGCTCGATGCACTCCTCGACCGTGTACTTCGGCTCGCCGAGGGAGTACGCCACGAACTCCAGCGACAGCTTGTCGTTGACGTCCGCGATCGGGAAGATCTCGTTGAATACGCGCTCCAGCCCCACGTCCCTGCGGTCCTCCGCAGTGGCATCCGGCTGCAACAGCGACTCGAACGCCTTCACCTGCACATCCAGCAGGTTCGGCATCGGCATGGGCCGGGCCAGCTTCCCGAAGCTGACGACCGGCAGCTTTCCATTCATCTTGGTAGCCAAGACGGATCCTCCTCAGACACTCGTGGCCCGTCGCCCATGCGGCTGCATAGGCACACGAAGTCCCGGCCACCGCGAACGGGTGGCGGGGACGGTGGAACGGACCTGAATTGTAGGTTTGTTCGAACCCCAGAACATGTACGCCTCGGTTCAAGCAAAAGGAACGGTGCCATTTTCCTCCCTGCCGTCGGGGCCGGCCGCAGCCGACCCCGACGCGCGGGAAGGCAACGGCCCGCTACTTGAGCTCGACCGTCGCGCCCTGCTCCTCCAGCTTCGCCTTGACCTGCTCGGCCTCCTCCTTCGTCACGGCTTCCTTCACCGTGTTCGGAGCGCCATCCACCAGGTCCTTGGCTTCCTTCAGACCCAGGCTCGTGACCTCACGGATCACCTTGATGACCTGGATCTTCTTGCCGCCCACTTCCGACAGGACGACGTCGAACTCGTCCTTCTCTTCTTCCTCGGCCTCTCCCGCGCCGGCCGCAGGGGCCGCCGCCGGAGCCGCGACCGCGGCCTCCACGTTGAACTTCTCCTTGAACGCGTCGACGAAGTCCGCCAGCTCCATGACGGTCATGTTGCCGATTGCGTCCAACAGCTCTTCCTGATTCGCCATTGCCTTCTTCCCTGTTGCCTAGAGTTTAAGCGCCGTCCCGCTCGGCGCGGAGCGCCTCGAGCAGACCCAACAATTCTCTCGCCTTCCCCTCCATGAGGAACACGAGTGCTGCAAGCGGGGCCTGCATGGCGCCCGCCAGCTCCGAGAGGAGCACTTCCCGCGGCGGCAGCTTGGCCAGCCGACCGACTTCGTCGGCCGAGACCTGCCGTCGTTCCACGACGCCGACCTTCACGGACGGCTTCTGATCGTTCTCTCTCGCGAAGTTGTCCAGGACCTTCGCCGCCATGATCGGGTCTTCCGCACCGATCACGAGGCCGGTCGGCCCCACGAAGAACTCGCCGATGTCCGGGATATCGAGATCCTCGATGGCCCGGAGTGCAAGCGTGTTCTTCACCACCAGGTACTCCACCCCCTCGCTGCGCATCCGTGCACGCAGGTCCGTCATCTTCTGGACGTTGAGGCCCGTGAAGTCCGTAAGGTAGAATGCCACCGCCCCATCGAGCTTCTCCGACAGCTCGGCGACGGCCTCCTTCTTCCGCTCTACTGCGCTGCTCATGCCGCCACCCGCCGGTAGAGGTTCTCGTCAATCCCAACGCCCGGCCCCATGGTGCTGGAGACCGTCACGCTGCGCACGTACTGGCCCTTCGCCGACGCCGGCCGCTGCTGCATGATCACGTCCATGAACGCCTTCATGTTCTCCACCAGCGCGTCGACCTCGAACGAGACCTTCCCGATGGGGGCGTGCACGTTCCCGGTCCGGTCGACCCGGAACTCGATCTTCCCCGCCTTGATCTCCTCCACGGCGGGGCCCACGTCCATGGTCACCGTGCCGGCCTTCGGCGTGGGCATGAGCCCCCGTGGCCCCAGCACCCGGCCGAGCTTCCCGACCTGGCCCATGACGTTGGGCGTGGCCACCGCCACGTCGAACTCGAGCCAGCCCTCCTCGATCTTCTCGACGTACTCCATGCCCACGTAGTCGGCGCCAGCCGCCTCGGCCGCCTCCGCCTGCGGGCCCTCGGCCAGGACCAGTACCGTCACTTCCTTCCCGGTGCCGTGGGGGAGCACCACCGTGCCCCGCACGATCTGGTCCGCGTGCCGCGGGTCCACCCCGAGGCGCACGCTCACTTCCACCGTCTCGTCGAAGTTGGCGAACGCCGAGTCCTTGACGAGCTCCAGCGCCCGCTCCGGCTGCTCGAACTTGATCCCTTTCGGCAGAAGCGACTGCGCCTGCCGATACTTCTTCCCGTGCTTCGGCATTAGTCCACCACCGTGAGGCCCATGGAACGGGCCGTTCCCGCGATCATTCGCATGGCGCTCTCCACGCTGGACGCGTTCAGGTCCGGCATCTTGAGCTCCGCGATCTCCTTGAGGTCCGACCGGCGCACCACCCCCACCTTCTCCCGGTGAGGCTCGCCCGAGCCGGACTCGACTCCCGCCGCCTTCTTCAGCAGGATCGCAGCCGGCGGCGTCTTCGTGATGAAGCTGAACGACCGATCGGCGTAGACCGTGATCTCCACGGGGATGATGGTCCCCGCCTGCTGCTGGGTCTTGGCGTTGAACTGCTTGCAGAAGTCCATGATGTTGACGCCGTGCTGACCCAGGGCGGGCCCCACGGGCGGCGCGGGGTTGGCCTGCCCCGCTGGAATCTGCAGCTTGATGAATCCGATCTGCTTCTTAGCCATCGTCTCGACTCGCTCCCTTTCTGCTCCGGCCGTGGTTGCGCTCGGGAGCGTGGAGCTCCCACAGCCCTCGATTGTAGTCCTGCGGTCCTGCCCCTGTGCAACGGTCCATCCAGCACGTGGTGCATGCCGCGCTCCGCGGCCCGTGCTGCGGGACCCGGCAACCCCGGGCTAGTAGCCCTTCAGCTGCGCGTAGTCCAGCTCCACCGACGTCGGCCGGCCGAAGAGACTGACCTCGACCTTGACCTTGCCCTTGTCGTGGTAGACCTCCTGAACCGTTCCGCTGAAATCCTTGAACGGCCCCTCGGTCACCTCGACCACCTGGTCCATCTTGAAGGGCACTTCCTCTTCCTGCTCCTCCTCGACCACCTCCGGCTCCTCGCCGAGGATCTTCGCCACCTCGTCCTCACGGAGCGGCTGCGGCCGATCCTGCCCCGAACCCAGGAACTTGATCACGCCCTGGATGTTGTTGATCACGTGCGCGGTGCGCTGGTTGTACACCATCTTCACCAGCACGTAGCCGGGGTAGAGCCGCTTGGTGACCTGGACGCGCTCGCCCTTCTTGATCTCCGTCACTTCCTGTGTCGGGACCAGCGCCTCCTGGATCTCCTTCTCTTCCGGCTCCTCACCCTCCTCCTCGCCGATCCGTATATCGATCAGCTTCTTGACCTTGTTCTCGTGGCCCGAGTAGGTCTGCAGGGTGAACCAGCGCGCTTCCTCGCTCATGTCAGCCCGCGAAGATGTCGAGTACCAGCCCCAGGATGCCACGCACCGCGACATCCATGAGCCAGATGATCCCCGAGACGATCACCACGAAGATGAGCACCACGAAGGTCGAGTTCCGAAGCTGATCCCAGTCCGGCCACGTGACCTTCTTCATCTCGTCCACCGTCTCGTCGGTGAACTGGCGGATATCGGCCATGAGTGCCATGCGAGTTACTTCGTCTCCTTGTGGAGCGTATGGGCGTCACACCGGGCGCAGTACTTCTTCCACTCCTGCCGCTCCGGGTGCAGCCGCTTGTTCTTCGTGGTGTGGTAGTTCCGCTCCTCGCACTCCGTACAGGCGAGGATGATCTTATCGCGGGCCATTTAGTTCTGCCTTCGTCGCTACGTTTTGGTGCCGAGCCTTTATCCTACTCCGCGGCCCGTTGAGAGTTCCGGGCGTCAGATCTGAGATCTAAGAGCTGAGATCTAAGTGGTTCGTCGTGGGTGGCTGCGTCCGCGGCACTTCGTCTGCCGCCGCGGGTACGGCCCGGCCCGGAACTGCTCAGATCTTAGCTCTTAGTTCTTAGCTCCAGCGCTCCGCGCTACTCAATGATCTCGGTGACGACGCCGGCACCCACGGTGCGGCCGCCCTCACGAATGGCGAAGCGCAGCTCCTTCTCCATGGCAATCGGTGTGATCAGTTCGGCCGTGATCGATATGTTGTCACCCGGCATCACCATCTCCACACCCTCGGGCAGATGCAGCACCCCTGTCACGTCCGTCGTCCGAAAATAAAACTGCGGCCGGTATCCATTGAAAAACGGCGTGTGACGACCACCTCCTCTTTCGTCAATATGTACGCCTCCGCCTTGAACTTCGTGT
>JAWODW010000006.1:0-15791 GCA_046483065.1 Longimicrobiales bacterium | reverse complement strand
CGCAAGCTCGCAGTGGCATAACCCTTCATCGCAGCGCCTCCCCCACCCACGCCCGCACCTCCTTCGGCGCCAGCACCTCCGCGTCGGGCCCGTAGCGCAGCACGTGGCGGACGATCCAGCCGGGGTCGGCCACGGTGTGGGTGACGATAACGCTGCCGTCCTCCTGTGCCTCGCCCTGGCCGCGCTCGGTGAGCCAGCGGGCCACGCGGGGGCTGTAGCGGACGGTGACGTCGAGCTCGTCGTCGGCGCGGTAGACGCGGCCGCGGTCGAGGTAGGCGGCGGGGTCGAAGTCCTCGGGCGGGTCGAAGCGACGGTCCATGCGACGGACGCCGAGGACCCGGTCCACGCGGAAGATCCGGGCGTCGTCGCGGCGGTGGTCGCGGCCGATGACGTACCACCGGCCGCCGGCGCACGCCACGGCCCAGGGGTCCACGGTGCGGGCCTCGGGCTCGGGGGCGTCGCGCTTCAGGTACTGGATCTCGCACGTGCGACGGGTGCGCGCGGCGTCGACGAGGGCGCCCCGCAGCGCGTCGCACTCGCCGGGGTCGGCCACCAGCGCGGCGTCGAGGTCGTCGGGGACGGCCCAGGCGATGCTCTCCTCCAGGCGACGGAGCTCGTCGGGCACCTCGCCGCCCTCCCGGTCCGCGGCCAGGAGCCGGAGCCCCAGGTGCAGCGCGGCGGCCTCCCGGAGGTCGAGGCGCACGGGCCGCCGGAACGCGCCGGTGGTCCACGCCCGGACCCGGTTCTCGTCGAGGGCCAGCTGGATCTCGGCGCCGCTCCCGGCCGGGTGGTAGTCGGCGCGGCCGGTGACCACCCGGAGGTCGTCCAGGACGTCGCCGCCGTCGGTGCCGAGGGCGTCGGCCAGCTCGGGGTACGTCACGCCGTCATCGCGGGCGGCCAGCGGGAGGATCTGGAGGATCCGGGCGAGCTGGTCTTCGGCGGTCATGCCCGGCCTCCGTGGTGGGTCCGACGTTCGGGAACCGCGGAATTCGCGGAGAACGCGGTATAGACGCGGAAGGGAACAAGTTGAACAAGACTCCGCCGCGGATCCTGCGTCTTCCTCGAAAGACCCTTCCGCGTGCTGTTCTTCCGCGTATTCCGCGGACTCCGGTGTGACCTGAACCCTGCCTCGGCCCGAAGGCCGGAACCCGCCGGCAATCCGTCCCAATCCGCCATTCCAGTGCCCCATCGGGTAGCCCATCGTGCGCCATGCACCCGTCGAAGCGGAGGGAACTCATGGAGATCAACGAAATCACCAGCGCGATCCTGGCTGCCGCAGTGGCCGTGCACCGCGAACTGGGCCCCGGACTGCTGGAATCGGCCTACGAGACGTTCTTCGTCGGGAAGCTGACGAAGGGCGGGCTCACCGTGCAGCGCCAGGTCCCCATCCCCGTTGAGGTGGACGGTATACGCACCGACTGCGGCTACCGGATCGACGTGCTGGTGGAGGGATGCGTGGTGGTCGAGCTGAAGGCCGTCGTAAAGCTCGAACCCGTCCATACCGCCCAGGCGCTCACCTACATGCGGCTCGGTGGCTACCCGGTAGGGCTGCTCATCAACTTCAACGTGCCATACCTGGGCGAGGGGGCGATCAAGCGACTGGTGAACGGGTACGACGGGCCGCGGCCCCGGGAATCCAGGTGAATTCCGACCTTCGCTAACCGCGGAATTCGCGGAGAACGCGGTATAGACGCGGAAGGGAACAAGTTCAACAAGACTCCGCCGCGGATCCTGCGTCTTCCGCGAAAGACCCTTCCGCGTGCTGTTCTTCCGCGTATTCCGCGGATTCCGGTGTGAAAGGCTTGTTTGATATAGGAATCTTGTATAACCTAGATGAGAAGCCTCGTAAGACGAGCCGGTCGGACCTGAAGACAGCGCAGGAGCGGTACGGAGAGATGCTGCGGCTGCGCGAGAAAGGCGGATGATGGCATGACCCACACGACGCCCGCCGGCGCCAACATCTTCGAAGACATCGGCTTTCCCCCCGACGAAGCCAGGAACCTGCTCATGCGGTCGAGGCTCATGCTCGCCGCAAAGCGCTTCATCGAGGAGCGAGGCCTCACGCAGACCGAGGCGGCCGAACTGATGGGGACAACCCAGCCCCGGATCAGCGATCTCATGCGCGGCCGGATCAGTCAATTCACCATCGACTCGCTGGTCAACATGCTGACGAAGGCCGGAGTACCCGTGGAGATCGAAATCGGCGAGACGGCGGCGTGATTCCGACGTTCGCCTAACCGCGGAATTCGCGGAAGACGCGGTGAATGCGCGGAACAGAACAAAATCAACCAGACTCCGCCGCGGACCCTGCGTCTTCTGCGAAGGACCTTTCCGCGTGCTGTTCTTCCGCGTATTCCGCGGACTCCGGTGTGAATAGCCGTTCACGAGCCCTCCCCCGCCCCGGCGTCGGAATACAGCGCGGCGGTCTCGGCCACGAGCTCGCGGTAGGCCTCCACGAGCTCGGGCGGCGCCACCACGGTGGCCTCGCCGGCCTGGGCGAGGACCCAACGGAGGAAGGCGCCGGTGCGGTGGACGTCCATGGCGCGGATGGCGGCGCCGCCCTCGAGGGCGCGGACCAGGCGGCCGTAGCCGTTGCGGTCGGCCCAGAGGGAGAGGGGGAACTCGATGCGGACGTGTGCGGTGACGGGGTCGTCGTCGTCGCCGAGCTCCCAGGGGCGGCGGCCGGCGAAGTCGGAGAGGTCGAAGGAGTCGGGGATCTCGTAGTCGGGGGTCTTCGGCGCGCGGTCGTTGATCTCGACGTCCTCCATGCGGCCGAGGCGGAAGACCCGGAGGTCGTCGCGCAGCCGGTCGTGGCCGATGAGGTACCAGTGGCCGTGGTGGAAGAGGAGGCCGTAGGGCGCCACGGTGCGCTCGGTGACGGTGCCGCGCTGGATCCCGTGATAGCGGAACGAGACCTCCTTGCGGGCGCGCACGGCGCCCAGGAGGCCGCGGATCCGACCCCGGGGGTCCTCTCCGTCCGGGGGCTCGAACGGTGGGACGAAGAGGACCGGGGCGGTGGCGAGAGCGTCGACATCCAGGTCGAACGCCAGTTTACGGAGGGCGGTTCGGGACGCGTCCGCGAACGGTGAGTTCGGGAGCGAGGCGACCCGGGAAAGGGCTTCCACTGCTGCGCGAGCCTGGTCTTCGGGGATCTCGATGCTGCCGGCGCCGGCGCCACGGCCCGCGGGGCTCGACGCGGGGCCGGCGGGGCCGGCGGGGCGCGAGGCGGCACCGGCGGCGCTCGAGGCGCGGCCCGCGTCGCTCGAGGCGGCGTCGTCCCGACCCGCCCGGAGCACGCGCAGGTACGGGAGGTAGAAGTCGCGGGTGGCCAAACGGTAGCCGGTGATCTCCTCGGCGCCGAAATCGATGGTGTAGTCCACGGAGCGGATGGGGACGCCGAGGTCCCGGAGCTCGTCCTTGTCGCGCTCGAACATGCGCCGGACGGTGGCCCGGTCGGTGTCGGAGCCGTCGCGCCATTTCCGGGCGTAGCTCGGCACGGCCTCCATGATCTCGTCGGCGGCCACGGGCAGGCGCCGCTTCACGAGGAAGGCGATGAGGTCCAGCCAGCGTTGGGTCTTGGTGATCCGCACGTCGTCAGGGGTGCTCAAGAGACACATCTACACACATGGGTCGCCCGCCCCGGGGGCTCGAAGAGGGTTCGATGGGCAGTCGGCCTGAAGGAAAATGGGACGCTGGAGGCGAGGTCGCAACAGATGTTTGTGGCATTGGGGGTGGATCGGGGTTCGGGTTCGGGTTCGGGCGCGGGCATCGGGGGAGAATGTAGGGAGGGGGTGTGACAGGGGGCTTCGGGGTGGGGGTGGGGGTGGGGGAACACGCACAGGGCACACGCACGGGGCACAGGCACAAGCACGGGGCACACGCACAGGGCACAGGCACATGCACAGGGCACATGCACGGGGCACATGCACAGGGCACAGGCACGGGGCACACGCACGGGGCACAGGCACGGGGCACATGCACAGGGCACAGGCACATGCACAGGCACAGGCACACGCACAGGCACGGGGCACGGGAGCGACGGGCGGGGGTGCGGGCGAGGGGGGCTTGGGCGAGGACGGCGGGGACCGTGTACGTCTGGCGTGAACCGTGATCCGGCTGTTCCCGGACGAAAGGCAGAAGCGGTTCGGTCGGGACTGACGGTCTCGCATTGCCGATGGGAACTGCCGGCCGCGCCGGACGGGCGAGGGTGAGGGCGAGGGGGATGGAGTGCTGGGCGTTGTTCGTGGTTCAGACTCCTATGTGGATCGATACTCTCGATCCGGGAGGGGCTGCGGGGAAGTTTGAGGCCCGGGAGGAGTCGCCCGGGAGGAGTCGCCCGGGAGGAGTCGCCATAGAACGGCGTTCGGCCGGCTATGTGGGGACTTCTGTACCCATGTTGTTGTGAATGCCCCACACGGCGCCGGGACGGTCGGGTTCTTCGGGGACTTTGCTACAACACGTGTACGGAAATCCCCAGGCCCGCCGGGAGAAGCGGTTGTTCGGGAGATTGTCCCGAACGGTCCGGGGCCGCTTCGGGTTCGGGCCGCCCACGCGCTCGGCGGTGCGCGCTCCGGGCCCGGCCTGTAGTTTGGGCGCCATGACGTCCGCGAATCAGACGCCGAGCCAGACGCCGAACCAGACGCCGAACCAGACGCCGGATCGGACCACGGACCGCACGCTGGCGGGCCGGATCATGCTCCGGGTGGCCGTGGGTGCGCTGGTGACGGTGGCGCTGGTGGCGGCGGGCGGGTACTGGCTGACGTTCCGCGCGTTCGAGACGCGGGAGCTCGAGCGGCTCGAGGACTATGTGGCGGAGAAGGGCCGCACGGAGAGCCGGCTCTTCCGCACGGCGGAGCAGGAGACGGCGGCGTTCGGGGCGCTGTTCCTGGAGGCGTACGCCAACGCGCCGATGGGGCTGGGCGACGACTTCGACCGGTTCTGGCGACGGGGCGCCGAGGGTGCATGGCGGACGGTACCGTCGCTGCACGAGGGGACGTGGACGGCGGACGGCGACTACTTCCGTGGGGTGAGCGGGTTCATCAGCAGCGTGAGCGAGGCGGCGTCGGGCCCCGGTGGTCCGGACCCGGAGCTGCGTCGCCGCCTGGTGCTGGCGCTGCGACTGGCGGCCAGGCTGGCGCCGGCCACCGACCCGGAGCTGCTGCTGCACGCCACGTTCCCGGAGAACGCCATCGTCATCGTGAGCGACGAGCCGTGGGGGCTGACGGCGCGGGCGGACCTCGACATGACGGGGCAGTCGGTGGTGGGCGCCACGCTCCAGGCGGCGAACCCGGAGCGGGCGCCGGTGTGGACGAACCTGTACTACGACCTCACGGCCGACGCGTGGGCGGTGACGTACCAGCTGCCGGTGGACCGGGACGGCCGGCACCTGATCACGCCGAGCAACGACGTGCGCCTGAGCAGCCTGATGGAGCGGGTGCTGGACGAGCGGCTGGTGGGGACGCACAACATGATCCTCACAGCCGACGGCGCGCTGGTGGCGCACCCGGACCGGCTGGACGAGGTGCAGCAGGAGAAGGGTCAGATCGAGCTGACGGAGCTGGGCGACTCGACGCTCCTGTACCGGCACCGGCTGATCCGCGAGGCGGGTCCGATCCGGAAGGGCGCCGTCACGCTCATCGACCGCGGGGAGCGGGACGCGTACCTGGCGGTGACCCGGTTCCACGGCCCCGACTGGTGGTGGGTGACGGTCTACCCCCGGGAGGTGGTGGCGGCCAGCGCGCACGACGCCGCGCGCCTCATCGTGGGGCTGGGCGTGGTCTTCTTCCTGCTGGTCATGGGCGTGGTGACGTGGTTCCTCCGCCGGGAGGTGGCGGGCCCGGTCGGGACGCTGACGGAGGCGGCCACCGTCATCGGCCGGGGAGACTACGCGCGGGTGGCCGATGGCGCCCTCCCGCTGCCCGAGGACCGGCCCGACGAGATCGGCCTGCTGGGCCGGACGTTCCGGCAGATGGCCCGGAGCCTCCGGGGCACCCGGGAGCTGGATGACGCCCTCTTCCTCACCGACGCCGGGGGCCGGATCCTGGAGGTGAACCCGGCGGCCGCGCGGCTGACGGGCCGGTCCATGGACGAGCTGCTGGAGCGGACCCTCTTCGACCTGGCGTCCGAGGCGGACCGACCCCGGCTCCGGTCCACGTTCGACGAGCTGGAGCCCGGACGGTCCGGGCGACTGACCATCCAGCACCGACACGGCGACACCCTGGTTCCGGTGGAGCTCGGCATCCGGGGCTTCGAGACACCCGGCGGGACCCGGTTCCTGGCCACGGCACGGGACATCACCGAGCGGGTCCGGCGCGAGGAGGAGCGCCTCGAGCTCGAGCGCCGGATCATGGAGACCCAGCGGTTCGAGAGCCTCGGCCAGCTCGCCGGCGGCGTGGCCCACGACTTCAACAACATCCTGGCCAGCATCCTGGGCAACGCCGCCCTGGTCCGCGACGAGCTGCCCGACCCCTCGCCCGCCGCCGACATGGTCGACCAGATCATGGCCTCGGCCGACCGGGCCGCCGACCTGGCCCGCCAGATGCTGGCGTACGCCGGCAAGGGCAGGGTCGTGGCCCGCACCGTCGCACTCTCCGAGGTGTGCCGGGAGGCGGTGGCCATGAGCGCGTCGTCGAAGCCGGACCACGTGGAGCTGCGCCTCGAGCTCGACCCCGACCTGCCGCCCCTGAGCGGCGACCCCGCACAGCTCCACCAGGTGGTCACCAGCCTGGTCATCAACGCCTGGGAGGCCATGGGCCACGAGCCCGGGACCATCACCGTCCGTACCTACGCCCGCCACTACTCCGCCGAAGAGCTGGCCGCCGAGCGGGCCGGCCGCACCGACGACGGCGCGCCCGCCGACGAGTACGTGACCCTCGAGGTGGCCGACACCGGCCCCGGCTTCGGCCCCGAGACCGCCGCCCGCCTCTTCGAGCCGTTCTTCACCACCAAGTTCACCGGCCGCGGCCTCGGCCTCGCCGCCCTCCTCGGCATCGTCCGCAGCCACCGCGGCGCCGTGCTCGTCGACGCCGAGCCCGGCCAGGGGGCGCGCTTCCGGGTGCTGCTGCCGCCGGCAGACTGAGCCGGGCGTAGAACGGCCCGGGCACGGGACCGGCCGGGCGCAGAGGCGACAGGGTTCCCTTCCGGGGGGCGGTCAAGTAAGTTTCTGCTGAATAAGCAAAAGTTTAGTAAGGTTTTCCTTACCCGGAAGGCGCCATGACGCAGCCGTTCGCGACCCAGCGGGTAGTGCATGGAGCGGAGTTTACGGATCGTGAGGGCGAGGTCCGTCGGGTGCTGGAGGCGATGGAGGGCCGGGAGCGGCTGGTGCTCTATGGCGAGCGGCGGATGGGCAAGAGCTCGGTAATTGCGCGGGCCCGTGAGCGGTTCGAGGCGGAAGGCGGCGTGGTGATCGGGGTCGACGCGTGGACGCTGCACGGTATCGATGAGCTGAACCGTGGGATTTTGCGGGCGATCCCCGGGGCCTGGCTGGTGGGAGAGCGGGTACAGCGGCTGCTGCACTCGCTCCGTTCCCTGGTGACGCTGTCGGTCACGGACGCCGGTCGTCCGGTGCTGCAGCTTTCGGGGTCGGCATCTGCGGACCCGGATCCGGCGGGGGCACTGGGCCGGATCCTGCGCGGCATCGACGAGCTGGCGGCCGACGAGGCCCGTCGGGTGGTGGTGGTAATCGACGAGTTCCAGCGCTTGACGGAGGTGGACGAGGGGGTGGGCGGCGTGCTGCGCGGTGTGGTCCAGGAGACCGGGCACGTCGGGTACGTATTCGCCGGCTCGATCGTGGGCCTGGTGCTGGATCTACTGGGGCCGAAGGGCCCGTTCCACGCGGTGGACCGACTCGAGGTGGGCCCCATCGACAGTGACCACATGGTCGAGTGGATGCGGCACCGGTTCGAGGCCAACGGTGTGCGGGCGCCCGGGGAGGTGGTCCGTGCAATCCACGAGCGGGCGGGCCCGGTGACGGAGTACGTCCTGCGCCTCGCGAAGGTGGTGTACGGGCGGGGCGTCGACCGAGGCGAGGCCACGATGGCGACGGTGGACCGGGCGTTCGACGAGGTGGTAGCGGACTACGAGGGCTCGTTCGAGCTGATCTGGGACGGTCTGTCGCGGAGCAAGCGTCAGGTGGTGCGAGCCGTGGCCGCGGGCGAGCAGCGGCTCACGTCCCGGGACGTCCTGGACCGGTACGACCTCGCCTCTTCATCGGCGGCGACGTACGCCATCAATCAGCTCCGGTACGACGGGCTCCTGGCGCCCGGCAAGCCGTTCCGGGTGTCGGACCCGTTCTTCGCCGCCTGGGTCCTCGCGGCCGCGTCCCACGCCGAGCCGTAGCCGTCTCGGAGGGCCCGGGCGCGGGAACGGCCGGGCGCGCCAGACGGGCTCGGGCGGGGGCGCGGGGTCCCCTTCCCCCTGACCCCAGGCGCCGCTACCTTGCACTCGTGCGTCGCCAGTGGGCGGCGCTTTCGTACGATCGAGAGGGCCTCGGCGGACGCCGGGGCCCTTTTTTTGTGCGCTCTCTCCGGGTTGGCCGGTACGTGGGCGCAACCCGAACTGAGGGAATTGCATGAACGAGCAGAACGGAAACACGCCGGGCGAGTTCGCCCGTATGGACCTGGACCCGCGGCTCCTGGCCGCGGTATCGGAGCTGGGGTTCGCCACGCCCACACCGGTGCAGCAGGCGGGGATCCCGCCGGCGCTGACGGGCCGGGACGTGCTGGGGTGCGCGGCCACGGGCAGCGGGAAGACGGCGGCGTTCATGCTGCCGATCCTGAACACACTGCTGAAGCGGACGCGGGGCGCCACGCGGGCGCTGGTGGTGACACCCACGCGTGAGCTGGCGGCGCAGGTGGAGGCGCACACGCGGGAGCTGGCGCGGCACACCGACCTGACCACGGCGTCGATCTACGGCGGTGTGGCCATGAGCCCGCAGGTGAACGCGTTCAAGCGGGGCGTGGACGTGATGGTGGCCACGCCCGGCCGGCTGCTGGACCACATGGGCCGCCGCCACGGCGGGCTCGAGGCGCTGGAGATCCTGGTCCTCGACGAGGCCGACCGGATGCTCGACATGGGCTTCCTGCCCGATATACGACGGATCATCGGCCACCTGCCCCGTCGCCCGCGTCAGACCTTCTTCTTCTCGGCCACGCTCCCGGGCTCCATCGTGAAGCTGTCGAGCGAGATGCTGCGCGATCCGGCCCGGATCAGCGTGGAGCGGAAGCAGGCCCCGGCGGCCGGCGTGCTCCAGGCCATCTACGAGGTGGAGCAGAAGGAGAAGACGTCGCTGCTCCTGAAGCTGCTCGATGCCGGCGACGTCGGGAACGCCATCGTCTTCACCCGCACCAAGCACCGGGCGAACCGCCTGGCCCAGAAGCTCGATCGGGCCGGCATGTCGGTGGCCCGGATCCACGGGAACCGGAGCCAGAACCAGCGGACCAAGGCGCTGGAAGGGTTCAAAGCCGGCCGGTTCCGTGTCATCGTCGCCACCGACATCCTGGCCCGTGGCATCGACGTGGTCTCCCTCGACCACGTGATCAACTTCGACGTGCCCGCCACCGTGGATGACTACATCCACCGCGTGGGCCGCACCGGCCGGGCCGAGGAGACGGGCGACGCGTACACGTTCGTCACGCCCCAGGACCGGCGGCTGGTGGCCGCCATCGAGCGGAAGGTGGGGCGCGCCATCGAGCGCCGGGTGGCGTAGCCGCACCCGCGTGCGCGTGCCACGTGCGGGTGCGAAGCACGCGGGGTCAGGGGGTGAGGCGGATCTCCAGGGTGGCGTCATCGTCGGTGCCGTCACCGTCGAAGTCCCAGGCGGCGTCGGGGATATCGACCACCAGCACGTCGCCGTCGAAGGTGTAGCGTGCGAAGTCCACCTCGGCGCCCTCCATGAGCCAGAGGAAGCCGTCGAGGGCGGCGAAATCGCCGGACCCCTGGCTGGTGTTGGTGCCGCCCTCGCCGTCGGGAACGGTCTCGGTGTACTGGAACGTGGCGGTCGGGACGAAGGTGATGCTGAAGGATCCGCCCTCCGCCACCAGGTCGATGGTGCTGGTGTCCGAGCCGGTGGTATCGGCCACGGTTGTGAAAGTGAAGCTTTCGGCCGTCCAGATGCCCAGCAGCTGGTCGTCGGGGTTGCCGGCGGCGTTGATCAGCTCGTAGGTGTCCTGGGTGGGCTCGGCGATGCCGTCGCCGTCGAAGTCGTAGCCCAGGGGATCGTGGAGCCTCAGCTCGATCCGGTCCCCGCCCAGGGACCGCCAGGTCCACTCCAGCACCTCGTTGCTCTCCTGGTAGGTCACGCTCAGGGTGGAGCCATCGACGTTCCACCGGCCGGCCTTGTTCGACCATCCGCCGCCGTCGCCGGCCCACTCGTTCACCTCGTGGTATCCACCCCTCGAGAAGACGAAGAACTTGAACCAGCCCCGGTCGGGAATGAGCCGCACCGTCTCCGTGGGGTCGGCGGCGTTCTCGGCCACGTACTCCACGGCGAGCCACTCCCCGGACACGGGCGGTCCGTCGGCTGCGGTACCCAGGTCGCACGCCGGGAGGGCCAGGGCCAGGGCGAGCCCCGGCAGGAGGGCCGCCGCGGCCGGCCGCGGGCGGGCAGTGAGATCGGACCAGATGCGTCGCATGTTGTCTCTTCGGAGGTGCAGGTCCCTGTACGCGCGTACCCTAGTTGAAACGCGATCGGCGAATCGTGCAAGGGGGTGCCCTCCATCCCTGCGCAGCGCCGCGGCCAGGCCGGGGCCGAGGGTGATGCCGATAGGGTCGACGGCGCGCTGGCGCTACTGGGCTGCGAGATGCGCCGCCCACCGGCCCCGGGCAGCTACTCCAGGTCCACCCGCCAGCGCCCGCCGATGGACACCGGCAGCCGGGCCTCCAGGCGCCGGGCGGTGGCCGCACGGTAGAGCTGGCGGGCGTGGATGCGCTCCTCCATCACCGCGAAGCCGTGCACGCAGAGGTCCACGAGTGCCACATGGAGCTGATCCGGGTCCAGGTCCGTGGGCGGGTTCGTGAGGTGAAGCGTGTGATTCATGCCGGAAGATGCCGGGACCCGGTCGTCATTGGCCATAGCTGGATGGGACAACTTCCGCCGGTGTGCGACGCACCTCGATCACCGCCAGGACCGGGAGGTGGTCGGAGAGCGTGGGCCGGTCGGTGAGGACCCGTGCATCGAGGACCCGGAGGGGCGGCCCGGCCAGGACCCAGTCGATGGCCGCGGCGGGGTCCGGGCTCGGGAAGGTGAGGGCGGCCCGGCCCGGGTCGCGTGCGGCCCGTGGGCTGTGCCACCCGGCCTCGAGGAGGGCATCGACGGCCGTGGGCCGGTCCGTACGGGGCCAGCCGTGGGGGGCGGTGTTGAAGTCGCCGGCCAGGATCAGGGGCGGCGCGTGGTCGGCCAGCTCCAGGATCGGCTCGACGGCGGCGAGGCGGGTGTCCTCGTCGCGGAACTCGAAGTGGATGGGCACCACGGCCACGGGCCCCGCGGCGGTACGGAGCGCCACGACGGCGGCGGTCTTGGCGCCGATGAGGGCGGCCTCGATGCGGGAGCGGGGCGGGAGCGCCACCGGCCGAACGCCGTCCACCGGGAGCCGCGTCAGGACGGCGTTCCCGAAGGCGAAATCGGCGAAGAGGAGGGTGTAGTCGAAGTTGCGCTGCTCGACCCGGGCGGCGTAGCCGGTGGCCCGGGCCAGCGCCCCGGCCTGATTCAGCCCGTGGGACCAGGCGGCGCGGAAATCGACCTCGTTCAGCACCACCACGTCGGCGTCGGCCCCCCGGATGACCCCGGCGATCCCGGCGAGCCGGGCCGCGCGGGTCTCTGCATCGCCGGCCCGGAAGTTCTGTAGCGTCCCCTGCACGAGGTCACCTCGCCCGTGGGCGATGTTCCAGGCGAGGACCCGGAGCGTGTCGGCAGTGGCGGGCGGGCCGGCCGCGCCCTCCGCCGGCGGCGGGTGGACGGCCAGCGCGCGCCCGTCTGCGGTCACCCGTACCACGCCCGCCCAGGCCACCGTGAGGGTGGCCACGGCCAGGAGCACGGCTCCGACCCCGCGTCGCGCCGCGCCCCACCCTTCCCTTTCCGCCGTCCCGGTCATGCCTCACCTCCCGGTTCTCCGGTTCTTGCAGTGAATGGCCCGCGATGAATCGATTATGGCATATTTCGGACCTGCTGGGGCTCGGCCCGGGCCCGGCGCGGGTGCTGCTGGTGCTCGTTGCGGCCATGCTGGTGGGCACGGTGCTGCGGGCGATCCGGCTGGTGGCGCGCCGGACGTCCACGGCGCGGGAGCGGTGGCGGAGCGTGGGGACGTGGTGGGCGCTGCTGGCGGTGTTCGTGGCGATGCTGGCGGTGGGCCGGCCGGCGGTGGCGGTGGTGATGGGGGTGGGGGCGCTGCTGGCGCTGCGTGAGGCGTGGGCCATCGCCGCGCCGGGGAGCCGGGGGCTGGCGCTGGCGGTGGCGGTGGTGGGCCCGGGCTTCGTGGTGGCGGTGGCGTGGCTGCCGGGCCCCGTGACGCTGCCGGGTACGGAGCTGGGCTGGCTGGTGCTGCTGCTGGTGTTGACGGAGCTGAACGACATCGCGCAGGCGTTCTGGGGGCGGACGCTGGGACGCAGGCGGATGACGCCGGTGCTTTCGCCGAAGAAGACGTGGGCGGGGTTCTGGGGTGGCGTGGTGACGACGACGGCGGCGGCGGTGCTCATCGCCCCGTACCTCACGGACTACGGGCGGGGCATCCCTCCGGGCGCCGGGGCGCTGGCCGACGCGCCGGCGTGGCTGTGGCCGGCGGTGCTGGGTGTGCTGGTGGCGCCGGCGGGCGTGGCCGGCGACCTGCTGGCCTCGCGGCTGAAGCGGCGGGCGGGGGTGAAGGACAGCGGGCGCCTGCTGCCGGGCCAGGGCGGGGTGCTGGACCGGCTGGACAGCCTGACGGGGACGGCGCCGGTGTTCTGGGTGCTGACGTGGTTCCTGTGGATCCAACCATGACCGAGGCGTGGCAGCCCGACGAGCCGCTCCTGACGGTGCCGAACGTCATCGCCGGGCTCCGGCTGGTGGGGCTCGCGCCGATGCTGTGGCTGGCGTACGACGGCCACCGGATGCTCTTCTTCGGCGTGATGGTCTTCCTCCTGGCCACCGACTGGGCGGACGGGAAGCTGGCGAAGGCGCTGGACCAGGCGACGGTGATCGGCGCGCGGCTCGACAGTCTGGCCGACTGGCTCATGTATGCAGCCATCGGTGTGGCCCTCTGGTGGCTCGAGGCCGACGTGATCCGGGCCAACGCATGGCTCATCGCCGGCGTGGGCGCGACGTGGGGGCTGTCGGCCGCCATCTCGTTCGTCCGGTTCCGTCGCCTGCCCAGCTACCACAACCGGCTCGCGAAGGCGTCGTGGCTGGTGGCGGCGGTGGCGGCGGTGCTCCTCTTCCTGGCGGACACGGCGGCGTTGATCCCGTGGGCGTTCGTGCTGGTCATGGTGACGAACGTGGAGGCGGCGGCCATCGGGCTGGTGCTGCCGGAGTGGCGGGCGAACGTGGTGTCGGTGGTGGCGGCGTGGCGGGTGCGGGAGGGGGAGAAGTCGCGGGCGTAGCCGGGCGCGGGCGGAGGGTTCGCGGCGGAGGACGCGGGGTTCGCGGCGGAGAACGCGGAGGCGGGGGTCGCGCCGGAGGACGCGGGATCCAACTTGTCAGCCGGCTCCGGGGCGGAATAGCTCGAAGGGGGTTCGGGACCTACGTGGTCCTCAGGACTCGTTTGATGCCGCCGGCGGCGAGGGCTTCGAGGTTGAAGTTGAACAGCAGGCCAACCTGCAGGTCCGCGAGTCGGAGGTAGGTGAGGACCTGGGAGACGTCGATGGAGGTGAGCCTGGTAGCGACCTTGAGTTCTACGACGACCTGCTTCTCCACCAGCAGGTCGACCCGGTACGCTTTCGGGATCTTCAGATCCAGGAACTCCAGCGGCAGCCAGACCTGCCGTGCCGCGCGGATGCCCCGGTGACGTAGCTGTTCCTGAAGACACGCCTCGTAGGTCTTCTCCAGCAGCCCCGGCCCCAGCGCGCGGTGCACATCGATGGCCGCCCGAATGATCTTCCCGGTCAAGCCTCCGACACCATCATCCTGATAGAATTCCGGCACCTGACCCTCCTCGCAGGAGTCCACGACCTCCTGTGGAAGGGTGCCTTACGTGCCGGGCATGCCAATAGCTGGATGGGACGAATTTGCGGAGACGAAAAAACGAACAACGAAAAGGACCCTGCTCCCCCCGGAGGCCTCAAAACCACGACACCCCCGGATCACCGCCTCTTCGAGTCTTCGACGCTTCGAGCCCTTCGTGCCAGAGCTGTTGTCGTGTGCCGCTACCGGATGATCCCCAGCGGGATGAGCACCACGTACCCGAGGGCCAGCAGGAGCGGCGCACTCAGGGTGGACCCGTTGGCCAGGAGCACGAAGCCCGCGGCGAGGGCCACGAGGCCGGAGCCCATCAGGGCGTAGTTCACAGGGGTCCACCGCAGCGACGGGGGCCGATGCTTCCGAGCTTTGCGTTTTGATTGTGGCATGGCGAGCAATCTAGTCGCCGCGGCCGTGAGGTTCAACGGGGGGGCGAGTACGCGCGGCGCCCGGCTACGCGCGGTGCCCGGCGTCAGCGCGTCCCGGGCTCGTCGGAGTCGCTGGACTCGCCCGGTTCGTCGGGTCGGCCGCGCGCCCCCCGGTCCAGGGGTCGCTCCCAGAACGCCGGGTCGTCGGGCGGCTCGGTGGCCCGGAGCTCTTCGAGCCTGGCCCGGTCGCGTCGCTTCCGGATGACCCAGAAGACCACGAGCAGGATGGCCAGGAAGAGCCAGAAGAAGATGGACTGGCCGAGGAGCACGGTCCAGCCGTAGCTGCGCTTCACGTGTGCACGCCAGTCTTCTTCGAACTGGCCGAGGGTGAGGCCGTAGACGTCGCGGAACGCGGCCTCGAAGTCCTGGGTCTCGCGCCATTGCTCGAGGAAGATCCGGAGCCCGCGCTCGCCGCTCCGGTCCACGAGGTAGGCGATGGCGCTGGCCGAGAGCAGGTACGCCATCCGGGCATCCCACTCCCCCACGGGCCAGTGGAGGGTGAGGGAGTCGAGGGGCGACGCGTCGCTGCCGAGGAAGGTGAGGCGCAGGCGCCAGGCCGACTCCCACTCCCACTCCCCCGCCGCCCACTGGGCGTACCCCTCGGTGAACCAGCGGGGTGCCCGGGCCTGGCCCACATAGCGCTGGAGCGCCACGTGGGCGAGCTCGTGGCGGAGGGTGATGTAGACGGTGTGGGGCGGGGTGCGCTCCCAGTCGAAGGTGGGGAGGAAGATGAGGCCGCGGTCGGGCACGGCGATGCCGGCGCCCCACTCGGGTGCGGCGCCACCGGTGAGGCTGTCCCAGCGGGCCTGGTCGGGGGCCAGGAAGACCTGGATGGGGTCTCCGGCCAGGACGTCGTCGGGGAGTGCGGGGAGGGCGGGCTGGCGGCCGAGGCGTTCGAGGACGCGCTCGGCCAGCGCCTGCTGTCCCGGCCAGTAGTGGAGGACCACGGGCCCGGAGCGGAGCTGCGACTTTCGAGGACAGTTCGAAACCCTTCGAGCCCGGGCCCTGGCGCGGCGTGAGGATGTAGGTCACCTCGACGCCGGCCTCGCTCAGTTTGGGCAGCTCCCGGTGCAGCTTGTCGCAGAACGGGCAGGTCGGGTCGGTCAGGATGGTGATCGAATGCTTGGTCTCGCCGTCGGCCGGATAGACCAGCTTGCGCTCATCGGAGATGTCCTCGAGGGATGTCAGGCGTTGGGAGTCCTGCTTGCCCTGGGTCAGGT
>JAWODW010000103.1:0-96345 GCA_046483065.1 Longimicrobiales bacterium | reverse complement strand
GGGACCGGGACCGATCGAAGGTCTGGGCGTTCGTCCGGGAGCAGGTGGAGGCCGGCCGCCAGGCGTACGTGGTCTATCCGCTCATCGAGGAGTCGGAGAAGGTGGACCTCCGGGCGGCCACCGCCGAGTACGAGAAGCTCGACGACGAGGTCTTCCCCGACCTCTCCGTGGGCCTCATGCACGGCCAGATGGCCCCGGCGGAGAAGGAGCAGGTCATGGCGTCTTTCGTGGCCGGCCACCTGGATATCCTGGTCTCCACCACGGTCATCGAGGTCGGCATCGATGTGCCCAACGCCACCGTCATGGTGGTCGAGCACGCCGAGCGGTTCGGGCTGTCCCAGCTCCACCAGCTCCGGGGTCGGATCGGCCGCGGCGCCGAGCAGAGTTACTGCGTGCTCCTGGCCGCCGGCGGCCCCGAGTCCATGGAGCGACTGCAGATCCTGGCCGAGAGCGACGACGGGTTCGACATCGCCCGGGCCGACCTCCGGCTCCGGGGCATGGGCGACCTCTTCGGCGCCAAACAGCACGGCGTGCCGGACTTCCGGTTCTTCGACCCCGAGCGGGATGAGCCGCTCCTCTTCACCGCCCGGCAGGAGGCGTGGCGCGTAATCGAGGACGACCCGGAGCTCGAGCGTCCGGAGCACCGCCCGTTCCGGGACGAGCTCATCGAGCGCTACGGCGAGCGGGCAAAGATGTACGAGGTGGGGTAGCGCGACGCGGCGAAGGGAACCTTCCGGGCCTCCCCTGCATCTCATAAGAAGGGAGGACGGGATGAAAGAGCTCCATCGACTGACCGAGTTGCAGATCGCGCTGCTGGACACCATCTGGCGCCGGGGCGAGGCCACCGTGCGTCAGGTGTTCGAGGCCCAGGAAGACACGCTGGGGATGGCCCGCAAGACCGTGGGGACCGTCCTGCGGCGGCTGGAACGTCAGGGGATCCTCGAGCACCGCGAGGAGCGCCGGCAGTACATCTACCGGGCCCGAATCACCCGGGACGATGTCCGGGATGCCGTACTCACGGCGGCCGCCGACGCCCTCTTCTCCGGGTCCCGGGAGGCGCTGGCGCAGTACGCCCTGAAGCTGGATCGGTCGGAGGATTGAAGCCCGCCCGCCCCGGCGGGTGCCTGCCGGAGGCGGGAGACCCGCGGGTTGCTACCGCAGGCTGTCGAGCTCCGGGGGGCCCGCTCCCGCCGTCCGTCGGTGCCGGATCCGGTCCTTGACCGTCTCGATCTGCTCCGGCGTCAGCTCGACCTCGATGGCACGGAGCGCTTCAGTGGCCTGTGCCGTGAGCTCCACGCGGGCGTCATCCAGAATGGCGTCGGTGGCCCGGCCGGCAGCGGTCAGGACCGAGTCCACGTGCGCCCGCTGCTCCGCTGAGAGGTCGAGGTCTTCGAAGAGGGCGGGGGGTGGGGCCTGCCGGGGGGTCAGCGGCTCCGGGTCGTCGCCGAACACCAGCGCGCCGACACCCACGCCGGCCAGGAACGCCACCCCGAGGGCGAGGGCGCCGAGGAGCGCGGCCCGTCCGGCGGGAGCGGGGTCCGTCATGGTCCGGGCTCCGCGAAGAGGATGATCACGGTGCCGGGGTCGGGCGGGTCCTGTCGGAGCGACCAGCGCAGCCAGGCGTCGGGGACGTCAATGGCGTCGGCCAGAAACGCGTCGGCGGCCTGGATCGCCGGGTGCGGGGATCGGCCCGGGACCAGGAGGAAGAGCGCCACGAGGGCGGCCGCGGCCAGGACGGGCCGGAAGAACCGTGCGGCGCCGTGGAGCACGGCCCCGCCGGCCCCACCGGCGACCCGCTCATCGCTGCCCTCGCGAAGGCCCATGGCCCGGCTCGGCTAGAACGGGGAGCGATCGAGCATCTCCTGCACCTGCCGACGGCCGTCCTCCGTCCATTCCGGTGCCGTCGGGTCCTGGGCGATCTGGTAGGCTACCAGGAAGCCGAGTCGGGCGATGCGCGCGGCCTTGTCGTTGTCGATCTTCTCCGCCTCGTCCGAAGGCCGGTGGTAGTCCTCGTGGTCATCCGTGGTGAAGAAGATGGCCGGGATCCCCTCCCGGACGAACGCCAGCTGATCGCTCCGGAAGAAGAAGTTCTTTTCCGGTGCCGGGTCGAGGATCACGTTCAGGCCGAGCTCCGGGTGATGCTCCTGGATCTCGTCGAGGGTGGCCTGGATCGTGGTGTACTCCTGCCCGATGCCGATCACGGTGTCCGGGGCGTTCCGGCCGATCATGTCCATGTTGACGTTGGCGACCACGCTCTCGATGTCGATGATCGGTGGGGCCCCGGCGTACGCCATGGAGCCCAGAAGCCCCTTCTCCTCGCCGCTCACGGCCAGGAAGATCACCGACCGGGCCGGCGCCTCGGGCAGCGACGCGAAGGCCCCCGCCATCGCCACGATGGCGGCCGTGCCCGACGCATCGTCATCGGCGCCGTTGTAGATGGAGTCGCCGGTCTCGTCCGGCGCGCCGATGCCCACGTGGTCGAAATGGGCGCTGAGCACCACATAGCTGTCCCGGAGGGTCGGGTCGGAGCCCGGGAGCATGGCCACCACGTTCGGCGGCCGGTGCGTCACGGACGACCGGGACCACTGGACCTCCACCGGTGCGTCACCGAGCGACGTGGCAGCCTCCGCGTCCCGGAGCTGCCCGAGGTCGTGCCCTGCCGCCTCCACGAGGCGCTCGGCGGCGGCGCTGGTGATACCCACCACGGGGAAGGGCGCCTGCTGGGCGGCCATCATCGGGGCCAGCTGGCTGACCATACCCGCGGGGAACTCGGGGTCCAGGATGACCACGAGCCCCGCCGCGCCGGCCATCATGGCCGGCTGGAGCGCCGTCATGAGCCGCTGCTGCCAGCTCTGGTCGAGCTCCGGTCCCGGGTGGTCCATCAGGATAAGGCTGCCCCGCTGCTCCGATGACGGCGAGTCCTCGCCGGTCACGCCGACGTACACGGCCTCGGCGGAGACCGACTGCATCCCGGGAACGAGGAAGAAGTCGAGCCCGTACTCCAGCGCCGAGCCCTCGACGTCCGCCAGCCGCAGCGTGGTCTCCTCGTCGGAGAGGCGTGTCACCTCGTAGTCGTACCGATGGATGAACGTGCCGTTCTCCCCGGCGGGCTCGAGCCCCATAAACCGGAACCGGTCCGCCAGGTACTCGGCCGCGGCCTCGAGCTCCGGGCTCGGCGTGTCCCGGCCGGCCATGGAGTCGTGGGCCAGGACACCGATCTCCCGCGCCATGTCGTCTGCCGTGATACTCTCCACGGCCCGGTGGGCTGCCGCCTCGGGGCTGGGCTCCTCCGTCGCGCCACCGGCGCACGCCGCCAGTGTCGGCAGCAGGATCAGTGCGGAGAGCCGGAGCGCCGGCGTGCTGGTACGCGTCTTCATCTCGGTTCCCTTTCCATGGGGGTGCCCTGAACCGGGCGAATTTCAATCCCGAGAGTACGGCATTGCCGGGACCCGGACAACCCGATATCCGGCGACGGCGCAGGCCTCGGGGAACGGCGCTGGGGGTCTCGCCGCCTGGCCTGATGCGTGCCCCACGCGTTGACGGTGCCCCCGGGCGTCGCCATTCTTGCGCGGAACCGAACTGACAGCAGCATGGGAGCCAACGGTATGGTTGAGGTCCGGCACCTCGAGGACCACGTGGGGGAAGAGATCGAGATCGCGGGCTGGGTGGAGACCACCCGGTCGCACGGGAAGATCGGCTTCGTCGTGGTGCGGGACGGCACGGGTGTGGTGCAGGTTGTGGTGCCGAAGAAAGACGTGGACGCGGTGGCCTGGGAGGCGTTCGGCGAGCTGGCACAGGAGTCCACGGTCCGGATCACGGGCACCGTCCGGCAGGATGACCGCGCGCCCGGCGGCCACGAGATGACCCTGACGAGCCTCGACGTTATCGCCACCCCGGTGGGAGAGTACCCGATCCAGCCGAAGGAGCACGGCGTCGAGTTCCTCCTCGACCACAGGCACCTCTGGCTGCGATCGAGCCAGCAGCGGGCCACGCTCCGGGTACGCGACGAGGTGGAGAAGGGGATCCACGACTTCTTCTACGAGCGCGAGTTCGTCCGCATCGACACACCGATCCTGAGCGGCGCCATCGGCGAGAGCGCCGGCACCCTGTTCGAGACCGACTACTTCGGCGAGACGGCGTACCTGGCCCAGACGGGCCAGCTGTACGCGGAGGCGGCCGCCGCGGCGTTCCGGAAGGTGTACTGCTTCGGGCCCACGTTCCGGGCGGAGAAGTCGAAGACGCGCCGGCACCTGACCGAGTTCTGGATGTGCGAGCCGGAGGTGGCGTTCGCGGACTCCGACGACAACATGCGGCTGCAGGAGGCGCTCGTCTCCTACCTGGTGCAGCGGGTGGTGGAGAACTGCGCCGAGGAGCTGGAGATCCTGGAGCGAGACCCGAAGGATCTGGAGAATGTGAAGCCGCCGTTCCCCCGGATCAGCTACACCGAGGCCATCGAGTTCCTCCACGAGCAGGGCCATGAAGTGGAGTGGGGGAGCGACCTGGGCGCGCGCGACGAGGCGGCCATCAGCGAGCAGTACGACCGTCCCGTTTTCGTGTACAACTACCCCAAGCAGGCCAAGGCCTTCTACATGAAGGAGAACCCGGAGGACCCGCGCACGGTCCTGTGCGACGACCTCCTGGCGCCCGAGGGGTACGGCGAGATCATCGGCGGGAGCCAGCGGGAGGACGACTATGACCGGCTCCTGGCCCGGATCCGGGAGGAGAAGCTCCCCGAGGACGCCTACGGCTGGTACCTGGACCTGCGGAAGTACGGCGGGTTCCCCCACTCCGGGTTCGGGCTCGGCCTCGAGCGCGCGTGCGCGTGGATCACGGGGCGCCGCCATATCCGGGAGTTCATCCCGTTCCCGCGGATGATCAACCGGCTGTACCCGTAGGGCGCCGCGGTGCGACACGAAGTGTCGGTCTCCATGGCGTCACGCCTCCGCACCGGAGCGGTCGGACCCCCGAATCCGGCTGCGACGGCCGTGAGAAACGGCTACCGCATGGCGTTCGCGTTCGTGGCCGGTCTCCTGATGGCGGCGGATGGGGCCGCGGCACAGGCGCTGACGGGGCGCGTGTTCGACGGAACGTCGGGGGAGGCCGTGGCCGGCGCGGAGGTCGCCGTCCTCGGCGACGACGTGGCGCCGATCGGGCTGGCCGTTTCCGATTCCGCGGGCGCGTTCCACATCCCGCTCGGAGACGCCGGCAGCTACCGCCTCGTGGCGACGGCTGTGGGCTACGACTCCCTCTCCGTGGACTCCATCGCCGTCGGGGATGCGGAGGCCGTGTGGGTCGAGCTGCGGCTGGGGCCCCGGCCGTTCGATGTGGAGGGACTGACCGTGGTGGCGCGCCGGCCCACGGGGCCGCTATCGCTGCGGGAGTTCTACCGCAGGCTCGATCGCTACGAGCAATACGGCGGCAGCGGAGTGGTCCTCAGCCGGGAGGCGCTGGACCGCCACATTGCCCAGACGGGAGCCTCGGTGCTGGCCCGGGAGTCGATCCACGTCCGGGAAGTCACCGGGCTGGGCGGTGGCATCATCGTGAAGCGTCGCACCGCCCGCTTCGGTCAGTCACAGTGGTGCACACCGGCGTTCTTCCTGGACGGCAACCGGGTGGATGGCCAGACGATCCGGTCGATCCCCGCGTCGGACCTGCTGGGGATCGAGCTGTACCGGGGGGTGGGTGACATCCCGGCAGAGTTCATGACCGCCCCGGGCGCGACGAGCTGTGGCGTGGTGTTGGCCTGGAGCCGCCGGGACGCGTACCCGGACTCGGGAGGTCCGACCCGGCCCCTTACCTACGGGGTCTATGCCGACGGCGCCAAGGACAAGGGGTTGGAGCTCGGCATGGAGGTGGATCGGGGAATCGCCCGGCTGCTCGTGGGGTGGATCGAGCTGGGGCTGCGCCTCGGTGCCACGCCGGTGCTCTGCGATGGGGACGCCGCCAGCGCCTGCAGCGAGGCCTCGCGGGACTGGAGCGCCGTGGTCGGTGCCAGCCTGTTCCTCCTGGGCAGTGATGGGCCCGTCGCCCCCTACGCGGGCGGGGGGATCGGCCTCGGCGGGTGGCACGACGGGATCGAGCCGGTAAGCCTCTGGCGAGTGGGCGTGGAGCTCGTGGCGGGGCCGGTCCGGCTGCGGGCGGAGGTGCGCGAGGCCGGGGGGCGCAGGCTCGGCATCGGGCTCCTGTTCTAGCGCAGCCGGCGCGGCCTACTCCCCGGCCTTCACAGCCTGCCAGAGCGCTTCGAGCTCGTCCAGCGACGCCGCCCCCAGGTCCACGCCCCGCTCCTTCGCCAACGTCTCCAAGGCCGCGAACCGGCGGGTGAACTTCGCGTTGGCGCCGTGGAGCGCCGTGAGGGCGTGGGCGCCGGCGAGGCGCGTGAGATTGACCACCGCGAACAGCAGGTCGCCCAGCTCCTCCTCGAGCGCCGACCCGGCAGCGTCCGCGGCAGTGCTCGCGGCGGTGGCATCGGGAGAATCGGCGTCGCGCACGTCCTCCATGGCGACCCGGACCTCCTCCAGCTCCTCGGCCACCTTCTCGAACGCGCCCATGGCGTCCTCCCAGTCGAAGCCGACGCCCGCCACCCGGTCCTGGATCCGATGGGCTTTGCTCAGTGGATCGAGCCCCTTCGCCACGCCGTGGAGAAGGGAGGCGTCGTCGTCTCGCTCCCGGGCCTTCAGTGTCTCCCAGTCCTCGACCTCGCCCGCGCCCCCGAAGAGGTGGGGGTGGCGCCGCTCCATCTTGGAGGTCACCGTGTCGGCCACGGCGTCGGCATCGAAGGCCTCGCGCTCCTCACCGAGGACGAGTTGGAAGGCCACATTAAGAAGGAGGTCGCCGAGCTCGGCGCGGACGGCGTCGTCGTCTCCCGCGGCGATGGCGTCGGCGGACTCATGGGCCTCTTCGAGGAGGTAGGGGATGAGGGACCGCGGCGTCTGGGCGCCGTCCCAGGGGCAGTGGGCACGGAGGTACCGAACCAGGTCCATGACGCGCTCGAGGGCGTCTGATTGCTTTGGGTCCACGGGCCGCCTATACTATTCAGTCTTTAGGGATTATGGCAATTGTTGACACGCGCGCATGGGTGGAGGTGGATCTCGCCGCCCTGCGCGCGAACTACGATACGATCCAGCGGACCTCCGGTACAGCGGTGCTGCCCATGGTCAAGGCGGACGCCTACGGCGTCGGCGCGGCCCGCGTGGTCCGTGCGCTGGAGCCCCGGGAGCCCTGGGGCTACGGTGTGGCCACAGCTTCGGAGGGGGACACGCTCCGCCGGCTGGGGGTGACGCGGCCGATCCTGGTGCTCAGTCCGCTGCCTGCGGGCGACGTCGCTGTGGCGGCGAGGGCGCGGCTCACGGCGTCGATCTCGTCGCTGGGAGGACTGGACGCATGGATCGGCGGCGCAGCGACCGTGGGCACCACCCTGGACTTCCACGTCGATATCGACACCGGGATGGGCCGCTCCGGGTTCGACTGGCGGGAGGTCGGGGCGTGGGGTGAGGCCGTGGCGAGCCGTGCGGAGGGCGGCGGCGTCCGCTGGACGGGAGTCTTCACGCACTTCCACAGTGCGGATGAGGTGGACCCGGCCCCGACGGTGCTCCAGTGGGAACGTTTCCGGGACACACTCGTACAACTGCCCGTGCCCGGCGAGTCGCTGACGGTCCATGCGTCGGCGAGCGCCGCAGCGCTGCGGTGGCCCGAGTACGGGCTGGACGCGGTCCGGCCCGGGATCTTCCTGTACGGTGGGCACCCGGCGCTGGAGGTGGGCGACGTGCCGACACCGGAGACGGTAGTTTCCGTGCGAGCCCGGCTGGCGTTGGTCCGGGAAGCGCCGGCGGGGAGCACGGTGGGCTACGGGGCCACGCACGTGGCAGCCTCGCCGGAGTGGTGGGGCACGTTGACCATCGGGTACGGCGACGGTCTGCCCCGGGTGCTGGGCAACCGGGGCGAGGCGCTGGTGCGAGGCCGGCGGGTGCCGATCGTCGGCCGGATCAGCATGGACCTGAGCACGGTCCGGCTGGATGACGTCGCGGACGCGGCGCACGGAGACATAGCGACGCTCGTCGGCCGGGACGGCGATGAGGAGATCACAGTGGATGATGTGGCCGGGCAGGCCGGGACCATCGGGTACGAGATCCTGGCGGGTCTCAGCCCGCGACTGCCGCGGCTGGAACGGAGCAGCATAGAGGAGAGCGAGACAGTATAGATGCGGTGGATATGGCGGATCGGTCTGGGATTGGCCGTGGTGGCAGGCGCTGCCGGCTGCGACGATGAGTCGGCGACGGCTGTGGGCTCCGACCTCCTGGGCGAAGGTATGCGGACCGTTCAGGTGGTGTTCGATGCCCCGGCGTTCCTGCAGGGGGACACGGTCTACAACGGGATCGGTACGCTGAATGAGGCGAGCTTCGGGGTCGTGGCCAACGATTTCGGGGGCGAGCTGGACGCCAACCTCCTGTTCGAGGTCGACCGCCCGATCGTGGTGACCTACGAGGACGAGAACGAGGATGTGGTGCGCGACACCATCGCCTCGATCCAGGGAGGCAGGCTCACGGTTCTGATCGACTCGCTGTCCCCCCAGGAAGGACCCGTGGACGTCGAAGTGCTCCAGGTGACCGAGGCCTGGGACGCGGCCACCGTCTCGTGGGACATGCGGGTGGACTCGGCGGGCGCCAGCGAGCCGTGGGCCACGCCCGGCGGCACCACCGGGGCGGTCCTGGGCACGGCTACGTGGGAGTCCGGTGACTCGCTGGTGGTGGCGCTGGACTCCGCGGCGGCGGCCGTCTGGGACGATAGTGCGGCCGCGCTCATGGGAGGCGCGCTCCGGATCACGACGCCCGGCACCCGGCTGCGGGTCCAGGAGGTCAGGTTCGAGTTCGACGTTACGCCCGTGAACCGTGACACCGTCGTGACTGCGGGGCGGGTGGAGAGGCGGGCCACGGTGGTCCCGGAGCCCCCGGCCCCGGCGGCGGGCGCGGTGCGGGTCGGTGGGCTGCCGGTGTGGCGCTCGCTGCTGCACTTCACGCCGCTGGACGACCTCATGGTCCCGTGCGAAACGGGATCGACCACCTGTGAGATCGCGCTCTCCGAGGTAGCGGTGAGCGCGGCCAACCTGCTCCTGTGGACTCGACCCACGGGGGGGTACCGGGCCGAGCGACCCATGCGGGTGGAAGGCCGCGCCGTGCTGGAGGGGCCGACGGTACCGCTGACCCGGTCGCCGTTGAGCCGTCCCTTCTCCCGGAAGGGGGATGTGCTGGACCCGGACGCGTTCGCAACGCCGGCATCGGTCCTCATGCGGGTCCCGATCACCGGATTCGTCCAGCGGAACGCGAACGTGGGCGACGGGGAGGACCCACTCCTGTGGCTCGCTCTGACTGCAGTAGGGGAGAAGGCCCTCTTCGGCTTCGGCGAGTTCGGCGGAGTGGGCTCCGCCACGGCGCCGCAGCTGGAGCTCGTGGTGACGATCCCCGTAAGGAAGGTGGCACCATGAGGTCGTTTCACGCTCGCGCGCTGCTGGTCGTGGTGGGGCTGCTTTTCCCGGTCGGCGCAGCGGCCCAGTCCGTGACCGGCATGCGGGGCCTGGGGTACCCGCTGGTCCCCAGCGACGCCCGGACGGAAGCGCTGGGCGGGATCGGCGTGGGCGTCATCGGGCTGTCGGTGCCGTTCACGAACCCTGCGTCGACGGCAGGGATCACTCGCCGCGGCGTCGCGGTCACCGGCGCCGCCACGGAATGGACATCCACCGTGGGCGAGGTCTCCGCCGACGCGGGAGCGACCCGGTTCCCTCTGATCCGGGTGATCTTCCCGGTGCGCGGCGTGGTCCTGACGGCTGGGTACGGGGGGTACCTGGACCAGGCCTGGTCGGTGCGGCGTGAGGGGTCCCAGACCCTGGGAACGGGCACTGTGGACTACCGGGATCAGTTCAGCTCCGTCGGCGGGGTGGGCCAGGCGCGGATCGGTGCCGCGATCCCTCTGAGTCGACGGCTCGCCGTCGGGATCAGCGTCGGCAGCTACACCGGGCGCCAGGACCTCGGGATCACCCGGTCCTACGATTCCACCGCCGTGGGGTCGCTGCAGTCGTATTCGGAGACCCGGACCGTCCAGTACAGCGGCCCGCTGGCGCAGGTCGGACTCCAGTGGGACGTGGGCGATCTGCTGCGGCTGGGCGGCAGTGTAACGTGGTCCGGGACCTTGTCCGCCGACTCCACCCGGGGGCAGGTCACGAGCCGGGAGTACCAGCTGCCTCTCCAGGTGGCGGCGGGCGCCAGCGCGTACCTGGCGCCGAGCCTCCTCGCGGCGGTTTCGGGTCGGTGGAGCGGCTGGAGCGTCACGGACCCCTCCGGGGGGCTCCTCGAGTCCGACGGCGTCGTCACCAGTCGGGACACGTGGGAGGTGGGCGGCGGACTCGAGCTCGATAACCCGGAGCGTCGGGCCCGGTACAGCTTCCCCGTCCGGCTGGGGTTCCAGTACCGGCAGCTGCCGTTCACGTTCGTGACCGACAGCCCGACGGAGTGGCTGGCGAGCCTCGGACTCGGCATACGCATCGGCAGCGACTTCGACACGCCCATGGCGAGGGTCGACCTGACGGTGCAGCGCGGGGCCCGTACCGCGGCCGGCGACGTCACCGCCCCGGGCCTCGAAGAAACCCTTTGGCGGTTCGTGGTGGGCATTTCCATCTTCGGAACATGACCCGATCAGCTATGGATCAGCCCCGTTCCGACACGCACAATCGACGTACCGCGTACGTGGAGACGTACGGGTGCCAGATGAACATCAGCGATGGCGAGCTGATGGAAGGCATCCTGGCGTCCCACGGCTACGGCGTGGTGGACTCACCGGAAGAGGCGGACGTGATCCTGGTGAACACGTGCGCGATCCGTGAGCACGCCGAGCAGCGGGTGCTGGGCCGGGTCGGTGAGCTGAACCGGCTGAAGCAGGACAACCCGGAGCTGGTCATCGGCGTCACGGGGTGCATGGCCCAGCGGCTGGGTGAGAAGCTGCTGGACCGGGCCGCGTACGTGGACCTGGTCATGGGGCCCGACGGGTACCGCAAGCTGCCGGAAGCACTGGCTGCGGCCGGCGCCGCGGCTTCGGGGTCGGACTCGGGGTCGGCAAGACCGCCGAATATGGGGACCTCGGCGTCGCGGCGGGGTGAGCTCCCGGTGCTGCCGCAGAGCGCGGTGCAGGAGCCGTCGTCGCGCGGATCGCAGCGGGTAGCGGTCCTGGATCTCGCGCCCCACGAGAACTACGAGGGGCTCGAGGTCCGGCGGACGGGTAAGATCGGGGCGTGGGTGCCAGTGCAGCGCGGCTGCAACTACCGGTGCACGTACTGCATCGTGCCGTACGTCCGGGGTTCGGAGAAGAACCGGGCGCCGGAGCAGGTGCTGGCGGAGGTGCGGGGGGTCGCCGAGCAGGGGATCCCCGAGGTCACGCTGCTGGGGCAGACGGTGAACTCCTACGCCCACGGGGACTGGAGCTTTGCCGACCTGCTCGGGGCCGTGTCCCGGGTCGACGGCATTCACCGGGTGCGGTTCACCTCGCCGCACCCGAACGATATGACGCCGGAGCTGATCGAGGTGATGGCGGAGGAGCCGGCCGTGTGCCGACAGCTCCACCTGCCGGTGCAGTCCGGGGCGGACCGGGTGTTGAAGCGCATGGTCCGGCGGTACACGGTGGAGCGGTACCTGGAGATCGTGGCCGATCTCCGGTCGGCGATCCCGGACCTGGCGCTCTCCACGGATGTGATCGTGGCGTTCCCCGGGGAGACGGAGGAGGAGTACGAGGCCACGCTGGAGCTGATGCGGACGGTCCGGTTCGATGACGCGTTCATGTACAGGTACTCACCCCGCGAGGGGACGCCGGCCACCCGGCTGCCGGAGGAGGACTTCCTCCCGGACGCCGTGGGGCAGGCGCGCCTGGAACGCCTCATCCGGGTCCAGCGATCGATCCAGGCCGAGATCAACCGGGGCGAGGTGGGCCGCGAGGAAGAGGTGCTGGTGGAGAAGGCCGCCCGCAGCGCCGGCGACATGCTCGGCCGCACGGAGCGGAACAAGGTGGTGGCCTTCCCGGGCGACGAGGATCTGGTCGGGCGCTTCGTCCGGGTCCGACTCGACGGGACCACGGGAGCCACGTTCACCGGTCACCGGATCGGCTCCGGGGAGGTCCGCGTGGCCTGAGCTCGAGCCGGTCCGGCGGGGTCGCTGAATGCGGGCCCCGCTGGTGCTCGGCGTGTTCAGCGTGGCGGCGGGGATCGCCGCAGGGGCCCAGCGGTCCGTCTCCTCCGGGGACGGGCCGCTCCTTTTGTGGGTGGCGCTGGCCGGTGCGGCGGTGGGAGCGTTCTTCGCCCTGGGCCGGCGAGCCGGCCGCCTCGGCGGGTCAGGTGCCGGGGCGTGGGTTCTCCTCTTCCTGGCGGGCGGGCTCCTCGGCGCGACGGCGCGCCTGGAGGCCCATCGGAGCTGTGCGGCCCGGCTCCCAGCCGATTTTCCACTTGCGGTCCACGGCTCCCTGACGGACCGGTCCGGGGACCGGCTGGTCCTGGCGGCTACGCACCTGGCGCTCGATGGGGTCCGGGTCCCGTGCGTCGGGCCGGTGCCGGCTCGTTTCGACGGACCCATCCCGGCCTCGGGGGGGCTCGTGGCCCGGGGGCGCTGGTGGCAGCCGCCCGGGGGGTCGGGCATGCGTCCCGTGGGGCTGCTCCTGGTCGATGCACTGGAGCCGCGGCCGGCCGATACGATGGGCGCCGAAGGGGGCCGGGGGCCGGTGACGGAGGCGTTGGCGGCGCTGCGCTCCAACGCCCGGGGGCGCGTGGACGCGCTGTTCGGCGACCGGGCGCCGCTGGCCGCTTCGCTGCTCCTGGCGCAGCGCGATGGTCTCGACCGGGAGGTCCGCGACCGTTTCGCCCGGGCGGGGCTCAGCCATCTGCTGGCGATCTCCGGGCTCCACGTGGCGCTGGTGGCCGGCATCCTCCTGCTCCTCGTCGGCGCGCTGCGGCTCGGGAAGGGGGCCGGGTCGGCCGTGGCCGGCCTGGGCACGCTGGGCTACGTGATGTTCCTGGGGGCGCCCCATTCGGCCACCCGGGCGGCACTCCAGATCCTCCTGGTCCTGGGGGCCCGAGCTGCCCAGCGGCCGGCCAGGACCGAGGCGCTCATCGCTGCGGCGGCGCTCCTCCTCCTGGCCGTGGAGCCCGGGGCGCTGTTCCAGCCCGGGTTCCAGCTGTCCTTTGCCGGTGTCGGTGGGATCCTGGTGCTCCGGCGGCCCCTCCTGCGGCGTATGGGTCGGCTCGCGAAGTGGCGGCTCGGGGGCGCGGGCGTGGGGCGCTGGCTCGCCGACGGAACGGCCACGAGCGTGGCCGCGACCCTGGCCACGGCGCCCATCGTGGCCTGGCACTTCGGTCGGGTTGCGCCTGTCGGCATCGTGGCGAACCTGGTGGCCATCCCGCTCCTGTCTGCGGTGGTCCCGGCACTGGCGCTGGCGCTTCTGGCCGGTCTCTTCTGGCCGCCCGCCGGCGCCTTCCTCGCAGGGGCAGGCGCGGCGCTTCTGGATGCCCTGGATGCTACGGCCGGCGCTGCGGCCGGGGTCCCCGGCGGGGCGGTGGTCGTGGCGGGGTCCGTGGCGCTGGTGCTGACGGCTGCGGTGGTCGTGGGGTACGTCGTGTCCGCCCGGGCCGGCCGCACCCGGACCCCGGTCCGGGTGGTGGTCTGGGCGGGTGTGGCGGTGGCGGTGCTCATGGTGGCGCCGGTGCGGCCGGGGTCCGACGCGGTGGAGATCCACGTCATCGATGTGGGCCAGGGCGACGCCATCGGGATCCGGTCGCCCGCCGGCCGCTGGCTGCTGGTCGATGCCGGGGTGGCCCGGGAGGGCTACGACGCCGGCGCACGGCTGGTGGTCCCGTACCTGTCCCGGCGGGGCGTGGTGCGGCTGGAAGGGCTGATTCTGACGCACCCGGACGCCGATCACGTGGGTGGGGCCGGCGCGGTGGTGGCGTCGCTGCGGCCGCGCTGGGTGGCCGATCCCGGGATGCCGGCCCCGAAGGCCGGCTACCTGGCGCTGCTCCATGCCGCCGCAGAGGAGCGGGTCCCGTGGGTCCCGGCCCGGCGGGGCATGGCGCTGGAGGTGGACGGCATGACGGTGGACGTGCTGTATCCCGACGGCGCGGTGGAGTCGGACGACGCCAACCATGGGAGCGTGGTGCTGCGCGTGGTGTTCGGCGAGTTCGAGGCGCTGCTGACGGGTGACGCGCCCGCGGAGGTGGAGCGAGCCCTGGTGCGGCGGTACGGACGTCGCCTGGCAGCCGACGTCCTGAAGCTCGGGCACCACGGGAGCAGTACGTCCACCACACCCGAGCTGCTGACGGCCTCCGGAGCCGCGCTGGCGCTGGTCTCGGCCGGCCGGGGGAACCGGTACGGGCACCCGCATCCGTCGGTGATCGAGCGGCTGGAAGCGGCGGGCGTGGCCGTGGCCCGGACGGACCGGAACGGCTCCATCGTGGTGCGAGGAACGGCGGGCGGGGGCATGTCGGTGACAACGGAACGCGGACGCGTGGAGTGGCGCTGACTTTCCATTTCGCTACAATGGTGCCCATATTGATATAAGAAGCCGACCTACCAGGGCAGGGCCCGGGCCTCCTCAAGCCGGGCGCGGGGAATCAGGAGGGAAGATCATGGCCACGCCATCGGTCATCACCATCGAGCGCCACATCGTGGACCAGGAGCGGCAGCACCCCACGGCCACAGGCGCGCTGAGCGACATCCTGTACAACATGGCGCTCTCGGCGAAGCTCATCGCCCGGGAGGTCAGCAAGGCCGGGCTCGTGGATATCCTCGGCCTGACCGGGGACACGAACGTTCATGGGGAGCAGGTCAAGAAGCTCGACGAGTTTGCCGATGACGTGATCTTCAACGCCTTCGACCACACGGGGCTGGTCTGCTGCATGGCATCGGAGGAGCACGAGGAAGTCCGCGATATTCCCGAGCAATTCCCCACGGGGCGGTACGCGCTCCTCTACGACCCGCTCGACGGCTCGTCGAATATCGACGCGAATGTCTCCATCGGGACCATCTTCTCCGTCCACGGCAAGGTCTCCGACGCGGAGCGGGGCTCCGAAAAGGACTGTCTGCAGCCGGGACGCAAGCAGATTGCCGCGGGCTACATCGTCTACGGGTCGTCGGTGATGATGGTCTACACCACCGGTAACGGTGTCCACGGCTTCACCCTGGATCCCTCCATCGGCGAGTTCCTGCTGAGCCACCAGAACATCCAGATCCCGAACCCCGGAAAGCGGATCTACAGCGTGAACGAGGCTTACTACGACCGGTGGAGCGACGGGCAGCGCCGCCTGGTGGATCACATGAAGGGACTCGACGATGAGGAGAACGGCGAGCGGTTCAGCTCCCGCTACATCGGGTCCATGGTGGCCGACCTCCACCGCACCCTCCTCTACGGCGGGATCTTCATGTACCCGGCGGACTCCCACAATCCGGACGGGAAGCTGCGGCTCCTCTACGAAGCGTGCCCCACGGCCATGATCGTAGAGCACGCGGGTGGGAAGGCCACCGACGGGCGGCGCCTGATCCTGGACATCGAGCCGGAGAGCCTGCACCAGCGGGTGCCGCTCTACATCGGGTCCGCCGAGTACGTCGACATGGCGCACCGCTTCCTCAGCGAGGATGTGGCCGTGTCTGCGGGGTAGAGCGGGGCTAGCGGGCTGCGGGCGTAGTCCGCTGCCGCGCTAGCTGCTGGCTTCGCTGCCGGCCACGCAGTCCATCTCGGCGTTCTTCTCCACGGTCACGGCCGAGGCGCCCTCCAGGTCCACGCGCAGCTCGATGTCTCCGTGCACGTGGGTGCAGTACGTCCGCGTGTTCGACCGACCCATGATCTTCGTCAGCGCGTTGTGGCGCGGGTGTGTGGTCCCGTTGGCGCTGATGAGCGCGATGGACGGGTCCGTGTGGTCGAGCCACGTGGAGGCGCCGCTGGTCCCGGCGTCGAAGATGGCGTCGTTGGCCGCGTGATGGCCCACCTTCAGCACGTCCACACCGCCGCTCAGCGCCGCGTAGTCCCTGCGCCATCGGCTGTTCGCCTCCACCTCACCGTCGCCGGTGAAGAAGACCGAGAACCCGCCGCGCTCCAGCCGGGCACCCAGGGACCCCTCATTGAGCTGGCTGCCATCGGCGCTGCTGTTGCTCAGGTACGTGGCCAGGGGAGGGATCACCGTGATGGTGCTTCCGCTGTCGCCCGTGAGGGCGACGGGCAGCAGGTCGGTGGGCACGATCACCGTGTCGGCCCGGCTCTCCGCCAGGCTCACCACGTTGTTGTACCCGCTGTAGGTGCGCTGCTGGCCGTTGTAGATGAACCGCTCCACGGCGAGCGCGTTCAACACGGCCGGCATCCCGTCGAAGTGGTCCGTATGGGCGTGGGTCAGGATCATCGCTTCCAGCGTGCCGACCCCGAGCTGCTGGAGGCGGTCCGCCACATATCCCGGGTCGGCTCCGTTCGTCCCCGCGGGTCCCGCGTCGACGAGGACGTGGGCCTGGAGCCCGCCCTCCGCCGAGTCGGTGACCAGGATCGCATCGCCGCCGCCCCCGGCGTCGTTGTCTCCCAGGTCGAACATCCGGACGATGAGGAGGCTGTTGCCCTCGAAGACCAGCTCGAACTCGATCCGGACCGACGCCGTATCCACGCCATCGCGCGCGGACACCACCAGCGTATGCGTCCCGATCTCGGAGACCGTCTGGCCGTCGAGGAAGAGCTGGCCGTCAAGGCGGGCTTCGAAGGTCCCCCGGGTCGTGGTGATGTCAATGGTTACGGCGCTCGTGTACACGCCGCCATCCTCCACGCCTGCCACCGTGATCGTCAGTGGGTCTGGAGTGGGGCCGCTAGGCCCGTCGCCACACGCGGTGACGCTGAGGAGCAGCGCCGCGACGGCTGCCAGGATGGTTCGGCTCAGGTTTCGGGAGCGCATGCGCCGAGGTCTCTTGTAAGGGTCAAAGCCACAAATCATAACGACGGCCCGTTCGTGCTGGAAGGGGCCTCGACGAGCCGCAAATCCACAGTTGACGGATCGTGCGATGGTCGGGTAGGTTGGCGATCCCGGATCGCGGGCCCAGACCTTCGAGCGGTGGCGCGACGGGCTTTTTTCCACGCGGATGAGCACTCAGGGAGCTTCCATGAGCACGTACTTGCGGCGTTTGACGGTGGCCGCGCTGGCAGTGGCCGTATTCGGTGTCACTGCCTGCGATGACGGTACCGACCCGGTCGCTTCGGCGACGGTCGAGATCCTGGCGTATATCGACGCCAACAACTCCAACGACAACGACGCCGGCGACGTGCCCATCGAGGGCGCGACGGTGACGCTGACCATGGTCGGCAGCGACGCGGTCGAGCTGACTGAGACCACCGGGTCCGACGGGGTCGCCACCTTCGAGGCGGTGGAAATCGGGTCCTACACGGCAACCATCGAGCCGCCGGAGGGCCTCACGGGCGTCACACTGGCATCGGCCAGCACCCCGAGCGTGGTGGCCGACGAAGAGGGCGTCACGGTCTCCGCGTCGTTCCGCTACACGTACAACCCCGGCGCCATCATGGGGCACGTGTTCATCGGCGACAGCTACGGTGCGGAAGTCCCGGCGGTGCCCGGCGTCACGGTGACGGTCTCCCAGGGCGGGACCGAGATCACGTCGGCAGAGACGGACGCCGGCGGCGCGTTCAGCGCGGGCGGCCTCCTCCCGGGCGACTACGATGTGGCCGTGGATGTGCCGGCCTACCTGACGGCCGCCTCCGCCACGGAGACGGTTACGCTCGCGGCGGAGGACTCGGCCACCGTCGACTTCGGGATGGCGATCGGGACCACCTCCACGGTGGCGGACGCGCGGGCGGCGGCGGTGGACGACACGGTGACGATTGTCGGGATCGCGATCACGGCGACCGCCGGCGACTCGGCGTCGCTCTCGTCGTCGAGCTTCTACATGCAGGACGCGTCCGGGATCTCGATCTATCTGGCCGACGTGGACATGGACGTGCTGCTGGGCGACAGCATCCTGATCTACGGTGAGCGGGGCACGTTCGGCGGCGAGGTCCAGCTGGAGACGTTGGCGGCGATCGCGCTCGGGGAGGGTACACTCCCGACGCCCACGGAAGCCACGGCGGCGGACGTGAACGGCGCGATGTACCAGGGTCAGCTCGTCACGGTGCAGAGCTTGATGGTGGACAGCATGAGCACCGGCTCGAGTGGTGCTGACGTGTGGACCAGCGAATACGAAACGGGTGAGGATGTGCTGCTCTACGTCGACGCGACCACCGGGCTGGATACCACGAACTTCACGGTGGGAACGGTCTACAACGTCACCGGTGTCGCCGCCCGCTACAACGACCTCCTGGAGCTCAAGCCCCGGGTGCCGTCGGACATCGTCGAAGATCCGAGCCCGGGCACGTCGGTGGCCGATGTGCGGGCCGAGGCGGACGGTACCCCGGTCACGACGTACGCCGTGGTGACGGAGGCTGGCACGCTCGAGGGCAACGGCTTCTACATGCAGGACGCCACTGCCGGGATCTTCGTGTACATGGGCTATGGCAACACGCCGCCCGCCGACCTGGCCATCGGGGACGTGGTGATGGTCGAGGGCGAGCGCGGGAGTTACTACGACACCCAGCAGATCGTGAGCCCCACCATCACGGAGCAGTGGGTGGCGACCACGCCGGTGAAGCCCACCGACGTGACCTCCGCCGAGCTGAGCAGCGGCGACTTCCAGGGCCAGCTGGTGACGCTGACGCAGGTGACGGTGGACAGCATCGACGGTTCCGACATGTTCGTGACGGATGCGGCGGGTGACACGGCCGTGGTTCGCATCGACTCGGACTCCGGGCTGGGTACGGCCGGCTTCACGGTGGGTGAGGTTTACACGTTCACGGGCGTGGTCTACAACTCGTTCAGCACGGAGCGGCTGAAGCCGCGATTCGAGAGTGACGTGTCCGGCTACACCCCGCCGGACACGGCGAAGACCATCGCCGAGGCGCGGGCGGCCGACCTGGGCTCGTCAGCGGAGGTGAGCGGTGTGATCACGGTCGATGTCGGCAACTTCGGGAACGAGACGTACCTGCAGGACGGAGAGGCCGCCATCACGGTCTACCCCGGGAACGACGCGCTGGTGGAAGGTGATTCCGTGACGATCTCGGGCACGCTGGAGGCGTACAGTGGAAACCTGCAGATCAGGGCCGACAGCACCCTGACCGTGGTGCTGGGGACCGGGACGGTCCCGTCGCCGGTGACGCTGACGGGCACCGAGGTGAACGCCGGGTCGAACCCCGCCGAGCTGGTAACGCTCAGCTCCTTTACTGTGGAAACGGTGGAGACCTTCAACTACGACAACCACCTGGTGACGGGGGCCGCCGCGGACGGTGACACGGTGCAGGTCTACGTGGACAGCCGCAGCGGGATCGCGTCCGGGGACTGGACGGTCGGGACCACCTATTCGGTCACGGGTGTCATGAACTACCGCGACCCGGACTGGCGGATCAAGCCGCGGAAGCCGGCAGACGTGGTGGCGCAGTAGAACGAGGGACGAAGATTGGAGGACCACGGGCTGCGGTCGCGCTCCGAACCGGGGTGCGGCCGCACTCGTGTTTTACACGGACCTATGGATGGGTGAGGGATGACTGATATGGCAGAACGTAAACAGCGGATGGCCGGGGGGTGGGGCGTTCTCGCCCTCGCCGCGCTGGCCGTCACGGCGTGCGATCCGGACCCCGCACCGCCGTTCGAGATCGAGGGGACCGGCGGTGTGGAGGGGTTCCTCTTCTACGACGCGGACCAGGACGGGAGCTTCAGCGCACTGGCCGGTGACTACGAGGTCGTGGGCGCGGACGTGGTGATTTTCGAGCGGGGAACGCAGCAGGCGTTCTCCGGCGCGTCGGCCACCACGGACGGCAGTGGCCTCTTTACGGTGACGGGGCTGCCGGCGGGTACCCACGACCTGATGATCGACACCACCACCATCCCGTCCGAGGTGGCGTTCTGCCAGAACCCGGTCCCTGTCACGGTCTATCTGGGCGAGGTGCCGAGGTACGACGTGGCGGGCCGTGCCGGGTGCATCATCACCATCGCCGAGGCGGAGCAGCTCGATCCGACGGCGGGCGAGTACGTGACGGTGAGCGGGATCGTGACGTCGTATCCCGGCCAGGTCGACAACAGCTTCACGTGGATCGAGGACTCTTCGGGCGGGATCCAGATCTACAGCTCGGCGCTGGAAGGCCGGACGCCGCCCATCGAGATCGGGGACCGGATCGAGGTCTCGGGCACCGTGAGCGAGTTCGCCGACCAGCTGCAGATCGCGGGCGCCGTGACGCTGAATGCCCACGAGGAGGACGTGCTGGCACCGGTGCCGACGAGCACGACCACGGCCGAGGTCGCGGCCGCCGGGCCGGACCCGACGGATCCGCTGCAGGGCAAGCTGGTCACGCTGACGGGCGTCGAGGTGACGGCCGCTTTCGGCTCAGGGTCGCTGAACGAGCAGAACGCCCACATCGACGATGGCAGCGGCCAGACGATTCTGCGGGTCGACGACGGCGTGGCCGATCGGGGCCAGCTGAACACGCTGTTCCCGGTGGGTAGCTGCTACGACATCACGGGCGTGGTGGGCAGCTTCGGCGGTGACGGCCAGGTCTTCCCGCGCTCGACCGATGACGTGGTCGAGGTGGCGTGCAACTGATGATACGGCAAATGAGGGATAGAATGGACAGATACGGGTTGAAGCTCGCCCTGGCGGTGGTGGCGCTGCTGTGGGCCACATCGCTGAGCGGGCAGGGGGCCTCGACGACGGGGCAGATCCGGGGCCAGGTGATGGGCGATGACGGTCAGCCCGTCTCGACGGCGTCGGTGGTGGCGGTGAATGCGGAGACAGGGCTGCAGCGGAACACCATGACGAACGAGCGCGGCCTCTACATGATCATGCTGCTGCCGCCGGGTCGCTACAACGTCCGGGTGGAGATGCTCGGGTACGCCGAGCAGGTGGAGGAAGACGTCCGGGTCTCGCTGGGTCAGGCGGCCACGGTGAACTTCGACCTGACCACCGAGGCGCTGGAGCTCGAGGGGATCAACGTACAGGCCAGGCGAGGCGAGATCGATGTGACCGATGGGTCGGTGGTGCAGCTGGTCTCCGAGGAGGAGATCGAAGCGCTCCCCGCCCTCGGCCGTGACTTCACCAACTTCATCCAACTGTCGGGTCTGGTGGCGCCGGACCCGGCGAACAGCACCGGCGGACAGTTCTCCATTGCCGGGCAGCGGGCGTCTCAGACCAACCTCCAGATCGACGGGGTGGACGCCAACAACGCCTTCTTCGGTGAGAACCGGGGCGGGTCGCGGATCCCATTCGTCTTCTCCCTGGAGTCGATCCGGGAGTTCCAGGTCATCGCCAACGGCTTCGATGTGGAGTTCGGCAACTACACCGGCGGCGTGGTCAACGTCATCACCCGGGGTGGCGACAACGAGTTCGAAGGGACGGCGTACGCCAACTACCAGAGCGATGCGCTGACGGGCCAGACCTTCGATGGCGAGAATGTCTCCGAGTACCAGGTCTCCCAGTTCGCGGCCAGGCTCTCGGGTCCCATCGTGAGGGACAAGGCCCACTTCCTCCTGAGCGTGGACGCCCAGCGGGAGCGGGAGCCCCAGCTCTCCATCACGCAGCAGCGGTACGCGCCGGAATCCGAGAACGCGGACCCGGAACGCTACGCCGCAGTGGGCCAATTTTTCGACCTGCTGGAGAACCAGTACGGGATCCAGAACCCGGAGTCGACGTACGGCTCGTTCCAGACCACGGACGACGTCATCTCGGTGTTCGGCCGGGTGGACTGGGCGCTGAACGATGACCACCGGCTGTCGCTGCGCCACAACTTCGCCAGCTACAGCAACGACAACGAGTGGAACCAGATCTTCGACTTCGAGTACGGCCAGTCGCGGGCGGAGGAGTTCCGCGACATCTCGAACTCGTTCGTGGCCGAGCTCCAGAGTGTGCTGGGACCGCAGACCTTCAACGTCTTCCGTGTGCAGGCGGCGAGTGAGCTGCGGCCCCGGAACGGAAAGGACCTGCGGCCGGCGCTCGAGGTCCGGCTCCCGGGCGGCGGGTTCATCGGGTACGGCGGGACCTTTGCCGCCTTCCAGAACGACCTGGAGGAGTGGAAGATCCAGGCGATCGACAACTTCACCCACGTGGCGGGGAACCACACACTCAAGGTGGGCGCGAACGGGATCTACACCCATATCGCGAACCAGTTCATCCTCCGGGGCGCGGGTGTCTACAACTTCCAGGACATGGACGCCTTCGCGGCGTACCGTCCGAGCTCGTTCCAGCGGAACATCCGCGAGGGCGGCGGCATTCCGTTCGCCGAGTTCGACGTGCTGGAGTGGTCGGTCTACGCCCAGGACGAGTGGCAGGTGACCCCCAAGCTCACGGCCACGTACGGGCTGCGCTACGACCTGCAGACCTTCCTGGACGAGCCCCAGCGGGTGCTGACGGCGGAGCGGGCGTTCGGCGTGACCACGGGCATCGCGCCCACGGACAACGACAACATCTCGCCACGCCTGACTATGGCCTACGACTTCTCGGGGAACGGGACCGCCGTGCTCCGGGGCGGCGTGGGCTACTTCTATGGCCGGGTCCCCTACGTGCTGGGCGGCAACGTCCAGAGCACGGTCCGACCGGTGGTGACGGTGCAGTGCACCGGCTCCCTCGCCGAAGGCGACCCGAACGCGCCGCCGTCGGTGCAGGATTACGGCTCCTGGGGCACGGACGGGAACGACAACCCGGACGGGTGCGCAGGGACCACGGTGGCCAGCGGGATCCCGGAGTACACGTTCTGGAACGAGAATTTCGAGTTCCCCGAGACGTTCAAGGCGAACATCGGGTGGTCCCAGGAGATCGGGGTCCGGACGCAGCTCTCCATTGACGCCCTGTTCTCCCAGAGCTCGCTCCTCTATACCGTCCGGAACCTCAACCTCCGGGACGTCCAGCTCACGCTGGATAACGAGGGTGGGCGGCAGGTCTTCCAGCCGGGGACGGTCTTCGACCCGTCGGCCGGCGACCCGACGGCCAACGAGATCAACTCACGCCGCAACCTGGAGCTGGCCGAGGTCTTCGTGAACTACAATGACGGCCGCTCCCGGTCACTGTCGCTGACCACGGAAGCGGCGCACATCGTGAATGAGAAGCTGCAGGTCCGGGGCTCGTACACGTACACCACGTCGTACGACAACTCGTCGTATTCGTGCTGCACGGCGTCCTCGGGGTATACGGATCCCACGGTGGGCGCCTACGGTCCCAACGACATCGGCGGCGTGGGCGACACCGACAAGGCGTGGGGGCCCAGCGACTTCACCCGCAACCACACGTTCATCGCGTCGGTGAACGCCACCATACCGTTCGACGTCAAGGTGGCCGGGTTCTGGCGGCTCCAGAGTGGTCGGCCGTGGACGCCGGAGGCGAGTGGCGACCTGAACGGCGATGGCGTCCGGTTCAATGACCGGCCCTACGTCTTCACGCCGGACGACCTGCCGCTGACGGTGACGGGGGCGCGGGCGGACACCATGCGGGCCGTCTACGAGCAGATGCTCGAAGAGAACGCCTGCGCCGGTGACTATACCGGCCAGATCGTGCCCCGGAACACCTGCCGCTATCCCTGGTTCAACCGGCTGGATGTGCGGCTGAGCCGCTCGTTCGAAACACTGAGCGACCAGCGGCTCGAGGTGCAGGTCGACATGTTCAACGTTCTGAACGGGATCAACAACGAGTGGGGCCGGTTCATGGGCGTATTCGCCAGGAACCGGAACCTGCTGATCCCGGAGACGTACGACGAGGTCGCCGGGCAGACCCTCTATACCGTACCCTTCCGGCGCGACGAGGATACGGGCGAGGCGATCCCGACATTCGGGACGGTGGAGGCCATCGGTGACAACCTGACGCTCCAGTTCCAGGCGCGGATCGGGGTGAAGTACTACTTCTAGACCGCCGGTCAAGGGCCGAGGACGGCCCCGAACAACGAAAGGGCCCGACCGCCCCTTGCGGTCGGGCCCTTTCTGCCATCGGGAGGGATGGCCTCGCCTGCTGGTCAGCCGGCGACCTCCGCAGTGTGCCGGCCGGTATCGCTGCTCGTGCCGTCGTCCTCGGCCTGGTAGCGACGGCCGAGCTCGTCCATCTCCTGTCGGACCGCCGCCACCATGGCCTGCTTCTCGTGGAAGGGGAGGAAGGCGCTCTCGAAGCCGTAGATCGACACCTCGGTGAGCTCCTCCCAGGTGAAGTCGAGGTGCTGGTGGGCGCGCCAGAACTCCGCCGTGGCGGTGGTGGCGCTCATGAGCCGGTTGTCGGTGTTGAGGGTGGTCACGATCCCCTCGTCGTAGTAGAGGCGGACGGGGTGCTCGGAGAACTCCTTGACCACGCGGGTCTGGACGTTGGACGTCAGGCAGATCTCCAGCGGGATCCGGAAATCGGCCACGTACTGCATGAGGTCCGGGTCCTCGTAGAGGCGAGTGCCGTGCCCGATGCGGTTGGCGTTGTTGTAGTGGAGCGCCTGATGGATCGACTCGGGGCCGAACGCCTCCCCGGCGTGGATCGTGGCCGCGACGTTGGCGTTCCCGACCCGGTAGAACGCTTCACGATGCCGTTTGGCCGGATAGTTGTACTCGGCGCCCGCCAGGTCGAAGGCCACCACGCCCTTGTTCTTGAACGTGACGGTGAGGTCGGCCAGGTCCATGGACGTCTCGGGGCTCATGTTCCGGATCCCGCAGATGATGATCCCCGTCCGGATGTCGTAGTCCTCCTCGGCCCTGCGGAGCCCCTGGAGCGGGGCGGCGACGGCCTCCTCCATGCTCAGCCCGCCCTGGATGTTCAGGGCGGGGGAGAAGCGCACCTCCATGTAGCGCACGTTCTCCGCGGCGGCGTCCTCGGCGAGTTCGTAGGCGATGCGCTCCAGGGCGTCCGCCTGCTGCATGACCGATAGCGTTACGTCGAACCGGGACAGGTAGTCCACGAGGTCGCGGGCGTCCTGCACGTGCATGTACTCCTCGAGCGCTGCGGTATCGGTGTCGGGCAGCTCCACGCCCTGCTCGTCCGCCAGCTCGATGAGCGTCTCCGGGCGGACCGACCCGTCCAGATGCACGTGCAGGTCCGTCTTCGGCAGGCGGTGCAGCCGCTCTCTCGTCACCTCGACCATCTCGTCTCCCGTCAGCCGTCGATCAGCGTTTCAACAGGTACCTTCCCCGGCGCGCCGTGTTCCAGCACGGCACGGGCGGCTGCCAGGCGTGCGATGGGGACCCGGAACGGGGAGCAGGACACGTAGTCCAGTCCGGCGACGTGGAAGAACTCCACGGAGCTGGGCTCGCCGCCGTGCTCGCCGCAGATCCCGACTTTCAGCTCGGGTTCGGTGGCGCGGCCTGCGCGGGTGGCCATGGCCACCAGGCGGCCCACGCCCTTCCGGTCCAGGACCTGGAAGGGGTCGTCCGTCAGGATCGCCTTCTCGATATAGGCCGGCAGGAAGCTCCCGGCGTCATCCCGGGAGAGCCCGAAGGTGGTCTGGGTCAGATCGTTGGTCCCGAAGGAGAAGAACTCGGCGACCTCGGCGATCTCGCCGGCGGAGAGGACGGCCCGGGGCAGCTCGATCATGGTGCCGACCAGGTACTTCACCTCCCGGCCCTTCTCCTCGAAAACCTTCCGGGCCACGGACCGGATGATCTGCTCCTGGTTCTTCAGCTCCTCCACCACGCTGACCAGAGGGACCATGATCTCCGGCTGTACGTCGACGCCGTCCGCGGCCACGTTGACCGCCGCCTCGAAAATGGCCCGGGCCTGCATCTCCGTGAGCTCGGGGACCGTGATTCCGAGACGGACGCCCCGGTGCCCGAGCATGGGGTTGGCCTCACGGTGTCGCTTTACCTCCTTCCGGACATCCTCCGCCGACCATTTGGTGGCGGCGACCAGGTCCTGGATCTCGTCCTCGTCGTGGGGCAGGAACTCGTGGAGCGGCGGGTCCAGGAGCCGGATCGTGACCGGGAGCCCGTCCATGGCCCGGAAGATGCCCTCGAAGTCCTGCCGCTGCATGGGCAGCAGCTTGGAGAGCGCCGACCACCGCTGCTCGGCCATGCTGGCCAGGATCATCTCCCGGATGGCGCGAACCCGCTCCTCGCCGACGAACATGTGCTCGGTCCGGCAGAGGCCGATCCCCTCTGCGCCGAACTCCCGGGCCTGTTTGGCGTCGTGGGGCGTGTCGGCGTTGGTCCGGACGCGCAGCGTGCGGACGTCATCGGCCCACTCCATGAGCCGCTGGAAGTTGTCGGAGATCTCCGGCTCCACGGTGGGAACGCGGCCCAGCAGCAGGCGGCCGGTCCCGCCGTCGATGGTGACCCAGTCGCCCCGCTCCACCCGGCGGCCCTTGGCCTCGAAGTAGCCCTTCTCTTCATGGAGGGTGAGGCCGCCGGCGCCGGCCACGCACGGCTTGCCCATCCCGCGGGCGACCACCGCGGCGTGGGACGTCATGCCGCCCCGGGACGTCACGATGCCCCGTGCGGCGGCCATGCCCGCGAAGTCATCGGGCGACGTCTCCCGCCGGATCAGGATCACGGCCTCGCCGTCCTCGGTCCACTCCACGGCCTCCTCGGGCTCGAAGACCACGCGGCCGGCCGCGGCGCCGGGTGAGGCGGGCAGCCCTTCCGTCAGCGTCTCGGTCTCCGCCTCCGGGTCGAGGCCCGGGTGGAGCTGCTGCTCGAGCTGCTTCGGGTCCACCCGGAGGATAGCTTCCTCCCGGGTGATCAGCTCCTCGTCCACCATGTCCACGGCGATCCGGATGGCCGCCGTGGCCGTCCGTTTGCCGGTGCGGGTCTGAAGGAGATAGAGCTGTCCGCGCTCCACGGTGAACTCCAGGTCCTGCATGTCCCGGTAGTGCTGCTCCAGCTTCTTCTGGATCTCCTGGAGCTGCTGATACGGGCCGGGCATGACGTTCTTCATCTCGCTGATGGGCAGCGGCGTGCGGATCCCGGCCACCACGTCCTCGCCCTGGGCGTTGCGGAGGAACTCGCCGAAGACCTGGTTGTCGCCGGTGCTCGGGTTCCGGGTGAACGCCACGCCGGTGCCCGAGTCGTCGCCCATGTTGCCGTACACCATGGTCTGGACGGTGACGGCGGTGCCCAGCTTCTCGTCGATCCGGTTGTGCTGGCGGTAGGCCACCGCCCGCTCGTTGTTCCACGAGTCGAACACGGCCCGGACCGCGCCCCAGAGCTGCTCCTGGGGGTCCATGGGGAAGGGCTCGCCCGTCTCGGCCTCGACGAGCGCCTTGTACTGCTCGACCAGCTCCTGGAGGTCGCCCGAGCTGAGCTCGGTGTCGTCGGCCACGCCACGGTCGTCCCGCATGGCCTCCAGCCGGCTCTCGAACTTCTCGTGGTTGATGCCCATCACCACGTCGCCGTACATCTGGATGAAGCGCCGGTAGGAGTCATAGGCGAAGCGCTCGTCGTCCACGTCGCCGGCCAGTGCCCGGACGGTCTCATCGTTGAGCCCGAGGTTCAGGATGGTGTCCATCATCCCGGGCATGGAGACGGCGGCGCCGCTCCGAACGCTGACCAGGAGCGGCTGGGTGTCGGTGGCGCCGAACTGCTTACCGGCGGATGCCTCGACTCGCCCGATGTTCTCCTCGGCCGCCTCCTTCAATCCGTGCGGCAGCGTGCCGTTGTGCATGTAGTGCCGGCACGCCTCGGCGGTGATGGTGAACCCCGGCGGGACGGGGACCCCGATCCGGGTCATCTCGGCAAGGTTCGCCCCCTTGCCTCCCAGCAGCTCCTTCTGCTCCCTGCCGCCCTCGGCCGTGCCGTCCCCGAAGTAATAGACCCAACGGTGGCTCATGACTCGCTCTGTGAAGTGGATTCAGGTTCGCGTTCGCCGCAGCCTCACGACCGGCAATGTACGTTCCTGGCGCGACATGGCCAGTGGACGCCCGCCCGACACCGGAGCCGGGAGCCCCTGGCCGGAGCGGGCGCTGGCGGGTCAGGAGCTGGAGACCACATCGTAGCCGCGGTGGAGGTCCACGAGGGGTGCCGTATAGTCGCCGGAGAAGCAGGCGTGGCAGAACGGTCCGGCGTCTTCGACGGCTTCGAGCATCCCATCGAGGGAGAGGTAGCCGAGGGAGTCGACGTCCAGGTGTTGACGGATCTCTTCCACGGTCTTCCGCGAGCCCATGAGCTCCTCCTTCGTGGGCATGTCGATGCCGTAGAAGCACGGGTGGCGGACGGGTGGGCTGGAAATGCGGAAGTGGACCTCCCGGGCACCGGCCTCCCGGATCAGCCGGACCAGTCCGAGGCTGGTTGTGCCGCGGACCAGCGAGTCGTCTACCACCACTACGCGTTTGCCCTCCATGACCTCCCGGACGGCGTTGTACTTGATCCGGACCCTGAAATCCCGCCCCGCCTGGGTGGGGTGGATGAACGTGCGGCCCACGTAATGGTTCCGTATGAGCCCGAGCTCGTAGGGGATCTCGCTCTCCTCGGCGAAGCCCAGCGCCGCCGAGTTGGAGGAGTCGGGAACGCTGAAGACCACGTCGGCGTCGGCGGGGTGCTCCCGGGCCAGCTGCCGCCCGAAAGCGCGTCGGGCTCGGTCGACGGTCTTCCCGAAGATCCGGGAGTCGGGACGGGCGAAGTAGACCAGCTCGAAGATGCACGGTGCCGGGTCGTGGTTCCGGGCCACGTTCTTGAGCGAGGTCAGCTCGCCGTCGCGGATCCGGAGCATCTCACCGGGCTCGATGTCGCGCTCGTAGCTGGCGCCCACCAGGTCCAGGGCGCAGCTCTCGCTGGCCACGATCCACCCGTTATCGGGCATCTTGCCCAGCACCATGGGTCGGAACCCCCATGGGTCCCGGGCCGCGTACAGCGTCTGTCCCACGGTGATGAGCACGCTGAAGGCGCCCTGGAGCCGGGAGAGGGCCTCGGAGATCTGTTCCTCCACCGTCGGCGACCGGGATCGGGCGATGAGGTGCACCATGACCTCCGAGTCGATGGTGCCCTGGAAGAGCGCGCCCTCCTCCACCAGTTCCTCGCGCAGCAGCTGGGCGTTGGTGATGTTCCCGTTGTGGACCAGCGCCAGGTCGCCCTCCCGATAGCTGACCACGATCGGCTGGGCGTTCACCAGCCCCGCACCGCCGGCCGTGGAGTAGCGGGTGTGGCCCAGCGCGAGGCGCCCCGGCAATGCGTCCAGCAGGGTGTCGGTGAAGCCCTCGACCACCAGCCCCTCCCGCTTCGCCAGCCGTGCCTTCTCGTCGGCGCCCACGGCCGAGATGCCCGCCGATTCCTGGCCCCGATGCTGGAGAGCGTACAGCCCCAGGAACGCCGTCTTGGCCGCGTTGTCGACGCCGCTTACCCCTACGATGCCACACATACCGCCTCTGCCTCTCGCTGGTAGGTCACTCGCCGGATGCCGTCGGCGCCTCCATGATCCCCGGGATCGCGCCCCGGTACGTCTCCGCGAGCCGCGCTGCGGGGACCCGAACCGCGGGTCCGCGCTCGGTCTCGATGACGACGTGGCCGCCACGCTCGCCGACAGTGCCGATCCGCTTCGCGAGCACGTCATGCTCCGCTGCGGTGGCCAGCACGCGATCGAGGTCGGCCGCGGCGCAGCTCACCACGATCCGGCCCTGGGCCTCTCCGAAGAGGAGCGCCGGCGCGGGAATCGGGTCGTCGAGTGCGGCGTCGAGTCCCACGGGGCCGCCCACGGCGCCCACCGCCGACTCGGCCAGCGTCACCGCCAGCCCGCCCTCGGCGCAGTCGTGGGCGCTGGCCAGGAGCCTCTCGCCGATCATGGCCAGGACGGCCTCGCCCAGCGCCTTCTCGGCGTCGAGGTCCACATCGGGGACGGCGCCGGCTGTCCGGCCGTGGATCACCTTCAGGTACTCGGAGGCACCGATCTCGGCGGTGTTCGTGCCGAGCAGGACGATGGCGTGCCCGGGCTCGGTGAAGCCGGCGCCGATGGTCCTGGACACGTCGTCGAGGACACCGACCATGCCCACGGTGGGGGTGGGGAAGACGGCGCCCTTCGGGTTCTCGTTGTAGAGCGAGACGTTCCCGCTGACCACCGGCGTATCGAGCCGGCGGCACGCCTCCGCCATCCCGGCGGTGGACTCGGCGAGCTGGTGATAGACGTCGAGCTTGTAGGGGTTGCCGAAGTTGAGGCAGTCGGTGATGGCCCGGGGCCGGGCTCCGACGCAGACCAGGTTCCGGGCGGCCTCCGCCACGGCGATCATCCCGCCCTTCCGGGGGTCGAGGTAGACGTAGCGGGGGTTGCAGTCGGTGGTGGCCGCGATCCCTCGCCCGGTGCCCCGGACCCGGAGGACGCCGGCGTCGCCGCCGGGCCCCTGGACGGTGTTGGTGCGTACGTCCGAGTCGTACTGCTCGTAGATCCACGCCTTGCCGGCGATGTTGGGGGAGCCCATGAGGGCGGTGAGGACGGCGGCGGGATCGCCCATCTCGTCGCCGAGGGTGGCCGGGTCCCAGCTCCGGAGCGTCTTGACCTCTTCGGACTCGACCCCTTCCCGGGTGTAGGTGGGGCAGTCCACGAGCCCGGTCCCCGGGATCTCGGCCACCACGCGGTCGCGCTCCCGGACCCGGTAGAGGCCGTCATCGGTGACCTGGCCGATGACGGCGGCCTCGAGCTCCCACTTCTCCAGGATCTCGATGACGGCGTCCTCGTGACCGGCCTTGGCCACCACGAGCATCCGCTCCTGGCTCTCGCTGAGCAGGATCTCGTACGGCGTCATCCCCTCCTCGCGGACGGGCACCTTCGCCACATCGATGTCCACGCCGGTGCCGGCCCGGGCGGCCATCTCGGATGAGGCGGAGGCCAGCCCGGCGGCGCCCATGTCCTGGATCCCCACGATATGGCCGCTCTGGATGAGCTCGAGGGAGGCCTCGAGGAGCAGTTTCTCGGTGAACGGGTCGCCGACCTGTACCTGGGGCCGGCTCGACTCGGTCTCCTCGCTCAGCTCCTCGCTGGCGAAGGTGGCGCCGTGGATCCCGTCGCGGCCGGTACGTGCGCCCACCGCCAGGATCGGGTTGCCGGGCCCCGACGCGTAGCCGCGGATGAGCTCCTCGGTCTTCATGAGCCCGATGGCCATGGCGTTGACCAGCGGGTTGCCTTCGTACGCCTCATCGAACCACGTCTCGCCGCCGATGTTCGGGATCCCGACGCAGTTGCCGTAGTCCCCCACGCCTTTGACCACGCCGGCGAAGAGGTAGCGGACGCGCGGCGAGTCGAGGGAGCCGAAGCGGAGGGAGTCGAGGACGGCCACGGGGCGGGCCCCCATGGTAAAGACGTCCCGGAGGATCCCGCCCACACCCGTGGCGGCACCCTGGTAGGGCTCCACGGCCGACGGGTGGTTGTGGGACTCCATCTTGAACGCCACGGCGTAGCCATCCCCGATGTCGATGACGCCGGCGTTCTCGCCGGGGCCCTGGAGCACCCAGGGCGCCTCGGTGGGGAACTGGCGGAGCAGGGGGCGGGAGTTCTTGTAGCCGCAGTGCTCGGACCAGAGCGCGCTGAAGAGGCCGAGCTCGGTGTAGCTCATCTCCCGGCGCAGCATCCCCTTGATGGTCTCGTACTCGTCCGTGCCGAGCCCGTGCTCCTCCACCAGGATCGGTGTGATCTCGGGATCGTCCGGACGGGGTATGACGGGCTTCCGGGGTGCGTCGCTCATGAGCGCACCTCCCCGGCCGCGCCCGTCCCCGCCGGTCTGCCGCCCAGGTGCTCCTGCAGCGACTTGAACAACGGGAGACCGTCGCTGCCGCCCAGGATCCCTTCCACCACCCGCTCGGGGTGGGGCATGATCCCGAGCACGTTCCCCTCGGCGTTGATGATCCCGGCGATGTTGTTGGCCGAGCCGTTGGGGTTGCCGGCGGCCGTGGGCTGACCGGCCTCATCCACGTAGCGGAAGACCACGCGCCCCTCCGACTCCAACCGGTCCAGCGTCCCGGCATCGGCCTGGTAGTTCCCTTCGCCGTGGGCGATAGGCATGGTCAGGAGCTGGCCGGGGGTGTAGTGGGCGGTGAAGATGGTGTCGGTCCGCTCGACCCGGAGCCGGACCCGCGTCCCCAGGAACTTGAGGTCCCGGTTCCGCACCAGGGCACCGGGCAGGAGCCCGGCCTCACAGAGGACCTGGAAGCCGTTACAGATCCCCAGGACCACGCCGCCGTCGGCGGCGAAGTCGATGACCGGGTCCATGATCGGGCTGAACCGGGCGATGGCGCCGGCTCGCAGGTAGTCGCCGTAGCTGAACCCGCCGGGCAGGATCACCAGGTCGGGCTCGCGGAGCTCGGTTTCCCGGTGCCAGACGAAGTAGGCCTCCTCGCCCACCACGTCGTTGATCGCCTTGTAGCAGTCGTAGTCGCAGTTGGAGCCGGGGAAGGTGATGACCGCGACCCGCATCACGCCTCCTCGATGGCGATGGTGTAGTCCTCGGTCACCGGGTTGGCCAGCAGCTTCCGGCATATCTCGTCGGACTTCCGACGGGCATCGCCGGCGTCGGCGGCCTCCAGCCGGAACCGGATGAGCCGGCCCATGGCCACGCCCCGGACCCCCTCGAACTCCAGCGCGTGGAGCGCGTGCTCCACGGCTTTGCCTTCCGGGTCCAGGAGCCCCTCGCGGGGCGTGATCCGGACTTCCACTCGATACGTGCTCATATCCCCTTGTACTGGTTGAGTTGCTGCTCCGTCATCACGTGCCGATCCATGTGCTCATGATAGTCGTCCTGGGCCGTCTCCACAGCCGTCACCCGCGGCTTCAGGCGAGGGCGTACCATAGCGCGCATGGAAGAAGGCGTCGAGCCCCGCTTCCGTCTGGAGGTGGGCCCCGGCACGGTCAGTTCGCTCCCTCGAGATCCCGCCCCGTGAGCCGGCGGTGGACCTCGAGGTAGCGACGGGTGGTGGCCTCCACCACCTCGTCGGGCAGATCGGGCGGGGGCGGCTGCTTGCTCCATTCGCCCCGGTGGGTGAGCTCCTGCAGGAAGTCACGCACCGGCTGCTTGTCCAGCGACGGCTGACCCCGGCCGGGCTGATAGCTCTCCTCCGGCCAGAACCGGGACGAGTCCGGCGTCATGACCTCGTCGATGAGGATGGGGCCGCCGTCCACCAGCCCGAACTCGAACTTGGTGTCCGCCAGGATGATCCCTCGCTCGGCTGCCATCTCCCGACCCCGTTCGTAGAGGGCCGTGCTGAGCTCCTGGAGCTGTTCCGCCAGCTCTCCGCCCACCATCTCCCGCATCCGGCTGACAGGGATGTTCTCGTCATGGCCTTCCTCGGCCTTCGTGGCCGGCGAGAAGACCGGCGGGTCCAGGCGGCCGCTCTCCACCAGCCCGCCGGGCATGGGCTCCCCCGCCAGTGTCTCGGAGCGCTGATACTCCTTCCACGCGGAGCCGGAGAGGTAGCCCCGGACCACGCACTCCACGGGCACCGGCTCCGTCCTGCGCACGAGGAGCGCACGGCCGGCCCACTGCTCGCGGGTGTCGGCGAGTCCGGGCACGCGGTCGATGATCTCGGCCGGGTCCGCAGCGATCAGGTGCGTGTCCACCAGGTCGGTAAGCCGCTCGAGCCACCAGACGGTGACGGCCGTGAGGACGCGCCCCTTCCACGGGATCGGCCGGTCCATGACCACGTCGAAGGCGCTGAGCCGGTCCGAGGCCACCATGAGCAGACGCCCCTCGCCCACGTCGTACATCTCCCGGACCTTGCCCCGGGCGTGGAGGGGGTAGGGTAGCTCGGACGCCCAGAGCGGGGCCTGCGCCGCCTCGCTCATGCCCGCAGCTCCGGCGTCGCGCCTGACTCCGCTTCGGCCAGGACGGGCTCCAGCTCCGCCAGGAACACATCGACCTGGCGGGCCGACCGCCCGATATGGCGCTCCGGGGCCAGGATCGACCGGACCGCCTCGAGGTCGAGCCCGAACGCATCGTCTCCGGCGATCCGCTCCGGAAGGTCATTCTCCCCACCCTCGGCCTTGAGCCGGTCGGCGGCGGCGATGGCGTGGTGCCGGATCCGCTCGTGGAGGTCCTGCCGGTCGCCGCCGCCACGGACGGCGTGCATGAGGATCGACTCGGTGGCCAGGAACGGCATCTCCTGCTCGAGCCGCCGACGGATCACCGTCGGGTGAACCACCAGCCCCGCGGCCACGTTGTGGACCAGGAGCAGGATGGCGTCGGTGGCCAGGTACGCCTCGCCGAGGGCGATCCGTCGGTTCGCCGAGTCGTCGAGGGTGCGCTCGAACCACTGGGTGGCTGCGGTGAAGCCGGCATCCGTGCCCAGCGCCAGGACGTGCCGTGCGAGCCCCGTGATCCGCTCGGCGCGCATGGGGTTCCGCTTGTACGGCATGGCCGACGACCCGATCTGCTTCTCGCCGAACGGCTCCTCCACCTCGCGGAGGTGAGCCAGTAGCCGGATGTCATGGGCGAACTTCGAGGTCGAGGCGGCGATCCCGCCGAGGGTGGAAAGGGTGGCGTGGTCTACCTTCCGGGGGTACGTCTGGCCCGTCACGCCGTAGACCCGATCGAAATCCATGGCGTCGGCGATCCGTCGCTGGAGCGCGTCGACCCTGTCGTGGTCGCCGTCGAAGAGCTCGAGGAACGAGGCCTGGGTGCCGGTGGCGCCGCGGACGCCCCGGGCCCGGAGCGTGGCCAGACGGTGGTCCACCTCCTCCAGGTCCAGGACCAGGTCCTGGAGCCAGAGCGTGGCCCGCTTGCCCACGGTGGTGGGCTGCGCCGGCTGGAAGTGCGTGAAGCCCAGCGTCGGCAGGTCGCGGTGCTCGGCCGCGAAGGCGGCCAGCGCCGCGATGCATGACAGGAGCCGTCGCCGCACCAGCCGCAGCGCCTCCCGCTGCTGGATCAGCTCCGTGTTGTCGGTGACGAAGCTGCTGGTGGCGCCCAGGTGGATGAACGGCCGCGCCTTCGGTGCCACCTCGCCGAAGTGGTAGACGTGGGCCATGACGTCGTGCCGGAGCCGGCGCTCGTGCTCGGCCGCGGCGTCCAGGTCGATGTCATCGAGGTGCTCCCGCATCTGGGCCACGGCCTCGTCCGGGATCTCGACGCCCAGCGCCTGCTCGGCTTCGGCCAGCGCCAGCCAGAGGCGCCGCCACGTGCCGAACTTGAACGCCGGCGAGAAGATCCGGCTCATTTCCGGCGACGCGTACCGCTCCGTGAGCGGATTCCGGTACTCGGTGCCCGGCCCGCCGGCCTCCAGGCGCTCTCTCAACGTTGGATCCAACCTGTCCTCCTAGAGTCTGAAGGCCGCGTAGAACTCCCGGCCACCGCGTTCCATGAGCATCCGCACCGGTACCCGCCCTTCGATCTGCTGCAGGCTGCGGAGGTATTCGGCCGCTTCCTCGGCGGACGAGATGGCGACCCGGTTGATCCCCACGATCAGGTCACCCTCCCGGATACCGAGCATCCGCTGCACGCGCTCCGAGACCCCAACCACCAGTGCGCCGCTCTCGCTCCGGAGCCCCCATTCGCTCCGGATGGCCGGCGTCAGGGTGACCAGCTCGAACTCCTCCAGCGCGCTGACCCGCTCGGCCACCAGCGACGGCAGGTCTGCGGCCTGGAGCAGGACCGTTTGCTCACCCTCCTCTCCCACTCGCAGGGAGATGGTGTGGCCGACCCGGACCTCGAGGAGCGCGGCCTCCCAGTCCAACGGGGTGCGGATCGCCTGGCCGTTGGCACTCCAGATCAGCATCCCGGGCTCCAGCCCCGCCGAGTCGGCCGGCGAGCCCGGCGCCACCCGGGCCACCCGGACCTGCCGGCTCCGGCCGAAGCGGTTCGGGTCCGCCGGCTCCAGCTCCAGCCCCGTCCACGGCCGCCGGACCTCGCCGTCATCGATCAGGTCGAGGACCACGTTCCGGGCCCGATCGATGGGAATGGCGAAGCCGAGGCCCTCGCTCCCGCCGCTCCGGGAGAAGATCGACGAGTTCACGCCCACTACCTTGCCCGCGGCGTTGACCAGCGGACCGCCCGAGTTGCCGGGGTTGACCGAGGCATCCGTCTGGATCATACCCAGATAGTACCCGCTGTTGTCGTCGCTCGTGGGGATGATGTTGCGGTTCAGCCCGCTGACCACACCCGCCGTGACCGTGGGCTCCGGGTTGCTCAGCAGGTAGCCGAAGGGGTTGCCGATGGCCACCACCCATTCGCCGATCAGGAGGTCGTTCGACGTGCCCAGCGGAACCTTCGTGAGCTCCTCGCCGTTCGTCTCGAGCCGCAGCAGCGCCAGATCGTTCACCTCGTCGGTGCCCACCAGCTCCGCCGGGAAGTCCCGACCGTCGGCGAGGGTCACCACGATCTCTGTGGCACCCCGTACCACGTGCTCGTTCGTGAGCACGAGCCCGTCACCATGGATGATGAACCCGGATCCCAGGCCCGCCACCTGCCGCTCGGTGCCACGGGGGACGAAGAACTGCTCGTAGAGGGAGCGGGGGCGCACGGTCTGGCGGCGGATCACGTTCACACTGACCACTCCCGGGGCCACGGCCTCGGCGGCCCGAACGATGGCCGTGCGGCGCGACGCGGCGATCGGGTCCTGCTCGGTCGCCTCCTGCGGGCCGGGCCGGGCTGCGCTCGTTCCTGCCGGCTCCGCGGCACCATCGAGGTCCGCCGCGAGGCCTTCGGCACTCGCGAGCGAGCGGCCGTTGTCCGCCTGCGAGCGGGGCGCATCGGCACACCCCACCGCAGCCAGCCAGAGCAGGCCGATGAGGAGCGGGGTGGGGGAGAAGATCACGCGCATGGGTCGCTCAGATGACGCGGGCGTCCTCCGGCAGCTTGTCCCAGTCGGCCAGGAAGGCAGCGAGCCCCTTGTCCGTCAGCGGATGCTTCACGAGCTGCCAGAGCACCTTCGGCGGGAGGGTGCCCACGTCGGCGCCCATCATGGCCGATTCCACCACGTGCTGAGGGTGTCGGATCGACGCTGCCAGGATCTCGGTGTCGAAGTCGTAGTTGTCGTAGATGATGCGGATCTGGCGGATCAGCTCCATCCCGTCGCTGGAAATGTCGTCCAGGCGCCCGACGAACGGCGAGATGTAGGTCGCGCCCGCCTTGGCCGCCAGGAGCGCCTGTGTGGCGGAGAAGCAGAGGGTGACGTTGACCTTGATACCCTTGGCCCGGAGCCGCTGGCACGCCACCAGCCCGTCCTCGGTCAGCGGGCACTTCACCACGATATTGTCGGCGATCTGCGCCAGCTTCGTCCCCTCCTCCACCATGGTGTCGGCGTCGGTGGCCACCACCTCGGCGCTGATGGGACCGTCCACCGTGTCGCAGATCTCCTTCAGAATGGCCCGGGGGTCGCCCCCATCGCCGGCGGCCTTCGAGAGCAGCGATGGGTTCGTCGTGATGCCGTCAATGAGGCCGGCGTCCGCCGCTCGCTGAATCTCGCTCAGGTCGGCCGTATCAAGGAAGATCTTCATTCTCGGGTCCCTCCGGGTTGATGGGTTCATCGCCATAGTACACACGCGCCAGGAACAGTCCCCCCGCCGGGGCGGGGGGCGACGTCACCAGCGTGTCCAGCTTGCTCTCGTCCAGCAGTCCGGTCACCTCGGACTCCGGGCGCCGACCCAGGGCCGCGTCCACCATCGTGCCCACCAGGTAGCGCGCCATGTGGTGCAGGAACCGGTCGGCGACCACGCGGAGCTCCAGACCGCCCGACCACTCACACCAGCGGGCCACGTGCACGGTGCAGCGGTGGCCCCGGTACTCCTGGCCGCTCTTGGCGTATCCGCGGAACGAGTGCTCACCCACCAGCGCCGCGGCGCTCCGGTCCAGCACGGCCCGGTCCAGCGGGTCCTCCACCGACCAGCACCAGGGGTGCCGGAACGGGGAACGGGACGCTGCGCCGGTACCCACCCGGTAAATGTAACCCCGGGCCGTGGCGCTCCGAAGCGCGTGGAACGCGTCCGGCACGGCCTCGACACCCGACACCCAGATGTCCCTCGGGAGGATCGCGTTCAGGGATTTCCCGAGTGCTGCCGGCGCCCACTTCTCCGGCATGGCGGTGCTCGCCACCTGCCCGATGGCGTGTACCCCCGCGTCCGTGCGCCCCGCCGCGATGGTCCGGATTTCCCGGTCCGCCAGCCGCGACAGGGCCGCGTCGATCTCGCCCTGCACGGTGCGTAGACCCGGCTGAACCTGCCAGCCGTGGAACCCCGAGCCGTCGTAATGGAGCGTCAGCTTGATCCGCTGCACGGGGCGGAAGGTAACGGCTCGGCTTCGCCTCGCAACAGGCCGGCTGCGCCGCCAACAGGCACCGCGGGCGCGGTGCAACAGGCTCGACTTCGCCTCGCAACGGCCCGGTCTGGCGGCCGGGCAGGGGCCTCGCTTCGCTCGGTGAGCGGGGTGGGCCGCGGTTCTCTTGCGAGGCCTGCAGGGCCGAATCGGTTGCCGGAGCGCAGCGACGGCCTGTTGGCAAGCCCGCAGGGCGCGCCTGTTGCGAACGAAGGCCGCGTGTTGCGCGGCGGAACGCCCCGCCTGTTGCGCGCCGCGCTGCGGCGTGCCCCGCTTGACACCGCCCTCGCGTCCCGAAAGGTTGCGAATTCCTCAACCGTAGCCGAGCCCATGACCCACCGACCCGATCCCGATATTGCGGACGCCGACATCGGCCCGTCGCTCAAGGAGCTCATCGCCCGCATCTCCACGCCCACGGACCTCTCGGGCGAGGACAGCCGGGCCGCGTTCAATCACGTCATGGGCGGGCGCGCCTCCCAGATCCAGGTGGCGGGGCTGCTGGTGGGACTGCGGACCAAGGGCGAGGCGGCCTCGGAGGTGGCGGGCGGAGTTCGGGCCCTCCGGGACGCCATGCTGCCGGTGGAGGCCACGGACCCGGACTCGCTGGTGGACACGTGCGGGACGGGTGGGGGTGCACTGACCACCTTCAATATCTCCACGGCGGCCGCGATCCTCGCCGCGGGCATGGGCGTGCGGATCGCGAAGCACGGGAACCGCTCGTTCACCTCCAGGTGCGGCAGCGCCGACATCCTGGAGGCACTCGGGGTGCAGATCGAGCTGGAGCCGGAGGCCATGGCCGCCGTCCTCGAGGAGGCCGGGATCGTCTTCATGTTCGCACCGCTCCTGCACCCGGCCATGCGCCACGTGGCGCCGGTGCGGCGCGGGCTGGGGATCCCCACCATCATGAACCTGCTCGGGCCACTGACGAACCCGGCCGGGGCGCGCCGGCAGGTGGTGGGCGTGACCAACCCGGCGCTCCTGGACCTCGTAGCTCACGGGCTCCGCGAGCTCGGGCATCATCGGGCACTGGTGGTCTTCGGCGAGCCGGGTCTCGATGAGCTCAGCCCCCTGGGAACCACGCACGTCGCCGAGCTGGACGCGGGGACGGTCCGGCGCTACGAGGTCACGCCCGGCGACTTCGGTTGGGACGGCCTCAGCGCCGACGACCTGGCCGGCGGAGAGCCGGGCCACAACGCGCGCGTGGTCATGGAGGTGTTCGAAGGGGAGAGGCACGACGCGGCCCGAGCCGCCGTGGTGTTGAACGCAGGCGCGGCCGTCTACGTCAGCGGGACCGTCGCGTCGCTGGAAGAGGGTGTGCAGAAGGCCGACGCCGCACTGGCCGATGGGGCCGCCCTCGATGGCCTCGAGCGCCTCCGGTCGGCCACTCGACGGGTGCTGGCCGAGGGCTGAGGCCGCTGCTGCTACCGTTTCTGGTTCGGGGTGACCACGGCCCGGAGCGTCCACGGGCCCGGGAACACGGGGCGATCAAGGACGGGACGATCGGACCTGCGGAGCAGGACCACCGTGGTACCCTTCTGCGTCCTCCGCCCCACCAGGAACGGACGGTCATTGCGCTTCATGCGTACCTCCGGATCACACCGACGACGATCCCCTGCACCAGGACACGATCCGCGCCGAAGTACATGGGCTCCATCGCCTCGTTGGCCGGCTGGAGCCGGATCTGGTTGCCTTCACGGTAGAACTTCTTCACGGTAGCCGACTCCTGGTCCACCAGCGCCACCACCATCTCGCCGTTGTCGGCCGTGCGCCGCTGCTTGACCACCAGGTAGTCGCCGTCCCGGATCTGCTCCTCGATCATCGAATCGCCGTTCACACGCAGCACATAATGCTCACCGCGGCCCAGCATGTCCTCCGGGACCGACACGGTCTCTTGCTCCTGGATCGCTTCAATGGGCTCGCCCGCCGCCACGTTCCCCAGAAGCGGGAGCTGCGCCGCGACCGCCTTGATCTCTGCCGGGACCACCTCGATGGAGCGACTCTCGTTGTACCCCTTTCGGATGTACCCCTTCGTCTGCAAGTTTTCGAGGTGCTCGTGTACGGTGGCCAGAGATCCGTAGCCGAAGTGGTCGGCGATCTCCTCGAAGCTGGGTGCGTAGCCGTTTTCCTGCCGGAAGTCCCCGATGAAGTCGAGGATCTCCTTCTGTTTCTTGGTCAGCGGCTTTTTGGTGTGCAGTGTCATGGTGATCCTCGCTGGGTCGCCTCCGAAGAAAGTCCGAAGGCATAGTACCCGAACAGGGACCGAAGCGCAAGGATGACAGGCGTGCTGGATGAGATCGTACGAGGCAAGCGGGCGGAGGTCGGCCGCCTGGCGCCGTGGGCCGGCGCCCTGCGGAAGCAGGCGGAGGCGGCGGGGCCGACCCGCGACTTTGCGGCGGCGCTGCGGGGCGGTGAGACCGTATCGGTGATCGCGGAGATCAAGCGGAAATCGCCGTCGGCGGGGTGGATCAATCGTGAGCTGAACGCGGCGGGGCAGGCCTCGGTGTATGCGCACGGGGGCGCGTCGGCCATCAGCGTGCTGACGGACGAGGCGCACTTCGGCGGGAGCCGGGAGGACCTGGAATCGGCGCGGGGCGCGGTGGATGTCCCGGTGCTGCGAAAGGACTTCATTCTCGACCCGGTCCAGGTGTATGAAGCCCGGGCCATGGGTGCGGACGCAGTGCTGCTGATCGTCCGGATCCTCGAGGGTGACGAGCTGTCGGAGCTGCTGGCGGCGGCCGTGGAGCTGGGGATGGCGGCGCTGGTGGAGACCCATGACGCCGGGGAGCTGGAGCGGGCGCTGGAGGTCGGGGCACCGGTGGTCGGTATCAACAACCGGGACCTGACGACGTTCGAGACCGACCTGGGAGTGGCCGAGGCGCTGGCGCCCCGGGTCCCGGCGGACGTGGTGGTGGTGGGTGAGAGCGGAATCCATGAGCCGGAGGACGTGGACCGGCTGGGCGCTGTGGGGGTCGACGCGGTGCTGGTGGGCGAGTCGCTGGTCCGGTCGGCGGACGCCATGGCGGCGGTGGCTCGCCTGGTCGATCGGCCGCGGACGGGCGAGGCGAGGGGCACGACGTCGTGACGCCGCGGCTTCCGGACGTGAAGATCTGCGGGGTCTGCGACTCTGCGGACGCGGCGATGGCGGTGGAAGCGGGCGCCACGCACGTGGGCGTGATCCGGGTGCCGGACAGCCGCCGCACGCGGCCGGTGGGGGTCGCCCGGTCCATCTGCGAGGCGGCGGCGGGCGCCCGGAAGGTGGGGGTCTACGTGGACGCATCGGTCGCCACGATCCTGCGCGAGGCGGAGCGGCTGGGGCTGGACGTCATTCAGCTCCACGGACGGGAGCCGCCGGAGCGGATCTCCGTGCTGGCGGCGGAGGGGCTCGAGGTCTGGAAGGTGGTGAAGCCGGAGCGGGCCGAAGAGCTGCTGGCGGCGGCGGATCGGTACGCAGAGGCGGACATGATGCTCATCGAGGGTCGCAGCCACCGGGGTCACGGTGGCGTGGGCGCCCGGTTCCCGTGGGGCGAGATCGCGGCGGCCATGGGCCGGGTTCCCCCGGGCACGGTGCTGGGCGTGGGGGGTGGGTTGAATCCGGACAACGTGGCCGCTGCCGTACGTCGGTTCCGACCCACGCTGGTGGATGTGAGCTCCGGGGTGGAGCGGGAGCCGTGCCGGAAGGACCCGGAGCGGGTCCGGTCATTCGTCACGGCGGCGCGGCGCGCTGGAACCTGGGGGTCCGAGGCGGATACCTCATGAGGAGCGAGGACGCATGAAGGCACACGAAGGAGCAACGGTGGACGCAGGGGAAACGGGCGGACGCTTCGGTCAGTACGGGGGTCGGTACGTCCCCGAGACGCTGATCGCGGCGCTAAACGAGCTGACGGAGGCGTACGACGTCACCCTCGATGACGACGGGTTCCACGAGGAGCTCGACGGTCTCTGGCGGGACTACGTGGGCCGCCCCACCCCTCTCTATCACGCTACGCGGCTCAGCGAGGCCGCGGGCTGTGACGTGTGGTTGAAGCGGGAGGACCTGAACCACACCGGTGCCCACAAGATCAACAATACGCTGGGCCAGGTTCTGCTGGCCCGCCGGATGGGGAAAGCCCGCATCATTGCAGAGACGGGTGCGGGTCAGCACGGGGTGGCCACGGCCACGGTGTGTGCCCTTTTCGGGCTCGACTGCGTCGTATACATGGGGGAGGAGGACATGCGTCGGCAGCACCTGAACGTGGTGCGGATGGAGCTGTTGGGCGCGGAGGTCCGGCCGGTGGCGTCGGGGACGGGCACGCTGAAGGACGCCACGAACGAGGCGATCCGGGATTGGGTGACGAATGTCGGTGACACGCATTACATTATCGGCTCGGTTGTGGGACCGGATCCGTACCCCCGCATGGTCCGGGACTTCCAGTCCGTCATCGGGCGAGAGACGAGAGAGCAGGTCCAAGCTCGCGTCGGGCGGCTGCCCGGTGCGGTGGTTGCATGCGTCGGGGGTGGCTCGAACGCGATGGGCATATTTCACGCGTTCGTACCGGACGCCCGGGTTCGGCTGGTCGGCGTGGAGGCCGCCGGTGAAGGGTTGGCCTCCGGTCGCCATTCGGCGTCGCTGGGGGCCGGGCAGCCGGGCGTGCTCCACGGCTCGCTGAGCTACCTGCTCCAGGATGATGGTGGGCAGGTGGCGTCGGCCCACTCGGTATCGGCCGGACTGGATTATCCGGGGGTCGGCCCGGAGCACTCGTGGCTCCGGGACACGGGTCGGGCCGAATACGTGGCGGTGGATGACGCGGCGGCGCTGGACGGGTTCCACCGGCTGGCACGGCTGGAGGGGATCATCCCGGCGCTGGAGACGGCGCACGCGGTGGCCCATGTGCTGGCGGCGGGCGAGGCGCTCGGTGCCGACGGGCCGGTGGTGATCTCTTTGAGCGGCCGGGGCGACAAGGATGTGGCTCAGGTGGCGGAGCTCGAGGGATAGCGCACTCACAGGAAGGAAGTGGGGGACGGTGACAGACTCGACACAGGTCACACCGGAGCAGGAGCCGCCCGCCATCCCCGTGGCGGAGGTCGAGGCCCTCATGTCGACCATGGGCAAGACGCTCCGGGCGTTCGTCATGTACCGCGAGAACAACCCGGTCTTCCAGCGGTTCCAGAAAGAGCTGCGCGAGGCGTTGGAGCACTTGTGGACGCAGTGGCACTCCCTGGAGCTCGTGGTCACGGAGCAGGGGTTCCGGTACGAGGGCAAGACCTTCGCCCTGGGAAAGGGGCGCGACAACCTGGCCTTCGCGTTCTACAAGGACGGGATCCGGAGCCTGACGCTGCTGCCGGGGTTCGAGGAGGAGGTGGGCCCGTTCCTGAACGCGGTGAACCGGGCGATCCGACGCGAGGACGATGCCGACGATCTGATCAGCGTGCTCTGGGAGGAGGATTTCGCCTCGCTCCAGTACGGCTACGTCGATCTCCTCATGGACGGCGTGCGCATCCCGGAAGAAGGGCGGGAGGAGACCACGCCGCTGGCGAGCGGCCTGAGCGGCGAGTTGACGTCCGCGGGTGAGGAGGAGGCCGAGGGCGAGACGGTCGTCGGGGCCACGGGCGCCCTCACCGCCCAGGGGGTGAGCCGGGAGGACTTCGATGAAACGCTCTACTTCCTCGACCAGAACGAGATGGCCTCGCTGCAGACGGAGGTCGAGATCGAGATGGAGCGCGACGTCCGGAAGGACGTGCTGAACGCGCTCTTCGACCGGCTCGAGGAGCCGGAGTACCGGGAGCGGCAGGCCGAGATCCTGGACATCCTGGACCAGCTCGTGCCGCTGCTGCTGAGCAGCGGCGACCTGAAGGAGGCGGCCCGGGTCCTGGACGAGCTGGACAACATGGCCAACGGGGACGGGGATGTGTTCGACAGCACACTCGGGGCGCGCGTGGAGAAGCTGTTCGAGCGGTTGAGCGATCCGGAGGTTTTGGAGCAGTTCGTCCAGGCGCTGGAGGACGGCGCCGTGAGTCCGGACGACGACGACGTCAACCTCTTCTTCGCCCGGCTCCGGGCGGACGCCATGCCGATCCTGATCCGGTTCGCCGAGATGTCGGAGACCACGGGGGTCGCCAAGCGACTGGGCTCGGCCATCGACGGGCTGGCCACGCGCTACCCGGACGAGGTGAATGAGCTGCTGCGGTCGGATGAGCCGGCAGTGGTGGCGGGCGCGGCCCGGGTCGCCGGCCGCGTCGGTCTGGCCCAGGCGGTGGATGGACTCGAGGAAGCGCTGGGCCACCGGGACCGGGAGGTCCGGATGGCGGTGGTCCGCTCGTTGGTGTCCATACGTCTCACGCCGGCGCTCCAGGCGCTGACTATCGCCCTGGATGACGACGACCGGGAGGTCCGGATCGAGGCGGTGAAGGCGCTCGGCGCGGTGCGCTTCGCCTCCGCCCGGGACGTGCTCCGGAAGCACGTGCACAGCAAACGGATCCGGGACGCCGACCTGACGGAGAAGATGGCGTTCTTCGAGGCGTACGGCGCCATCGGCGGAAACGCCGCGGTGGGGGAGCTGGACGAGATCCTGAACTCGAAGGGGTTCCTCGGCCGGCGGAATCCGACGGAGATGCGGGCGTGCGCAGCGCTCGGGCTCGGTCAGGCGGGCACAGCGGAAGCGGACGGGGCGCTGGAGAAGGCCCGCGACGACGAGGACCCGGTGGTGAAGAATGCGGTCGTTCGGGCGCTGAGGCACGAACATGGGGAGGTCCCATCATGAGCTCCCAGACGGTGAACGTCGATTCCACGGCGGTGCTCCAGAAGCAGGGGCAGAAGCTGCTTTCGACCCTCTATGCGGCCCTCCAGGGGCTGAAGCTCTTCCCGCTGGAGAACCAGACGGTCCAGAAGGCGTTGGACGATCTGCATGAGGCCGCGAAGGTGGTGGTGGACCGGGAGGGCGAGGTGGAGATGGGGTTGGTGGGCGACTTCATCTTCATCAACGAGGTCAGGATCCGTCTCGACCTGTCCACCTACGCCGCCTTCTCCATGCTCTCGAACTCTCTGGACAAGCATGGCATCGGGACGGTCCTGATCCAGGGGGGTCTGGAACGCCACGAGTGGCCGCCGTTCCTCACACTGCTGCTGCAGAAACCGACCCCTGAGAAGCCGTTCCAGGATTTCGTGGAGCGGCTGCGGGCCACACCGGTCGAGCATATCGAGGTCGGCCCCGAGCGGGAGAGCGCGGCGCTGGACGAAGATGACAGCCAGTCGAAGGAGCGGGCGAAGCGGGCGTATTTCCAGACGGTGGAGGTCGCCAAGAACGTGCTGGGCGACACCCGCCTCGGGAAGTCGGTGAACGCCCGGCGGGTGAAGCGCGCCGTTCAGTCCATCGTGGACCAGGTCCTCAACAACGAGACGTCGATCATGGGGATGACGGCGCTCCGGGACTACGACGACTATACGTTCACCCACTCCGTGAACGTCTGCATCTTCGCGGTGGTGTTGGGTCAGAAGCTCGGCCTGACCAAGCTCCAGCTCTATGAGCTGGGGCTGGGCGGTCTGTTCCATGACATCGGGAAGATGCGGATCGATGAGGAGATCACGAACAAGCCGAGCGGCCTCACGGACGAGGAGTTCAAGCAGATGCAGCAGCACACCACCGAGGGGCTGCTGGCGCTCTTCAACATGCACGGGTTCAGCGAGGTGCCGTTCCGGGCGATGCTCATGGCGTACGAGCACCATATGAAGATCGACCTCACGGGCTATCCGCAGAACAAGCGGCCTCGCCGGCCGACGCTCTTCAGCCGGATCATCGCCGTGGCCGACGGCTTCGATGCCGCGACCTCGAACCGCTCGTACCAGTCGGTGCCGTGGCGGCCCGAGGAAGCGCTCAAGGAGATGCGTGACAACGAGAGGCGGGGCTACGACCCGCTCCTGGTGAAGGCGCTCATCAACGTCACCGGGATCTTCCCGGTGGGCACGCTCGCGATCCTGGACACCCACGAGATGGCCGTGGTGACGGCGCCGAACCCGGACCCGGCCAAGATGCACCAGCCGGTGGTGAAGATCATCTACGATGCCAACGGGATACCGTTGTCGGAGCCCGTCACGGTGAACCTGGGCGCCGAGGCCCTGGAGGACGGTATGCCGCCGCCGCGGATCATCAAGACCACGAGGCCGGAGAAGTACGGGATCGATGTCGGTGCCTATTTTGTCTGACAGCCGGCTGGCCCGGCGCCTGACCGAGCGTCTGGAAGGTGGCGGGCGGCTCCTGGTCCCGTACCTGACGGCCGGGTTCCCGAGGGCAGCGGACACCCCGTCGCTGATGGCCGCCATCGCCCGGGTCGGCGCCGACGTCATCGAGCTGGGCGTCCCGTTCAGCGACCCCCTGGCCGACGGGCCGACCATCCAGGACAGCTCCCAGGTCTCGCTGGAGGGCGGCGCATCGCTGGCGAGCACGCTGGACGCGTTGCGAGCGTTCCGGCGCGACGACCCCGCCACGCCCGTCGTCGTCTTCACGTACCTGAACCCGGTGTTCCGGTACGGGGTCGACGCGTTCCTGGAGGCCGCCCATGAAGCAGGTGCCGACGGCGTCCTGCTCACCGACCTCCCACTGGGCGAGGACCCCGAGCTGGAGGCGAAGTTCGAGGACGCGCCGCCGGCGCTGGTCCGCCTCATCGCTCCCACCACGCCCCCGGCCCGCGCCCGGGAGATCGCCGCCCGGGCCCAGGGCTTCCTCTACTATATCTCGCGCACGGGCGTGACCGGTGGCCGCGCCGAGCTGCGGGCGGAGCTCGAGGAGGAGGTCGGGGAGCTGGCGGCCGCCGCGTCGATACCCGTCGTCGTCGGGTTCGGGATCAGCTCGCCCGACCAGGCCGCGGCCGTGGGTCGGATCGCCGACGGTGTGGTGGTGGGCAGTGCGTTGATCGAAGCCATCCTGGAAGGTGGCGTCGACAGCGCAGCGGTGTTCGTAGCGGGGTTGCGAGAGGCGCTGGACGGGCTGTAGGGGCGCCGCTGCGCGGCGCAACAGGCCGGCGCTCGGCGCCGGCAACAGGCTCCCTTCGGTCGCAAAAGGGCTCGCCTGCGGCTCGCAACACGCTTGCCTTCGGCTCGCAACGGCTCGGCCGTGCGGGCCTCGCCTGGGCTCCCCTCGGTCACCATCCGGCTCGACCGTCCAGCCCGACTTACGAGCGTTGGCTGTTCCTGCGAGCGGCGCAGCCGCGAGCCGCTGCCTGGCCGCCCAGGCCGGGCGTGTTGCGGCTGCAGGCCGCGTGTTGCCCGGGGTCCACCCTCCGACGAAGAGCGTGCCCGCCGTTCCCCGGGCCTGTTGCGGCGCGCCGGGGTCGCCTTCGAATGTCGCAGGGACGCGCATCGCGCCGCCGGTTGCGAGCCCGGAGGGCGAGCCCCCTACTCGGCGAGCCTCGCCACCACCTCCTCGTCGGGCTCCACGAACACCGTCGAGACGCGATCCGGGATGACGGTGCCCGGCGGCGCCTTTCGGGGGCTCCGGACGTACTTGCGGCGGGTCCAGTCCACGGGGACGGTGCCGGAGGTGCGGGCCTTGGAGTGTACGGCCGCCAGGATGGCGGCCTCGAGCAGGTCCCGCTTGGGCGGGTTCTGCTCCCGGTCGGGCCAGCGGAGGATGACGTGTGCGCCCGCCACGTCACGGGCGTGGAGCCAGATGTCATCGGGGGCCGAATGGTGGAATGTGAGCTCGTCGTTGGCCTTGCCGCTCCGACCGACCCGGATCTCGAAGCCGCCGCTGCTGCGGAACCGGCGGTAGGGTCGGCGGTCGCTGTCGCCGCCGGCATCGCCGGACTCGGGGCGGAGCTCCTCGATCCAGCGGGCGAGCTCGTCGGGGTCGACGTCGTCGTCATCGAGGGCGTCGAGAAGGCCCTCGAGGCGGTGACGTTCCGCCACGGCCTCGCGCACCCGGGCCGGGAGCTGCTCGGCGGCTCGTTCCCGTCGGCCGGCCTGGTCGTACATCCTCTCGGCGTTCTGGACGGGGGAGAGAGCGGGGTCGAGCTCGAACGTGACGGTGCCGCCCTCGAAGTCGGGGAGATCCACGGACTCCGTCCCTTTCTCGACCTCGTGGAGCCGGGCCATGAGGAGGTCCGCGCGGGACCGGAGCCGCCGGGCCCGCTCGGGGGCCTTCTCGGCCTCCTCCCGGAGCCGCTCCGCCTTCCGGCTGACGCGCTCGAGCCGGTCCTCGAGGGCGGCCCGGACCTCGGGCGCCAGCGGGTCGGCCGTGGCGGCCTCGTCGAAAGCGGCCAGCAGCGACATGACGGGACGGCCGGTGATGCCCGGGAGGGGCAGGGGGTAGGGGACGCCGCCATCATGCTCCAGGAGCTGGGGGTGGGGCTCCGGGCGGGACGCCAGCTCCCGGTACCGGAGCCATGCCGCCTCCAGCGCTTCTGCGGCGTCCTCGGGCTCCGGCGCGCCGGAGCTGCCGCCACCGTCGAGGATCGGGCCCGCGTTGAGCGGACTCGTCCACGCCACGGAGCGGACGAGGGTCCTGGGGCGGTCGTCGGGGTCGACATCGGCGAGGATCTCCAGCCAGCGATCGCGCGTGATGGGCTCGTCGATCCCTTCGCGGGGCTCGAACCCGCCCGGTGGCCTGTAGACCTCACCGGCCTCCAGCGCCCGGCCGCCGGCGTCCCGGGTCCAGAGCGCTGAAAGGATCCGGCCGTCCGGCGCGAGAGCCAGCACGTTCCACTGGTTCGTCATGAGCTCCACCACGAAGCGGGAGGCCCGGTCGGCGCCGCCGGCGTCGATCTCGATCTCCAGGACCCGGTCATCGAGGGGGGCCGTGATCCGGCGCACTCGCGGGCGGCGCTGGGTGCGGATCCTGCGGCCGCCGAAGCCCTCGGCGGCCTCCGTCGGGAGGTCGGCGGTCTCGTCGTCGTCCTCGTCCTTGATGACCCGGATCCAGCCCCGGGTGGGGTGGAGCTCCCAGACCAGGCGCTCGTGGCGGAGCTCCAGGGTGAAGCGGCGGTGCTCGGAGTCGAACCGGACGCGGCGGAGTCGACGGGCCGAGAGGCGGCCTTCCAGCTCCCGGGCCAGATAGTGAACGAGCAGCGAGTCGTACGTAATGGGGGTCGACACGGGTGGAAGGTGCCGCAGGCGGGGGACAGCGTCAACGTCCGGCCCGCCGCCGCCCACAGGTTTGACAGGGTGCGAGGGCGAATCTAGCTTCGACCCGGCGTAGAACACCCCAGCCAAGCGTGGCAGGCCAACCCATGAGCACCGGCTCGAACCGAAGGCGAACCACCGTCCGGGATCTCCTGGACATGAAACAGCGCGGCGAGCCCATCGTGGCGCTGACCGCCTATGACTACCTGTTCGCGCGCCTCGTGGACGGCGCGGGCGCGGACGTGGTCCTGGTGGGCGACTCTCTCGGTCAGGTGGTCCTCGGGCTGGAGTCGACGCTGACCGTGACCCTCGATGACATGATCCGCCATGGCTCCGCCGTCCGGCGGGGTGTGGAGCGGGCGCTGCTGGTCATCGACATGCCGTTCATGAGCTTCCACGTGGATCCCCGGGAGACGGTCCGGAACGCCGGTCGGGTACTGGCCGAGACCGGCGCCGAGGCGGTCAAGCTCGAGGGCGGCTCCGAGGAGCGGTGCCGGCACGTCCGGGCCGTGGTCGACGCCGGGATCCCGGTCATGGGGCACATCGGCCTGACCCCTCAGTCCGTCCACGCCCTGGGCGGCTACCGGGTCCAGGGCCGGGAGGACGAGAACGCCCGACGGATCCGGGACGAGGCCGACCGCCTGGCGGAGGCCGGGTGCTTCGCCGTGGTGCTGGAGCTGGTCCCGGCTGGACTGGCGAAGGAGGTCACCGAGGCGCTGCCGGTCCCGACCATCGGGATCGGCGCCGGCGTGGACTGCGACGGGCAGGTGCTGGTGCTCTATGACATGCTCGGGTTGAACGACGAGTTCGCGCCGAAGTTCCTGCGCAGGTTCGCCGACCTGGCGGGCGAGACGCGTCGGGGACTGGCCGAGTACGTGGACGCGGTCCGGTCGCGCGAGTATCCGGGCCCGGAACACAGCCACGCGTGAAAACCGTTCGTACGGTAGACGACTTGCGTCGTGAAGTCAGTGCGGCCCGGGGCCGTGCCGGCGCGACCATGCCCGGGGTGGCGGACGTGATCGGCCTGGTGCCGACCATGGGCTACCTCCACGAAGGGCACCTCTCGCTGGTGGACCGGGCCCGGGAGCGCACCGACTTCGTGGTCATGTCGAACTTCGTGAACCCCACGCAGTTCGGTCCCGGAGAGGACTTCGAGGAGTATCCCCGGGACCCGGAGCGCGACGCCGAGCTGGCCGAGGCCCGGGGCGTGGACCTGGTGTACGCGCCCGCCACCGAGGTGGTGTACCCCGACGGCGAACCGGTGGTGAAGGTGGTGCCGGGCCCGCTGGCGGAACGCCTGTGCGGCCTCACCCGACCGGGGCACTTCCAGGGCGTACTGACCGTGGTGGCCAAGCTGTTCGGCATGGTGCAGCCGGACGTGGCTGTGTTCGGCCGGAAGGACTACCAGCAGGCGGTGCTGATCCGGCAGATGGTGCGGGACCTGGATATGCCGGTGCGGGTCGAGGCCGCGCCCATCGTCCGGGAGCAGGACGGGCTGGCGCTGTCGTCGCGCAACGCCTACCTCTCGGAGGCGGAGCGGGCGCGGGCCCGGAGTCTCTCGCAAGGCCTGTTCGCCGCCCGGTCGGTGTTCGAGGACGAGGGCGTCACCAACGCCGACCGGCTGAAAGCACGGGTGCGGGGTACCATGCGGGACGCCGATGTGGAACCTGAGTACATCGAGCTGGTAGACCCTGAGACACTGGACGAGCTCGACGAGGCACGGGCCGGCGCCGTGCTGGCCGTAGCCGCCCGGGTGGGCGACACGCGGCTCATCGACAATGTGATATTGGGACAGCAGTCATAAAGGGGGCGCCATGCGACGCAGCATGTGCAAGTCGAAGATCCATCGGGCCACTGTGACCGACGCGGACCTGGCCTACGAAGGCAGCATCACGCTCGACCCGCTCCTCATGGATGCGGCCGATATCCGCGAGTACGAGCGGGTCCACGTGGTGAACATCGCCAACGGCGCCCGCTTCGAGACGTATGTGATCACCGGGGCGGAGGAGTCCGGCGACGTGGTGCTGAACGGCGCCGCCGCCCGCCTCGTGCAGCCCGGCGACAAGGTGATCGTCATGTCTTATGCCGAGTACGGCGAGGGCGAGCTCGAGGGGTTCGAGCCCCGGCTGGTCTTCGTAGATGACCAGAACCGCATCCGGCCCCGGCCGAAGGCGGAGACACCGGACGGGCAGCTCCGGATCGAGCCGGCCTGACCGCCGGCCCCCTTCCCGAGTGCGTCCCCCGCGGGCGGCGGAGCCGACGGATACCGGCTCCGCCGCCCGCGTTTCGTAAGCGACCCGGAGGCCCTACCTTCGTCGGCGTGATGCATCCTTTGATCGAAGCCGCAGCCGCCGGCCGACTGCCCGACTGGGCCGAAGCCTCCCCGAGCCGCCGGGACCACATGGTCCGGGTGGCCGATGTCATGACGGGTTGGGCCCGCGCCTGGGCCCTGGACGAGGCCGAGCTCCGCCGCTGGCGCGCCGCGGCCATGCTCCACGACGCCCTCCGGGATGCCGACCCCGAGACGCTCCGGCCCCGGGTGCCCGCGGCGGTCCGGGACCTGCCGGGCGGACTCCTCCACGGGCCCGCCGCCGCAGGCCGACTGGCGGCGGCGGGCGTAGACGACGCCCCGCTCCTCACGGCCATCGCCTGGCACACGCTGGGGCACCCCGATTTCGACCGCCTGGGTCGGGCGCTGTACCTGGCGGACTATACCGAGCCGGGACGGTCGCATGACGCAGAGCGGCTGGCGGACCTGCGGGCCCGGGTTCCGGACGAGATGGCCGCCGTACTGGTGGAGGTGACCGCCGACCGGATCCGCCGGTCACTGGACGGCGCCCACCCGCTGCGGGACCCCACCGTGGCCTTCTGGAACCAGCTGGTGACCGGAGACGACGATGGCGGATGACCGGCGCCTGGTCTCCGCCGCCCTCTTCATCGGCCTGGGGCTCGTGGGCGCGTTCGTCGTGTCGGCCGTGGCCGGCCTCTGGGACGACGAGCCCGCCGGGACGGGGCTGCGGGCGCTCGGCGCGTCGGCGGACGGCCCGCGGCAGGCCCGGATCGAGGTCCTGAACGGCGCCGGCACAGCCGGGCTCGCGCGGGACGCCACTTACCGGCTCCGGGGCGACGGCTTCGACGTGGTCTTCTTCGGCAACGCCGACCACTTCCGCCACGAGCGGTCGGTGGTGGTGGACCGCGTGGGTCGACCCGACCGGGCCCGCGCAGTGGCCGCCGTTCTGGGGATCGACTCGGTGGCCACCGCGGTGGACTCCTCCCGAATGCTCGAGGTCACCGTGGTCCTGGGCGGCGACTGGCCGCCCGCGTCCGCACCCGACCGGAGCTGGCTCGACCAGCTGAGGGCGCTCGTGGGGCAGACGGATGGCGATGATGCGGCCGTGGGAGCGGAGGAATCGTCGCCGGCCGACACCGCCCGGGAGGATGGGGCCCGATGACACCGCGCTCGACGCCGGGGACACGGCCCGATCCACCGCACCGCGCGGCCGGCACCCTCACACTCCTGGGCCTGGCCGCGGCCGCGCTCGGAGTGGCCGCGTGTGATCGTGGGCCGGCACCCGATGCCGACCCGGGGAGCGGGGCCGCAGCCGCGGTCGACTCGGCGGGATTCGACACCGTCTACGCCTATTTTACCGCCCCCGACGAGGAGCAGGTCCCGGTACCCCGGACAGTGGCGGACACCGCCCACGGGCTGCGGGCCGCGTTCACCGCGCTCCTGGCAGGGCCGACTGCGGAGGAGCGGGCGGAGGGGCTCCACTCCTGGTTCTCCGGGGAGACGGCGGGGATGCTGCGGGGTGTGGAAGTGACCGACGGGTTCGCCGTGATCGACTTCGAGGACCTCCGTCCCGTGATCCCCAACGCCGTCGGGTCGGCGGGTGCGCTCATGCTTCTGGGCGAGCTCCAGGCCACGGCGTTCCAGTTTCCGGGGGTGCGGCGGGTGGAGTTCCGGATCGAGGGCAGCTGCGAGGCGCTGATGGCGTGGCTTCAGTTCGGCTGCGACCCGATCCGTCGCGGCGGCTGGAATCCGCCGGCAGGGTTCCGGGAGGCCGTGCGGTAGTCTACTGCATCGGAAGTTCTGGTACGTATCGGTACAGGGGCTGCCGCGATCCCTTCTCCTTCTTTATCTCCCTCGACCTCGACCTGTACCTGTACCTCCGCTTCGTACCTGTCCCTCTCCCTGGTTGATGGCGGGCTGAGGAAAAGGCGAAGTACGAAGTGGACGGAGAGGTACAGGCCGAAGGAGAGGGAGAGGAAGAGGGCCTGGGGTTACGTGGTCAGCTCGACGAAGGGCTTCGGGGGCGAGGTCTCGTGCTCGGCCCGGAGCTGGCCGCACGCGGCGGCGATGTCGCGGCCCCGGGGCGTCCGGATGGTGGTGTTGATCCCCCGCTCCTCGAGGCGGTTCGCGAAGGCCCGGATCCGGCCCGGCGGGGAGGGGCCCCAGTCGGGCCCGGGGATGGGGTTGTACGGGATCAGGTTGACGTGAGCCCAGACCTCCGCGGCCAGCCCCGCCAGGGTGTCGGCCAGCGCCGGGTCGTCGTTCACGCCATCGATCATGATGTACTCGAAGGTGACCCGGCGTCCGCCCGCCTCGTCGAACCGCCGCAGGCTCTCCATGAGGTCGGCGATGGGGTACTTCTTCTCCACCGGCACGATCTTCTCCCGCAGGAGGTGACTGGGGGCGTGGAGGCTGAGGGCCAGCTTGAACTGCTCGGGTCGTTCGGCCAGTGCGTCGATCCCGGGCACGATCCCCACGGTAGAGACGGTGATCCGTCGGGCGCCCACGTCGTACCCGTGGTTCAGAAGCGTGAGGGAGTCCATGACGGGGCCGAGGTTCATGAGCGGCTCGCCCATCCCCATATAGACGATGTTCGTGATGGGGCCGTAGTCGTTGGCCTCGGCCCACCTGCGCGCCCCCCGGTACTGGGCCACGATCTCGCCGGCGCTCAGGTTGCGCCGGTAGCCCGACCACCCCGTGGCGCAGAAGGTGCACCCCATGGCGCACCCCGCCTGGCTCGAGATGCACAGCGTGAGGCGGTCCTCGGCGGGGATGAGGACGCTCTCCACCAGCTCACCGTCGGCCATGCGCCAGAGGTGCTTGGCGGTGCCGTCCTCCGAGACCTGCACGCGGGCCGGGTCCGGCGATGTGAACGTGAACGCCTCGGCCAGCGCGGCCCGCTCCTCGGTGGGCAGCTCGGTGATCTCGTCGGTGGACAGCGCCACCTTCTCGTAGAGCCAGCTCAGCGTCTGGTCCACGCGGTACGAGGCAACGCCTCGCGCCTCGAAATGGGTGCGAAGTGCGTCGCGGGCCCGGTCCGGGACCAGGCCGATGAGGTCGGGGTACTCGGCTTCATGGGTCATGGGCGGGCGTAACGTAGTGCGAAGACCGGGCCAGGTGAACCCCGCTCCGCGGGTCGGGCATCTGCCCGGGGGCCGGGAGGGCAGCTCGGAAGGCGGATCGACGGTGGGAAATGCGGCCGCAGCGGTCGGTTGTCGCAGTCATGGGCCACGGTTAACTTACGCCGATTGTTACGCCTACTGACCCTCCTGAACGAGTCGTGATCCTGCTACCGGAACTGCTTTCCTCATTGCGGGTGAAGGTGCCCCTCGAGGCAACGACCAAAGAGGATGTGCTGCGCGAGCTCGTGGACCTGCTCGCGGAGGACGGTTGCGTGGCGGACCCTGAGGCCGTAGTGCGGGTGGTCCGGGAGCGGGAGCAGGTCCTCTCCACGGGCATCGGGCACGGCGTGGCGCTCCCCCACGGGAAGAGTGACGCGTGCGGAGAACTCTCCATGGCCGCCGGCGTGACCGTCGAGCCCGTGGACTTCGACGCGCTCGACCAGGAGCCCGTACGCCTGGTCTTCCTGCTGGTGGGCCCCGAATCGGCCGCAGGGCCGCACATCAAGGCGCTGAGCCGGATCTCACACATGGTCCGCCGGCCCACCGTCCGGGAGCGGTTGATGCAGGCCGAGAACAGCGAGACCTTCCTCCGGGTGCTGCGCGAGGCCGAGGCCGGGTGAAGCGGCTCCTCGCCTACCTGCCGCTGGGGCTCTGGGCGGCAGTCGTGCTCACCCTGGGGACGCTCCAGCTCTCCACGGCATCCATTCCCACCGGGTGGGACAAGGGGGCCCACTTCGTTCTGTACGGCATCGGTGGTGCGATCGCTGCATGGACGGGACATCGCCGCGGGGGGCGGGCAGGGCTCGTCGCGCTACTTGCGGTGCTGCTCACGGGGATGGCCGACGAGCTGCACCAATCGACCCTGGCCACGCGCCAGGCCGACATTCTCGACTGGATCGCCGATGCCGCGGGGGCCGGGCTCTTCTACATGGGCACGGCCCGCCTGCTGCCGGAGAAGAAGGAGATAGATCGCGCATGAATCAGGAGCTTGCTACCCACTACCGCACCACGGCCGCCGGAGCCCTCCGAGGCGACGATGCCGGGGAGACCGTCCGGCTCGCCGGCTGGGTCCACCGTCGCCGTGACCTCGGTGGACTCCTCTTCATCGACCTCCGGGACCGGACGGGGCTGGTCCAGCTCTCCGTAGGGCCGGAGTGGAGCGATGAAGCGGCGGTGGAGCGGGCATCGCACCTCGGCGCCGAGTCGGTGATCGCCATCGAGGGTGAGGTGGTGCGCCGGCCGGAGGGGCAGGAGAACGATGAGCTGGCCACGGGTGCCATCGAGGTGCACGTGTCCACGCTGGAGGTCCTGGCCGCCGCCGAGACGCCGCCGATCCCGGTCTATCAGGTCCCGGGCGAGGAACAGCCGTCGGAGGAGCTCCGGCTCCGCTACCGGTACCTGGACCTGCGGCGGTCGCAGCTCCGGGAGGCGCTCGGCGTCCGGCACCGTGCCATGCAGACCGTGCGGCGCCACCTGACCGGTGAGGGCTTCTGGGAGATCGAGACGCCCATGCTGACGCGGCGGACACCGGAAGGTGCCCGGGACTACCTGGTCCCGAGTCGCCTGCATCCGGGCGAGTTCTACGCGCTGCCGCAGAGTCCGCAGATCTACAAGCAGCTCCTTATGGTGAGCGGGTTCGACCGCTACTTCCAGATCGCCAAGTGCCTGCGGGACGAGGACTTGCGGGCGGACCGGCAGCCCGAGTTCACCCAGATCGACGCCGAGATGAGTTTCGTGGACGAGGAGGACGTGCTCGACGTGGGCGAGGGGACCATGGCGGCGCTGTGGAAGGAGGTCCTCGGGGTGGAGCTGGAAACACCGTTCCCGCGGCTCCCGTACGCCGACGCGCTGGAGCGGTACGGCACCGACAAGCCTGACCTCCGCTTCGACATGGAGTTCATGGACGTGACGGAAGTGCTCCAGCAGAGCGAGTTCCGGCTCTTCTCCGGCACACGGGAGAGCGGAGATCGGATCAAGGGCGTGGTGGCGAAGGGGGGCGCGGATGCTCTGAGCCGGAAGGATCTGGATGCGCTCAACGATGTGGCCCAGGCCGCCGGTGCACCGGGGTGTCTCTGGGTGAAACGGACGGACGACGGCTGGTCAGGACAGTTCGCCCGCTTCCTCGATGAGGACCTCGGCGCCCGGCTGCAGGAGGCGACGGGGATCGAGGTGGGCGACGTGTTCGTGGCGGTGATCGGGTCGTTCTGGGCCCGTCCGCGCGTGAGCGAGAGCCACGGCGGCGCGTCGGACGCACCGCTGGTACGCGGTGCCGAGGCGGCGCTGGATGCGCTCCGACGGCACCTGGGGGATGTGCTGGGGCTGCGCAGCCCCGACGACCACGCGTGGGCATGGATCGTCGATTTCCCCCTGTTCGAGTGGGACGTGGAGTCGGAGCGACTGGTGGCGGCCCACCACCCGTTCACGGCCCCGCACCCCGAGGACGTGGAGATCCTCGCCGAGCACGTGGGCGATGGTCCCGCGGACGCGGCCTCGGGGCGGGCGCTGTTCGATGCCTTTGTCCGGTCCCGGGCGTATGATGCGGTATACAACGGTCACGAGCTGGCCAGCGGGTCGATCCGGATCCACGATCCAGAGACCCAGCGGCGGGTCTTCCGCGCGCTGGGCATCGACGGAGAGGAAGCCGAGCGGAAGTTCGGGTTCCTGCTGGAGGCGTTCAGGTACGGCGTGCCGCCCCACGGCGGGTTCGCGTTCGGCGTGGACCGGCTGGTGATGCTGCTGACGGACGTGTCCAGCATCCGGGACGTCATCGCGTTCCCGAAGACCACGGCCGCCCGGGCGCTGTTCGAGGATGCGCCCTCGGCGGTCTCGGCCGAGGAGCTCGCCGAGCTGCACATCGGGCTGCGGGAGTAGGAAGGGAATGGACGAAACCACCGTGATCCAGCACCGATTGCCCAGTGAGGGCGCCGACTATCTGCTCCTGGCGGGGGTCAACGACGCACACCTCCAGGAGCTGGCCCGCCAGACCGGGTGCCGGGTGATCCTCCGGGGAGACTACCTGATCCTGTCTGGCGAGCTGGCCGATGTGGAGCGCGCGATCCCTGTGGCCCAGAAGCTCATCGACATGGCCCGGCTCCAGACGCCGTTCGGGGTCGAGGACGTACGTCGGCTGGCGGCCAACGCGGGGCTCGAGGAAGATGAGGCGGCGGACGCGGCCGGCGGGGCCGGCACCGGCGAGGTGGAACGCCACGAAGATGAGCGCGGCGTCGGCCGCGACGACCTCCGGATCCTGCTGCCCGGTCTCCGGAAGGTGATCCAGCCCCGGTCCGAGGGGCAGGCCGAGTACCTGGAGGCTATCGTCAAGAACGACATCGTCATCTCCATCGGTCCGGCGGGGACCGGGAAGACGTACCTGGCAGTGGCCATGGCGGTGGACGCCCTGTTGAAGAACCGGGTGAAGCGCATCATCCTGGCCCGGCCGGCGGTAGAAGCCGGAGAGTCGCTGGGGTTCCTGCCCGGCGACCTGCAGGAGAAGGTGGATCCGTACCTGCGGCCCCTCTATGACGCCCTGGAGGATATGCTCCCCCAGGACCGGGTGCGGCGCTATATCGAGAGCCGGACCATCGAGATCGCGCCGCTGGCGTACATGCGGGGACGCACGCTGGCCGACGCGTTCGTCATCCTGGACGAGGCCCAGAACGCGACCCGGGCCCAGATGAAGATGTTCCTGACACGTCTCGGGTTGAACTCCCGTACGGTCATCACCGGGGACAAGACCCAGATCGACCTGGTCCGGGAAGGCGAGTCCGGGCTCTTGGAGGTCGAGGCGATCCTCAAAGGGATCGACGGGATCAACTTCACCTACCTGGAAGCCAGGGATGTGGTGCGTCACCGGCTGGTGAAGGATATCATCGATGCCTACGCCGCCGCCGGCGGTGAAGCGTCGGAGACCGACTGAGAGACACATGAGCTGGGGTGACCTGACTCGGATCCTGAACCGGGCGCCGGAGCGCCCGTGGCCCGATGGCGTGATCCATCACGGCGCCCGGGTCATGGTCCTCCTTCTGCTGGCCGGGGTCGTGAGCCTGCTGTTCCCCGTTACGCCTCTCCCCGACGCCCCGCCGGTGGAGCGGGGCACGGTCCTGGAAGAAGACGTCATCGCCGAGGTCCCGTTCCCGGTGTACAAGTCGGAGGAGGAGCTGGAGCGGGAGCGACGGGACGCCGCCGCGAGCGTCAATCCGATCTTCGTCTACGACCCCACGGCGGTGGACTCCATGCTCGCCGACGTGGACCGGTTCTTCACCCGGGTGGATAGTGCTGCCGATGTGGAAGACGATGACGCGGCCCGGCGCCGGGTTCGTGACCTCCTCTCGGCCTACGCCATCCCTCCTTCGTCCGCCGACATCGACCTGCTCATGGACCCGGCTCTCCGGGACCGGCTCCGCCGAACGGTGCGGGGCGTGATCCTCGACGAGCTGCCCCGCGGCGTGGCCATGAGCGGCGACCTGGAGGAGGCCGGATCGCAGCGGATCCGGATCACGGGCATCGAGCAGGAGCGCACGGTTCCCCCCGACAGCGTGTGGGACAACACCGACTTCTACGATCGATCCCGGTTCCACGTCCCGACCACGGCGCCCCGGGGCTACGAGCAGCTCCAGCGGCTGATCCTGGTTCGCTTCATGGTGGCGAGTCTCCAGCCGGACTGGGAGACCACGGAGCGGGTCCGGGAGCGGAGCCGGGCGGCGGTAAACCCGCTGAAAGCCGAGATCCAGGAAGGGCAGCGGGTGGTACCGGCGAGGGAGCCGGTCACCGAGGCCGATGTGGAGCGGTTCCGGGCCTACCGGCAGGAGCTCGAGCGCATGGGTGATGCCGTCGAAGGGCGTGGAGGGCTCCGGGCGCTGGGCGGGTTCCTCTTCAATCTGCTCCTCCTGGGCCTCTTCGGCGTGCTCCTCTACTTCTTCCGTAACGAGGAGGTGTACCGCGACCTGCGCCACGTGGGGGTGATCACCGTCCTCGTGCTCACCCTGGTGGCGGTGGCGGCGGTCATTGCCACCTACGACGCTCCGTTGGTGGCGCTCATCCCCATCGCCTTCCCGGCGCTGGTGGTCGCCACCCTGTGGGACGGTCGGTTGGCGCTGAACCTGTCGCTGATCCTGGCGATCCTCCTCACGGGGCAGACACCCTTCCTGGGGATCGTGGCGCTCCTGACACTCGTTGCGGCCGGCGCCGTGGCGGCGCTCTCGGTGCGGGTGGTGCGCCGCCGGGCCCAGGCGTGGGGGTTCATCGCGCTGATCGCCGGCGCGTACCTGGCCGTGGGGCTGATCCTGGGTCTGCTCCGGGGGTGGGCCATCGAGGAGATGGGCGTGTTCGTCGCCTGGGGCGCCGTGAACGCCGTAGCCAGCGCCTTCGCGGCCATGGGCTTCATGCCGCTGTTCGAGGGATTCACGAAGATCACCACGGACCAGACGCTCCTGGAGCTGGCGGACGTGAACCGACCGCTCCTGCGGCGGCTGTCGCTCGAGGCGCCGGGGACGTACGCCCACTCCATCAACGTGGCGAACCTGGCTGAGGCCGCCGCCGGCGGGATCGGGGCGAACGCGCTGTTGACCCGGGTGGGCGTGTACTACCACGACGTGGGGAAGATCGTCCGGCCCCACTACTTCATCGAGAACCAACCGTCGGGGCGGAACCCCCACGACAACCTGAAGCCGGCCAAGTCGGCGGAGCGGGTACGGGAGCACGTGCTGGAAGGGATCAGGCTGGCGGAAGAGGCGAACCTGCCGGAGTGCGTGAAGGCGTTCATCCGCGAGCACCACGGAACCCAGTCCATCAGCTTCTTCTACGACCAGGCTCGGGAGGCGGACCCCGAAGCCGAGCTGGATCCGGACGACTTCGCCTATCCGGGGCCCAGGCCCCAGTCGAAGGAGACGGCCATCGTCATGCTGGCCGACTCCGTGGAATCCGCCGCCCGGGTCCTCACGGACACAACACCCGAGGGCATCACGGAGCTGGTGGATCGGATCGTCCAGGTGAAGATCGATGCCGGCCAGCTGGGCGAGACGCCGGTGACGCTGGAAGAGCTGTCGCTGATCAAGGCGCAGTTCGTCAACGTGCTCACCGGGATGTACCACCAGCGGATCGACTACCCGCCGAGCAAGGAGACGGAGGCCGAGGGTGAGCGCCCCCCGGGTCACACTGAGGGCGTCCGGAGGGACGTGCCGGCGGAGGCCGTCTGATGCCCGTCATGGTGCGAGTGAACCGGGTGGCCGATCCCGTGAGCGTCGGGATCGACGATGGCGCCGAAGTGGTGGAGCGGGCCGCCCGGGCTGCGCTGGCGGACCGGGGGGTGGCGGAGGGCGAGCTGTCGCTCACGCTCCTCGATGATGAGGCCATGGCCGGTTTGAATCGGGAGTGGCTCGAACGCGACGCACCCACCGATGTGCTGGCGTTCGCGCTCCACGAGCCCGGCGAGCCGCCGATCGGGGATGTCTACCTGGGCGTGGACCGGGCGGTGGCGCAGGCGGTCGAAGAGGACGAGTCGCCCCGCCGTGAGTTGGCCCGCCTCGCCGTGCACGGTACCCTGCACGTCCTCGGCTTCGAGCACCCGGAGACCGATCGGGAGATGTCAGAGATGTGGCAGCACCAGGAGCGGATCGTGGCCGGATTGGCGCTCTCATGAGCGCGGCGCTCGGGAAGGTCTTCCGCCGCCGGCTCATTGCCGGGCTCATCGTCATCGCGCCGCTGGGCGTGACCGCCTACATCCTCTGGTGGCTCTTCACCACCCTCGACGGGATCCTCGGACGCTCGCTCTACGACATCATCGGGTTCACCGTGCCCGGCCTGGGGCTGATCCTCCTCGTCCTCCTGCTCCTGGGCGTCGGGTGGGTGACCGAGGCCACGGTGGGGTCCAAGCTCGTGGACTGGTGGCACGCGGCCCTCGACCGTGTGCCCGTGGTCAGTCGCCTCTACAGCGCCACCCGCCGGATTGCCGGCAGCGTGTTCGGGGGGGAGGAGCGGCGGTTCTTCCGCTCCGTGGTCCTTTTCGAGTACCCGTCGCCCGGCCAGTGGACCCTCGGCTTCGAGACCGGCCAGGCGCCCCGGGCCCTCGACGACCGGGTGGAGGACGGCGTCACCATCTTCCTGCCCACGGCGCCGAACCCCGTGACGGGGTTCCTGATCATCGTGCCCTCGGCCCGGATCATCCGACTTCCCGTGACCGTGGAGGAGGGGTTCACCTACGTCTTCTCCGCCGGCGCCGTGCCGCCCACCGGGCCGACGGGGAAGGAGCCGCCGCCACCCGGCGCCGGCCCCGGGCCGACCGCCCCATCGTTCCCCGAGCACGGCCCGGCGTCCAGCCCCGGGCCGGGTTCCGACCCGGAGGCGCAGCCGTGAGCGGGTCCGAAGCGCCGCAGGTGGACGAGCTGCAGGAGCGGATGACACGGCTGGAGAGCCTGCTGGAGGCCCGGGACGACAGGGCGCTTCGAGCGTTTCTCGGAGAGCTGCACCCCAGCGATGTAGCCGACATCATCGAGCACTTCGAGGAGGACGCAGAGCGAGTCCGGATCCTCGACCTGCTCCCGGCTGACCTGGCCTCCGAGGCGCTGGCGGAGATGGAGGCGCACCAGCACCCCGAGGAGATCCTCGTCTCCCTGGACCCGGAGCGGATCGGTGAGCTCCTGGAAGAGTTGCACAGCGACGATGCGGCGGACCTCATCGGCGAGCTGGAGCCCCACGAGCAGGCCCAGGTCCTGAGCACACTGGAGCCTGTCGACGCCAGCGAGCTCCGGGAGCTCATCGCCTACCCGGAAGACTCGGCCGGCGGGCTCATGACCACCGAGGTGGTGGCCATCTCCATCCACCTGACAGCGGGCGAGGCGATCCAGGAGGTGCGTCGCCAGGGCCGGGAGGTCGGCGACGACTTCTACAACATCTTCGTCGTGGACCTCCTGCGCCGGCTCCAGGGCCAGGTCGGGCTCCAGGAGCTGGTGCTGGCTGACCCGGACCAGAAGATCGCCGAGATGGTGGAGCCGATCCTCGTCAGCGTCCCCGTGGACATGGACCAGGAGGAGGTCGGACGGCTGATCGGACGCTACAATGAGCCGTCGGTGCCCGTGATCGGGCCCCGGGACACTCTCATGGGACGGATCACCTGGGACGACGTGCTCGACGTCATGGAGGCCGAGCAGACCGAGGACATCCTCCGGCTGGCCGGTGGGGGTCGGGAAGAGGAGGTCCAGGGTGAGTGGCTGGACGCAGCCAAGGCACGACTGCCGTGGCTGGTCCTCAACGTGGTGACCGCGTCGCTGGGGGCCGCCGTGGTCCTGCTGTTCGAGAGTACGATCGCGGCGCTGGCGATCCTGGCCAGCATCATGCCCGTGATCGCCGGGCTGGCCGGGACGGCGGGGACGCAGTCGCTGGCGGTGACCGTCCGGCGCCTCGCGCTCACGCCCGAGCACGCCGCCCGGAGGTGGGGAGTCGCGGCCAAGGAGCTCCTCGTGGGGATGGTCAATGGTGCGGTGATCGGCCTCGTCCTCGGCGGTGTGGTGCACGTGCTGTTCAATGTGGCGGGTCTCGGCACCGAGAGCGGGATGCCTCCCGGACATATGCTCGGTCTGGTGGTGATGCTGGCCATGTGGGCCAACCTCATTGTCGCGTCCTCCATGGGTGCCTTCATCCCGGTGGTGCTCGAGCGCCTCGGTGCGGATCCGGCCGTGGCCTCCTCGATGTTCGTTACGGCCATGACCGATCTCACCGGCTTCTTCCTCCTCCTCGGCCTCGCCACACACTTCCTGTTATGAGACGCGTGGGACGCAGCTTCGCCATCGTCTTCCGGCTGGTCCCGTACCTCTTCGCCTTCCTCCGGGACCGCCGGCGCTGGATCGTGGTGGGACGGCCCCGACGGCTCCCCGTCGAGAAGCACCGGAAGCGGGCGGAGCGGCTGACCCGGACCATCGCGAAGCTGGGGCCCACGTTCATCAAGCTGGCCCAGGTGTTCGGCGCGCGCGCGGATATTCTGCCGGAGCCGTACCTGACGGCCATTTCGTCGCTCCAGGACCGGGTCCCCGCGGACGCGCCCCGGAAGATCCGGGCGGTGATCGCCGATGAGCTGAACGAGCCGGTGTCGGAGCTGTTCGAGGCCTTCGAGAATGAGCCGGCGGCCACCGCCAGCCTGGCCCAGGTCCACAAGGCGCGGCTCGGAGGACGGGACGTGGCGGTGAAAGTGCTGCGGCCGGACGTCGAGCGGCTCGTGGCCCTCGACCTCGATATCTCGTTCCGGATCCTCTACCTGCTGAACATCCTCTTCCGGGGCCACCACGTGAAGGCGCTCACCAACGTGGTGCGAGAGTTCAGCGTGCGGGTCCGCGTCGAGATGGACTTCCGGGAAGAGGCCCGCCACATGGAGCTCTTCCAGAAGCACTTCGGCGATCACGACCGCGTGATTGCGCCGGAGGCGGTGGAAGGGCTGGTGCGCCGACGAGTCCTGGTCATGGAGTGGATCGATGGCGACCGCGTGGATGCCCTCTCGCCCCGATTCGCCGCCGGCGAGCTCTCCTTCGACCGGCTCATGGAGACGCTCACCGAGATCTACCTCCGGATGCTCCTCGTGGAAGGGATCCTCCACGCCGACCCGCACCCGGGCAATATCCTGGTGGACGGGCAGGGGAGGGTGGTCCTCCTGGACTGGGGCATGGTGGTGGAGCTCCGGCCGAACACCCGGGACCAGATCATCCGGACCGCCATGGCCGCCGCCCGCGACGACGTGGACGGCGTCATCAACGCCATGTACGAGCTCGGCATGATCGATCCCGACATCTCCCGGGCCGAGGTCCGCGACGCCGCCGCCGAGATCCTCCATATCATCGAGCGGGCACGGGAACTGGGGCAGCAAAGGGTGCAGGACATGGTCACCGAGATCATGGACACCTTCTACACCTGGCCCCTCATGCTCCCGCGTGAGCTGGTCTACTTCTTCCGCGCCGCCGCCCTCCTCGAAGGGCTCGGGCTCCGCTACGACCCCGCCTTCAACGGGCTCCACGTCTCCCGCGTGGTGGTGAACCGGATGCGCGGCGAGCTGCTCCAGGCCACCGCCACGGAGCCCGCCGACGTGGCCCGGAACCTCTGGGACGACGCCCGGGCCGCCATTACCGGCGTACAGAGCATCATCAAGCGCGCCGACCGCGAGGAGCTCCGCGTACGGGTACACCCCCGGGACCTCTACCACATCGAACGCTTCCTGTCCCTCCAGATCCGCCGGATCCAGCTCTCCCTCTTCAGTGCGACGATGGCGTTGATCACGTCCATCATCTACCTGGCCTGGCCCGAGTGGTACATCCTCGCGGGTGGGTTCTTCGTGGCCTTCGTCCTCTTCATCATGGCCATCTTCCTGCCGACCCACCTGCTCGAGAACCCGCTCCGGCATGCACGGGGCGTGGCGGAGGACGAGTTCAGGGCGTAATCGCGGGGCTCGCGGGTCGACCCGTGCCCGGCCGTGTACCGGGAACGCTAGGCGCGAGGAGACCGGCCGGGGTTTCCGGTTCGTAATTTCATTCGAACGTGAACGAACGATCTGAGGATGTGGGACCATAAACCGCCGTGCTGCAACGGGTTAGCATTTGATTGTGGAAAGTAGTTCGTTCACGTTCGAACGATCTTGCAGACACGACGGGGCGGGATCGCGCCCGCACCCGTGCTTTGTCACACCCGCACCCGTGCGCTGTCTAGCGTTCACCCGGGGACGTGCAGGGGCTGGAGCAGAGGACGCGCGTGTTTGACAGATCCACCCCGTTCCCGGACTTTCCGGCCCATGGAGATGAATGCTGCAACGGCGCCTTTGAGCGAGGCGCACCGGGAGCTGATGGAGCGGTTCCGCGCCGGCCAGCGTGCGGCGCTGGCCCGGGCGATCTCCATCGTGGAGAACCAGCGGCCGGGGTTCCAGGCGCTCCTGCACGAGATCCATGGCGACGCGCAGGGCGCGATGCGGCTCGGAATCACGGGCCCGCCGGGGGCGGGGAAGTCCACCCTCACGGCGGAGTTGATCCAGCGGTTCCGGGTGGCGGAGAAGACGGTGGGCGTGATCGCCGTGGACCCCACCAGCCCGTACACCGGCGGGGCGCTCCTGGGCGACCGGATCCGGATGAACGAGGTGGCCCAGGACAAGGGAGTCTTCGTCCGCTCCATGGCCACCCGCGGCGCGCTGGGCGGACTCGCGGCCGCCACCCGGGAGGTCATGGACATCATGGCCGCCTACGGCTTCGACATCATCATCGTGGAGACCGTCGGCGTGGGGCAGAGTGAGCTCGACATCGCCGCCGCCGCCGACACCACGGCCGTGATCCTGGTCCCCGAGTCCGGCGACTCGATCCAGACCATGAAGGCCGGGCTCATGGAGGCCGCGGACCTCTTCATCGTCAACAAGGCCGACCGGCCCGGCGCCCAGCGCCTCGCCCGGGAGGTCGAGATGATGCTCCACCTCAAGCTCGGCGAGTCGAAGAAGGACATCCCCGCCCATCACGGCGTCGACCGGTCCCGGCCCCGCGCCCCCGCGAAGGACACCGACGAGACCGGCCCACCCGACCCGACTACGACCACGACCACCCCCACGAGTTCGGCCACCCCGTGGCCGATCCCGGTGCTGCTCACCACCGCGGAGACGGGCGAGGGCGTCGATGAGCTGATGGAGAAGCTCGGGGACCACGCGGAGTGGCTCGAGGCGAGCGGCGAGCTCCAGCGCCGTCGCCGGGCCCGGCTCGAAGAGCGGGTCCGGGACGCCGTCCAGCAGCGGCTCCTGGTCCGGGCCTGGCAGGACGGCCCCGGCGGCCGGATCCTCCAGGACGCCCTGCCGGAGCTGGTGGCGGGGAAGACCACGCCCTACGAGGTCGCCGCCCGGATCGTAAGCGGCATCGGGGAATGAGTCAGGGGCGGGGGCACGGGTAGGGGCAGGGGCAGGGGATGGACACGAGTAGCACATGCGTGCTACATTGCTCCCATGTACAGAAAAGTGACGGTCCGGAAGATGGGCGGCTCGGTGGGGATCACGCTGCCGAAGGAGGTCGCCGAGAAGCTGCGGGTGTCGGAGGGGCAGGAGGTCTACCTGGTGGACACCCCCGACGGCGTGCTGGTGCGTACGGGTGACCCGGAGTTCGAGCGGGTGATGGAGGCGTACGAGAAGTTCGCGGCCCGGTACCGCAACGCGCTGCGGGAGCTGGCGGAGTAGGGTCCGTGGCCGAGCCGGTCTGGCTGACCCGTGCGCAGGCAGAGGCCATCCACCTGTCGCAGGTCCGGGAGCACGGCGGGTCGCATGGCCTGCGGGACGGCGACCTGCTGGAATCGGCGCTGGCCCGGCCCCGCAACCTGTGGCATTACGAGTCCGAGGCGGACATTTTCTCTTTGGCGGCGGCGTACGGGTACGGCGTGATCCGCAACCATTCGTTCGTGGACGGGAACAAACGTACGGGTTTCGCGTGCGCCGGTGTGTTCCTGCTGGCCAACGGCTGGGAGTTGCGCGCGGAGGAGCCGGAGGCCGTGCTGGTGATCCGGGACGTGGCGGCCGGCGAGCTGGGCGAGGCGGAGCTGGTGGCGTGGCTGCGGGATCGGTCGGAGCCGGCAAAGGAGTGAATCACCCGGCTGGGCCGTCGGTTGTTCGAACGGCTTCGGGCCACCCGCAGCGCCGGGACCGCGCGCCCGGCTCGCGGGTATGTGCACCGGGTGGCGCGCGGCGGCCGGAAGAGGAGCGTAGCGAGAACCTGGAACCTTGATCCAAAGGACCATGGGCACAGTCGAGAAGGACGTACGGCAGGGAGCAGACCGGGCCGAGCTGGAGGCCCGTCTCGAGGCGAAGGAGCGGGAGCTGGAGGCGCTCCGGGCCCGTCTGGCCGAGTGGGAGGAGGTCTACGACGAGATCGGGGAGCGTGACGCGTCGTTTGCGACCATCTCCGGCAGCGAGGTGGAGCCGCTCTACACGCCCGCTCATCTGGGCGCCGACTGGGACTACGGCGAGAAGCTGGGCTTCCCGGGCGAGTACCCGTTCACCCGGGGCCCGTACACCACCATGTACCGGACGCGGCTGTGGACGAAGCGGCAGTTCAGCGGGTTCGGTACGGCGGTGGAGACGAACCAGCGCTACCACTACCTGCTGGGGCAGGGACAGACGGGGCTGAGCGTGGCGTTCGATTTCCCGACGCTCATGGGCTACGACAGCGACCATCCGCGTTCGCTGGGCGAGGTGGGGAAGTGCGGTGTAGCCATCTCGAGCCTGGCCGATATGGAGACGCTCTTCGACGGGATCCCGCTGGACGAGGTCTCCGTCTCCATGACCATCAACGGCCCGGCCATCATGCTGTTCGCGTTCTACGTGGTGGCGGCGGAGAAGCAGGGGGTGCCATCGGAGCAGCTCCGGGGGACGGCCCAGAACGACATCCTCAAGGAGTACATGGCGCAGCACGCGTGGATCTACCCGCCGGAGCCCGCGCTGAAGCTGATCGTGGACATGTTCGAGTGGGCCAGTGAGAACGCCCCGAAGTACAACCCGATCAGCATCAGTGGCTACCATATCCGGGAAGCGGGCTCCACGGCGGCCCAGGAGCTGGCGTACACGCTGCGCAACGGCCTCGAGTACGTGAGGCGCGGCGTGGACCGTGGGCTCGACGTGGACGAGTTCGCGCCCCGGCTCAGCTTCTTCTTCGACGTCCACAACGAGTTCTTCGAGGAGATCGCCAAGTTCCGGGCGGCCCGGCGGATCTGGGCACGGCATCTGAAGGAGGAGTTCGGCGCGCAGGACCCGGCGAGCTGGCGGCTCCGGACGCACGCCCAGACGGCGGGCGTGAGCCTGGTGGCGCCGCAGCCGGAGAACAACATCGTCCGGGTGGCCTACCAGGCCATGGCGGCAGCGCTGGGCGGGACGCAGAGCCTGCATACCAACTCCATGGACGAGACACTCGCGCTGCCCACGGAGAAGAGCGTGCGCATCGCGCTCCGGACCCAGCAGGTGCTGGCCTTCGAGACGGGCGTGCCGAACACCATCGACCCGCTGGCGGGGTCGTACTACGTGGAGAGCCTGACCGACCGGCTGGAGGCCGAGGCCGAGGCCATCTTCGAGGAGATCGAGACACTCGGTGGTGTGGTGCCGGGGATCGAGCAGGGCTACTTCCAGCGGGAGATCGCCCGGAGCGCCGAGCGCCAGCAGCGAGAGATCGACTCCGGCGAGCAGATCGTGGTGGGCGTGAACGAGTTCACCGGCGGCAACGACGAGACCGACATCGAGATCCTGAAGGTCGGCGAGGAAGCGGGCGAGGCCCAGGAAGAGCGGCTGGCGCGGCTGAAGGCCGACCGGGATGACGCCCGGGTGGAGGCCACGCTGGAGCGGCTGCGCGAGGCGGCGAGGGACGACGAGAACGTGGTGGAGCCGATGCTGGACTGCGTGCGGGCCTACTGCACGCTGTTCGAGATCCGCCACGCGCTGGAGTCGGTGTACGGCAGCTTCAAAGAGCCCGTATTCTTCTGATGGACCCTCTCCGGGCCGTGCTCCTGGACGCCGGGGGCACGCTCATCCATCCCGATCACGTGTTCCTCCTCGATCGACTGGCCGAGGAGGGCGTCGACGCGGATACCGAGGATTACCACACCGCCCGGCGGACGGCCGACGCCGTGGTGGGCGACATCCTCCGCTCGGACGACCCGGGAAACGACGAGACCCGGATCCGCGCATGGTTCACCACGCTCCTCCTCTCGCTCGGGCTCCCGGAGTCACGTCTCGAGGCGGTGGCCCGGGATATCCGCCAGCGCCACGCCGACGCCAACCTCTGGGTCCGGCCCGTGCCCGGGACCCGGGAGATGCTCAAGGGGCTCCTGGACACCGGTTTCCGGCTGGCCGTGATCTCCAACGCCGACGGCCACGTGGCGGCCTACCTGGAGAACGCCGGCCTCGCCGACCTCTTCGAGTTCATCCTCGACTCTGCGCTGGAGGGTGTGGAGAAGCCCGACCCGGCCATCTTCCATACGGCGCTGGACCGCCTCGGGCTCCGGCCCGAGGAGACCGTCTACGTGGGCGACACCTGGCCCGTTGACGTGGTGGGCGCCCGGAACGTCGGGATCGAGCCGATCTACCTGGCCGATGAGGACCGGTCGATCCCGGAGGACATCGATGGTGTGACCCGGATCACGAGCATCCTCCAGCTGCCCGGGGCCCTGGGCGTCTGATGGAGCACGAGATCCCCGCCGCCCTGACCGTCGCGGAGATCTTCTGGCGACTGGGGCTGGCCTTCCTGCTGGTGGCGGCCAACGGCTTCTTCGTGGCCGCCGAGTTCGCCCTGGTAGGTGCCCGTCGGACGCGGATCGACGGGCTGATCGCGGCCGGCTCGCGCCGGGCGAAGATCGCCCGGGAAGCCATCACCCACCTGGACCACTACATCTCCGCCACTCAGCTCGGGATCACCCTGGCGTCGCTGGGGCTGGGCTGGGTCGGGGAGAGCACGCTGGCCGTCATCTTCATCGAGGTCTTCGGCGGGCTCCCGGAGCCGTTCGACGTGCTGGCCGCCCACGGCGTTGCCGCGACCATCGCGTTCGCGCTCATCACGGTGCTGCACATCGTCCTCGGCGAGCTGGCGCCCAAGTCGGTGGCGCTCCTCTACCCCGAGGAGGTCAGCCTCTGGACGGCCGGGCCGCTGATCATCTTTTCCCGGCTGTTCACGCCCTTCATCCACCTGCTGAACGGTGCGGCGAACCTGCTGCTCAAGGCGCTGGGGATGCGTGCGGCCACTGAGCTGGAGCGGATCCATCGCCCCGAGGAGATCGAGATGCTCCTCGACCAGAGCTACGAATCGGGGCTCCTGAGCAAGGAGCCCGTGGACATGATCCGGGGCGTGTTCGACCTGTCGGAGACCAGCGCCGGCGAGGTGATGACGCCCCGGACCGAGGTGGTGGCCCTGGAGGTGACCGCCACCGTGGAGGAGGCCACGGACGCCATCCTCGACGCGCGCCACTCCCGGCTCCCGGTCTACGAGGACAGCCTGGACCACGTGGTGGGGCTGGTCCTGGCCCGGGACGTCTGGGAGGCGCAGCGTACAGGGGTGCCCGAGCTGGCCGGGCTGGTCCGGCCGGCCAGCTTCGTGCCGCAGAGCAAGAGCGTGGAGGAGCTGCTCCGGGACATGCAGCGAGACCAGATCCACATTTCCGTGGTGGTGGACGAGTTCGGCGGGACCGCCGGGATCGTGACCATCGAGGACCTGGTGGAGGAGATCGTCGGCGAGATCCGGGACGAACACGAGGAGCCCGACGAGGAGATCCTCGACACCGGCGACGCCACCCTCCTGAGCGGCACCGTCCCCGTCACCGATGTGAACGAGCGCTACGGCTTGGAGCTGCCCGAAGGCGACTACACCACCATGGCCGGCTATATGCTCGGCCGGCTCGGCCGCCTGGCCCGACCGGGCGACGAGGCGGGGTTCCCTGACGGACGGCTCCGCGTGCTGGCGGTGGACGGCCGGCGGATCCTGCGCATGGCCCTCTTCCTGGAGCCCGGGTCCGATGACGGCGACGACGCCACCGATTGACGGCGGCGGCGCCGGGGCCTCCGGTGGGCTCCCACGCGCCCACCGCCACGATGACGGCCCTCGCGTGGCGGAGGCCGGGACTGTGGACCCCGGGTTCTTCGACGACGCGTACTACCGGCTCCTCTCGCAGTTCCACACCGAAGCCGATACGCGGCGCGAGACGGCGGCGGTGCGAGAGATCCTGGGGCTCGCCCAGACGGATCGGCTGCTGGACCTGGGGTGCGGCTGGGGGCGGCATCTACGGCTCCTGGCCGAAGCGGGTCACCGGGTGGTGGGGCTCGACCTCTCGGTAGCGCTCCTGCGCCGGGCCCGCGGTCAGCAGGGCACCGGGCCGGACGCGGGCACGGAGAGCCGGAGCCAGCGGCGGTCCGGCAGCCGGCCCGGAGGCCGTGGCGATGGACCGCTCCTCGTGGCCGGTGACATGCTCGAGCTCCCGCTCCGGGACGGCAGCTTCCATGATGTGATCAACCTGGCCACGTCGTTGGGGCTCTTCCTAGACCACGCCACGGCGGTGCGGGCGTTGACGGAGGTCCGGCGAGTGCTCCGGCCGGGGGGGCGCTTCCTCCTCGAGGGGATGCACCGGGCGGATGTGGAAGCACATTTCGCTTCGCGGGACGCGTGGACGCTGCCCGATGGCACTGAGGTCCGGGCCCGGCGCCGGTTCGACGCCGAACGAGGCATCAGCCACGAGGTCCTGCGCTGGGAGGGACCGGCCGGCGAGGGCGAGAAGCGCCACTCCCTCCGGATCCGGTGGGCGGAGGAGGTGGATCGGCTCCTGCAGCAGGCAGGGTTGGAGGTCACGGCGCGCTACGGCCGCTGGTCGGGCGAGACGTTCCGGGCGTCGTCGCCGCGGCTGATCATGGTGGCCGAGCGGCGCTGACCTTCTTACTTTTCCGGCGTATCGACGTAACCGAGGAGCGATAAGACGATGGAGGATCGCAAGATACGAGTGTTGGTCGCGAAGCCCGGGCTGGACGGGCACGACCGGGGCGCGAAGGTCATGGCCAGCGCCATGAGGGACGCGGGGTTCGAGGTCATCTACACGGGGCTGCACCAGACGCCGGAGATGATCGTGAACGCGGCGATCCAGGAAGACGTGGACGTGGTGGCGCTCTCGATCCTCTCGGGGGCCCATATGACTCTCTTCCCGAAGGTGCAGGAGTTGCTCCGGGAGGAGGGCGCCGATCACGTGCTCCTGACCGGCGGCGGCATCATACCGGAAGAAGACATGGAGAAGCTGGAGGAGCAGGGTGTGGGCCGGCTGTTCGGCCCGGGCACCCCCACGGGCGAGCCCATCGAGTACATCCGGGAGTGGTTCGCCGAGCGGCACGCCGCGGGCAGCGCGTAACCGTGGCGGAGCACGCGTCGCGTCTGCGGCGGCTGGTCGACGAGCTCGACGAGCTCGAGACCCGGCTGCGGCAGGGGGGCGGCGAGAAACGGATCAAGAAGCAGCACGACGCCGGCAAGCTGACGGCCCGGGAGCGGATCTCGCTGCTTGTGGACCCCCGGACCGACTTCCACGAGATCGGGCTGCTGGTGGCCCACGACAGCTACGAGGGCAAGGCACCCGGCGCCGGGGTGGTCACCGGTATGGGCACCGTCCACGGCCGGCCTATCGTGGTGGTGGCGAACGACGCCACCGTGAAGGCCGGCTCCTGGTGGCCCGAGACCATCGACAAGATGCTACGGGCGCAGGAGATCGCCATGCGGTGTCGGGTCCCCATCGTCTATCTGGTGGACTCGGCGGGTGTGAACCTGCCGTACCAGGGCGGCGTGTTCCCCGGGCAGTACGGCGCCGCGCGGCTCTTCTACTACAACTCGATCATGCGGCGCTACCTGCATGTGCCGCAGATCGCGGCGGTCATGGGGCCGTGTATCGCCGGAGGCGCATATCTGCCGGCCCTCTCCGATGTCATGCTCATGGTGGAGGGCACGAGCTTCATGGGGCTCGGCGGCCCGAACCTGGTGAAGGGAGCCACCGGCGCCACGGTGGAGGCCGAGGAGCTGGGCGGCGCCTGGACCCACAACGCGCTGAGCGGCGTGGCCCACTACCGGCCGTCCGATGATCGGGCGTGCGTGGGCCGGATCCGGGAGCTCATCGAGGAGCTCCCGTACGAGCCGCCCCGGGCCGCCATCCGGCCCGGCGACGCGCCGGCCACACCCGTGGCCAGCCTCTACGACGTGCTCCCGGATGACCACCGGCAGCCGTACGACATGGAGGCGGTCCTCTCGGCGCTTCTCGACGGCGGGCACTACGACGAGTTCCAGGCCGATCGGGCGCCGGAGATGCTCTGCGCCACCGCGCGGATCGACGGCGTGGCCGTGGGGATCCTGGCCAACCGCCGGGGCATGATCGAGGAAGAGCGCGGCGGACCGCCCAAGTTCGGCGGGATCATCTACACGGACAGCGCGGAGAAGTCGGCGTACTTCATCGAGACCATGAACCGCCACAACACGCCGATCCTGTTCATCCAGGACGTGAGCGGGTTCATGGTGGGGATCGAAGCAGAGCAGTCCGGCATTATCCGTGCAGGTGCCCGGTTCGTGGAAGCCATGGCCACGGCAGGCGTCCCGAAGCTGGTCCTGACCCTCAACCACGCCTCCGGCGCCGGCTATTACGCCATGGCCGGTCAGGGGTTCGACCCGGATTTCATCTTCACACTACCGACGGGGAGAATGGGAGTGATGGAAGGGGAGAGTGCGGTGGTGGCCCTCTTCGGCCCACAGCTCGATGAGCTCAAGAAGGCGGGCCAGGCGCCCGGCGAGGAGCTGCAGCAGAAGATGGACGCGGTCCGGGCCGATTACGAGCGCCAGCTCGACGCCCGCTACGCTGCGGCACGAGGCTTCGTGGACGCCGTGGTGCGGCCGGAGCAGCTCCGGTCCACGCTGGCGTTCGCGCTGCGGACGGCGCTCCACAACCCGGGCCCGCATATCGGTCCGTTCGGCAGCCTGGAGGCGATGTGAAGGAGCCGTCCAGAGGGCCGAAGGGGCCGGGGCTGCCCGGCATGCCGGCTCCGCCCGGAAAGACGCGGCACACGCTGGTGCGCCGGCTGGTCATGCCGTTCCAGGAGTTTTTCCAGGCCGAGTCGGCCAGCGGGATCATCCTCCTCATCTGCGCCGCCGTGGCGCTGGTCTGGGCCAACTCGCCGTGGGCCGAGAGCTACTTCGACCTCTGGGAGACCCATGTAGTGTTGGGCGGCGGCGCCGTCCTCCTCGACTACTCGCTCCACTACTGGATCAACGACGGCCTCATGGCCGTGTTCTTCTTCATGGTGGGCCTCGAGATCAAGCGGGAGACGAAGGTCGGGGAGCTGGCGTCGCCCAAGCAGGCCGCACTGCCCATCGCCGCCGCCATCGGCGGCATGGTGGTCCCGGCCGCGATCTACGTGGCGTTCAACGCCGGTACGCCCGAGCTCCGGGGCTGGGGCGTGCCCATGGCCACCGACATCGCCTTCGCCCTGGGGGTGCTGGCCCTCCTCGGTGACCGGGTCCCGTCAGGGCTCAAGATCTTCCTGGCCGCGCTGGCCATCGTGGACGACCTGGGCGCCGTCCTGGTCATCGCCGTCTTCTACTCCGCGGGCATCGACTGGGTCATGCTGGCCAGCGGCGGGGTCGTGTTCATCCTCCTGGTGGGAGCGAACCTGGGCGGGGTACGGAGGCCGGCCGTATACGCGCTGCTGGGCGTGGTGCTCTGGTACTTCTTCCTGAAGTCCGGCGTCCACGCCACCATCGCGGGTGTGCTCCTGGCCACGACGATCCCGGCCAGGACCCGCATCAACGTGCCGGAGTTCGTGGCGAGCGCCCGGGCCTACCTGGCCCAGTTCGAGGCGGATGGGCTGCGGCCGGAGCCGGCGCATCCGCTCACCGCGAAGCAGGAAGCGGCGCTGGAGCACCTCGAGGAGGTCGCCGAGGAGGTGCAGTCGCCACTGCTGAGCATCGAGCACGCCATCGTGCCGTGGGTGGCCTACGGGATCATGCCCCTCTTCGCCCTGGCCAACGCCGGCGTGGCGCTGGAGCCCGAGGTGGTTCAGGGGCTCAGCAGCCCCGTGGTGCTGGGGATCGCGCTGGGGCTCCTTATCGGCAAGCCCATCGGCGTGGGCCTCTTCGCATGGGCGGCCGTTCGACTGGGGCTGGCGGGCCTCCCGGCCGGCGTCCGGGGCATGCACCTGGTGGGCGTCGGGCTCCTGGCGGGGATCGGGTTCACCATGTCGCTCTTCATCGCAAACCTGGCCTTCGTCGACATGACGCTCGAGCTCTCCAAGGTCGGGGTGCTGGCCGCGTCCACTGTGGCCGGCATCGTCGGATACGTAATCTTGCGGATCCGGGGTAATCCCGGGGCCGTGACCCGTGCGCGGGCGGAAGGACAGTAATGGCAGACCGAGACATGATCCGTATCGCCAGTGGCCAGGGCTTCTGGGGAGACCGCCTCGATGCGCCGGTCGAACAGGTGCGCACCGGTCCCATCGATTACCTGATGCTGGACTACCTGGCCGAGGTCACCATGTCCATCCTCCAGAAGCAGAAGTCGCGGGACCCGTCCCAGGGGTACGCGCGGGACTTCGTGCCCCTCATGGAGGAGCTGTTCCCGGACCTCCTGGAGAAGGACATCCGGGTCGTGACCAACGCAGGTGGTGTCAACCTCGAGGCGTGTCGCGATGCGCTCCGTGAGGCCGCACGGCGCTCGGTGGGTGCCGGGAAGGGCGCCCGCATCGGCGTGGTGCTGGGTGACGACATCCTGGACCGCCTGGAAGAGCTCATAGAGGCGGGCCACGAGTTGCGCCATATGGATACGGGCGACCCGCTGACCGATGTGCTGGACCGGGTGGCCAGCGCCAACGCATACATCGGCGCCGGGCCGATCCTGGAGGCGCTGGAGCAGGGGGCCACGGTAGTAGTGACGGGCCGCTCCACCGACACGGCGCTCACGTACGGGCCCATGATGCACGCCTTCGACTGGGCCGACGACGACTGGGACCGGGTCGCCGCCGGCGTGGTGGCGGGACACATCAACGAGTGCGGTGCCCAGGCCAGCGGCGGGAACTGCCTCATCGACTGGGAGACGCTCCCGGACATGGCGGGGATCGGCTACCCCATCATCGAGGCCCACGCCGATGGCAGCTTCGTAGTGACGAAGCACGAGGGCACGGGCGGACGGATTACCCCCGCCGTCGTCAAGGAGCAGCTGCTGTACGAGATGGGCGATCCCACCGACTACATCACGCCGGACGTAGTGGCCGACTTCACCAGCATCCGCCTCGCCGAGGATGGCGAGAACCGGGTCAAGGTGTACGGCGTGCAGGGGCGCCCCCGGACCGACATGCTCAAGGTATCGATCGCGTACCGCGACGGGTTCAAGGCGGTGGGAACCCTGGTCTACGCCTGGCCCGACCCCGTCAAGAAGGCGAAGGCGGCCGACCGCGTGCTCCGGGAGCGCCTCGATCGCCTCGGCCTCGAGTTCGAGGAGGTCCTGACCGAGTTCGTCGGCTGGAACTCGACCCACGGCCACCTGGCGGGCCCGCCCCCGGACGACCTCCCCGAGGTCCAGCTCCGTGTGGCCGTCCGGGCGAAGGAGAGGGCCCCGGTGGAACGGTTCACCCGGGAGATCGCGCCGCTCATCCTCAGCGGGCCGCCCTCCGTCACGGGGTTTGCAGGAGGGAGACCGCGGGTGCAGGAAGTGATGGCGTTCTGGCCGGCGCTGATCGACCGGACGGTCATCGAGGACAACCTGCGGGTGGAAGTGACCGAGACCTAGGCGTTCGAGCCGCGCCGGCTCGAGCGCCTTGGTGGTTGGGGTCGGACTGGGGGTCGGGACGCCCGAGTCCGAATACGACCCCGACCACGAAGTCGCCCTTGTCGCCGGGCTCGCAGAGCGAGACGAAGGAGGAGTCAGAGATGCCGAAAGTACAGCTCAAGGACATCGCCCACGCCCGGTCCGGCGATAAGGGAGATACCGTGAATGTCGGGGTCATTGCCTTCGACCCCGCCCATTACGACCTCCTGCTGAAGGAGCTGACGTCGGAGCGCGTGAAGGAGCACTTCGGGGACATGGTCCAGGGCCCGGTCGAGCGGTTCGAGCTGCCCAACCTGGGCGCGCTCAACTTCCTGCTGCACAACGCGTTGGGTGGGGGCGGGACCGTCTCCCTCATGACGGATGCCCAGGGCAAGACCTTCTCGACGGCGCTCCTCCGGATGGAGCTCGAGATCCCGCATGGCAAGGGGGTCTGACCATGCCTGAGCAGCCGGTCCTGGCGGAGCTCCAGAACGGCGTTCTCACTCTCGCGCTGAACCGCCCGGAGAAGCGGAACGCCCTGAATCGGGGCATTATCGAGGGACTGACCCGGGCCCTGGTCGATGCGTCCGCCGATGGCGACGTGCACGTGGTCCTGCTCCGGGCCAACGGGTCGGACTTCTGCGCCGGGGCCGACCTGGCGGAGATGGAGCGGATGGCGGCGGAGCTGGACCCCGTGGCCAACCTGGCGGACGCCCAGGCGCTGGGCGAGGTCCTGGTCCTGATGCGGCGCCATTCGAAGCCCATCATCGCCGCCGTACACGGCCATGCCCTGGCCGGCGGTGCCGGACTGGCCACGGCGTGTGACCTCGTGCTGGCCCGCGAGGACGCGGTATTCGGGTATCCCGAGGTCCGGCTCGGGTTCGTGCCCGCTATGGTCATGGCACTGCTGCGGCGGGCGGTCGGGGAGAAGGTGGCGTTCGAGCTGGTGACCCGGGGCGAGCGGATCGACGCCGCCAGGGCCGCGGAGCTGCGCCTGGTGAACCGGGTGGTGGCGAAGGATGGCTGGGACCACGAGGTCGCCGACTACGCGGCCGATCTCGCCGGCCAGTCCAAGTCCGCCGTGTCGCTCATCAAGCGCCTGCTGTACGGGATGGACGGCCTCTCCTTCGAGGAGGCCGTGGCCCGGGGCGCCGAGGTCAACGCCCTGGCGCGGCTCACGCCGGACACCCGTGACGGCGTGCAGGCGTTCCTGGATCGCCAGAAGTAGGCCGTGTTCTTCCGACGCGGTGTGGGCGGCGACGACCGCTGGCTCCAGGCCAAGCTCTGGATCTTCAGCATCGGGGCGCTCCTGGCGCTGGTGGGGATGTTCCTCGAGAACGACTGGCTCATCGGGGGCGCCGGGCTGGTGCTCGCCGCAGGGCTGGTGCTGCGGTTCCTCGACCGAGGGGACGCCGATGGGGGGGACGCAGAAGAGCACTGACGTAAAAGCGCCGCCCCGGACGACGTGGCCTGAAGCCCCCACCTTCAGCCCCCTGGCTCCCGCCGTGGTCCCCCCTTCGCCGGGCTCGAATATTGCGCGATTAAAGGAATGCAGCGTTCGAGCCGACACTCATGATGAGCGCGATATCACCCGAAGGGAGCGTGCATCATGTCGTTGGAATCGATTCGATCTTCGCGGGGCACCGTGGTGCAGAGTCGGCATGACCGCTGATCCGGCTACGGCGGTCACGAGCGTCGAGATGGACCAGCTGGCGGCCGCCATGGTCCGGACGATCCGGGAGCCGCTCCTGGTCCTCGACGAGGCCCTCACGGTACTCACCGCGAACCCGGCGTTCTACGAAACCTTTCAGGCGGGTCCGCACGAGATTCTGGGGTTCAGTCTCGGCGAGCTGGGGGACCACCAGTGGGATATCCCGCCCCTCCGGGAGCGGCTCGAGGCGATCCTGGAGGGCGGGCCGCCCATCAACGACTTCCAGGTCGAGCACGAGTTCCCCGTGATCGGGCACCGCATCATGTCGGTCAACGCCCGACGGATCGAGCGAGAGGGGCAGGATTTGATCCTCCTGGCCATCGAAGATACCACCGAGTCGGTCAGAGTGCGCCGGGAGCGGGAAGAGCTCGTGGAGCAGTTGGAGGAGTCGAACCGGGAGCTGGAGCGGTTCGCGTACGTGGCCTCCCATGACCTCCAGGAGCCGCTCCGGATGATCTCCAGCTACACGGAGCTGCTGGCGGAGCGGTACAAGGGCGAGCTGGATGAGAAGGCGGACCGGTATATCGAGTACGCCGCGGACGGCGCTCGGCGGATGCAGGACATGATCGAGGGACTGCTGCAGTACAGCCGGGCCACACGGTTGGACGAAAACATGGAAACCGTCGATCTGAACCAGGTCCTGACGGTGATCCAACGGGACGTGTCCACCGCGCTCGAGGAATCGGGTGGCTCACTGACCATTGCTGACCTTCCCAACGTGACCGGCGAAGCCAACCGTCTTGGGCAGGTGTTCCGCAACCTGATCTCCAACGCCATCAAGTTCCGCGGCGAGAAGTCTCCGGAGATTCGCGTCACCGCGGAGCGAGAGGATGGCGAATGGCGAATCGGTGTCCATGACAACGGCATCGGCATCGAGCCGCAGTATGCCGATCAAGTGTTTCTCATTTTCAAGCGGCTCAACCCTCGGAAGGAGTACCCCGGCGCCGGTTTGGGTTTGGCCCTCTGCAAGAAGATCGTCGAATTCCATGGGGGTCGGCTGGAAGTGGAGTCGGAACTGGACGAGGGTTCGAGCTTCTATGTGATTCTCCCCGCACGAGAGGTGGATGATGCGTGACCCTGCCGCTGTTCCGGAACTGGTCGATATCCTCCTGGTGGAGGACAATCCTGGCGACGTGGAGTTGACCCTCGAGGCACTGGAGCAGGCCAAGGTGAAGAACTCGGTCTCCGTCGTGAGCGATGGAGTGGAGGCGATGGCGTTTCTCCGGCAGGAGGGGGACTATGCCGATGTGCCGCGGCCGGACCTGGTGCTGCTGGACCTGAACCTGCCCAAGAAGGGGGGGCAGGAGGTGCTGGAAGAGGTCAAGGCGGACCCCGAGCTCCGCCGCATCCCCATCGTCGTCCTGACGACCTCCGATTCCGAAGTGGACGTCCTCGAGTCCTACGACAAGCATGCCGCGGCCTACCTGGTCAAGCCGGTCAACTTCACACAGTTCGCCGAGCTGGTCCGGTCCATCGAGGGGTTCTGGCTGAGTGTCGTGAAATACCCGGAGCGGTAACCCCATGGTCGACCGTCGCGACATCGACATTCTCCTCGTGGAGGACAACCCCGGGGACGCCGATCTGATCGTGGCGTATCTCGAGCCGCATAGCCACCTGGAGGCCCGGGTGCACTGGGTCGAGTCGGTGGACGAGGCCGGACGTGTGCTGGCGGGTGAGACGCCCATCGACGTCATACTGCTCGACCTGACGCTGCCCGACTCCGAAGGCATCGAGACGCTGGAAAGCGTTCGGGCCATGACGGCGCGCCTGCCGATCATCGTCCTCACGGGCATGCAGGACGACGATCTGGTCTGGGCGGCGATCCAGAAAGGCGCCGACGACTACCTCCCCAAGGATAGCCTGACCACAGGCCTCCTCGTCCGGTCCGTGCGCTACGCCCTCGATCGCGCTGCCGCGGCGGAGTCGCTCCGTGAACAGGAGGAGCGGTACCGCACGCTCTTCGAGACCATGACCCAGGGCGTGGCATATGTGAACGCAGATGGTGAGTTCATTTCGGCCAACCCGGCCGCACGGCGCATCATGGGGCTCACCGCCGCGCAGATGGAGGGCCGGATGGCCGAGGACCCTGCATGGCGGGCTGCCGGATTCGACGGCCGGCCTCTTCCTCCCCACGAGCACCCCACGAGCATCGCGCTGCGGACGGGCGAGCCGGTTTACGACCGACTCATGGCGATCCACAATCCGGTCGAGGACCGGACCCGATGGATCCGCGTGGACGCGCACCCCCAGTTCCGCCCGGGGGACGACGAACCGTACCAGGTGTATGCCGCCTTCGCCGACGTGACCGAACAGGTTCAGAGCGAGCGGGCACTGCGCCGGAAGGACGCGATCCTCGAGGCCGTGGGCGAGGCGTCCGAGCAGCTCCTCACGGCGGGCGACCTGGATGACACGATCCCCGACGTGCTTCGAGCGCTGGGGCAGGCCACGGAGATCGCCACCGTGGACCTGTGGGAGATCCCGGCGGCCCCGGACGGCAGCTCGCGCCCCGAGCCGACGCTCCGGTACCGATGGAGTGGGGCGGAGGCCAAGCGGTCGGAGACCGGCGCCGTCGACCCCATCCCCACCGGGGAGCGTTGGCTTGAACGCCTCGAGGCTGGTGAAGCGGTTCACGGCACCCGCCAGGAGTTGTCGGGCGCCGAGTGGCGAACGCTGGAGAAACAGGGGGTCCAGGCCGTCGCCCTCCTGCCGGTGATAGTGCGAGGGACGTTGTGGGGGTGTCTCGGGTTCGCGGACCGACACCGCGACCACGCATGGTCCGACCCGGAGCTGGACGCGCTCGGCGCGGCCGCCGCCACTCTCGGTGCCGCCATGCAGCATCGTGAGGATCAGGAGCTGCTGCGACGGCGTGATGAGCAGCTCCTGCAGACAAAGAAACTCGAGGCGGTGGGCCGGCTGGCCGGCGGTATCGCCCACGACTTCAACAACCTCCTGACGGCCGTAACGGGCCGCGCGGGCTTTATCGCCGAAGCGCTGCCGGACGGCAGTAAGCTGAGCGACGAGGTCGATGCCATCGTTCAGGCCGCGGATCGCGGCAGTCGCCTGACGCGACAGCTGCTCGCGTTCAGCCAGCACAAGGTGGTGGAGGAACAGGTTTTGGATCCGGGCACCGCCGCCCTGGCGATGCGCCCGCTCCTCCGCCCCCTGATCGAGGAGAACATCGTGCTGGACGTGACGGTGGAAGACGGCTGTCCGGACGTCCGAATGGACCCGTCGCAGCTCGAGCAGATCTTCATGAACCTCCTGATCAATGCCCGCGATGCCGTCAACCATGAAGGCGGGCGTGTCCGCGTCACGGTGCAGGCGCTGGAGCTTGAGCAGGTCGGTGAGCCCATGCTGCCGGACCGCCCGCCGGCCGGGCACTACGCCCGGATCGAAGTCGCGGATAACGGCATAGGGATGAACCTGGAGACCCGGGAGCACGCGTTCGAGCCGTTCTTCACGACCAAGGACACGGGCGAAGGCACAGGCCTCGGCCTCACCACCGTGTACGGGATCGTCGAAGCGGTGGGAGGCTACATAGGGGTGGAGAGCGAAGCGGGCCAGGGCACGCGGTTCACGATCCTCCTGCCGGCGAGTGAGAGGGGGGAGCGAGAACGGGCCGAGCCCACCGTAAGTGAGGCGGCCGAGCGCGTCGAGGGCGCTTCCGGGACCGTGCTGGTGGTCGAGGACGAGGATGCGGTCCGGGCGGTGGCCGTGCGGACCCTCGAGCGTGAGGGGTACGGCGTGATCGAAGCCCCCGATGGCCAGGCGGCGCTGGAGCTGGTGGAACGGGATTGGCTTACACCCGACCTTCTGCTATCGGATGTCGTGATGCCCAGGGTCGGTGGGACGGCGCTGGCCATGAAGCTGCGGGAGCGCCTCCCGGAGCTGCGGGTGATCCTGACCTCAGGGTACACCGAGGACGAGCTGGTGCAGGAGGGGGTCGATTCCGAGTCGGTCTCGTTCCTGGCGAAGCCGTACACACCCGAAGAGCTCCGGCGGATGGTCGCGCGCGCGTTGCTGGGATAAGAGAAGACGCCGCCCCGGCGGGTGCCCGGAGCGGCGTCGTTCTGCACGAGCGGGATCGCGGGTCACACCTGCATTACATTCTCCGCTGCCGGACCCTTGTCTCCCTGCACCATGTCGAACTCCACGGTGTCGCCCTCGCTCAGGCTCTTGAACCCTTCGCCCTGGATGGCCGAGTAATGGACGAAGCAGTCCTTGCTCCCGTCCTCCGGCGTGATGAATCCAAAGCCCTTCTCATCGTTGAACCACTTGACGGTTCCCGTCGTGCGCATCGTCGCGCTCCCTCTGGTGTCCATGGTGCTCTCGGGGTCCGGCCCGTCCGTACCTCTCGATCCCACCGTTCTCCGGATGGCACCCTCCCCGTGGCCATGGTCGGCCGCGACGCCCGCAGGCGATGGAGGGGAGCCACCGCGCGAACAAGGTGCAAGACGGGCGCGTGTTGGGCAAGATGGGGGTCGTCCCCCCGCGACCGGACGCGTCCTGTTAGGTTTCCTGCCATGAGTTCGGATTTCGCCCCTGCCTACCCGCTCCTGCACGCCCTCCACTTCGCCGCCGACCGGCACCGGGACCAGCGGCGGAAGGGGGAGGACGCGTCGCCGTACATCAACCACCCCATCGTGGTGGCGGAGACGCTGGCCCGATTCGGGGTGACGGATCCGGTCACGCTGCAGGCGGCCGTGCTCCACGACACTATCGAGGACACGGAGACCACGCCCGAGGAGCTGGCGGCGGAGTTCGGCCCCGAGGTCCGGGACGTGGTCGTGGAAGTGACGGACGACAAGTCGCTGCCGAAGCGGGAGCGGAAGGAGCTGCAGGTGGAGCGGGCGGCGTCGCTCTCCCGTCGGGCCAAGCTGGTCCGGATCGCCGACAAGGTCAGCAACGTCCACGACGTGCTCCACGCACCGCCCGCGGACTGGCCCGTGGACTGGCGGCTGAGCTACATCGACTGGACCGAGCGCGTGGTGGACGCATGCCGTGGGAGCCATCCGGAGCTGGAGGCCTACTTCGACCAGATGGTGGCCGAGGCCCGGGAAGGGTTGGACGACGACGGTGCGGCCCGAGAGGACGACGCCCGAGGCTGAGAGAGACGAAAGAGGCGGCGGCGCGGACCGTCCGGCCGGCCCGAAGCCGCCCGGTGGCTCAGGACCGGGTGAGCTCCGCGATGGCCACGGCCAGCGGTCCGGGCTGATCCTCCGGTGTGAAGTGGAGCGCACCGGGGATGATGCGCAGCTCCGTGCCCAGGTCCCGGGCGAAGCGTTCCCCCCACTCCAGGGCCAGGAACGGATCGGCGTCGCCCCAGACCACGCGGGCGGGAACGTCCAGCTCCGGAAGTCGGTCGGCCACGGTGAGCGTGTCGCGGACATCCAGGGAGCGGGCCTGGCGAACGAACGCCGCCGCTCCGCCATGACGGGCGTAGTGCCCCCAGTGGATGCGGGCGGACTCCGAGCCGAGTGAGGCGGGCTCGTGCATGCGACGCAGAACCGCCTCGAAGATCCGGCCCATGAGCGCATCCGGCACCCGGCCGACCACCGGGTGGAGACGCTGCGCCAGCTTGATCGGCCATACCGGCCATGCGTCGTAGCCGATGGCGTTGGTCAGGACCAGCCCCGCGCACACCTCGGGACGGTCCAGCGCCACCCGCTGGACCACGCCGCCGCCGAGATCGTGGCCGACCAGCACGGCGCGCTCGATGCCCAGGGCGTCGAGCCAGGAAGAGAGATAGCCGGCTTGACGGGCCACCGAGATGTCTCGACCGACCCCCGCGGGGATCGATGCGCCGTAGCCGACCATCTCCCAGGCCATGGCCCGGCCCCGCACCGCCGGGAGCACTCGCCGCCACAGCTCGGCCGACGTGGGGATGCCATGGACCATGATCATGGGCACGCCGGTGGCGTCCGCGCCGGCGGGGCCGTCCGCGTCGCCCGTCGTGGTATTCGTCGTCCCCGGCCCGCGCTCCAGCCAGCGCATGGGGATCCCGTCCACCACCACCGTGTGCTCATCCACCGTCGTGATCCGTCCCATCTGGCTATTCACCTGCCCCGTTTCACCCATCACAGTGGGGGTATGACAACACTCACGCCAGCGGCCCGAGAGGGCCTCGATCGCGCTCGCCGGGTACTCTCCAGGCACTTCGGGTACCCCGACTTCCGACCCGGCCAGGACGTGGCCATCCGGGCCGCGCTTCAGGAGCGGGACGTTCTCGTGCTGATGCCCACCGGGGGCGGGAAGAGCCTGTGTTACCAGGTGCCCTCCCAGCTGCTCGATGGCGTCACACTCGTCGTGAGTCCGCTCATCTCGCTGATGAAAGACCAGGTGGACGGGCTCGACCGGGCGGGAATCCCGGCCACCTTCGTGAACAGCACACTGGAGGCGTCGGAGGTGCGACGCCGCCTCGACGCCGTGGAAGCGGGCGAGGTCCGGCTCCTCTACGTGGCGCCCGAGCGGTTCGCGAGTCCAACGTTCGCGCAGCGTCTGGAGCGGTTCCGGGTCGAGTTCTTCGTGGTGGATGAGGCCCACTGTATCTCCCAATGGGGCCACGATTTCCGGCCCAGCTACATGCGACTCGGGGAGGTCCGGGATCGCCTGGGGTGCCCGACCATGGCGCTCACGGCCACGGCCACGCCCGAAGTCCGGGAGGACATCGCCACCCACCTCCGGCTGCGGCGACCGGTGAACGTCACCAAGGGGTTCGACCGGCCGAACCTGCGCTGGCACGTCCTGGCGGCGAAGAACGACGGCGAGAAGGACGAGCTCCTGGTTCGGCTCCTGGGCGACCGGAAACGGGGCGGGGGAGAGGGGAGCGCCATCGTCTATGCCACCACGCGGAAGAGCGTGGACGCCGTGGCCCATTTCCTCAACCGGCAGGGGATCCGCGCCGGCGGGTACCACGCCGGGATCGGCGCTCCCGCGCGGCAGCGGCTCCAGGACGAGTTCATCAACGGGGACCTCCGGACCATTATCGCAACCAACGCGTTCGGCATGGGGATCGACAAGCCGGACGTCCGGCTCGTGGTCCACTACAACACGCCCTCCACACTCGAAGACTACTACCAGGAGGGCGGCCGCGCCGGACGCGATGGCGAGCCCGCTGACTGCGTGCTCCTCCACGCCTACGCCGACCGGTTCACCCACGAGTTCCTGCTGGGACAGGCCCATCCGGATCGGCAGACCACCCAGGCCGTGGTCAAGCTCCTGCGCATGGCCGCGGCGGGCCAGAGCCACGGTAACGGGTCGTCGGGAGGCGTGGTACACCTCCACGGCTCCACCTTCCGGCAGGCCGCGCGTCTGGCCGGTGGCGCCAAGCGCCTCGAAGCCGTGCTCCGGCTGCTGGCCAAGAACGGCGCCCTGGAGGCCGACGGCTCGGCCCGCTCCGGTGCATGGGTCCGGGTCGTCGCCTCGGAGGCACGGGCGGCGGATGCGCTGCGCGACGAGCCCACGGCCCGGCTCCTCCTGGAAGCGATCCGGTCGGCCCTCGATCCGGTCATGGCCCACCGATGGGCGCCGCTGCCGCCGGAAGACGCGCTGCCCGCGATCAGCCCCAGCGACCGGAAACGGCTCCTGGATTCCCTCAAGGACCGGGGGCTCCTCGACTGGCGGCCCCGGGGGATGGGCGCCCGCTACCGGCTCCTGGAGCCTCTCCACTCCGACGACTTCGGTGTGGACTGGGAGAGCGAGGAGCGGAAGCACCGGCACGACCTCGAGAAGCTCCGCCGGGTGCAGGCGTACGCCTATCAGCGCGGCTGCCGCACGAAGTACGTGCTGAACTATTTCGGCGAGGACGCCCCGTGGCGGTGCGGCCGGTGCGATCGGTGCCGGAAGGGCCCCGGCATCGTCCCGGGCTGGCCGTCACCGAAGCGGAGGGTCCGGCAGCCCCGCTGAACGAGCCTACGCTTGCGGGCGGCCCGCTCGGGACACCGCAGCCGAGGCCGGAGGCCGCCATCCGCTGGGCCGAAAGCCGACGGATCCGCCGCCGGGGGCGGATCCTGTTCCCACCTTCCCCTCGGGGCCCCGCACGCCTATGTTTCAGGCTGTTGTTTTCCGCACGTTGACGGCGTGCCGGATCCCGGGAACAGCCGAGGGAAGCGCGATCTGATGCAGCCCTATCTCACGGACGAGCACAAGGCCCACCGCGCTGAGGTGCGCGACTTCGCAGAGACCGAGATCAGGCCCGTCGCCCGTGAGCTGGACGCACAGAGCCGTTTCCCGTGGGAGAACGTCCGGAAGATCGCCGACCGGGGCTGGTTCGGGGTGGACGTCCCCGAGGCCCACGGCGGGCTCGGCAAGGACTACCTGAGCTATGTCCTCACCATCGAGGAGCTGGCCCGGATCGATGCCAGCCATGCCATCACGGTCAGCGCCCACTCCACCCTCGGCGCATCACCGATCCTGACCTTCGGCACCGAAGCCCAGAAGGAGCGCTATGTACCGCTCCTGGCGTCCGGGAAGGTCCTGGGCGGGTTCGGGCTTACCGAGGCCGGCGCCGGCTCCGACTCGGCCGGGACCCGGACCACCGCGGTCCGGGAGAACGGACACTACCGGGTGAACGGCAGCAAGATCTTCATCACACACGCCGGCGTGGGCGAGATCTTCGTGGTCACGGCCCTAACGGACCGGGAGGCCGGTGCGAAAGGGATCACGAGCTTCATCGTCACCAAGGAGACCACCGACCGCGACGAGGCGGACCGGGTGGGCGTGGGTCATGCCGCGGAGCTGGAGCCGTTCATGGCCGGCGTCCGGGCAGCGAAGAAGGAAGACAAGATGGGCTGGCGGGCGTCGGATACCCGCGAGCTGCTCTTAGAAGACGTGGAGGTCCCGGCGGAAAATCGGCTGGGCGAGGAGGGCCAGGGCTTCATCAACTTCATGAAGACCCTGGACTCGGGCCGGATCGGGATCGGGGCACTCGCCCTCGGTCTGGCCCAGGGCGCGTACGAGACCGCCCTCGCCTTTTCCGACGAACGGAAACAGTTCGGTAAACCTATTCGGGACTTCCAGGGTATACAGTTCCAGCTGGCCGATATGGCCACACGAATTCAGGCGGCGCGGCATCTGGTGTATCACGCCGCGTGGCTCAAGCAGGCGGGTCGACCGTACACGAAGGAGGCCTCTATGGCCAAGTTGTATGCGAGCGACGCCGCAATGGACATTACCACCGAGGGCGTGCAGCTCCTCGGTGGATACGGTTACACGAGCGACTATCCCGTTGAACGGCACATGCGCGACGCCAAAGTCTGCCAGATCGGGGAGGGAACGAACGAGATCCAACGTCTCGTTATCGCCCGCCAGATCTTCGACGAGGCCTTCGGCGGGAGATGAGACCATGAGGTATGAAGCGAGAAATTCTTATTTCGTCCACGCCGCAGGAAGCGCGCGTGGCGATACTCGAGGACAACGTCCTCGTCGAGTTCCTGGTGGAGCGGCCCGACGCGGGCCGGATCGTCGGCGACATCTACCTGGGCAAGGTCCAGGCGGTACTCCCGGGGATCCAGGCGGCCTTTGTAGAGATCGGCACCGATAAGGCCGCCTTCCTGCACGCCTCCGACCTCTCGGAAGACGAGGACGACGACGACAACGGGAACGGGAACGGCGGCGGCAACGGTCGCCGGGCCATCCCCCGCATTCAGGACGTGGTCCAGAAGGGCCAGACCCTCCTCGTCCAGGTGACGAAGGAGGCGATCTCCACCAAGGGACCCCGGGTCACCACCCAGATCTCCCTGCCCGGTCGGTTCCTGGTCCACATGCCCCAGTCCGACCACGTGGGCGTGAGTCGTAAGATCGACGACCGCGAGGAGCGCAGCCGGCTCCGGAAGATGGCCAAGGAGAACCTCCCCGACGACGCCGGTGGCCTCATCATCCGTACAGCAGGCGAGGAGCTCACACCCAAGCTCTTCAAGCGGGAGCTCGAAACGCTCCTGAAGACGTGGAAGGAGATCCAGAAGAAGGCCCGGAACGTGAAGGCGCCCGCCCTCGTACACCGCGAGGCCGGACTCACGCGCGGCATCATCCGCGACATCTTCACCAACAAGGTCGATTCCCTCACGGTGGACAACCGCGAGGTATACGACGAGATCAAGCGCTACCTCCAGGGCATCGATCCGGACCTCATCAATCGGATCCACCTCCACGACGACCCACTCCCGCTCTTCGATGAGTACGGGGTGGAGGAGGCGATCCGGGAGGCCTTCAGCCGACGCGTCGACCTCCCGTCCGGCGGCTACATCATCATCGAGCCCACCGAGGCGCTCGTCTCCATCGATGTCAACACGGGGAAGTACACCGGGAAAAAGGACCCCGAGAAGACCATCCTCAACACCAACCTCGATGCCGCCCGGGAAGTGGCCCGGCAGCTCCGGCTGCGGGACGTGGGCGGGATCATCGTCGTCGACTTCATCGACATGGAGACCAAATCGAATCAGGACCGGGTCCTCCAGGAGCTCCGGACCTACCTGAACCGCGATCGGGCCCGGACCCGCGCATTCCAGGTCTCCGAACTCGGCCTCGTGGAGATGACCCGCCAGCGCGTGCGGCCCAGTCTCTACTACTCCCTCACGCAGCCGTGCGCACACTGCGAGGGCGCCGGCCGCGTATTCACCCCCGAGACCGTGGTCCGCCGCATCGAGCGGTCCGTCGGCAGAGCCTCCGCCAACGGCAACGACCGGCGCCTCAAGCTGCGGGTTCACCCCCGGGTGGCACTCCATATCCTCGACGAGGAGCCCGGATTCCTGAACCGCGTGGCCGCTCGCTACAAGCTCGACCTCGACATGCGCGACGACCCCCTCATGCGCGAGGACGAGTTCCGCATGCTCGCGGGGCCCGCCGGCACCGATGTCACCGAGAAATTCGCAGTTTAGCGCAGACAGGGCAGAGGGTTGACGTAGACGCGAGACCCTGACACATTCCGCTGTCTGTGATTGAACCCAATACGAGGCACATGTACGCGATCATCCGCACAGGCGGGAAACAGTTCCGGGCCGAGCCCGGTGAGACGATCAAGGTGCCGTCCATGGCCGCCGAGGTCGGTGAGGCCGTCACCTTCGACGATGTACTGATCACCCACACCGACGACGGTGTGAAGGTGGGCCAGCCGACCGTCGAGGGCGCCAGCGTCACCGGCGAGGTGATGGAGCACGGCAAGGGCAAGAAAGTCATCGTCTTCAAGTGGAAGCGGCGCAAGGACTACCGCCGGAAGCAGGGCCACCGGCAGAAGTACACGGCCATCCGCATCGACGAGATCAACGCAGGGTAGGGAGGACGCCGATGGCACATAAGAAGGGTGTAGGATCGACACGGAACGGACGCGATTCGAACGCACAGTACCTGGGCGTGAAGAAGTTCGGGGGCGAACGCGTCATCGCCGGCAACATCATCGTGCGCCAGCGGGGGACCAAGTTCCACCCGGGCCACAACGTGGGCCGTGGCAAGGATGACACGTTGTTCGCCACCGCCGACGGGATCGTGACGTTCGAACGCAGGGGTCGGGACCGGAAGCAGGTGTCGGTCTACCCCGAGTAGCGCAGCGGCGGAACGCCCGGCGTCCCAGCACAATATGAGCCCCTCGCGACCACAGTCGCGAGGGGCTCTTTTCGTATCGTTGTCTCGGTCATCCGGGATTGCCATACCGTGGGGTATCCTCTCTGTCGCACCTTGCGGGCCGGTTCCGCGCGGCCGTATAGTGGATCGGCATACTCGCGAGTATTTCGCGAGAATCGGTAGGGGCTCGACGGGGAGCGGACCATGAAGATCGGGATCATCATCTGCGACCGATACCGGGGGTGCGCCGGGGGGAAGTGTTTCCGGGCGGCACGGGAGCGCGTCGGCGGGTTCGGGCAGTATGCGGAGGAAGAGGTGGTGGAGATCGTGGGGTTCACGAGCTGCGGTGGGTGCCCCGGCGGGAACATCGAGTACGTGCCGGAGGAGATGGTGAAGAACGGCGCCGAGGCGATCCACCTGGCCACGGGTTTCGTGGTGGGGTATCCCCCGTGTCCATGGACGGGCTACTTCAAGGAGTTCATCGAAAGCCGGTACGGTGTTCCTGTGGTGGTGGGCACGCACCCGATTCCGGAGAAATACCTGACCGTGCACGCCGAGCTTTCCTCGCTGGACACGCTGGCGGCGGCGCCCCAGCTCCTGGCCAACACGGAGGTCCGGACGTCGTACGACTGATGGAGTGGAGACCGCGCGAGCCGACCTCGCGTTTGAGCACCATCCCGCCTCCGGGGACGGCGTCTGCGCTCACGGCCTCACCCGCCGAACCGGGGCGATCGCTTTTCGAGGAACGCCCTAACTCCCTCGGCGAAGTCGTCGGACTCGAAGGCGTGGATCTGGGCCTCTCGCTCCATCTCCAGGATCTCGTCGAGGTCGGCGGCCAGGCTGCGGCGGAGGGTCCGCTTGGCGTGGGCGATGACGTCGGGCGGGCCGCCGGCGATCTGGCCGGCCAGTCCCTCGACGGCGCCTTCGAGCTCGTCGGCCGGGACCACCTTGTTTACGAGGCCGAACCGCTCGGCTCTGCGGGCGTTGATCATGCCGCCGGTGAAGATGAGCTCGGCGGCCACGGCGGAGCCGATGAGGCGGGGGAGGAAGTACGCGCCGCCCCAGTCAGGGTGGAGGCCGATGCGGGTGAAGGTGAGGCCGATGCTGGCGTTCTGGCTCGCGACCCGTATGTCGCAGGCCAGCGCCAGAGATGCACCGGCGCCGGAGGCGGTGCCGTTGACTGCCGCGATCACGGGCTTCCGCATCTCGTCGATACGCTTGATCACGCGGACACCGGCGTCCACGAGCTCGCTGAAGCCTTCACTGTCGCCGGCCTCGGCCAGGTCGGCCATGTAGCGCATGTCGCCGCCGGTGCAGAACGCCCTTCCCACGCCGGTAATGGCCACGCAGCGCACGCTCTCGTCGGCGTCCAGCTCGGCGAGGCCCGCCTCGAGCCGGTCGCGCATGTCGCCGGCGAGGGCGTTCAGCCGCTCGGGGCGGTTGATCCGGATCCAGCCCAGGTTTCCGTCCCGCTCCACCAGGATGGTGCTGTTTTCGTCCGTCATGATCCCTCGGTTTCCACGAGGCTCCAGGGCGATGGCTCCGCCGTTCACGTTGGCCCGGTCCGGTCCGGCACTTTCCGCGTGGCGGGGATCGGGTCCAGCCCCAAGCTGTCGGGCTCCACGCCGGCTACGGCACTCCCAATATAGCAGGCCATGGGCCGTAGGCCCCGTCGCCCGGCCTGCGGGAAAGGAAGGCGCGCTCGCCGCTAGAACAGACTCAAAGCTTAGGGGGCGAACGAACGCTCGGTCAACCCCGACCCGCTTGCCGGAAACCCGCACCGGGAATAGCTTTCGAGCAGATTTTCCCACTCTCGAGCACACCGTGCGATACGGCCTTTCGTTCCCGACACTGCTGATCCTCGTCCTGGCCGGAGTGGCCGGTTGCGACGACGATGTCACCGATCCGGATGCCTTCCTGGAGTCGGCGGAGGCCGAGGCCGTTATGGAGTCCGCCCGGCAGCTCCCCATGCTGCCCGACCTCCTGGCGGAGGCCAGTCCCGGGAACGTCCGGGAGCGGGCGATCCTGCTGCGGGCCCAGGAGCTGTGGGCCGCCGGAGCGCTGACCGACGGGCGTGCCGACTCCCGTCGTCGACTGGCGGTCGGGTACGCCCTCCCCGTGTTGGTCGGATCGGTCCCCGAGGAGGAGTGGAGCGCGGCGCGGGACGGGATGGAAGAGTGGATGGTGACTGTGGAGCGCATGCTCCAGCAGCTCCGGCTTCCCGATGTGCAGGAACGGATCGTGGCCGCCCGGCGCTATCTGGCTCGTTCCGAGGCCTCGGCCGGGGAGGATCGTCGCCGCCGCTACTACCTGCTGCTGGCCATGTCGGAGCTCGTGGAGACCACGCCGCGGTTCGTGGCCGTGAAACTGGTGGAGGAGGCGAGTCGGGCCGTGAGCCGTCGTGGTCCGCCCGGAGAAGGCGCGACGCGGGCCACGGAGCGAGCGCTGGAGCGGGCGGAGCGATTGAAGGACTGGGCGGAGCAGGCCGTAACGGAGGGGGAGTACCTGCTGGCGATCCAGCGGGCCTACTACGCCGTCCACCTGGTGGAGGGATCATGACGAAGCGACCGGGAGCACTCGGGCTGCTGGCGGCAGCCGTGCTGGTGCTGGGTGGGATGGCGGCGTGCGCCGAGGAGCCGGCGGCACCGGTCTCCGACCGGATGGTCTATCGCATCCCCGTCACCGGCGTGATCGAGCTGGGGCTGGCGCCCTTCATCGAGCGGAGCCTGAACGAGGCTCAGACCATGGGCGCCGTGGCAGCCGTCCTGGAGCTCGAGACGCCCGGCGGGAGAGTGGATGCGGCGCAGCGGATCGTGAACGCCGTGGAGAACACGGAGATCCCGGTGATCGCGTACGTAAATCGCCGGGCGTTCTCCGCCGGCGCCATGATCGCCCTGTCCGCGGATGCCGTTTACATGCGTACGGGCGCCGTCATGGGGGCCGCCACGCCGGTGACCGGAGAGGGCCAGAAGGCGCCGGAGAAGATCGTCAGCGCCATGCGGAGCGAGATGCGGGCGTTGGCCGAGCGGCGCGGGCTGGACCCGGCGGTGGCCGAGGCCATGGTGGACGAGTCCATTGAGGTGGAGGGCGTGGTGGACGCGGGCAAGCTGCTGACCCTGACCACCGATGAGGCCGTGGCCATCGGCTATGCCCACTCGGTGGACGATCTCGAGGACGCGTTCCGCCAGGCCGGCATCTCGGTGGACCGCGTGGTGGACTCCGAACTCAACTGGGCCGAAGGCGTCGTTCGGTTCCTGACCCACCCGGTGGTGGCGCCGTTCCTCCTCTCGTTGGGCTTCCTCGGCATCCTGGTGGAGATCAAGACGCCCACGTTCGGGCTCGCCGGTGCTGCCGGGGGCATAGCGCTCGCTCTCTTCTTCGGCGGGCACTACCTGGTGGGGCTGGCCGGGATGGAGGAGATGATCCTCCTCGGCGTGGGGCTCGTTCTGCTCGGCGTGGAGGCGTTCATCGTACCGGGTTTCGGTATCTTCGGGATCCTGGGGATCGGCGGGATTCTGGCGGGCATCTACCTGAGCCTGGTGGGGAGCCTGTCCACGCTCGCGGATCACAGCCAGGCGGCGATGATCCTGTCATCGGCCGTCCTGATCATGCTGGTCAGCGCGTGGGCACTGCTCAAGACGTTGCCGTCCAACACCCGCCTGTGGCGGTCGGGGATCCTCCTGGGTGAGGACACGGGCCGGGACGAGGGCTACCTGTCCGCGCTGGTCCGCCAGGAACTGGTGGGGTTGCGGGGTGTGGCGGTGACGGACCTCCGCCCGGCGGGCGTGGGGAAGTTCGCCGATGAGCGGATCGACATCGTCGCCGAAGAGGGCTGGCTCACGGCCGGCACGCCCATCGAGATCATGCGTGCGGAAGGCTATCGACATGTGGTCCGGGCCGTGGATGCATCCGCCGACGGGGCCCCCGAGGACGAAGCCCCGGAAGCCGGTAGCGAAACCGCGGGACGCAACCACTGACCAAGACAATCCGAACGGAGTCGTAACATGGTGGAAGGCACAGCTCTATTGACGCCGCTGCTCCTCGTGGGCGCGGTGCTCCTGATCGCCCTCCTGGTATGGGCCGTCCCGGTCCGGCTCTGGGTGGAGGCCGTCTCCGCCGGCGTGTCCGTCGGTATCGGCGACCTGGTGGGGATGCGGCTGCGGAAGGTGAACCCGGCGGCGGTGGTCCGCCCGCTGATCAACGCAACGAAGGCGGGGCTGACGCTGACTACGCGGGAGCTCGAGGCCCACTACCTGGCCGGCGGTCACGTGGATCGGGTGGTGAAGGCGCTGATCAGTGCGGACAAGGCGAGCATCGAGCTGCCGTTCCAGCAGGCGGCGGCCATCGATCTGGCCGGCCGAGACGTGCTCGAGGCCGTGAAGGTGTCGGTGAACCCGAAGGTCATCAACACGCCGAAAGTGGCGGCCATGGCGAAGGATGGGATCCAGCTCATCGCTATCGCCCGGGTGACGGTACGGGCCAACATCAATCGCCTCGTCGGTGGTGCCGGCGAGGACACCATCCTGGCCCGGGTCGGGGAAGGGATCGTCTCGACCATCGGCTCGGCCAACTCCCACAAGGCCGTGCTGGAGAACCCCGACAACATCTCGAAGACCGTCCTCGGGAAAGGGCTCGACTCGGGGACGGCCTACGAGATCCTCTCCATCGATATCGCCGACGTGGACGTGGGCAAGAACATCGGCGCGGAGCTCCAGACCGACCAGGCGGAGGCGGATAAGCGGATCGCACAGGCCAAGGCCGAGGAGCGGAGGGCCATGGCGGTGGCCGTCGAGCAGGAGATGAAGGCCCGGGTGCAGGAGATGCGCGCCCGGGTGGTGGAAGCCGAGGCCCAGGTGCCCCAGGCCATGGCGGAGGCGTTCCGGAGCGGGAACCTCGGGATCATGGATTACGTGAAGTACCGCAATGTGAATGCGGATACGGAGATGCGTAACGCCATCGCCAGCGAGTCGAGCGAGGAGTCCCGGGAAGAGGAGCAGGGGAGCTGACCGGTGGACCTCTTCGAAATCCTCTTCATCGCCCTCTTCATCCTCTTCCCGATCATGGAAGGGATCCTGAAGAAGCGCCGGAAGCCGGAGGACTCCGAGCCGGGCGAGGGGAGCGGAGCCGAGGCCGATGCCGACTGGTCCGCACCCGACGAGGAACCCCGTGCGGCCTCCGACATGGTTCCCGACGACCTGTGGGAGGTCATGACCGGGGAGAAGCGGCGTGCGGGGGCCGGGGGAGGCGCCGAGGGGGAGCGTGGGGTGCAGCGGTCGATGGAGCCCGAAGAGTCGCCGGAGCCCGTGCGGGAACACGCCGGGCCGGACACGGCCGCCGAAGCGCCCGAGGACTGGCGCTCGGCGCCGTGGGTGGTGGACGAAGAGACCGAAGAGCACGAGCCGGTCTCCGCCGAGTACCGAGGGCCGGAAGCGTACTCGCTGGAGACCCCCGCACCGCCGCCGCTGGAACGGGAGGTCCCCACCTCCGAGGCCCGGCACCGGGCGTTCCACCGGCTCCTCGACCGGCCGAAGCCGGAGCGGAAGCGACGCCTGTCCCCGCTCATGCGGTCGCTGCGGAGCCCGGATGGCCTGCGTCAGGCGGTTCTCCTGAAGGAGATCCTGGGGCCGCCGAAGGGCCTGGAGTAGCCCGCCGAACGGCCTGGAATAGCCGCGCACAGCGGCCCTCCTCGGGGTCGGACTGGAAGGGGACCTGCCGTGCCGTTATCTTCGGCCCGGGCCTGACGCGTCGGGCTGCGCCGGGGTGGCGAAATCGGCAAACGCACGCGACTCAAAATCGCGCGGGAGTGATCCCTTGAGGGTTCGAGTCCCTCCCCCGGCATAGTGAAGGGCCGCAACGACTTACACCGTTGCGGCCCTCTCTGTTTTTCGGGCTGCACGGGCCCAGAGTGTGTCGTAAGTGTGTCGCTGCCGCGGCACACTCCCCTGCGCCCTTGCGTTGAAAACTAGAGTTTTCTAACCATTTGTGTTATAATCTCCCCTCAGGAGACCAATGGAACTAGAACAATACCTCGAAGTCGTCAAGCGCTGGTGGTGGCTCATCG
>JAWODW010000016.1:0-12848 GCA_046483065.1 Longimicrobiales bacterium | reverse complement strand
GCCGGTCGCGTCGCCGAGCTCGTCGCCGCCCTCGAGTCGGTGCTCCGTGCGCAGGGCCGGCGCTACCTCATGGCCAACGTGCCGAAGGGCGCCCTCGACCGGGTGAAGGAGGTGCTGCCGGGGATCAACGGCCCGACCATCATCGACGTCATGGACTCGGGCCGGCACGTGGCGGCCCACGCCGTGGTGGCCAGGTCGGAGGTCTACCGCACCATCGCCGCGCTGAAGGAGCTGGGCGCCGAGGGGATCCTGGTCACCAAGATCGAGAGGTTGATGCCATGATCCCCGTACGACGACTGGCCGACCTGGACGACGCGGCGCTCGACGGGCTCCGGGTCCGGGGCCGGCTCGGGGACGCCGCGGTGGTGGAGGTGGTGGCCGAGCTGGTGGCGGAGGTCCGGGCGGACGGCGACGCGGCGCTCCGGGCCCAGGCCGCGCGGTTCGATGGCGTGGACCCGGTCACGGCGCCCGCGCTGGAAGTGCCCCGGTCCGCATGGGACGAGGCGCTGGCCGGCCTCGACCCATCGCTGGTGGCGGCGATGGAGGCGGCCGCCGACGCCATCCGCACCTTCCACGCCGCCCAGCTGCCGGAGCCGCTGGAGCGGGAGGTGGCGCCGGGGCTGGTGCTGGGCCGGCGCCCCGACCCGCTGCGCCGGGTGGGCGTCTACGCCCCCGGCGGTCGGGCGGCGTACCCGAGCAGCGTGCTCATGGGCGCCGTACCGGCGCGGGTGGCGGGCGTGGACCGGGTGGTGGTCTGCTCGCCGCCGGGGCCGGACGGTCGGCCCACGCCGCTGGTCATGGCGGCCGCGGCCGTGGCGGGCGCCGATGCGCTCTTCGCGGTGGGCGGCGCGGGCGCCATCGCGGCGCTGGCGTACGGCACGGAGAGCGTGCCGCGGGTCGACCGGATCGTGGGGCCGGGGAACGCGTACGTCACCGAGGCCAAGCGCCAGGTCACGAGCGCGGTGGCCATCGACAGCCCGGCGGGCCCGTCGGAGCTGCTGGTCCTGGCCGACGCCACGGCGGACCCCGAGGTGGTGGCGCTGGAGCTCATCGCCCAGGCCGAGCACGACCCCGACGCCGCGGCGGTCCTGGTGAGCACCGACGCCGGTGTGGCCGAGGGCACGGCGGAAGCGCTCCGTCGCCGGGTCCCGGACACGCCCCGCCGCGAGATCGTGGAGGCGTCCCTCGCCGCCGCCGGCGCGCTGCTGGTGGCCGACTCGCCGGCCGAGGCCACGGCCTTCGCCGAGGAGTACGCGCCCGAGCACCTGCTCATCCTCACCGCGGCGCCCCGTGACACGCTGGCCGACGTGCGGGCCGCCGGGACCGTATTCCTCGGGCCCCGGAGCTCCAACGCCTTCGGCGACTACGCCACCGGCGCGAACCACGTGCTCCCCACCGGCGGGCTGGCCCGCAGCTATTCGGGGCTCTCCGTGGACGATTTCTTCCGCTGGACCACCTGGCAGGAGGTCCGGACCGACGCGGCGGCGGCCCGGCTCGCGGAGGTGGCCGTGCCGCTGGCCGAGGCCGAGGGGCTGGCCGGCCACGCCGCGGCGGCGCGGGGGCCGGCTCCGAGGTCGAGATCGAGCTCCGGCTCGAACCAGGAGGCGGACGATGCCCCGGGGCGGGTCCTCGAGCCTGCCCCCCGGCGCCCCTATCAGCGGATGCGCCACTACGACCCCGAGCGCCCACCGCTGGAGCTCGACCTCAGCGCGAACACCAACCTCTGGGGCGCGTGCCCGGCGGCGGTGGACGCGCTGGAGGCGTACGGAGCGCCCACGGGCTACCCCACGGTCTACGGCTCGCGGCTGAAGGCGGCAGTGGCCGGCGCGTGGGGCGTCGAGCCGTCGCAGGTGGTGACCGGGTGCGGCTCCGACGACGTCATCGACTCGGCGATCCGGGCGTTCTGCGACCCGGGGGCGGTGGTGGCGTTCCCGGCGCCGACGTTCCCCATGGCGGAGATCTTCGCCCGGATGAACGACGCCCGCCCCCGGCCGGTGCCCATGGGCCCCGACGGGTCGCTGAGCCCCGAGGCCCTCGCCGCGCTGGCCGACGCCGACGTCGTCTACCTCTGCCGGCCGAACAACCCCACGGGCGCCATGATCGACCGGGCCGCGGTGGTCGAGCTCCTGGAGCGGGCCCGGGGCGTGGTGCTCATCGACGAGGCGTACGGCGAGTTCGCGGAGGCGTCCGGAGGGACGGGGTCGGGAGCGCCGAGGTCCGGAGCCGCCGACGGCGATGGCCCCGCCCCCGTGGGCGAGTCGCTGGTCGGGCCGGCGCTGGCGTCGGGGCGGGGCGTGGTGCTCCGGACGCTGTCGAAGGCGTACGGGCTGGCGGGGCTGCGGGTGGGCTACGGCATCGCGCCCGAGCCCATCGCCCGGGTCATCGAGCTGTCCCGGGGGCCATACAAGGTGAGCGGCCCGGCGGAGGCCGCGGCGGCCGCGGCGCTCACCGACGGCCGCGCCTGGGTCCAGCAGGTGGTGGCGGACACGGTGGCGAACCGGGCCCGGCTGGCGGACGCGCTCCGGCGGCGGGGGTTCGGTGTGGTGGAGGGCGCGGCCAACTTCGTGCTGGCGGCCACGGGGCCGGGTGGCGGACCGAGTGATGGGGCGGGCGGGGGGCCGCGGAACGGCCCGGGCGGCGCGGGGACGACGGCCGTGGCGCTGAAGGCGGGGCTGGCGGACCGTGATATCGGCGTCCGGGCGTTCGAGGCGCTGGCCGGCGTCGGCGACGCGCTCCGGGTCACGGTGGGCCCGTGGCCGGTCATGGAGCGGTTCCTGGCCGCCCTCGACGCCGTGCTGGCCACGGGGATCGAGCTCGACGCGTCGTCGCTGGACGTGCGGCCATGAAGCTGCTCCTCTTCGACTACGGGACGGGCAACCTCCACAGCCTGCGGAAGGCGCTGGAGCGGCAGGGCGCGGAGGTGGTGGAGGGCGCCGAGCTGGAGCGGGTCGATGGGCTGGTGCTGCCGGGCGTGGGCGCGTTCGGCGCGGCGGCGGAGCGGCTGGCCGACCGGGCCGACGCCATCCGTGGCGCCGTGGCCGACGGGCTCCCGGTGCTGGGCATCTGCCTGGGGATGCAGCTGCTGCTGGACGCCAGCGACGAGGGGTCGGGGTCCGGGCTGGGACTGATCCCCGGGCGGGTGCGGCGGCTCCGGGCGGAGCGGGTCCCCCACATGGGCTGGAACGTGGTCCGCTCCGACGACGCCCTGTTCCGGGGCGTGAGCGGCCACCGTTTCTACTTCGCCAACAGCTACGTGGCCGACCCGGCGGCGGGGGCCGACGTCGTCGCATGGGCCCGTCACGAGGGTGACCGGTTCCCGGCGGTGGTCCGCAAGGGCGCGGTGATGGGGACCCAGTTCCACCCGGAGAAGTCCGGGGAGAGCGGGCTTCGTCTTCTGGCCAACTTCGTGGCGATGGTCGGGGATGCCGGCACATCCGGGACCGGGAGACGTGGGGGACTGGGGGACTGGGAGACGGCGCGTGAAAACGGGGAGGCAACATGAAGGTATGGGCGGCGATCGATCTGCGTGGAGGCAAGGCGGTGCAGCTGGTGGGCGGCGACCCGTCGGAGGAGCCGGTGCGGCTCCCGGACCCGGCGGCGGTGGCCGAGCGGTGGCTCGACGCCGGGTTCCGCCACCTCCACGTGGTGGACCTGGACGCGGCGCTGGGCGAGGGCGGGAACGACGAGGCGGTGGCGGCCATCGCGGCGGTGATCCGGGCCCGTCGCGAGGCGGGCTCCGGGGTCGCACTCCTCCAGGTCGGGGGCGGGCTCCGCGACCACGAGGCCGTGGCCCGGGCCCTGGAGCTGGGCGCCGATCGCGCCATGGTCGGGACCCGGGCGGTGGAGGACCGGGCGTGGCTGGAGGCGGCCGCCGAGCGGTGGCCGGAGCGGCTGCTGGTCGCCGCGGACGTCCGGGGCCGGGAGGTCGTGACGCGCGGGTGGACGGAGGGCACCGGGCAGGACGCCGCCGGGTTCGTGGCCGGGCTCGACCCGCTGCCGCTGGCGGGCGTGCTGGTCACCGACGTGGGCCGCGAGGGCCGGCAGGAGGGGATCGACGACGGCCTCTTCCGCGACCTGGCCGGCGCCACCCGGCACCCGCTGATCGCCGCCGGCGGCGTGACGAGCCGCGGCGACCTGGCGGTGCTGGCCGCCGCCGGGATCGCCGGCGCGGTACTCGGGATGGCACTATACACCGGCCGGATCGACCCGGTCGACGCACTGGAGGTGGAGGACCGATGGGCAGTCTGAAGCGGGAGACGAAGGAGACGCAGGTACGGATCGGCCTGGAGGGCTCGGACATCGCCACCGACGACCCGTTCCTGACCCATATGCTGGTGACGCTGGCCCGGTACGCCGGGCTGCCGCTCACCGTGGCGGCCACGGGCGACCTGCGGCACCACCTCATCGAGGACGTGGCCATCACCCTCGGCGCGCTGCTGGGCCGGGAGACGCCGGCCACGTGCGCGCGTTACGGGACCGCCACGGTGCCCATGGACGACGCCCTGGTCCAGGTGGTCCTCGACGCCGGCGGCCGCCCCCACTTCGAGGGCGAACTGCCCAGCGACCTGTACGAGCACTTCTTCCGGTCGCTGGCGCTGAACGCCGGTTGGACGCTGCACGTGCGCGTGATCCGGGGCCGCGACCGGCACCACACGGTGGAGGCCGCGTTCAAGGCGCTGGGCATGGCCGTCCGCCAGGCCCGTGCCGAGAGCGGCGCGGTGTTCAGCACCAAGGGCTCGGTGGCCATGACGTGGGAAGGCGAGCTGGACGAGGCCGAGGAGCTGGGGCCCGCGAGCCCCGAGGAGGCGTGATGCTCGCCAAGCGCGTGGTCGTATGCCTGGATGTGGATGCCGGGCGCGTGGTGAAGGGCGTGAGGTTCAGGGAGCTCCGTGACGTGGGCGACCCGGCGGAGCTGGCGGCCCGGTACGAGGCGGAGGGCGCCGACGAGGTGGTGTTCCTGGACATCACGGCGTCGGTCGAGGATCGGGCGACCACGCTGGAGACCGTCCGGCGCACCGCCGAGCGCCTCTTCGTGCCGCTGACCGTGGGCGGTGGCATCGGGAGCGTGGACGACGCGCAGCGCGTGCTCCGTGCGGGCGCCGACAAGGTGGCGGTGAACACGGCGGCCGTGGACCGGCCGTCGCTCATCACCGAGGCGGCCGAACGGTTCGGCGCGCAGTGCGTGGTGGTGAGCATCGACGCCGGGCGCGACCCGGCAATGCCCTCGGGCTACCGGGTCTTCACCCACGGCGCTCGGACCCCCACCGAGCTGGACGTGGTGGCGTGGGCCCGGCGGGCCGTGGAGCTGGGCGCAGGCGAGATCCTCCTCACCGCCATCGAGCGCGACGGCGCCCGGTCGGGCTTCGACCTGGACGTCACCCGGGCGGTGGCCGACGCCGTGCCCGTCCCGGTCATCGCGTCGGGCGGCGCCGGCGGCGCCGAGCACTTCGCGCCGGCGCTCACCCGGGGCGGCGCGGAGGCGGCGCTGGCGGCCGGCATCTTCCACGACGGGCTGGTCCGCGTCGACGCGGTGAAGGTGGCGCTGGCGGATGCCGGCGTGACGGTGCGGCAGGGTCAGAGAGCTGAGAGCTGAGAGCTGAGAGCAGATGCCGGAGAGCGGAGGGCGAATGACCGAAACATGGCGGGAGGAGCTGACGGAGGCCGTCGAGGTGGCGGAGGCGGCCGGCGCGGTCACGCTCCAGCACTTCCAGGCCGGGGCGGCCGTGGAGCGGAAGGCGGACCGGTCGCCGGTCACGGTGGCGGACCGGGAGGCCGAGCGGGTGATGCGGGAGATGCTGCGGGAGCGGTTCCCCCGGGACGGCGTGCTGGGCGAGGAGGGCGGCGAGGAGGCCGGCTCGTCGGGGCGTCGCTGGGTCCTGGACCCCATCGACGGGACCCGGTCGTTCGTCCACGGCGTGCCGCTCTACGGCGTCATGGTGGCGCTGGAAGCCGACGGCGAGGCGGTGGTGGGCGTCCTCCACTTCCCCGCCCTCGAGGAGACCGTCTCCGCCGCCCGGGGCATGGGCTGCTGGTGGAATGAGGAGCCGTGCCGGGTGTCGGACCGCGCCGGGCTGGAGCACGCGCTGGCAGTCACCAGCGGGGACGCGCGGTTGAAGGAGCCGGGGCCCGGGGCCGGCCGGGGCGACAGCGGCTCGGACCCGGGCGACGGCGGCGGCCCGGGCGACACCGGCTCCGACGGCCTGCCGGCACTCGCCGACGCCACCGCCGGCCTCACCGACGACCCGGGCCTGGCCGCGCGGATCACGGCGCTGCGCCGGCTGGCCGGCCGCGTCGGCACGTTCCGGACCTGGGGCGACGCCTACGGCTACGCCCTGGTGGCCACGGGCCGGGCCGAGGCCATGCTCGATCCCGTCCTCAATATCTGGGACGCCGCGGCGGTCCGTCCCGTCATCGAGGAGGCCGGCGGCGTGTTCACCGACTGGGCCGGGGCGGCGCGCCACACCAGCGGTCACGTGATCGCCACGAACGTGGCCCTGGGGGACGAGGTCCGGGAGCTCGTGGCGGTCTAGGACTGCGGATCCACGATGCAGGATGCGGGATGCAGGATGCGGGATGCAGGAACACGGAGGCGCCTCGAACCTGAGTGAGCGATGATGCCTGATCTCGACCCCACGACCCTCGACTTCGACAAGGCCGATGGCCTCGTTCCCGTCATCGCGCAGCACTGGCTGACGGGCGAGGTGCTGATGCTGGGCTACGCCACGCGGGAGGCGCTGAACGCGTCGCTGGAAACCGGGCTCCTGACGTTCCATTCCCGGTCCCGGAACGCGCTCTGGACGAAGGGCGAGACCAGCGGGAACACGCTCCGGGTGGTCAGCCTCCACGGCGACTGCGACGACGATGCCGTCCTCGCCCGCGTCGACCCCACCGGCCCCACCTGCCACACCGGGAGCCGGAGCTGCTTCCGCGCGCCGCCGACGCTGCGGGGGCTGGCGGACGTGCTGGAAGCGCGGCTCGCCACGACGCAGGCCGAGGGCGGCGCGGAGGGTGAAGCCACCGGCGGGCCGGCCACCTCGTCGTCGTCGAGCTACACGGTGCGGCTGCTGCGCGACCGGAACCTGCGGCTGAAGAAGCTGGGCGAGGAGGCGGGCGAGCTGGCGGTGGCGTGCGCCGACGAGGACCGGGATCGAGTGAAGGAGGAGGCCGCGGACGTGGTCTACCACACGCTGGTGGCTGCGCTGGCGGTGGGTGTCGGGGTGGACGATATCCTGGAATCGCTGGAGTCGCGCCGCGGCTGAGCCCGGGCGTCTGCGGCCGGCCGGATACGGCGAACACAGCCCGGGCTGCGGGGTAACACGCGCCTCGAACGCCCACTACCATCAGACCCCATGGCCGCCACCGACATACAGGCAGCACCCCACGAGGAAGAGGCCCTCGGCAAGGCGTACGACGCCCGCCTGATGCGCCGGCTGCTCCGGTACCTGAAGCCGTACCGGTGGAAGGTGGTGCTGGGCGTCGGGATCCTGCTGGTGACGGCCGGGCTCGAGCTCCTGGGCCCGTACTTCACGAAGATCGCGCTGGACCGTGCGATCCCCGACGGCGACCTGGAGCTGCTCGGGATGCTGGGCCTCGTCTACCTCGGGGCGCTGCTCCTGACCTTCGGGCTGAGCTACGCGCAGCAGATCCTGACGACGTGGCTCGGGCAGCGGATCATGTACGACCTCCGACGCCAGATCTTCGGCCACCTCCAGCGCCAGAGCCTGCGCTTCTTCGACCGGAACCCCGTGGGCCGACTCATGACCCGGGTGACGAACGACGTGGAGGTGCTGAACCAGCTCTTCAGCTCCGGGATCGTGACTGTCTTCGGCGACGTCTTCACGTTGATCTTCATCGTGGGCGTCATGCTCTTCATGGACTGGAAGCTGGCGCTGGTGGCGTTCGCCGTGATGCCGTTCGTGGTGGCCGTGGCGTTCGTGTTCCGGGCCAAAGTCCGGGCGGCGTACCGCGACATCCGGGTCCGGATCGCCCGGATCAACGCCTTCCTCCAGGAACGGATCACCGGCGTGAGCGTGGTCCAGATCTTCGGCCGCGAGGAAGAGACGGGCGACCGGTTCGAGGAGATCAACCAGAGCCACCTCCGGGCCCACCTCCGGTCCATCACCTACTACGCCCTCTTCTTCCCCGCCATCGAGATCCTGACCACGGTGGCGCTGGCGGCCATCCTGGTCTACGGCGGGAGCCGGCTCATCGACGGGACCATCTCCATCGGCGTGGTGACGGCGTTCCTCATGTACAGCCGGCGTTTCTTCCGGCCGATCCAGGACCTGTCGGAGAAGTACAACATGCTCCAGGGCGCCATGGCGTCGAGCGAGCGGATCTTCAAGCTGCTGGACAGCGAGCCCGACGTCACCGACCACCGCGCCATGCCCGCCGCGCTCCCCGAGCCGGGCCGGGGCGAGATCGAGTTCCGCAACGTCTGGTTCGCGTACACCCGCGACGAGGCGGCCGAGGACTGGGACTGGGTCCTCGAGGACGTGAGCTTCACCGTCCGCCCCGGCGAGCGGCTGGCCATCGTGGGCCACACCGGCGCCGGGAAGACCACGCTCATCAACCTGCTCATGCGGTTCTACGAGCCGCAGAAGGGCGAGATCCTCTTCGACGGCGTGCCCCTCGGCCAGATCCCCCAGAAAGCGCTCCGTCAGCGGATCGGGCTCGTGCTCCAGGACGTGTTCCTCTTCAGCCGGAGCGTGGAGTACAATATCCGCCTCGGCCGCGACGACATCAGCGACGAGCGCGTCCGGCAGGCCGCCGCCCGGGTCGGCGCCGACCGCCATATCGAGCGGCTGCCCCGTGCCTACCAAGAGCCGCTGGGCGAGCGCGGCACCAGCCTGAGCGTGGGCCAGCGCCAGCTCCTGAGCTTCGCCCGGGCCCTGGCCTTCGACCCGCTGGTCCTGATCCTCGACGAGGCCACCTCATCGGTGGACAGCGAGCTCGAGCACCAGATCCAGCAGGCGCTGGAGACGCTGCTCGAGGGGCGGACCAGCCTGGTCATCGCCCACCGGCTGTCGACCGTGCAGAGCGCCGACCGGATCCTGGTCTTCCATCACGGCGAGCTGAGGGAAGAGGGCTCGCACGGGGAGCTGCTGCAGCAGGGCGGGTTGTATGCGAAGCTGTATGAGCTGCAGTTCGCGGCGGCCTAGCGTCCGGGCGGTTACCGGGGCTGCAGCAGCGGCTCGCCTTCGGCTCGCAACAGGCGGCCCGTTCCGGGCCGCAACAGGCACCGCTGCGCGGTGCAACAGGCGCCTTCGGCGCAACAGGCCGGCGCTGGGCGCCGGCAAGGGCTCACTTCGTTCGCAAGAGGCACCGCCTGGCGGCGGTGCAACCGGCCGCCTTCGGCGGCAAGGGCGCACGTTCCGCGCGCGTAGGGGCTCGGCCTTTGGCCTCGCCCCTACCGCCTCGTCCAGCGGATCAGGCGGACGATGTCCCAGCGGATGTCGCGCAGGAGCTTGCGGGCCTCCCGGCCGGCCTCCGCCGGGAGCATGTCGCTGCCGACGGCTGCTTCGACCAGCTTCACCGCCTCGCCCGCCGACGCCTTGGCGTAGCCGAAGTACTTCCGCTTCTGGGGCATGGTCTCCGAGTCGAGCGCCTCGCCCAGGTTGGCGACGATCGACGAGGCCGCCCCCTCGATCTGGTCCCACGTCCGCGGCCAGCGCCGCAGCCACCGCTCCCACCGGCGAAACCAAGCCAGATACTCGTTCGCGAGCCGCACCACCCGCGGTTCATCGTCTCCACTCATACCCCGACGATGGCGTGCCGAATGGGGCACCGGAATGGCCGGATGGGTCAACCGCGCCCGAAAGGCCGCGCCCGTTGCGGCCGAAGGCCGCCATTGCGAACGTAGTGAGCCTGTTGCCGCCGCAGGCGGCCTGTTGCGGCGGCGCCAGCCGCCGCCTGTTGCACCGCCCCCAGGCGGTGCCTGTTGCGAGCGTCAGCGAGCCGCTGGTCGGGCAAGCCCGACCAGCTCCACGAGCTTCATCGCGTTCGTCGACGTCGCGATCCCGTCCCGGAGCCGATAGTCGAACGTCATGGCCGGCTCGTGCCCCTCCGGGTGCACCGTCTCCTGGAAGTGGACGGGCACCACGGCGCCGGCCAGCGGCTCGGCGTCGGCCAGCGCCAGGTCATGGGTGGAGATGGCGCCGATGGCCGGCCGCTCCAGCAGGTGGCCGAGCACCTCCCGGATCGCCACCTGCCGCTCCGCGGAGTTGGTTCCGTGGAGGACCTCGTCGAGGAGGTAGAGGAGGATGCGGTCCTCCATGGCGTCGGCGGCGTCCACCACGCGCTTGAGCTGCTGGAGCTCGGCCATGAAGAGGGAGATGCCCCGCTCCAGCGAGTCCTCGACGCGCATGCTGGTCCGGAGGTCCAGCGCCGGGAGCCGGAGCGATTCGGCGCAGACGGGGCCGCCGGCCTCGGCCAGGATGGCGTTCACGCCGATGGCCCGCAGCAGCGTGCTCTTCCCGGACATGTTGGAGCCGGTGACCATGAGGAAGGTGCCGGGCGGCCCCACCTCCACGTCGTTCGCCACCCGCTCGTCCGGCCCCAGCAGTGGGTGGGCCAGCCCCTTCGCCTCGATCCGCTCGCCGTCCACCATCTCGGGGAACGACCAGCCGGGCTCGTCGTGGGCGGGGCCCGCCAGCGCGCAGAGTGCGTCCATGCGGGCCACGTCCTCGGCCCACTTCCGGACGTGCCGACCGGCGCGGGCCTTCCACCGCTCGAGGGCCCAGAGGACGTGGAAGTCCCAGAGCGTCGGGATGGCCACCACGACGTAGAAGATGCCGCCGTGGCGCATGTCGGCCAGTTCGGTGAGCCAGCCCAGGCGCTCCAGCTCCCGACGGGCGTCGCAGTCGCCGCTGAGCGCCGCGCGGATCTCGCCGAGGGCGTCGGAGTTGAACTCCCGGTCCTGGATCCGGCCCACGAGGTCTGCGTAGTGCCGCATCCCCGCCTCGCCGAAGCTCGCGCCGGCCATGTGCCCGTGGATCTGCTTGGTGAACACGCCGACCAGCGCGGTACCCGCGGCGAGGGAGAGGATCCACCACGGCCGGGCCAGCGTGCCCTGGACGTGGAGGACCGCCAGGGCCACCGTGGCCAGGGGGATCAACCGGGCGGCCCAGAGGAACAGCTTCCGGCGCAGCAGCCACGGCTCGGACTCGGCCCAGTCCAGGAACGCGTCCAGGGCGCCAGGCTCCGGGTCGCCGGCCCGCCGTCCGGAGACCTGGATGGTCTGCCGGTACTCCAGCTCGGGGACGAGCTCCCGCACCGCGTCCTGCCGGGCCCGGACCTCGTGGGCCGGGGCGGGAGCCAGGAGCCAGTCGTGGAGCCGCTCGCGGCCCACCGCCGTCCCGGTGGTGGCCAGGAACCGGGCCAGCGACCCGTGGCCGAAGACGTCCAGGTCGTGGGAGTACGGATGGCCTCGCGGACTCGTGGCGGACATCACCGGCAGGCCGTCCCAGTCGCGTCGGAGCCGGGCCAGCGACTCGTCGTTCACGGCCGTCATCGCCGCCGCCCACTGCTCCCGCTCCTCGAGCCGGGAGTGGACGACGATCAACGTCACGAACGCGGCCAGGGCGGCGGCGAACAGCACCAGCGCCCAGCCCCCGTATTCGGGCTGCAGCTCGGCCCAGACCAGAGCGCCGATCCCGAGGCCGAAGACAGCGAGACGGAGGTTGGAAACGCGCGAGGCCCGCCGGGCGAACTCGTCGCGCTCGGCGGCCGCGGCGTCGCGGCGGTGTCGGAAACGCTGTGCGGGGTCCATGCCGGAGTATGGGCAACCGGCCGCCGGTTGGCCATTGTCGGGGACGGCCGACTAGCTCGGTCCGGCCTCCGTCGGTCCGGCCCCGGGGCCATCCCCGAGCAGCCGGTCGACGCCGGCGCCCAGGTCCTCGAGCCCCACGGGCTTCACCATGTAGGCGTCCGCGCCGGCCGCCTCTCCCTCCCGGCGCGCCTCCTGGCTGTCACGTGCCGTGAGCATCAGGATCCGGAGATCGGCGTGGCGGGGCTGTCGGCGGATCCGGCGGGCCACCTCCCAGCCGTCCATCCCGGGCATCATGACGTCGAGGATCACCACATCGGGCTCCAGCTCATCCACGGCGGCCAGGCCTGCCTCCCCGTCCGCGGCGCCGTGAGCGGCATGGCCGCGGGCCTCGAGGAACGTCTCGAGGATCGAGACCGAGTCCGGGTCGTCGTCGATGATCAGGATCGTGGCCATGGTACCCATTCAGGGGGCAAGATATGAGCCAGGCGAGGGGGGGACGTCCGGGTCCAACAGCCATCCAACAGCCAGGGCGCCGGTGTGCGGGCGGCGGGCCAGGCCGGCTAGGGGCGGACCGGATCGCGAGCCGAGTCGGCGGCGGCGTCCGCCGGGTCGTACAGCGTCTCCCCCATGCCGGCGAACCACGGCTCGATCCCGTTGGCGTCGGTGAAGGCCTCGGCGGGGTACCGCACGCCGGGGTTCCAGAGCAGCCATTCGGTGAGCCCCGCGTCGTATACAGCGTCGATCTGGGCCCGGACGTGCATGGGGCCGTAGACGGGCTCGCCCATGCTGAACGCCTGGAGCCACGGCCGGATCGACGCAGCGTCGGGGATGGTGTCGGAGCGCTCGACGCCGGCGTCCAGCGCCCGCCGCACGATCTGGTACGGCGCGGCGTTCGGGTTCTCGTAGCCCCAGGAGCCGTCGGGGTAGTGGCTCGGGTAGACCATGGGCAGGAGCACGTCCACCTGGTCCGACATCATCTCCCAGACCTGGCCGATCCCGATATCGCGCTGCGTGGACGTGGTGATGCCGAAGACGTCGGCGGTGACGGGGGCGTCGTGCTCCGCCAGCCGCTGGGCCG
>JAWODW010000096.1:0-31430 GCA_046483065.1 Longimicrobiales bacterium | reverse complement strand
CCAACGGGTACCACTCCTGCGCCATCACCGACACGGGCGCCGGGTACTGCTGGGGAAACAACGACGGCTACCAGCTCGGAGACGGCAGCAACATCGCGAGCACATCCCCGGTGGCCGTGGCCGGTAGTCACGGCTGGACAGACCTGGCCGGCTCTGACGGCCATACGTGCGGCGTGACCACGGCCGGGGACGTGTACTGCTGGGGCTTCAGGAACTACGGCCAGACAGGCACCGGAGAGATGGCGTACTTCCATACGCCCATCACCCTCATGTCCACCGTAAGTCTGCCCACGAGCCTCTACGACGGCTCCGGGTACACGGCCCTCGAGTCTCTCTGGAGTCCTGGCACCTCCAACCCGACCGGCCCGGACGATGGGGCGGATACGGATGGCGGCGGTCGCCCCGAATCGGAGTCGCCCGTGCAGAGGCAGCGCTGACCCCACCCCCAGTCCCCCAGTCTGCGGCTGGCACGAAGCTGGCAGCTGTTCACCCTGAACACGCGGCCGCCGCGAACGCATCCCCCGGTCACCGGAGCCGCCCGGATGACCGGGACCACCGCGAAGACTGGACCAACCCCGACCCATGAAGATCGCCATCACCGGCAGCTCCGGTCTCATTGGCTCCGCCGTCTCCGACCGGCTCCGCGGCGACGGCCACACCGTCACCCGCGTGGTCCGCTCCCGCGAGGCCGCCGGGGCCGACGACGCCCTCTTCTGGAAGCCGTCCACCCAGGAGCTCGACGTCCCGGCCCTCGCCGACCACGATGCGGTCATCAACCTGGCCGGCGAGAACATCTTCGGCCTGTGGACGAAGGCCAGGAAGCGACGGATCCGGGAGAGCCGGGTCAGGGGCACGCGTCTGTTGGCGGAAACCCTTGCCGGACTGGATGATACGGACCGTCCGGATGTGCTGATCAACGCCTCCGCCATCGGGTACTACGGCGACCGGCCGCCGGACGAGCCGCTCACGGAAGACGCCGAGCCCGCGGACGGGTTCATGGCCCGGGTGGTCCGGGACTGGGAGGCCGCCACGCAGCCCGCCGCCGATGCCGGCGTGCGGGTGGTCATGACCCGATTCGGGCTGGTGCTGGATCCGAACGGGCTGCTCCTCCAGGGGATGACGCTTTCCACACTCCTCGGCCTGGGCGCCAAGCTGGGCGACGGGCAGCAGGCGTTCCCGTGGGTGACGCGCGCCGAGATCGCCCACGTCATGGCGTTCCTCCTGGCGCAGGAGAAGGACCAAACGCTTTCGGGGTCCGTGAACGTCGTCGCCCCCGACAAGGTCACCAACGAGGAGTTCGCCGACACGGTGGCCCGCGTGCTGCATCGGCCCAGGTTCCTGGCCATCCCGAAGCTCGCGTTGAAGCTCATCGGCGAGCTGGGCGACGAGATCGCCGGCGGCGCGTGGGTGGTACCGGCGAAGCTGGAGTCCGCCGGCTACGAGTGGCGGAATCCGGCCCTGGAGCCGGCGCTGCGACGACTCCTCGACCGACCGGCATGACGCCACCCGACTTCGCAGCAGACCCGAACCCATAACCGGAACTCCACTGATGATCCAGACCGCTGACACTGCAGGAGCCGCCGCCACCGAGGTGGCTACCGACGCCGCCTTCGACATCCACGCCGCCCTGGCCAACGCCTTCGGCAAGGTGACCGGCTGGCTCGAGGGGCTCGTGCAGAGCCTGCCGAACCTCATCGCCGCCATCGTGGTCCTCCTGATCTTCTGGGGGCTCGCGCGCATGGCCCGGCGCGTGGTCGAGCGGATCGCCGGGCGCATCGCCGAACAGCCGGAGGTCAATCGCCTGGTGGCGCAGGCCAGCTACCTCGTGGTCCTCGCCGTCGGCCTCGTCCTCGCCCTGGGCGTGCTCAACCTCGACAGGACCGTCACCTCCCTGCTGGCCGGTGCCGGGATCCTGGGGCTCGCCCTGGGCTTCGCGTTCCAGGACATCGCCGAGAACTTCATCGCCGGGATCATTCTGAACATCCGCCACCAGTTCTACGAGGGCGACATCATCGAGACGTCCGACTTCCGGGGCATCGTCGAGCGCGTCGAGCTCCGGGCCACCAAGCTCATGCTGCCCACCGGCCAGCGCGTCCTGATCCCCAACGCCGACGTCTACAAGAAACCCATCGTCAACTACAGCCAGACGGGCACCGCCCGGGTGGACATCCCCGTGGGCGTCTCCTACAGCGACGACCTGGCCAAGGCGAAGCGCGTGGCCACCGAGGCCGTGGAGGGGATCGAGGTCCGGGACACCGGCCGCGAGGTGGAGCTCTTCTACGACGAGTTCGGCGACAACTCCATCAACTTCAAGATCCGCTTCTGGATCGACTACGCACGCCAGGCCGATTACCATCGCGCCCGCTCCGAGGCCATCATGCGCATCAAGCACGCCTTCGACCAGAACGACATCACCATCCCCTTCCCCATCCGAACCCTCGACTTCGGCGCCCAACCCTCCGGCGGACAGGACCTCTCCACCTCGCTCCGGGAGTCCGGCTTCGGCACCGGCTGACGCGTTCGGAAAGCGACGAAGAGCTGGGACCCGTGCGAGGCGCGAGCTGCGTTCGCGGCGAGGCAGGGTGCCGGGTTTAGCTAACCGCGGAATACGCGGCAGACGCGGAAGGGGCGCGGAACGGTCTGCGGTGGGCGACACCTTCATGGCAAAACAGCCTTCGGGTTCAATTGTTTTAAACGTTCGTATCAAACACTGGTCAGCGTCGCTCCAGTCGCTGCTTCACCGGATGCCCCTCCAGTGAGCTCGACTTCCGCGCAACATTCCGTGGATTCCGCGTCTTCCACGGTTACACTGGTCCTTGACAAGCCCGACCTCGATTCAGTATCTAAACAATTAATTCAATCAAGCGTCTTGGTTCTCGCCGGGAGAAAGCAATGGACCCACGGGAGCGGATCATCGCGGCCACGCTGGACGGGATCGACCGGGTTGGCGTGTCGGGGCTGACGGTCCGGGGGATCGCGGAGTCGGCCGAGGTGAACGGCGCGGCCATCAACTACTATTTCGGGACGAAGGACCGGCTGCTGGAGGAGGCGCTGGAGCGTGCGGCCCGGCAGGGGCTGTGGGGCACGCTGGACGAGCTGGCGGCGCTCATCGCCGACAACCGTGGCGATGTCCGCAGCGGGCTGGAGGAGTACCTCTCGGAGTTCCTGCCGGAGCTGCTCCGGCGGCCGCGTCGTCTGGCGGCCCGGCTCCACGGCCCGCTCGACGTCCAGTCGTACGACGGCGCGCGGGTGCGGGAGCTGAACGAGTACCTGGAAGGGTTTCTCGAGCTGGTGGGCCCTGCCCTGCGGCCGGGCACGGCGGACGAGAAGCGGCTGAGTGTGATGCAGCTCTGGGCCGCGCTCCTGGGGGTGGGGCTCATGCCGCGGCTGTTCGAGGGGTTCACCGGCCCCCATGCCCTGACGGCGGAGGGACTGGACCGGTGGGTGGCCCGCCTCCTGGACCATTTCCTGGACCCGAACGACACCGGCTAGGGTAGCCAGTCCCGCCGGTTCTTCCTAACATTTGAGGTTCCACACGACACGGAACGCCCCGGCGCAGTGCCGGGGAACGCATGTTGCCGTCTAACGGTCTGCTTCTGCACGCGGACCACGGACGGACTGGAGCATAGATGAGCGAGAAGGCAGTGAAGGGCTGGGCGCCCAGGGGCAAGGACACGGGGATCGTGAAGTCCAAGGGCACGGCCAACGTGCCCATCGAGGACGGCGCGGCCATCGACCTGAAGGCTCGGAAGCCGAAGTGGCTGAAGGTGCGCTCGCCGGGTGGGGACAACTACCGTCGCCTGAAGACGCTGATGCGGGGGCAGAACCTGCACTCGGTGTGCGAGGAGGCGGGGTGCCCGAACATCGGCGAGTGCTGGGAGGCCGGCACCGCCACGTTCCTGATCCTGGGCGATGTTTGCACGCGGGCGTGTAAGTACTGCGCCATCGCCCACGGGATGCCCACGGAGCTCGACGAGGACGAGCCGCGGCGGGTGGCGGAGGCGTGCGCCGAGCTGGAGCTGAACCACGTGGTCATCACGAGCGTGAACCGCGACGAGCTCGACGATGGCGGCGCCGGGATCTTCGCCGAGACCATCCGCCAGGTCCGCGAAGCCCGGCCCGGCTGCACCATCGAGGTGCTGACGCCCGACTTCAAGGGTGACGAGGAGGCCATCGCCGCCGTGAGCCGGGCGAAGCCGGACATCTACGCCCACAACCTGGAGACGGTGGAGCGGCTGCATCCGTCGGCGCGGCCCGGGGGGCGGTACTGGCGGAGCATCTCGTTCCTGGGCTATGCCAAGAAGGTGGACCCGGACATGCTGACGAAGTCGGGGATCATGGTGGGCCTGGGCGAGACGAAGGACGAGATCCGGCAGGCCATGGCCGACCTGCGGAAGGCCGGCGTGGACATCGTGACCATCGGCCAGTACCTGCGGCCGAGCGAGCACCACGCGCCGGTGGCCCGGTGGGTCACGCCCGAGGAGTTCGACGAGTGGAAGCGGATCGGCGAGGAGGAGCTCGGGTTCCGTCACGTGGAGTCGGGCGCGCTGGTCCGCTCGAGCTACCACGCCGAGACCCAGGCCCGGACGGTGGGCGCCGGCGGTGTGGGCGAGATCACCGAGGTGCTGGACAAGGATGAGCGCGCGCCCGGCGAGCTGAGCCCCGAAGAGATCGAGGCCCGGCGCGAGAAGCTCTCGCTCCAGGCGTCGCTGGAGCACGACCTGACCGGCGGCAACGGCGGTTCCGGCGGGAACGGGCTGGTTCAGATCCAGCCGCAGCGGGAGAAGGCATAGATGGCGAAGACGGAAGAAGCGCAGACCGAGCTCGAGGGCGAGGTCGAGGCGCCGGAGGAGCAGGACTGGATCGACGTGGATGGGACGCCGATGTCCGAGCGGCTCGACGGGTTCGAGCAGGACGAGCTCCAGGCCATGCTCCGGCTGATGCTGTTGGGTCGTCGTTTCGAGGAGAAGGCGGCGGAGGCGTACGCGCTGGGCAAGATCGGCGGCTTCTGCCACCTGTACATCGGCCAGGAGGCGGTGGCCGTGGGCGCGTTGAGCGGGCTCCGGGAGGACGATTACGCCATCGCCGCGTACCGGGACCACGTCCAGGCGCTGGTGAAGGGGATGACGCCCCGGGAGGTCATGGCGGAGCTGTATGGCCGCGTGGGCGGCTGCTCGGGCGGGAAGGGCGGCTCCATGCACATGTACAGCAAGGGGATCAACTTCATGGGCGGCTGGGGGATCGTGGGCGGCCAGATCCCGCTGGCCACCGGCCTCGGCTGGAGCATCAAGTACCGGCACGAGGACCGGGTCGCCATTGCGTTCTTCGGTGAGGCGGCGGTGAACCAGGGCGCGTTCCACGAGTCGCTGAACATGGCGAGTCTCTGGGGGCTCCCGGTGGTCTACATCGTGGAGAACAACCGGTTCGGGATGGGCACGGCGTGGGAGCGGGTGGCCTCGCTCTACGACATCTCGAAGAAGGCGAAGGCGTACGACATGCCGTCGCTGCGGGTGGACGGGATGGACGTGCTGGCGGTCCGCTCGGAGGTGGGCAAGGCGGTGGACCGGGCCCGGGACGAGGGCACGCCCACGCTGATCGAGGCCCAGTGCTACCGGTTCATGGGCCACTCCATGTCGGACCCCGTCCACGGCGTCTACCGGACCAAGGACGACGTGGAGGAGGCGAAGAAGACGGACCCCATCAAGCGCTTCATCGACACGCTCCAGGACGCCGACCTGCTCACGGAGGCCGAGCTCGAGGCCATGGACGAGGAGGTCACCGCGGAGGTGGATGACGCCGAGGAGTTCGCCGAGAGCTCGCCGGAGCCCGAGGACGCGGCGCTCTACGACCACGTCTATTCGGACCTGAGCGTGAACGGCCGGCTCTTCTTCGACCGCAGGAACCGGCTCGGGGAGGGGGCGTAGCCATGGCGGAGATCACGTACCGGGAAGCGCTGAACCAGGCGCTGCGCGAGGAGATGCAGCGGGACCCCGACGTCTTCCTCATGGGCGAGGAGGTGGGGCTCTACAACGGCGCATACAAGGTCTCGAAGGGCCTCCTCGACGAGTTCGGCGAGGAGCGGGTGGTGGACACGCCCATCACCGAGCTCGGGTTTGCCGGCCTCGGCGTGGGCGCCGCCATGACCGGGCTCCGGCCGATCATCGAGTTCATGACCTTCAACTTCGCCATGCTGGCCGAGGACCAGGTCTTCAACAGCGCGGCGAAGATGCTGTACATGAGCGGCGGCCAGTTCAACTGCCCCATCGTCTTCCGGGGCCCCACGGGCGCGGCGCTCCAGCTCAGCGCGCAGCACAGCCAGGCGCTGGAGCCCGTGTACGCCCATTTCCCCGGGCTGAAGATCGTGACGCCGGGCACGCCGGCGGACGCGAAGGGGCTGCTGAAGGCGAGCATCCGGGACGACGACCCCGTCGCCTTCTTCGAGGGCGAGATGCTGTACGCGGTGAAGGGCGAGGTCCCCGACGACGAGGACTTCGTGATCCCGCTGGGCGTGGCGGAGGTGAAGAAGGAGGGCGAGGACGTGACGATCATCACCCACGGCAAGATGATCAACATCGCGCTCCAGGCGGCCGCCGAGCTGGCGAAGGACGGCGTGAAGGCCGAGGTGCTGGACCTGCGCACGCTCCGGCCGCTCGACGTGGACGCCATCGCCGACTCGGTGAAGAAGACGAACCGGGCGGTCTACGTCGAGGAGGGATGGAGCTTCGCCGGGATCGGGTCGAGCATCATCGACATCATCCAGGACGAGCTCTTCGACTGGCTGGACGCGCCGGTGGCCCGGGTGAGCCAGGCCGACGTGCCGATGCCGTACGCCAAGCGGCTGGAGAAGCTGGCCAAGCCGTCGAAGGAGCGGGTGGTGGCTGCGTGTAACCGGGTGCTGTACCGCACCGTGTGATGCGACGTGCCGCGCCCGGGCCGGCCGGTGCCGCCACGGCACGACGGGGGATGACGCTCGTCGAGCTGCTGGTCGTGCTGCTGGTGACCTCGATCCTCGCGGCCATCGCGGCGCCATCCTATCAGCGGGGCATCTATCAGACGCGGGCCACCCGGATGGTCGGCGACTGCCAGGCGATACGGGCGGCGGCCCACATGTACAGGATGGATGCCCACGACTGGCCCGCCGACGCGGAGGCCGGGGTGGTCCCGCCGGAGCTTGCACCGTACCTGGGCGCCATCGAGTTCGAAGGCACCGGCTACGAGCTGGACTGGGACCGGTGGGAGGTGCCGGGGGAGACGCTGGTGGGGATCTCCATGGTCATCGATGACCCGGTCCTGGAAGCCGCGTTGGTGGCGTTGGCCTCGTCGTTCGGGCCGCTGTGGCGGGTGGACAACCGCTACACGCTGTTCATCGAGGGGGAAGAAGGGTTCGAGGAGGAGGAGAGCAGCAACTCGGGCGTCGGTGGGGGCGAGGGTGGCGGTCGTTGGCTGAACCGGGGCAACTGAGAGACGTGAACAACCACGCGGCAGCTTCAGGGAGCGCATAAATGGTCACGAAAGTTCATATGGAGGCCCTTTCCCCCACCATGGAGGAGGGGGAGATCGTGCGCTGGCTGGTGGACGAGGGCGACACCGTGGAGCAGGGCGACGTGCTGGCCGAGATCGAGACTGACAAGGCCACCATGGAGCTCACCGCCCGGGGCTCGGGCGTGCTCCGCGAGCGGCTCCTCGAGGAGGGCGATACCGCGCCGGTGGGGACCGTCATCGGGATCGTGGCCGACGAGGATGAGGACATCGACGAGGTCCTGGCGGAAACGGGGGACACAGGGGACACGGAGGATACGGAGGACACGGAGAGCACAGAGGAGCACGGAGACACAGAGGAAGAGGACGAGGCCGCGAAGGAAGAAACCGCCACGGAGCCGGAAGCCGCCGCGGCCGACGGCGGGCGGCGGGCGGCGGACGGCGGTCCCGAGGCCGAAGGCCGGGTCAAAGCTTCCCCGCTGGCCAAGAAGCTGGCGGCGGAGGCGGAGTTGGACATCGCGCGGGTCGAGGGGTCCGGGCCCGGTGGTCGGATCACGAAGGCAGACGTGGAGCAGGCCGTCGAGGAGGGCGTGGGCGAGAAGGCTGCCGGGGCCCCGGAGCCGGCCGCAGCGGGCGGTCCCCGCTTCGTGGAGCCGTCGTACGAGGGCCCGGAGGTGGAGGAGGTGGCGGTCAGCCAGATGCGGAAGAGCATCGCGAAGCGGTTGGTCCAGAGCCTCGGTCCCGTGCCCACGTTCTACCTGACCCGGGACGTGGACATGACGCGGATGATGGCGGTCCGGGGGCGGATGAACGAGCGGCTGGAGGATCAGGGGCTCAAGGTCAGCGTGAACGACCTCATCATCAAGGCGGTGGCGATCGCCCTCCGGCGGCACCCCGAGGTCAACGCCCAGTGGCACGAAGACCACATCAAGCGGTTCCACAAGGTGGACATCGGCGTGGCCGTGGCCGTCGAGGACGGGCTCATCACGCCGGTCATCCGGGGTGCGGACCAGAAGGGCGCCGCCCAGATCGGTGCCGAGGTCCGGGAGATGGCCGGTCGGGCCCGGGAGAAGAAGCTGCAGCCCGAGGAGTACACCGGCGCCACCTTCAGCGTCTCCAACCTGGGCATGTTCGGGATCGACGAGTTCACCGCCATCATCAACCCGCCCGAGTCGGGGATCCTGGCCATCGGGAAGGTCGAGGACCGGGTGGTGGTGGAGGACGGCGAGGGCGTGATCATGCCCCGGATGAAGATCACCATGAGCTGCGACCACCGGGTGGTGGACGGGGCCACCGGCGCGCGGTTCCTCCAGACGCTGACGGAGCTGCTGGAGGAGCCGGCGCTGGCGCTGGCGTAGGCTCCGGCTAGAAGTCCAGCCAGTAGTTGAGCTTCACGGCCAGGACGCTGCTGCCGCCGGTGCCCACCAGCCGGTCGAAGTCGTCGATGACGTGGAACTGGCCCGTGGGGTCGACCCGGCTCCGGCCCTGGCTCCAGACCACGAAGAGCGTGGAACCGGGGCGGTACTCCCATCGCAGCACGGCGTTCGATCGCAGCTCCTTGAAGCTGAAGTCGGGCTCGTTGAAGGAGTAGTCGGCGGTGCCGTCCCCGTCGGTGTCCACCGCGTAGGTGCCCCAGCCGCCGTCGCCGTCCGGTACGTAGCTCAGCTCCTGATCGGAGAACGTGTGGAACCGCTGCCCGAAGCGATCGGCCTGCGGGTCGGCGACCTCACGGAAACCGGCGTACCGGCCGGCGCTCACGAACGGCTGGGCGTAGAGCTGGAGCGAGAGGGTGGGTGTGAACGCGTAGCTCACGCGAGTGGTCAGAGAGAACGTCCGCTGGTGGATCGGCGCGAAGATGTAGTGGGTGTCTCCCGTGTGGTCCGCCGTCTGGGTGATGTACTGCCACTCGCTGCTCCGCTCGTTGATCGAGGGGCCGAGAGACAGGTCCAGGCGGCCCGACGGGCGCCACGTGACGCTCGCGCCGGCCCGCCTGCTCCAGCCGGCACCCTGGTCATCCACCGACCAGCCGCCGTTGAGGTTGACCCGCACGGGCTTCCGGGAGTCGGTGTTCATCCACACGTTGGCCCGCAGTGCGCCCGGCCGTCTGATGGCCGGCCCACCCCGGAGGGCGCCGTTGGAGACGCCCGGGAACGCCCGGCCGCTCCAGAACCCGAAACTCCAGTTGTTCGTCAGCTCGGTGTTGGCGAAGAGGTTGAGCTGCTTGTGGAGATTCAACCCGCCGAAGTCCCACGCCGTCGAGGGGTTCACGCCGATGGTGAAGCTGCGGAAGGGGCCGATGGGGTCGAACCGGTGGTAGCGGAGGTTGGCGTAGACGATGGCCAGGTCCGCGGCCGTCTGGAACCCGGCGTCGTTCAGCTCGAGTCCCGGCGAACGGAACGTGCCGCCCACGCCGCCGCGCCAGCTGCCGGCTACCTTCCAGAGGTTGAGCGTTCCGCCGTACCCGGCGAGGGACGTGGCAGCGGGATCGTACTCCACGTGGTCGGCTTCGGGCCGCTGGTAGTAGCGCAGCGAGCTCGTCTGGAGCCGCTGGATGGCCGCGCTGTCGCCGGTGACGTAGCTGCCCGCGAACCAGCCGCTGAGGTCCCAGCTGTCATCGGCGAAGCGGTGGCGGAAGTCCAGCCCGCCGGCGTATGCCCGGTCGGTGAGGAAAGCCAGCCCCGGCGTACCGTTCAGGCGCCGATGCGTGCCCGTGGCCATGACGCCCGCGGCGCTCCGACCGTCGCGGAAGTCCCGGGAAGCCCGGAGCACGCTGTAGTTGGTGAGCGGCTCCACCACGTACGGCTGGATCCCATCCGTGCCCGTGAGCACGCGACCCGTCTCTTCCGCCGTGGTGGCATGGAGGAGGCCCACGGACCAGCCGCCGGCCGTCCGGCCGCTCAGCTTCCCGGCGCCCAGGATGGTGGTGGTGCCCGGCGAGTCCGTATGATCGCCGAAATCGCTCAGCCCGCGCTGGGGCGAGCGCCCGATCCGGCGGGTGTAGAAGAGTCCCTCGCCGGAGTTGTCGTTGAAGCCGATGTTGAAGCCGAAGATGTTCGAACCTTCCACGAAGAACGGCCGTCTCTCCGGGTAGAACGTCTCCTGCGCGGTCAGGTTCACCACGCTCGGGTCCGCCTCCACCTGCCCGAAGTCCGGGTTGATGGTGGCCGAAAGGGTCAGGTCCGACGTGATTCCGTACTCCAGGTCGGCGCCGAAGTGCAGCTGGCTATCGCGTCCGTCCGGGCTCTGGAACGGACTCCCGTTGACCGGTACCCGGCTGCCCTGCGCCACCACGTACGGCAGCGCTTCCAGGCGACGGGGCGGCTCCAGCTCCCGGATCCCCCGCAGCTCGCCGGCGGCGCTCACGAACCCGGCTACGTCCGGCAGCACCGGCGCCCACCAGGCCCACTGGTTGAGCCGCGCGATCTCGCGGCCGAAGTTCACGCCCCACACCACCTCGCCGCACCCGGCGGCGGCGCTGGATCCGCACGCTTCGGCGGCGCTGAACCGGAGCTGGGAGAGGGGGATCCGGAACTCGGCCACCCAGCCCTCGTCGCCCACCGACGCGGCCGCCTCCCACACCCCGTCCCAGTTCACGTCCTCGCTGTGGTCGTCGTAATGGAGCACGTCCTTCTGTACGCCCGTGGGGTTCACACTGAACCGGAACGCGGTGCGGCGGTCGTGATAGCTGTCGATCATGACGTGGGCCCAGTCGCTGTAGATCCCCGAGGCGTCCCGACGCCCGAGCTGCGCGGCGATCTCCGAGGGCTCCGGGTCCCGCAGGCGCATCCCGACGTATACTGCCTCGTCGTCGTAGAGGACCCGGACCTCCGTGGGGAACGATGCGGCCGCGCCCGGGTCCGGGCGCATCTGGATGAACCCGGTGGCCACCGCTGCGTCGGCCCACGCCGCGTCGTCCAGCCGGCCGTCGATCTGCGGCGGCGCCTCGATCCGCTCCGCCGTCACCGTCGGCACCCCGCCGTCACTGCCGGTGCCGTTGGTGCCGTTGGTGCCGTGTGCGGCGGTCCCCGACTGCGGGGACTGGGGGTCGGGGGTGGCGGCGGACGCGGTGCCGGCCAGCGCCGGGACGAGCAGCGCCGGGACGAGCAGCGCGGCCGCGAGTATCTGGAGGGTGTCGCCTCGCATGGGTCGGTCCTGTTTTTCTGCTGAATGAAAGCCGTCGTCATCGGGGCTGCGGTGGGTTGGATAGGCGGATCGCCGGAAGGGTTGCATGCCGGCCCGGTCCGGTGGCACGACGTTGGCAGCACGGGTCAGGCGTCGTAAATTCGACCGTGAAACGGACAATGAACCCGCGAGGTGGGCGTGGCGGACAAGTACGATGTGGTAGTGATCGGTGGCGGTCCCGGCGGCTATGTGGCCGCCATCAGAGCGGCGCAGCTGGGGCTGAAGGTGGCGTGCGTGGAGGCCCAGAAGCTGGGCGGCGTGTGCAACAACTGGGGGTGCATCCCCACCAAGGCCATGCTGGAGAGCGCCAAGTACGCCAGGAAGGCCGGCGAGCTCGAGGACTACGGCGTGAGCGTCGGCGACGTGAAGCTCGACATCGGCGTGGCGGCCAAGCGGGCCGGTGACGTAGCGGACCAGGGCGCGAAGGGCACCGCCTACCTCTTCAAGAAGAACAACGTCGACCACATCCAGGGGTGGGGCCGGATCGCGGGTAAGGGCAAGGTCGAAGTGGTGACGGGGAAGAACGCCGGCCACGGCGATGAGGAGCCCGAGGGCGGCGAGGAGACGACGCTGGAGGCGGAGAACATCATTATCGCCACCGGGTCGCGCCCCAAGTCACTCCCGATGCTCGAGATCGACGGAGACCGGGTCTGGAGCAGCGACCACGCCGTGTACGCCGAGTCGGCACCCAAGTCCATCGCCATCATCGGCGCCGGCGCCATCGGGATGGAGTTTGCCGACGTGTTCGCCAGCTTCGGCAGTGAGGTGACCATCATCGAGGCGCTGGAGCGGGTCCTGCCCATGGAGGACGAGGAGTCCTCGAAGGCGGTGGCCCGGGCGTACAAGAAGCGGAAGATGAAGCTGATGGAGGGCGCCAGGCTCGAGGACGCCGAGGTCCTGAAGACCAAGGTCAAGCTGCACGTCGACACCGGGAAGGACGAGACGGAGCTGGTGGACGTGGAGCGGGTCCTCATGGCCGTCGGCCGGGCCGCCATCACCGACGACATCGGCCTCGAGGACGCCGGCGTGGAGCTGGAGGACGGGTTCATCAAGATCGACGAGAAGATGCGCACCACCGCCGACGGGATCTACGCCGTGGGCGACTGTGCCGGCCCGCCGCTCCTGGCCCACAAAGCGAGCCACGAAGGGATCGCCGCCGTGGAGCACATCGCCGGCGACGAGCATGCGGGCGTGGACTACGGCAACATCCCGGGCGTCACGTACTGCCACCCCGAGGTGGCGAGCTGCGGCATGACGGAGCAGGAGGCCCGGGACGCCGGCCACGACATCGACGTGGGCAAGTTCCCGTTCAGCGCCAACGGCCGGGCCCGGACCGCCGGCGAGACCGACGGCCACGTAAAGATCATCCGGGACAGGAAGTACGGCGAAGTGCTGGGCGCCCATATCGTGGGGCCCCACGCCAGCGAGCTGATCGGCGAGTTCATCGTGGGCCGGCACCTGGAGACTACGGCCGAGGAGATGGACCGGGCCATGCACCCGCACCCCACGCTGTCGGAGGCCATCGCCGAGGCGGCGCTGGCGTCATTGGGGCACGCACTGCATATCTAGGGAAGCGTGGCTCCGGGGCCCGAGCCCGCGTGATCGACCCCGAACCTCGCCCCGGCCGGCCCCCTCGCCGGCCGGGCGCACATCCAGATCCGGAGGAGCCCATGAGGCGAGTGGCAGACAGGTACGGACGAACCACGACGCTGGCCGCACTGCTGCTCCTGGCCATCGCCGCCGGCGCGTGCGGCGAGGACGAGGACCTCACGGATGTGAACCTCCTGGACTCGGAGCTCGTGGTCGGGACCTACGACCCCACCACCCTCACCTTCGACGTGGCGGGGCAGACGTTCGGGGAGTACGACCTGCTGGCCGGATTCGCAGATGACGACATCCCGCCCCAACTGGTGCTGGCGAACAATGGGACCGCCCAGCTGGCTTTCCTCGACCCGGAGACGGGGATCCTCGTGCCGGGGAACGGATCGTACACGATGCTGGAGGACGGCGTACGGATCACTTTCAACAGCGCCGGGGATCCGGGAACCCTGCTCCTTCCCCAGACGCTCGATCTCACGTTCGACGACGCCGACGGTACGCTCACCTTCTCCAGCGAGATCCAGGCGCAGCTCGACCGCCTCGTCACCCTGGCGCCCGAGCTGGAGGGGGAGCCGCTGAGCGACCCGGTCGGTGGGCTCCTGACCGCAGTGTTCACGCCCCGGTAGACATCGACCGGCGGGTCGGCAAGGTCCGGGCGGATCGGGGGGACCGGGGGGGGACCGGGGGGGACCGGGGGGGGACCGGGACGGCGCCCCGGGCGTGGATTATTGCGATCTGGTGGCCGTTCCGGTCGCGGTATCGCAGGAATCCACCCCTGACGTGGGAAAGTGAGATTTCACGGCCGGCGGCCGGTGGTGCAATCGCAATTTCCTACCTGTGGCGTGGAAATCTGCGATCTCGCGATCGAAAAGGCGACGAGATCTCAGTTTTCCACCCCCGACGACGGCGCGTACCCCAGATCGATGGCGTGTACCTCTGCGGAGGGCGCGTACCCCAGATCGATGGCGCTACCGCTGCCGATGGCGCTCCCCCGTCGATCGTTCCGGCCCCGCACTGCGGCGCGGCCGCTTTCAGTTCACGCGGATCGCCCCGGGTTCGCCGTCTTCCATGGCGCCGATCACGGCGGCCGGCGACCCCAGCTCTTCCACCAGCGCCCGGGCCGCTTCCGCCGGCAGCGCGATGAGCAGTCCGCCGGAGGTCTGGGCATCGGCCAGCAGCGTGCGCAGCTCGTCGTCGGTGGAGCCCCAGTCCACGGCGTCGGCCGTGTCCTCCAGGTTCCGCCGGGTCCCGCCCGGCACGTGCCCCTGCGAGATGAGCGGGCGGGCGCCCGGCAGGAGCGGGACGGCGGCGGCGTCGATGCGGGCGGCCACGCCGCTGGCGTGCGTCATCTCGTGGAGGTGGCCCACCAGCCCGTACCCGGTGACATCGGTACACGCGTGGGCGCCGCGGAGGACCATGGCCTCGGCGGCGGCCCGGTTCAGCGTGGCCATGCTCTCCACGGCCGTCTCGATGACGCCGGGCGAGGCGTGGCCGGCCTTGATGGCCGTGGCGATGATCCCGGTACCCAGCGCTTTCGTCAGGACCAGCGCATCCCCGGCCCGGGCCGTGCTGTTCCGCACCAGCGCGTCGGGCGCTACCTCGCCCACCACGCAGAGCCCGTACTTCGGCTCCGGGTCGTCGATGGAGTGGCCGCCCAGCACCGCGGCGCCCGCCGCCTTCACCACCTCGCCGCCGCCCCGGATAATCGCCTCCAGCAGGCCCTCCGACAGACGGTCCCGGGGGAACGCCACCAGGTTCAGCGCGAAGAGCGGCCGGGCGCCCATGGCGTAGACATCCGAGAGCGCGTTGGCCGCGGCGATCCGGCCGAAGTCGTACGGGTCGTCTACGATGGGCGTGAAGAAGTCCGCCGTCACGACCAGGGCGCGCTCGTGGTCGAGACGGTACACGGCGGCGTCGTCGGCGGTGGTGGCATCCACCATCACCGCCGGGTCATCCACCGGGATAAGGTGACGCAGCACGTGCGTCAGCTCGGCCGCGCCGAGCTTGCACGCTCAGCCGGCGCCGTGACTCAGTGCGGTGAGACGGACGATTTCGTGGCTAGACATGGGCATATGGTAGGGCCGCCGGGTCGCGCGGGCCAGCCGGGCCGCCGGCTGCGCCGGCGGCGATGGGGGGCGAGCCGGGTTGCCGCGGCCGTCGCGGCGAAATCCGCGGGATTCGTGGTAGCTTCCGATGGGGGGACTGGGGGTACCCGGGCCTCGCGTCGGTCCGGCCGCCATTTCGGCGCCATGGCTGGCTCACCGGCTCCTTTCCGGGTTCGAACCCCCCGTGGGCCCCGGCTGGTTCCCGAAGGAGGTCCAGCCAGGAGACCGGAAGCTCCCACCGCGCACCCGGCCCTGCCGGGAACCCACCCCCAGTCCCCCCATCAGGGATGAGAGACAACGGCGGCGGAAACGAGACGAACCCGGCCGTGCCCGGACGATCCCCCAGTCGCGCGGCCGGCTGCGCCGGCGGCGCTACATTGCCCCCTTCGACGGCCCACCCATAGTTTGCTGCTTATGACTACGTCCCCCGCCGCAAGGCTTGCCGAAATGGTTGCTCGCCCGGAGCCGGAGATCGATCTGGCCGCCGGCGCGCTGTACATCGCCGCGGAGGAATATCCCCAGCTGCAGGTGGCGCCGTACCTCCGTCGGCTGGACCTTCTGGCGGAGCGGGTGAAGGACCGGCTGAACGGGGAGACCGCGCCCATGGTGGCTCTCGAGGAGCTGTGCACGGTGCTCTTCGAGGAGGAGGGGTTCCAGGGCAACGCCGACGCGTACCACGACCCGAAGAACTCGTTCCTGAACGACGTGCTCGACCGCCGGCTCGGGATCCCCATCACGCTGGGGATCGTCACGTTGGAGGTGGGGTGGCGGGTGGGGCTGCCGCTGGAGGGGATCAACTTCCCCGGCCACTTCCTGCTCCGCTACGGTGGCGAGGTGGCGCGGCTGCTGGTGGACCCGTTCGACGCGGGCCGGATCCTCTGGGAAGACGAGGCGCAGGAGCTCCTGGACAAGGTCTACGGCGGGATGGTCCGCATGCGCCCCGAGTTCCTGCGGGCGGCCGACCGGGCCGACGTCCTGGCCCGGGTGCTCACGAACCTGAAGGGGATCTACCTGAACGCCGGTGACGACGCCCGTGCGCTCGCGGCGGTGGACCGCATCCTCCTGATCCGGCCCGGCGCCACCGTCGAGGTCCGCGACCGGGGGCTCCTCCTGGCCCGGTCGGGCCGGAAGAACGAGGCGGTGGCCGAGCTCGAGCGCTACCTCGAGCGGGTGCCCGCAGCGCCCGATGCGCAGCGGGTCCGGTCCCTCATCGACGACCTCGGCCGGCAATGAGCCCGCTGGTCCTGGAGCGGTCCCGGGGCATCCTCCACGCCACCGGCCGCGACCCGGTGAAGATGGTCCACGACATGCTGACGGCCGACGTGCAGGGGCGGCCGCCGGACCGCTCCACGTACGGGCTGTTCCTCACCGCCAAGGGCCGGGTCGTGGCCGATGTGCGCGTGATCCGGGACCCCGCGGAGGCGGCGGACGACGCTGATGCCCTCTGGATCGAGACGGATGCCGCCGCACTGGCGTCGCTGGTCGAACACCTGAGGAAGTACGTCCCGCCGCTCTTCGCCACCTTCGAGGACGTGACCGATGCGTGGGCCGTGGTGGGCGTGTACGGCCAGGGCGCGACGGAAGTGGCCGGCCGGGTCGTGGCCGATCTGGGTGGGCCCGAGCCGCTCCCGGCCGACGCGCCGGAGGAGCACACGGCCCGCTTCGACGGCCGCTTCGCGCTCAGGACGCTCCTCACCGGCGACGACGGGTGGGACCTCTTCGTCCCGGCCGCCGAGCGGGACCGGGTGGTGGACCTCCTGCTGGAGGCCGGCGGCCGTCCCGGCGACCCGGAGGTGCTGGACGCGCTCCGGATCGCGGCGGGTCGCCCGCGCTACGGCCGGGAGCTGACCGGCGACGTGATCCCCATCGAGGCCGGACTCACCGGGCGGGCCATCGACACCGAGAAGGGGTGCTACACCGGCCAGGAGGTCATCGTCCGGATCCTGCACCGGGGGCACGTGAACCGGCACCTCCGGCGGCTGGAGTTCCGCGGCGCCGCGCCGGCGCCCGGCACCGAGCTCTTCGAGCCGGGCGTGGACAGGGCCCGGGGCGTGGTGACCAGCGTGGCGGAGAACGACGCCGGCGCCATCGGCCTCGGCTACGTCCGTCGGGAGGTGGAGCCGCCCGCGGAGCTGTACGTGGGCGCACCGGCCGGCGAGCCCGTGATCATCACCGCGCTGGATGACTGACGGCCGCCGCCGCTTCCGGTTCGGCCCCGGCGCGCTGGTGGCCGCGGCCTTCATCGGCCCGGGCACCGTCACCACCGCCACGCTGGCCGGCGCCGGCTACGGGTACACGCTCCTCTGGGCGCTGACCTTCTCGCTCCTGGCCACGCTGGTGCTCCAGGAGATGGCCGCACGGCTGGGGCTCGTCACGGGGCAGGGGCTGGGCGAGGCCGTGCGACGACGGTTCACCCGGCCGGCGGCCCGGCTCCTGGCCGTGGCGCTGGTCATCGCCGCCATCGCGTTCGGGAACGCTGCGTACGAGACGGGCAACCTCCTGGGCGCGGCGCTGGGCGCCGAGGCCGTCTGGGGCGGCACCGCCCGGACCTGGGCGATCCTGGCGGGCGTGGTGGCGTACCTGCTCCTGCGGACGGGGAGCTACCCCGTGGTGGAGCGGGTGCTGATCGGGCTGGTGAGCCTCATGGCACTGGCCTTCCTGGCCACGGCCGTGCTGGTCCGGCCGCCCCTCGGCGAGATGCTCCGGGGTCTCTTCGTGCCCACGGTGCCCGACGCCGCCGGGATGCTGTACGTGGCCGGGCTGGTGGGGACCACCGTGGTCCCCTACAACCTGTTCCTCCACGCGTCGGCGGTGCGGGAGCGATGGGACGGCCCGGACGACCTGCCGGCGGCGCGGCTCGACCTGGGCTTCAGCATCCTGGTGGGTGCGCTGGTGAGCATGGCCATCGTGTCTACGTCGGCGGCCATGGTCTCCCGGGACGCCGACATCGCCAGCGCCGCCGACATGGCCGTCCAGCTCGAGCCGCTGCTGGGCGCCTGGGCCCGCTACTTCTTCGCCGCCGGGCTCCTGGCCGCCGGGCTGACGTCCGCCATCACCGCACCGCTGGCCGCCGCCTACGCCACCGCCGGGGCCCTGGGCTGGCCCCGCGACCTGAAGGACCCGCGTCTGCGCTGGGTGTGGATGGCGGTCCTGACCGCCGGGATCGTCTTCGCCGGACTCGGCGTGCGGCCGGTGCCCGCCATCCTCTTCGCCCAGGTCGCCAACGGCGTGCTGCTGCCCGCCATCGCCGTCTTCCTCCTCCTGGCCGTGAACGACAGGCGCTGGATGGGCGAGAAGGTGAACGGCGCCTTCGCCAACGTGGCCGGCGCCGTGGTGGTCATCGTGGCGCTGGGGCTCGGGTTCCGGGCGCTCTTCTCCGCGCTGGGATAGGCGACGAGGGGCAGCCTGCGGGATTCGCCGAGAAGCCCTCCGCGCCTCCGCGCCCCTCCGCGTCTCCGCGCTACTCCGCGTCTCCGCGCTACTCCGCGTCTCCGCGCTGTACTATCCCCTCTACCCCCAGCCGCTCCACCTCCTCGTTCACCGCCGCCACGTCCGCGTCCAGGATGGCCTCGATCCGGACCCGCAGCTCCGACCACGTGGCGTCGAGGTCGGCCTTCCGCTCCAGCATCCCGGCGGTGGGTCGGCCCTCGGTGCTCCCGCCGCCGTAGCCGCCGCGGCTGTTGAGCTGGTACATGAGCCGACCGTAGTGGTCGTCGAGGCCGTCGATGCTCCGACGGCCCGGCTGCCCGGCGGAGGTCTCGTACCCCTCCAGCTCCCGCTGGACCGCGTCCAGCCGGCTGACCAGCGAGTCCACCAGCGCCGGCAGCGCGCCGGCGTCACGGTCGGCCTCCCGGACCCTGTCCAGCAACGCGCGCGCCTGCTCCCGGGCGCTCGCGATCCGGTCGGCGGCGGCGTCCATGGCGGCCATGGTGTCGCTGACCGCCATCGACGTCTCGAACTGCGCCATGTAATCGGCCATGGTGATGGACGAGTCCTTCGGGTCCGGCGTGAGCCGGAAGCTCCGGACCTGCTCCCGGTCGTCCCACGCCAGCCGGACCCGATACTCCCCCGGGGGCGCCTTCACGCCGCCGGGGCCGGGGTAGCTCATCCCCCAGACAACCCGGTGGAAGCCGGGCTCCGAGGGCAGCGGCCCGACCCGGATGTCGGGACTCGGCGACGCCGCACCGGCGCCGGCGTCGTCACTCCCGACACCCTCCGGCCACTCCCGGTCCGGCGCCCACCGCGCCAGGATCCGGTCATCGGCGTCGAGCACCTCCATCCGCAGCGCCGGCAGGGCGCCGCCGTCCCCCGCGTCGGCCGCGATGGTGTAATGCAGGAGCGCACCCATCGGCAGCCGGTCCGGGAACGTCAGGTCCACCTCGTTCAGCGGCGGGTAGCCGCCGCCCCGGGCCACGTCGCGGGGCGTGAACAGGCGGACGCCGGCCACCCGGGGCTCGGCCGCCAGCTCCCGCAGCGGTGTGAGGTCGTCCAGGACCCAGAACGAGCGCCCCTGGGTGGCCACCACGAGGTCGCCCCGCCGGGGCTGCACCTTGAGGTCCGTGATGGGCGACGTGGGCAGGTTGTTCTGCAGCGGCTGCCACCGGCCGCCGTCGTCGAAGGAGACGAAGAGGCCGAACTCGGTACCGGCGTAGAGTAGCCCTTCGACCGCAGGGTCCTCCCGCACCACGCGCACCCAGTGGTCGGCGGGGATCCCGTTCCGCCCGTCGGTCAGGAGGTCCCAGCTCCGGCCGTAGTCGTCGGTGCGGAAGACGTACGGGCGCGAGTCGTCCAGCCGGTATCGGTGGACGGCCAGGAACGCCCGACCGGGCCGGTGCGGCGATACCTCGATACGGTTCACGGTGCCCAGCTCGGGCAGCCGCCGCGGTGTGACGTCGGTCCACGTGGCGCCGTCATCCCGGGTGATGTGGACGCGGCCGTCGTCGGTGCCGGCCCAGATGGTGCCTCGCTCGTGGGGCGACGGGACGACGGCGAAGACGGTGTTGAAGACCTCCACGCCCGAGTGGTCGGAGATCAGCGGGCCGCCGGGGTGCCGCTGGTGCTCCGGCGAGTCGGTGGTCAGGTCCGGCGAGATGGTTTCCCACGTCATCCCGCCATCGGTGGTCCGGTGCACGTACTGGGACGCGTGGTAGACCGTCTCGGGGTCGTGGGGTGACATGACGATGGGAGCCACCCACTGGAACCGGTAGCGCAGGTCGGCAGGGGCCAGCCCCTGGCTCTCCGGGTACAGGTTCACGTTCCGGCGTGTGTCCTCCGAGAGCACCATCCGGTTGATGATCCCGCCGTAGCAGCCGCCCCAGATCACGTCCGGGTCGTCGGGATCGAAGGCGATGGGGCCCGTCTCGCACCCCGCGGCGTACGCCCACCCCTCCTGCGGCCGCAGCGCCTGCGCTCTCGGCTCCACCGGTACGCTGATGGTGGTGTTGTCCTGCTGCGAGCCGTAGATCCGGTACGGCCGCTGGTTGTCCACCATGACGTCGTACAGCTCCGCCGTGGGCTGGTTGTAGACGCCGGAGAACGTGGCGCCGTTGTTCAGCGTCACCGACGCACCGCCATCGGTGGCCGCCACGAAGATCTCCGGGTGGTCCGGGTTGATCCAGACGTCGTGCACGTCGCCGTGGGGCACCGGGATCATCTCCCACTCCTGGCCGCCGTCCACCGACCGCCACAGCCGGACGTTCGCCGAGTAGACCGTGTTCGGATCCTGCGGGTCCGCGATGACGTGGTGGTAGTAGAACGGCCGTCCGACGATGTTGTTGTCGTCCGTCAGGAGCTGCCACGACTCGCCGCCATCATCCGAGCGGTAGAGCCCGTTGCCGGGGTTGGCCTCCACCATGGCCCAGACCCGGTCCGGGTTCGCCGGCGACACGGCGAGCCCCACCTTCCCGATCTTCCCCTCCGGCAGACCGTTGCCCAGCTTCGTCCAGCTGTCGCCGCCGTCGACCGACCTGTACACGCCGCCCTCCTCGGCGCCGGAGATCAGCGTCCACGGCTTCCGCTCCGCCCGCCACATCCCGGCGTAGAGGACCCGGGGGTTGGACGGGTCCATGACCAGGTCCGACGCGCCCGTGCTGTCGTTCAGCGCCAGCACCGCCTCCCACGTCTCGCCGCCGTCGGTGGACCGGTAGATGCCTCGCTCCTCGTTCTTCCCGAAGATGTGGCCGAGGGCCGCCACATAGACCCGGTCCGGATCGTCCGGGTCCACCACGATCGACCCGATGGCGCCCGACTCCGGCAGCCCGATGAACCGCCAGCTGCGGCCCCGATCCTCCGACCGGTAGATGCCGCGGCCCGGGGAGATGTTGCCCCGGATGCACACCGAGCCCGTGCCCAGGTAGATCACGTTCGCGTCGCTCGGCGCCACCGTTACCGCGCCGATGGCGCCCGCCCGCAGCTGTCCGTCCGTCATGGGGGTCCAGTAGTGCCCGGCGTCGGTGCTCTCCCACAGCCCGCCGCCCGTGTACCCCGTGTAGAAGAGGTGGGGCGACCCCGGCACCCCGGTCACCGCCGTGGTCCGACCGCCCCGGAACGGGCCCACCATCCGGTACTCCATCCCGGCATAGAGCCCGGGGTCCACGGTCTGGGCGGGGGCGGACGTCGGGGCCCCGGCGAACAAGATCGTGCCGCCTCCGAGGAGCGCGGCGAGCAGAGAACGGAAACGAGATCGCGTGGTCATGGCCTTCACCTGGTCGGGTGGATCGGCCCGCCGCGATTCGGGCGACGGGTGCGGAAATGAATAGACCGCCCGCGAGCGGCGGGCAAATGAGGTGGGCGGGTTAGACGAGCCGGATAGGTTGGACATATCTTGACTCCCTGATGAAGCTACTACTGATCGCGGCGGCCGGCGCTCTCGGCGCCGTCGCCCGCTACGGCCTCAGTGGCTGGGTCCAGGGACGCGCAACGTTCTTCCCCTGGGGGACGCTGGTGGTGAACGTGCTGGGCAGCTTCCTCCTCGGGCTCGCGTTCCGGTACCTGGAAGCCACCACGCTGCCCGCGGAATGGCGGCAGGCGGTCACCGTCGGGTTCCTGGGTGCCTTCACCACCTTCAGCACGTTCAGCTACGAGGCGGTGGCCATGATCCAGGACGGCGACTGGCACCAGGCCGGGTGGTACGTCCTGGCCAGCGTGGCCCTCGGGTTGGCGGCCGTGGTGGCGGGCTTCGGGGCCGCCACCCTGACTCTCACGGCGAGGTAGCCATGCCCCATCGGTTCACAGGCGAGCGGACGCTGATGCGGATCTTCCTCGGGGAGAGCGACCGCTGCACCGACGAGCCCCACAGCGGGAAGCCCCTCTACGAGGCCATCCTGCTGGTGCTCCGGGAGCGCGGGTTCGCTGGCGCCACCGTGATCCGCGGCGTGGCCGGCTTCGGCGCGAGCGCCCGGATCCATACCGACCGCGTGCTCCGGCTCTCCGGCGACCTGCCCGTGGTGGTGGAGGTGGTGGAGCGGGAGGAGGAGATCCAGGAGGTGCTCCCGCTCCTGGACGAGATGATCGATGGCGGGCTCATCACCCTCGAGCGGGCCCGCGTCATCCTGTACCGCCCCGCCCAGCCGGAGGAGGAAGACCGGTGGCAGGAACGGGCCGCGGGGCTGGAGCCGGATGACGAGGAGGGTGCCACGCGCTGAACATTCACTCGAACCACACGCCTATCATGCTGCTCTACCTGGTACAGCACGGGAAAGCCAAGTCGAAGGAAGAGGACCCGAACCGACCGCTGACGGCGGAAGGGCGCCGGGAGGTCGACTCGGTGATGCTACTCGTGATGCGCTACGGCGCCATCACCGCCGCGCGGGTGGTCCACAGCGGCAAGCTCCGGGCGGCGGAGACCGCCCAGCTCATCGCCTCGAAGCTCGACGCCGAGGTCGAGGAGGCCGAGGGGCTGAAACCCATGGATGACCCCGGGATCTGGGCGGACCGGCTCGCCGGCGAGCCACAGGACACCCTGCTCGTGGGCCACATGCCCCACCTCTCGAGGCTGGCGTCCCGGCTCCTCTGCGGTGACCCGGACGCGGGGCTGGTGGAATTCACCAATGGCGGCGTGGTCTGTCTCCGGCTGGACGACGGCGAGTGGTCGCTCCGCTGGTCGGTCCCGCCGTCGCTGGTCCGGTAGCCGGGGCACGCCGTGCAGCCGGAGCTGACCACGGAGCGGCTGCGGCTGCGGCCGTTCCTCCGCACCGATGCCGAGGCCGTCAGCGTGCTGGCCGGTGACGAGGCGATCGCACGGAACACGCTGAACATCCCGTACCCGTACGACCCGGCGCACGCGGAGGAGTGGATCGCAGCGCACCGGGGTCAGTTCGACCGTCGGGAAGCCGTGACCTACGCCATCACGTTGATCGGGGGCGGCACGCTGGTGGGCGCCGTGGGGCTGATCCTGGACACGGAGAACGACTCGGCGGAGCTCGGCTACTGGGTCGGTCGCGAGCACTGGGGCAACGGCTTCGCCACGGAGGCCGCCCGCGCCGTGCTGGCCTGGGCCTTCCCGTCGCTGGAGCTGCACCGGGTCCATGCCAGCCATTTCCCACGGAACCCCGCCTCGGGCCGCGTCCTCGAGAAGCTCGGGATGACCCACGAAGGTCGGCTCCGGGAGCACGTGAAGAAGTGGGGCGAGTACCTGGACCTCGAGCGGTTCGGCGCGCTCCGCCACGAGCTCGATGACGGCGATTGGTGAACCGGCGCCAACGGCCTTACTTTGGGCTCCATCCCGATCCCGACAGATCCCATGAGAGACACGTTCTATCTTTTCGCATACGGCACGTTGAAGTCCGACTCGCCGGGGCGGCTCCTCGACGGGTGCGAGCGCGTCGATACGGGCGTGGTCCGCGGGACCCTGTACGACGTGGGCGACTACCCCGCACTCCTGCTCAGCGGCGGCGACCCCGTGCACGGCGTCATCTGGCGCTGCCCGACCGACCGGCTGAGCGAGCTCGACCGGTACGAGGGCACCGCGGAGGGGCTCTTCCGGCGCATCGGTGTCCAGGTGGATGACTACGCCTGCTGGGTCTACGTGGCGGGCCCGGCGCTGGGGCCCCGTCTGGTGCCGGAAGCCCGGGTCCACTCGACGCCGGAGCCCGCATGAGCCCCGGAGTCATCGAGCTCGCCGATGTGACCAAGATGTACGGCGACTTCACCGCCGTTCGGGGCCTCTCGCTCTCGATCCCGCAGGGCGCCACGTACGGACTCCTCGGCCCCAACGGTGCCGGAAAGACCACCACGATCCGGATGATCCTGCGCATCATCGAGGAGACGTCCGGTGAGATCCGAATCCTGGGCGAGCCGGTCGACCGCCGGGTCCTCGACCGCGTGGGCTACCTCCCGGAGGAGCGGGGCGTCTACAAGAAGATGACCGTCCGGCGGCTCCTGACGTTCCTGGCGGAGCTGAAGGGCGTGGCGCCTTCGGCGAGCGCGTCCAGGATCGACCACTGGCTGGAGCGATTCGATCTCTCCGAGTGGAAGGAGGCCAGGGTCGAGGAGCTGTCCAAGGGGATGCAGCAGAAGCTCCAGTTCATCGCCACCATCCTCCACGAGCCCGACATCGTGATCCTGGACGAGCCGTTCAGCGGGCTCGACCCCATCAACCAGAAGATCCTGCGGGAGATCATCTCGGAGCTCCGCGACCAGGGCCGGACGATCCTCTTCAGCACCCACATTATCGTGCACGCCGAGCGGATCTGCGATCACGTCTGCATCATCGCCCGCGGGGACAAGGTGGCTGACGGCACGGTCTCCGACGTCAAGCGGACCCACGCCGAGACCTACGTGGCGTTGGAGGTGGCTGCGGGCGACGCGGCGTCGGCGCTCCGGTCGTCGCGGCTCGTGGCTTCCGCCCGCAGCGACGGAGACGGTCGCCACGCCGTCTACCTGAGCGATGGGGCGAGTCCCAACCAGCTGCTGACGGAGCTGGTCCAGAGCGGTGTGGCGATCCGGCGGTTCGAGCTGGTGGAGCCCACCCTCGAGCAGGTGTTCATCGAAACGGTGGGCACGCCGCCCGAGGCCTTCGACGGGGAGGCACTGGAGGAGGTGGCCCGTGCCTAGGGCGTGGCCGGTCATCAAACGGGAGTTCGGCGAGCTGATCCGGAACCGGATGTACATCATCGGCACCCTGCTCGGGCCGCTCCTCATCATGCTCATGTTCGCGATCCCGATCCTGATGCTGCGATCGGGCGGCGGCGGCCAGCGCGAGGTGCTCATCCTCGACGCCACCGGCACGGGGATCGGCCAGGAGATCGCTACGACGTTCGCACGGGGCGCCCGGTCCAACGAGATGATGGAGGGGACCGTCTTCCGGGCCACGGTACAGGAAGTGACCGGAGCGGCGCGCGAGGAGCGCCAGGCCGCACGGGATCGCATCGACGAGGGAGGTGAGACGTCACTGGACGGGTACCTGTACCTCCCCCACGGCTTCATTGACGGTGCAGAAGCGCTCTACGAGGGGCGGAACGCCACCTCCATCACGCAGACGGAGCAGATGGGCGGCGTGATCCGGAGCGTGGTTCGGGAGCGGCGGCTGGCGGTGGAGGGCGTCCCGGCCGAGGCGCTGGCCCGGGTCATGGCGCCCGTCCGGATCGAGAACCGGAAACCCGGGAGCCAGGAGGAAGAGGGGACCCGGGCGGAGATCAGCATGGCGCTCGGCTACCTGATGGCGTTCGCCATCTATTTCTCCGTCATCCTCTTCGCACAGGCCGTCATGCGCGGCGTCCTGGAGGAGAAGCGCGATCGGATCGTGGAGGTGCTCCTCAGCTCGGTGAGCGCCCGGAGCTTCATCACCGGGAAGGTGCTGGGCATCGGGTCGGCCAGCCTGCTCCAGATCGGCGTGTGGGTCGCCTTCGCCGCCGCGGCGCTGAAGTGGGGTCCGGGCATCGCCGCCGAATACTTCGACGCGCCGCCGCTGGCCCTGCCCTCGATCCCCGGGTCGGTGGCCGTGGCATTCCTCTTCTTCTTCGTCACCGGCTTCCTCCTCTACGCGGCGCTCTTCGCCGCCGCGGGGGCCATCGCCACCTCGGACCATGAGGCGAACCAGATGCAGCTTCCCGTCCAGGCGCCGATCCTCATCGGGATCTTCATGATCTACGCCGTGTTGGCCGACGCCGACAGCACCATGGCCGTAGCCGGAACGCTGATCCCGTTCACCGCACCGGTGGTGGTGCCGTTCCGGGCGATGATGACGGCGATACCCATGTCACAGTATCTTCTGGCGGGCGTGCTCATGATCGGGACCGTGATCGGTCTCATGTGGGCCGCGGCCAAGATCTACCATATCGGCGTGCTCTCCACGGGGAAGCGGCCGACCATGAAGGAGCTGATGCGTTGGCTCCGGACGGCGTGACCGTACCCGAGGTCGAAACGGAACAGCTATGGCGATTCTGAATCCAACGGACATCTCTCTGATCTTCCTGGGCATCCTCATCGTGATGGTGCTCCTGGAGGTCCGGAAGCTCGGTCGCAAGCCCGAGCCCGTGAGCCGGCTGGAAGCGCAGTTCGAGCGACTCTCGCAGCAGATGGAGCGTATCGGCACGCCCCAGGACATCCAGCTCCCGGGCGGCGCGCAGATCGTGGAAGCCGGCGGGAACTTCGAGACCATCTCGGAGCAGCTCGAGCGACTCGGTGAGTCCGCCGACGAGATCGAGACGGCCATGCTCGGCGAGGAAGGGGTGCGCCAGTTCCTCTCGGGACTGCATCAGCTGCGAGAGGAGCTGAAAGCGGCACAGGAGCTCTTCGAAGGGACCGCACGCAGCCTCGGAAAGGCCTCCGACTCCATGCTCTCCGCCGGCTCCGCGCTGCAGCGCATCGAGGCCCGCCTGGAGAACGTCATCGTCCCTGCCGCAAAGAGGGGACAGGCCGCCAGCCGGCAGGAGTCCGACATCGTCCAGGCACGCGTGCCGGGCGACGCCGCTCCACCCGATCCCAAGCCGGAGCCCGATCCCGAGCCGGAGCCCGATCCCGAGCCGGAGCCCGACCCCGAGGCCGGCTCCTAGCAGTAGGCGGCGGCTCCAACTCCCGTCACCGCGCGGGGTCGCCCGGCCGAACACGAGCGCACCGACCTTGCCGGCCGGTGGAGCGCCCTACCCGTTGTCCAGCGCCTCGATGGCGTGCACCGCGGCCCGGACCTCTGCCGCCGTGTTGTAGTAGTGCGGCGACAGCCGGAGCGCGGTCTCCACCCCTTTCTCGTCCAGGTCCATGACGGCGCTGACCCGGTGCAGCGCGCTGGCGTTCACCCCCTGGTCACGGAGCCGGGCGACCGCGTCATCGGCGTGCCACCCGTCGAGGGCCACCGTCACGATGGCGCACAGCGCCGGGCCCCGGTCCAGCACCCGAACACCGTCGAGCGCGACCAGGGCCTCCCGCAGCTCGCCGGCCAGATCCCGTGCCCGGTCCCGGGCCGCTTCCACCCCCACCGCCCCGGCGTACCTTGCCGCTTCGCCCATCCCCAGCAGCAGTGCGTACGGGAACTCCCAGTTCTCGAAGCGACGGGCATCCTCCCTCAGCGCGTAGCCGTCGGCCGAGACCCAGTCGGCGCCCCGCATGTCGATATACAGCGGCCGGCGGCCCGACTCCAGCACGCCGTCGGAGACGTAGAGGAACCCGATCCCCCGGGGGCCCCGCAGAAACTTGCGGGCCGTGGCCGCCAGGAAGTCGCACTGGAGAGCCGCCACGTCCACCGGCATCTGGCCCACCACCTGGCACGCGTCCACCAGGTAGGGCACGCCCGTCTCCGCACAGATCTCACCCACCGCCTCCGCCGGCTGGACCAGCCCGGAGCTCGTCGGCACCCACGTCAGAGCCACCAGCCTCGGGGCCCGCTCGCGGATCAGCGCTCGCACGCTCTCCGGGTCCACGCCGCCCTCCGGCCGGTCTTCCGCGCGCACCACCTCCACCCCCCGGCGGTCCGCAAGCGACAGGTACATGAGCTGGTTCGACGCGTAATCGTTCCGGGTGGTCAGGATCACGTCGCCCGGCGCGAAGTCGAACGCAGACAGCGCCTGCGAGAATGCCACCGTGGCGTTTTCCACCACCGCCACGTTCCGGGCCGCAGCGCCGATGAGCGCGGCCACGTCCCCGTAGGCCGCATCGATCCGCTCCCGTACCGCGTCCGCCGCCTCGTAGCCGCCCAGCCGCGACTCCAGCTCCAGGTGGTTCTGGATGGCCTCGAGGACCGGGGCCGGCATGAGCCCTGCGCCCGCGTTGTTCAGATGGATCCGCCCCGCCAGCGCCGCCGGCGTGTCCGCACGCCAGCGGTCGAGGTGCGGGTCGGGCGTTTCGTTACTCATGCGGGCCGTGAACCGCGGAGTCGCGGAGTCGCGGAGCGTTCGCGGAGAACTTCATGAGGGTTCCTTCCGGATTGATTCCAAAACGCGCTGTGCATCCGGCCTTCGAGAACCGGTACGGTCCGGGGCGGTACCAGCACCCCGGGTGGACGCCATTGCCGGACCGGGATGCCTGCCTCGCCCGCCAGCCGAAACGCCCCGCCTTGTCCGGCAGCCGCAACGGCTCTCCGCCGCCACTCCGCGTCTCCGCGTTCCCGCGTTCCCGACCCCGAGTCCCACCCCGACCCCGAAGTTCCGGCTCCTCAGAGCCGGAACAGATAGCTGACCTTCAGGAACAGCCCCTCGCCCACCGGCGAGAGCTGGCCGTACCGGTAGGTCTCAGGGCCCTCGAGCAGCCGGCTCCAGCCGGCGTAGACGATGGTGCCGGGGGACGGCTCGTACGAGATCAGGAAGTCGTACCGCATCTCGCCGGTGTCCACCGGGTCGCTGACCTCACCGCCGATCCGGAGCGGGGCCCCATCGGCGGTCCGGAGGGCGTCCCGCTCCTGGAGGTTGTACTGCACGATCACTCGGGCGAGGAGCGCCCGGGTGAACTGGTACTGGACCTTGAGGCGCGGGATCTGAGCGAGGCTGAAATGGCCGCCGTCCACCCGATCGATATGGGAGTAGGTAAACGACGCGTCGGCCGACAGCCCGAAGGGGAACCGGAGCTCCGCCGTGGGCCCGAGGACCCGCTCCACGCCACGGCTGCCCTCGGCATAGATGGGGACCTCCCGGTAGTTCGCCCGCCCCCGGATGGAGAGCCAGGCCGCCGGCCGGGTCCGGCCGAAGAGCTGCAGGCCCCAGAGGTCGCCGAGCGGGTCCGGTGTGCCGTACGGCGCGTACCCCGCGCCGATGGGCGTGCCCCCCTCGGGCGCTTCGTAGCTCAGGTAGTCCTCGGCATCGAAGGCGAAGTACCCGTTCTGGAGCGAAAGCCGGAACCCGTTCGCGCCCCGGAGACTCACGTCGAGTCCCAGCTCCGCCTGCGCCTCGTGGTACTGTCGCCCGGACCAGAAGTGGTCGTGGTCGTAGAACGCACGGACCTCGAACAGCGGGCCCCAATCCTCCAGGAACGCGCCCGGCTCGTTCAGGAACGTATACGAAATCTCCCCGTTCACCTCCGTGTCGCCCACCCGGCGGATGAACCCGCTCCGGGCCCGGAAGTCCGGGTGCACATCCTCGATGCCCGCCTGCCAGGAGAAGACCCGCCCGGAACGCTCGAAGCGGGCGGTGAGCATGGGACCGAAGAGGTCGGCAGGCGACCCGGCGCGGTCTAGCTCCCGGGACCACGCACCCGCCAGCTGCGCCGTCAGCGAATAGCGGCCGCCCATGACCAGCCGGGTATCCACCGCACCGACACGGTTGTACTGGGACCCGTCCACGAGCGTTCGGTCGGTGTAGAGCACGCCCACGTTCGAGCCGCTGCCCACGTCGCGCCGGAGACGGAAGAGGTTGAACAGCGCCGCCTCGTCCCCCCGGTCGAACGTCACAGGGCTCTCGTCTACCGCACCCATGTAGCCCACGTTGAACGCCCCGACCTTCCCCGTCAGCTTGGCGCCGCCCACGGGATCCACCACCGCCCGGGTGTAGACCAGCCGCTGGGGCGTGTTGAACACCTCCGTGCCCTCCAGGAAGAACGGCCGCTTCTCCGGGAAGAAGAGCGCGAACCGCTCGTTGATCGCCACCTGGTCCGCGTCCGCCTCCACCTGCGAGAAGTCCGGGTTGAACGTGGCATCCAGCACCATGTTCCGCGTCAGCCCGTACCGCGCGTTCAGCCCGAACGCCGGCTTGAACGCCTCCCGCTCGAACGTACCCTCGTCCGTCAGCGCGCCCGTCCGCTTCCCCGTCAACACCGGGTTCAGCTCCATCAGATGGCGGGACTCCAGACCCTCCAGACCCTCCAGCATCCCGCTCAGCTCCAGCTGGTTCGCCGCGTCCGCCGAGATCGGAGCCCATGAGCTCTGGAAGTCCGTGCGCCGGACCTGACGCGTCACGTTGAGACCCCACTGCTGAACGGACGACGCCCGGAACCGCAGGCTCACGAACGGGATCCGCAGCTCCGCCACCCAGCCGTCCGCCGTCACTCGCCCCGATGACTCCCACAGGAAGTCCGGGTTGAAATCGATGGGCGGGCCGAAGTCGAACCGTCGCTCCAGCCCCTCCACCCACAGACCGTCCGCCTGCACGCCCAGGGGGTTCACGTAGAACACGTACGCCTGCGCGTTGTCGTCGAAGGTGTCCAGGCTGATCCGGACCCAGTCGTCGTCCGTCACCCCGCCGTCCCGCTCCGTCAACGACGCCCGGATCCGCGACGGCTCCGTGTCATGCGCCACCACCCCGAAATAGATGGCGTCCGGACCGTACACCACCCGGACCTCCGTCTCCTGGCTCGCAGGGATCCCCTCCACCGGCTCCGACTGCGTGAAACCCGTCAGGACCGCCGCTTCTCGCCATACCGCCTCGTCCAGCCGCCCATCCACCCGAACCGCCGGTGACTCCGCCCGGGGGGCCGCCACGCGCAGCTCCCCCTCCGCGCCCCGGTACACCACCGTGTCGCCCGGAAGCGCCAACCCCATCACCAGCAGCAGATAACCCACTTCTACCCTCCGTTTCCCGTGCCCGTTCGTGGCGTGTATCTTATCCGACGCGTGGGAAGGGGCAAGCGCTGGGCCGCCATCCGAGCGCGTCGCCGGCGCCTTTCGGGATGCCTTCGAGCTGCAGGGCGGCCGGGTCACGGCCGAAC
>JAWODW010000056.1:0-10808 GCA_046483065.1 Longimicrobiales bacterium | reverse complement strand
CGCACCTACTTCTACAGCAGCCTGTTTTTTCCCCGTCGCCTCCGGGGCAAAATGGGAGAACGGACTCGCGTGACTAAGTCTACATTCCGGGAACAACATACCTCTTGAACTCTCAGGATTTCTGTGTGGAACATGTGCATCTTTCACACATTCTCTGATTGGAGTGTGTACAATTCGGCGTACTGTCCATCGTTGTCCACGAGGGTTACCCTGGCGCCTACCCGTTGCAGCTCCCGGAAGAGCCTCTCGGGCTCGTCCACGTGCTCGATGGTGTGGGAGCAAAGCACCGTTTCGAACTGACCGTCGCGGAACGGGGCCCGGTAGACGTCCACGAGGACGAAGCGCGGGACCTCCGCGTGCCGCATGATGTCGGCGTTGATCCCGCCGCCGTCGGTGGTGCCACAGCAGATATTCAGGTCCCACTTTTGCCGCTCGAGGATCCGCTGTTTGAGCATGCCGTAACTGATGCGGTTCGTGGTCTCCCAGAGGGCGAGGAGTGCCAGGAGGACGCCGCCGGAGACCAGAACCCAGGTCATCAGGGCGTAGCCCGGCTCGCCGCCGCTCGTGTGTGACGGCAGTTTGTGGAGTCACAGAGGGCGCAGTGCCAGTGTCCATCGGCCTCTCGCTTCAGGAGGGAGATCTCCCGGGGGGCGTGAATGGGTGCGTACACCACCACGTGGCCTGGCGGGCGGAATGTATAGACCTCGTACTCGATCACGACACCTCCAGGTTCATCCACGCGGGCGCGACTGGGATCTTGGGGACGGGCGGGTTGGCGGGGGCCAGGTAGGCCGAGCTCAGCGCCCGCTCCACGGCGTCCCGGAGTCCGTTCTGGATCTCCTCAAGGGGCCGGTCCGCGTCGATGACCTCGAAGTCGTACCGTATGCCCAGCGCGTCGTACTCCTCCCGCAGGAGCAGTTGGTACCGCTGGAAGCTCGTGTACCAGTCCCGGGATAGACCGAGGTCCATCCCCGATTCCCAGTAGTCGAGCGTGGGGTGGGCGGTCAGCGTGCGCTCCGAAAGCGTCTCGGTGGACACGTTGAAGTAGAAGACGGCGTCGGGCACCACGGCCATGGAGTAGAGCGACCGGAGCCACTCGGGGTCCGCGCCCCGGACCCGATCACGGGCCATCAGCGTGAAGATATAGCGGTCGGCGATCACCACCGCGCCCGCCCGCAGCCCTGGCGCGATGACATTCTCGAGCTGGTCGTAGAAGTCGGTAGCGTAGAAGAGCGCCATGGTCCGCGGGCTCAGCACGTTCCCGAGCTTCGCCTGGTCGAGTTCGGCGCTGACGAGCTCCGAACGTGTAAGCCCCGTGCGGGCCACGGGATACCCACGCTCCTCCAGCCACTCGGTGAGGAGCTGGATGTGCGTAGAGCGGCCGGACCCGTCCGGCCCCTCGACTACGATAAGCGCGCCCGTCAGCTCGTCGGGCTCGATGCCGGGGGGCGGCTCCCCGAAGCAGGATTTGGCGGCCATTCCACCCTCGATTCGAATAGGGACAGGTCGATGGTCTTCTGGATCAGCTTCCGCACGTCCTTCTGCTGCTCGTGGACGTTCCGCGTTGCGTCCACCACGTGGAACCCGAACTCGTCGACCATGGCGTCGTACCGGTGCTTGATCCGCCCCTGGAAGATGCGGAAGCTCTCGTAGATGTCCGGTGACAGGTCGAGGTCCATTCCGGCCTCGAACCATTTCAGCCGGGGCCGGCCGTGGAGAATCCGACCCAGGGCCACGTCCAGCGGGAGCCGGAAATAGAGCGTCAGATCCGGCTCGATGGCGTAGCCGTACAGCCGGCGCAGCCAGCCGGGATCCACACCCCGGACCCCGTCCCGGGCGTACGCCGTGAAGATGTACCGGTCGCAGAGCACGATGAACCCCGCCTTCAGCATCGGCAGGATCTGGCGCTCGTACCGGTCGGCGAAGTCGGTGGCGTGGATCAGGCTGAACGTGGTGGGCGAGAGCAGCTGTCGCTTCTTCCCCTTCGACGTGGCGCCCTTCACCAGCTCGCTCGAGTTCCACTCGCTGAAGAACACGCGGCGCCCGAGCCCCTGGAGCCAGCGGTTCACCAGGAACAGCTGCGTCGATTTGCCCGAGCCGTCGAGGCCCTCCACGGCGATGAGCCGACCGGGGAGTCCGTGGTCGCTCATGCAGCCTCCTGTTCGTGGGACAGCAGCGGCTCCCGATCGAACGCCCGTTCGAACAGCGCCCCCTTCTTCTCCAGAGCCCAGTGCTCGAGCAGCAGGTCGCCGTGTCCTTTCACCGACAGCACCACCGACGCCTCGCCGACCTCCACCGTCACCGAGTCCACACGCTGCAGATGCTCCCGGTCCAGGGCGTCGGCCACCCGGAGGATCGCGGCCAGCTTGGTGACCCGCTCCCGGTCGGCCTCGTCCAGCTCCTCCCATACGAAATGGCCGGGCTTCGGCAGCGCGCGGCGGTGGTAGCGGGCGACCAGCGCCACCAGCGGGATCTCCGCGGGCGAGAACACCGAGAGCTCACCGTGGATGATCAGGTACAGCGAGTGCTTGTGGTGCTTCCGGTAGGAGACGTACTGCCCGATATCGTGGAGCAGCGCCGCCCCGAGCAGTATGCGACGGTCCGCCTCATGGAGCTCGTGGAGCGCCTGCAGCTGGTCGAAGAGGGAGAGCGCCAGGCGCGCGACCTGGCGGGCGTGAGGCTCGTCGAATCGGTAGCGGCGGCCGAGCGCCACGGCGGCGCCGACCACCTCCCGCTCCTGGTTCGAGACGTACTGCGTGTGGGTGGTCAGGTCCTCCACCAGGTCCAGCAGCACCCCCTCCTTCACGCCCACGTGGGGCACCAGGAACTCCCGGGCCCCGGCCAGCTCGGCCACACGGCCGTACACGTAGGCCGCCGGGAGGATCACGTCCGCCCGGTCCTCCCGCAGCCCGAACCGGTCGATCCGCTCCCGGTGGTCGAGGCCGGCCAGCCGTTCCCGCACCTCGGTCAGTCCTTCGACGGGAAGTCGGCTCACGCCGGCGTGGTCGGGATCGCACCCGGCCAGCTCGGCCAGCGCCTCGATGTTGCCGCCCGTGGCGATCAGCCCTTCCAGCCCTTCGTCGTTCAGCGACGGGATCCGGAGCGTCTGGGTGTACTCGGCGATCAGCCGGGCGAGAGACTCCTGGTCTACGGAGGCGCCACCCAGCTCCTCGAGGAGACGGACGGTCCCCATGGTGTGGGACTCGCTCCACTCGATGCCGCTCTCCCCGAACACGCTCACTTCCAGACTGCCGCCACCGAGGTCCATGAGCATCCAGCGACCGGCGAGGGGGATCCGATTCCGAGCTGCGAGCCAGACCAGGCGGGCCTCCTCACTGCCCGTGATGGTCTCCAGGTCGAGGCCCGACTCCCGGCGGACCCGCTCCGCCAGCTCGCCCCCATTCCGACTCTCCCGGACCGCGCTGGTGGCCACCACCCGGTGCTGCGCCACGCCGAACGCGTCGACCATCCGTCTGAACGTCGAGAGTGCCTCGACGGCTAGGTCCATGTTCTCCGCCGTCAGGAACCCGGTGAGGAAGGCGCTGTGGCCGAGGCGCACGGGGACGCGCTGCGAGTCGAGCATTACGTAGTGGCTCGGATCTAGGAACTCCGCCGCCGTCAGACGGATGGCGTTCGACCCAATATCGACGGCCGCTACCCGGATGGGAAAATCCGCGGGTGACATGATCGTCGAAGGGTCGGCTGCCATTACTGCTCCGCGCGCTGGGATCCTGTCGGTCGGGTCACGGGCGTGTGTCGTTTCGTGGGCCAGGGAACCCAACGATGCCACCTGAAGGCGTCCGAAGGCTACCCCACACGGGCCGGCCGTGCCGTTCTTCTACCAAGCTGTTACGTGGGTGATACCACCACCCGGGGCTGGCTGCGCTCCGCCTGGCGTCGCTCGTGGCCGGATCGGCATCACTCCGTTGTATCCGTGTTGCCCGGGCGTGATGGCGACGATGCGCCGGCGTGCGATCGTCAGGTGGAGCCCCGGACTACCGGGGAACGTCACCGGAAGCGGGAGGTTTCACGTTGCCGAATTTCGCGTTGCACACACTGCTGGCGTCGAGAGTGGTCGAGAACTGGGCCGGCGACCCGGCCGCCGCACCGTTCGACCCTGCGGATCCAGTGTCCCGGAACGCGTTCTATCACGGCGCCGTCGGGCCGGACATGGGGATGTACCCGGGCGGGGACCACCTCCTGTCCGCGCTGGTCCACCGGATGCGGAGCGGGCAGCTGACCCGCACGCTGATTGAGACGGCGCGCTCCGACGCGGAGCGAGCGTTCGCCTGGGGTTGGCTTACGCACGTGCTGGCGGACCGTGAGCTCCATCCCGTGGTGAACCAAATCGCCGCGGCGAGTCTGGGGTGGGACGCGCCACGGCTTCAGAGCCCGTCCCAGATGGGGGCGCACGTGCGCGTGGAGATGGGGCTGGACGCCGAGTACGTGGCCCGGCACCCGTTCCTGTGGGAGGTGCGGCTCCATTCCGCCACCCGCGAGCCGCTGGTGGGGTTGATCCAGGTGGCCCTCTTCGATACGTACGGCGTCTGGTTCGATGGCGCGGCGATCGTGCGGTCGCACCGGGCCGTGCTGCGGTTCCACCGCCACGTGCTCCTGGTGGCCCGGCACACGGCCCGCACGTGGGGAGCGCCGGTGCCGCCGTCGCCCGCGCTGCGGGTGGTGGGCGCGGTGATTGGGCTGCTTCAGTCCGTGACCGGAGCCGTGGCACCGCCGACCACCGTGGCGTTCCTCGACCCGGATCGGCCTACGGCGGCGCTGCGGGAGCGGGTCGACGACGTGATCGAGCGGTTCCCGGAGATGGTCGACCACCACCGGGCGACGAAGCTGGCCACGCTCCCGGACTACGACCTGGAGACCGGTGGCATCGAGGAGCCGTCGTCGCCTACGCCGTCGACTCTGGAGGTCCTGCGGGGGCTTTCGGAGCAGGGGCTCGAGGTGGTGGGCCGCACCGCCACGGAAGAAGCGGCCTGACGGAGGGGCGACAGCGGCTCTGCCCGGGCACTTCCGGGCTGCCGGCGCTTCCCGGGCTGCCGGGAGTTCCAGTTCAGGCGGCCTGGATCGACTGCTCGGCCACCAGCTCGGCGTAGCCGTCGAGCACGCTATCGAGGATGTCGGCCCAGCCGCGGGTGACGGCGTACTCCCGGGCGGCGGCGCCCATCCGGCGCCGTGCCTCCTCGGTCTCGATCAGCCGCTCCAGCTCCCGTCCGAAGGCGCCGGCGTCGCCGGCCGGGAAGAGGGCACCGGTCACACCGGGCGTCACCGAGTCGACCACGCCGCCCCGGTCCGCCGTGACCACCGGCAGGCCGCTGGCCATGGCTTCCAGCACCACGTTGCCGAACGTCTCGGTATCGGAAGGGAACGCGAAGACGTCCGCGGCCGCGTAGAGATCGGCCAACTCGGTGCCGGTCCTGAAGCCGGTGAACACCACCCCCGGCCCCGCCTGCGCCTCCAGCTCCTCGCGGTCCGGACCGTCCCCCACGATGAGCAGACTCAACCCGGGGCCCCATCGGCTGCGGAGCTCCCGGAACGCCCCGAGCAGGAGCTCCGTCCGCTTCTCCGGCGCGAGCCGGCCGACGAAGAGCAGGATCACGTCGGCACCGGGGGCCCAGCGTCGTCGCACCTCATCGGTTCGACGCGACGGATGGAAGGCGGTGGCGTCCACGCCCCGGCGCCAGATCCGGAGCCGGTCGTGGAACCCGGCCTCCCGGAGCTGCGCCAGCGTGGCGCTGCTGGGGCAGAAGGTGAGTCCGGCCCGGTCATGGAACGACGCCAGCAGCCGCCAGGCGGCCGCCTCGAGCCCCGCGAGTCCGTACCCGGCCAGGTAGGCGGGGAAGTCGGTGTGAAAGGAGGTGACGAGGGGGAGGCCGCTGTCGGCGGCGAAGGTGGTCCCGGACCAGCCCACGGTGAATTCGGTGGCCACGTGTACGATGTGGGGATCGAACGCCCGCACCTTGCGAGCGTTCCACGGGTCGAGCGGGAGGGCCAGCCTGAGCTGCGGGTAGAACGGGGCGGCGAGACCCGGGAGGTCGATCTTGAGGGAGGCGTGGCCGTCGCAGTCCGGGAGTCGGGGACTGATGACGGCCACATCGTGACCCCGCCCGATGGCGTGGGTCACCAGCCGCCCCAGCGTTTGCGACACGCCGTTGACCTGCGGAAGGTATGTGTCCGTGAACAGGGCGATCCGCATCGGTCCCTCCATGCTCCGTTGCATCGGGCTCAACTGAAGCATAGGACCCGCCCGTACCTCCCGGGCCGCGTCCCGGTATCGTGGTGGTCACGGGGTCAGGGCCGGGGCGGCCGACCCGTTTACGTGCGTGCTACCTGGCCGTGACGCCCGGATCATCGGGAGGGCCGAACGTGAGGTGATGCACCATTCTTCCTCGCCGGAACCGTCACCCGAGGCAGGTTGCGCGGAACCGCTCCTGACACCGGGGCGCGCTCCGGTTCGGCCCTGCGGCGTGTACCTGTGGGCGGGCCAGGCCACCATCGATCTGCACCGGGTCAAGTTCCCGGACATCCCGGTCGACGAGGAAGCGCACGTCGCCGCACACCGGCCCGAGGCCGCTCGGGAGCTGGCCGCGCGGGGGGTGGAGCTGGCGTTCCTGTCATGGAGCTGGGGCTTCCCCCCGGAGGAAGAGGCGGCCCATCACGAGGAGTTCCGGGCCGCGGCGGCCAACTACCACGCCGAAGGAATCGTCGTGCTCGCGTACGTGCAGGCGTCGAACTGCGTGGCGCGGGGCAGCTATGCCGGGCGGGACTGGTACGCCACGACGCCCGACGGGCGTACGGTCCCGTATTTCACGACCCGTCTCATGACCTGCTGGAACCACCCGGACTGGATCGAGCGGGTGAGCGCCCTTTCGGAGGAGGCTATCGAGGCCGGCGCCGACGGCATCTTCTTCGACAACCTCTGGATGGGCGCCACGCCCTGGGTCCTCGGTGGGCGAGTGGGCGGCTTCGCCGGGTGCGCCTGTCCCCGCTGCGAGGCCTCGTTCGCCCGTACATCGGGTGGCCGGGAGATCCCGCGGCGGATCGGCCGCGACGAGGTGTCGCGGGCGTACCTGCGCTGGCGGGCGGAACTCGTGACTCGCCGGCTGGGTGAGTGGCGCCGCCGGATCCGCTGGCACAGACGCGGCGCCATCGTGGTGGCCAACGACTGTGACGTCGGGCTCCGCGACACCCGGTCGCTCTTTGGACTGGACCTGACTACCGCCGCGCCCGAGCAGGACCTTCTTCTGGTGGAGAACGTGGCGATGCCCCGGCACGAGCCGGACCGCGGCCGTCTGGTGTCGAACGCGCTGCCGCTCCGGTTCGTGCGGGCGAGGGCGGCGGGCCGGCCGATGGCCGCGGTTACGTACGAGTCGGGCATCGGTCTCGACGGCGCGCCGTCCCCGGTGCGGGCGCGACGGGCCGTGGCCGAGGCCGTGGCCGTGGGCGCCGGGCCCGTGCTGAAGGGCACGGAGTACCGGGACGCCTCCGGAGCTTTCTCGGTCATCACCGCACCCGACTTCCGCGAGGTCCGTGAAGCCGTCGGGTCACTGTTCCGTTGGCTGGGCGACCACCCGGATCTCCACGCGGACGCTCACCCCGCGCCCGAGGCCCGGGTCTTTCTCGACGGCGACGGACTCCGGGATCGCTGGGTCGCCACCGCGGGCCCGGCGTTCGCTACGGCCATGGCGCTGACCCGAGCCGGCGTGAGCGTCGGGTTCATCGACGGCGATGGACTCACCGACGACGCCGGCCACGTTCCGACCTCCGCTCGGGGCCCGGTGCTCGTCCCACCGGGCGCCCGTCGTCCCGACCACGTCGGCGACGCCAGCGTCGTGGCGGTGGATCCGGCGCTGCTGAACTCGAGCCGACTGCCCGACGTGCTCGACCTGCGCCCGGTCCGTTGGCTCCTGCACCCCTTGCTGACCCGGGTGGGACGCCTCTACTTCGGCTCGGCCCGCGTGCGCCGTCTCTTCGACGCCCTGGGCCTGACCCGCCGATTCCTGGAAAGCCCGTACTTCGACGTGCCCGCCCGATACCGGGCCGTCGCTGCACTCATCGGGCCCCGGTCCGGCCCGTTCGTGGAGGCCACGACGCCGGTGCTGGTGGAGCGGTGGCGCCGCCCGGACGGCGGGTGGCGGCTGCACCTGGTCAACTACGACGAAACACCGGTGCGGCTGACCATCCACCATGACGAGACCGATGGGGCGGTCCTGTCCACGCCCGACCCCGGCACCCGGATGCTCCGGACCGACCCCGGCGAGACCTTCCTGGAGCTGGAGCTGTACGCCGTCCTCGAGCTGCCATGACCCTCCGGCGCTGGCTCCGACGGCTGCTCCCGCCCGCTTCCCTGGCGGTGGGGCTCGTGGTCATCGGGGTCGTGGCCTGCCGCTCCGGTCAAAGTCCGGCCGACCTGCTCCGGGCGCTGCCGGCCCACGCCCACCTCCTGGCGCTGGGGATCATGCTGGCGGACCTCGGGGCGAGAGTGGGGCGATGGCTGCTCCTGGCGAAAGGGATCGGCGTGCCGCTCCGGGCCCGGACGGCCGTAGCGGCGCAGCTTGCGGGCGAGGCCGCCGGCGCCATGACGCCGGCCCGGCTCGGGGCCGACCCCACGAAGCTGATGGTGGCGGCCCGGGATGCCCGGTCCGTGGCGGGGCCGGGCGCGCTCCTGGTGGGCGAGGCCTTTGCCGAGGGTGTCGCACTGACCGTGCTGGTCACGGCTCTCTTCTTCTTCGCCCCCCGGGCCCGCGGGCTCCCGCTCCTCGGCGTCATGGGGTACGCGCTCTTTCTGGTGGGGGTGGGCACCGCCGTGCTGATGGCCGCCCGGAACCGACCGGGTCGCGAACGGCCTCGCTGGCTCAAGCGGCTCCGGCTTCCCCGGGACCGGTGGCGCCAGTTCCGGGTCCTGGTACGCCACCTCCGGGTACGGGCCGGACGACTGGAGCGCCTCCCGGTGGGCCGGGGGGCGGCCGTCCTCGCGGTCACCGCCGTCCACATCGCCGCCCGCCTGGCGGTGCTGCCGGTCCTGGCGCTCAGCGCCGGGGCCACCGGCCCCCTCCTGCTCCTCGTGCTCTGGCCCCTCTTCTTCTTCTACGTGGCGATCCTGGTCCCGAGCCCGGGAGGTGGGGGGACCGTGGAGGTCGGGTTCGCCCTGGCACTGGGCGGCACCGTCGTCGGCCCATCGGTGGCCGCGCTCCTGATCTGGTGGCGCTTCTACACCTTCTACCTCGGGGCGCTCATCGGCGGTGTGGTGCTGGCCGCGCTGGGCGCATTCGGGCGACGGCCGGCCCCCCGGTCCGGGGCCGCGGACTACGGGCCATCGGATGCGGCGGCGGCCGGTGCCACCGCAGGGTCCATCGCCCGGTCCGGGGCCGTCGGAGCCGTCGCGTCCCGGCGCAGCTCCCACTCCCGCCAGGCCGAATAGACGACGGGGATCACGAGCATGGTCAGGAGCGTGGCGGTGATCATCCCGCCTACCATGGGCGCGGCGATCCGCTTCATGACACTGGCGCCGGTGCCGTGCCCCCAGAGGATGGGCAGGAGCCCGCCGATGACGGCGCTGGCGGTCATGATGACCGGCCGGAGCCGCTGGCCGGCGCCCTCGCGGACGGCCTCGAAGATCTCGAGGCGGCCCCGGAGCCGGCCCTCGCGCCGTCGTTTCTCGTAGGCCTGGTCGAGGTAGACGAGCATCACCACGCCGATCTCGGCGGCCACGCCGGCCAGGGCGATGAGCCCGATCACGGACGCCACGCTCCAGTTGTAGCCGGCCACCCACATGAGGAGCACGCCGCCCACCATGGCGAAGGGCAGCGACAGCATGACGATGAGCGACTCGCCCACGCTCTTGAAGTTGAAGTAGAGCAGCAGGAAGATGATCAGGAGCGTGGCCGGGACCACGTACTGGAGTTTCTGCTTCGCCCGCTGCATGTACTCGTACTGACCGGACCACTGGAGGGTGTAGCCGGCGGGCAGCTCCACCATCTCGTCGACCATGGCCTGGGCGTCGGCCACGTAGCTGCCCAGGTCCCGGTCCACCACGTCCAGGAAGACCCATGCGGTGGGGAACGCGCCCTCGGTCTTGATCACCATGGGGCCGCTGGTGCGCTGGATGGTGGCCACCTGCCCCAGGGGGACCTGCGGTGCGCCCGACGCGGCCATCTGCACACCGGCGCCCATGTCCATGCCGGCCATGTCCATGCCGCCCGCGCTCCCGCCCCCGGAGCCCCCGCCCCCGGAGCCCCCGCTGCCGCGCCTCGCCGCCACGGGGATCAGCAGCTCGGCCAGCTTCTCGGGCTGGTCGCGCAGCTCCTGCGGGTAGCGGAGCCGGACGCCGTAGCGCTCCCGGCCCTCCACGGTCTGGGTGATCTGCATCCCGCCCACGGCCGAGGCGATGACCATCTGGATGTCCTGCACGTTGAGCCCGTAGCGCGCGGCGGCGGGCCGGTCGATCTCGATGTCGATGAAGTAGCCGCTGACGGCCCGCTCGGCGAAGGCCGACCGGGTGCCGGGCACCATGGCGGCGGCCTGCTCGACCTCCTTCCCGATCCGGGCGAGCTCCTCGAGCTCCGGGCCGAAGACCTTCACGCCCACGGGCGTACGGATCCCGGTGGCCAGCATGTCGATCCGGCCCTTGATGGGCATGGTCCACGAGTTGGTGATCCCGGGGAAGTCCAGCGCCTCGTCCATCTCCTCGATGAGGGCCTCGTAGGTCAGGCCCTCGCGCCACTCGTCCTCGGGCTTCAGCACGATGGTGGTCTCGAACATGGCCAGCGGCGCCGGGTCCGTGGCCGTGGTGGCCC
>JAWODW010000013.1:0-7420 GCA_046483065.1 Longimicrobiales bacterium | reverse complement strand
CCCGGGCGGGGTCGCCGGCGTCCATGATGCCGATGCTCTGGAGTGCGCCCACGAAGTCGGCGGACGGCGCGGGCACGCCGGCCTCCGACGGGTCGGCCTCGCTCTCGATGATGTCGAAGTAGGGATCGGCCAGGCTCGGGTCGCGGCCGGCCTCACGGAGCCGCTGCTGGGCCTCGGCACGGGAGATCCCCGACGCCCGGAGCCGGTTCACGATCTGGGCCGTGGACATCCCCGCCGCCTCGGGCGGTGGCGTGACCTCCTGCGCCGGCAGTGTGGCGGGCAGTGTGGCGCAGAGGACGAGCGCCGGGATGATCAGTCGGAAGAGCGAAACGCGCATGGGTGAAGCCACGAACCGTCGGAAAAAGGGAGAGCGGACCATGATGGCCGCGAGAAGACGCGCCGGCCCGATCCTGATCGACTTCTCCTAAAGTGGCGCCGGCTCGGGGGTTGCGCAAGGTCTATCGGGCCGGGGGGAGGGACTGCCGGTGCCGGCCCCGGGGGAGGTGGTCCGGGGACGGTGGGTGCGTTAGACTATTTCAGGCGACACGCAGGATCTCAACTCGGGACCGAAGGACGCGATGGACCCCACAGCCGCGGCGGAAGAACGGGGGCGCACGGAGGGCACGGAGGAGCGCGGAGACGCGGAGACCGCTCGCGCCGAAGAGGTCGAGGCGGGGCTGGCGCGGCTGCCTTCGCGGCTGCGTGAGGCCGTGGAGCCCCACGCCGGGCGGCTGGACGTGGTCCGGATCGCCGACGCGTACGCCTTCGCCGAGGACGCCCACGAGGGGCAGAAGCGGGCGAGCGGCGAGTCGTTCATCGTGCACACCACCGAGGTGGCCCGGATCCTGGCGGAGCTGCACCTCGACACGGCGTCCATCGTGGCGGGGCTCATCCACGACACGGTGGAGGACACGTCGCGGACGCTCGAGGACGTGACGGCGCGGTTCGGCGAGGAGGTGACCCGGGTGGTGGACGGGGTCACGAAGATCGGGAAGGTCCAGTTCCGGAGTGTGACGGAGCAGCAGGTCGAAAATTATCGCAAGCTGCTGCTGAGCATGGCCAGCGACGCCCGGGTCATCCTCATCAAGCTGGTGGACCGGCTCCACAACATGCGCACGCTCGACCACCTGCGCCCCGAGAAGCAGCGTCGGATCGCGCTGGAGACCCGCGAGATCTACGCGCCCTTGGCCCACCGGCTGGGGATGGCCCAGATCAAGTGGGAGCTCGAGGACCTGGCGTTCAAGCACCTGGAGACCGAGGCGTACCGCGACCTGGTGAAGAAGGTGAAGGACCGGCGGGCGGAGCGGGAGGAGTGGGTCGAGGCGCTCCGGAAGCCGCTGGAGGAGGAGCTCCGGAAGGCGGGGATCCCGTGCGAGGTCTACGGCCGGCCGAAGCACCTCTGGTCGATCCACCGGAAGATGGTGCACCGCGACAAGCCGTACGAGGAGATCTACGACCTCATGGCCATCCGGGTCATCACCGACAGTGTGGCCAACTGCTACCACGCCCTGGGCATCATCCACAACCAGTGGACGCCGCTCCAGGAGCGGTTCCACGACTACGTGGCCACGCCCAAGTCCAACATGTACCGGTCGCTCCATACCACCATTTTCGGCCCCGGCGGCCGGCTCTACGAGATCCAGATCCGGACGGGCGAGATGCACCGCACGGCCGAGTACGGGATCGCGGCCCACTGGAAGTACAAGGAGGACGGCTCGGAGCCCGTGCGCGGCGAGGACCTGGACGAGGTGGACGAGACGCTGACCTGGTTCCGGCAGGTGCTGGAGTGGCAGCAGGAGACCCGGGAGCCGGAGGAGTTCATGGAGTTCCTCCGCATCGACCTCTTCCAGGACGAGATCTTCGTCTTCACGCCACAGGGCGACGTGAAGCAGCTGCCCAAGGGCGCCAGCCCCATCGACTTCGCCTTCGCCGTCCACACCGAGGTGGGGCTCCACTGCTCCGGCGCACGGGTGAACGGCCGCATCGCGCCGCTGAGCCGCGAGCTCACCAACGGGGACACCGTGGAGGTCATCACCGACGACCGCCAGCGCCCGTCCCGGGACTGGCTCGGGTTCGTGAAGACCGCCCGGGCCCGGCAGAAGATCCGCCAGTGGATCCGGCAGGAGGAGTTCGACAGCTCCCTCAAGCTCGGCCGCGAGATCCTCGACCGTGAGCTGAAGAAGCGGAAGACATCGAAGCCCGACGACGACGCCATGGAGCGCGCCGCCGACGGCCTCGGCGTCCCCAGCTTCGACCACGTCCTGGCCGCCCTCGGCCGCGGCGACCTGGGCATCAGCGCCATCCTGAAGGAGCTCTACCCCGAGCGGGACACCTCCGTCCCCGACAAGCAGCCGAACGCCTTCGAGCGCCTGGTCCAGAAGGTACGGGGCTCCAGCAAGGCCGTGCGGATCCAGGGGCTCGAGAACCTCATGGTCCGCTACTCACAGTGCTGCCAGCCCGTGCCCGGCGACGACGTCATCGGCTACATCACCCGCGGCCGCGGCATCTCCATCCACCGCAAGGACTGCCCCAACGTGCTCCAGCTCGCCGAGCACCCCGAGCGCCGCGTCGAGATCGAGTGGAAGGCCGAGGCCGGCGACCGCTTCTTCGTCCGCCTCCTGGTGGAGGGCGACGACCGCCGCGGCCTCCTCTCCGAGATCGCCTCCGCCGTCACCGACACCGGCACCAACATCTCCTCCGCCGAGGTCCACGGCGTGGAGGGCGGGATGAACGGCTCCTTCGTGGTGGAGGTGGAGAACCTGGGCCACCTCAAGAAGGTGGTGAAGGCCATCCGGAGCGTGAAGGGCGTGCTCGGGGTGGAGCGAAGGGAGCACTTCGCCGACGCGGACATCGAGGCCTGAGCGGCGCGGTCCCGGCGTCGTGGCGGGTCCCATTGGAACACGACGGCACGGGGAGGCACGGCGAGGCACGGCGAGGCACGGCGGGATTTTTAGGGTAGGATCCGGGCGTTTCTACGGTAGCGGTGGGCCGCCGGCTTCCCGGCAGATCCCATTTCTCGCAGCGACGCGGCGATACGCGGCGCCGCAGCGGGACAGCGATTTCTTCGGGGTGGGGCCGACAGGCCGGCGAGTCGGAAGCCTACCGGTGAGACAGCCTTGCCGGATCAACCATCAGAATCAGGGTGCTGCGGCCGCGAGGTATGGAACCCACCCCGGAGGCCTCCCGCCGCGCCGTCGCGCTCGCTGCGGCGTTGCGAGAAAAGGTACTACCCACCCGTCTTCCGCCGTGCTCGTTGTGTTCGCCGTGCCGCCGTGAGAAAATGGAGAGCCGGATCACGGTGGAATCACCGTCCCGGCCTGCGGGAGGCTGCGTAGGTCAGGCCACCGCGTGGTGGTGCCCTCTCACCAGCTCGTTCACGGCCTCCACCACGGCCTCGGGGCCGTCTTCGTGGGCGATGAAGGTGCTGCAGCCCAGCTTCTCCGCCTTGGCCCGGGTCTTCGTGAAGTTCCAGCCGCTGTAGGCCACGATGGGGATCCCGGCGGTGTCCGCGTCCTCGCGGAGCGCCACGGAGAGGCAGCGGCCTTCCGATACGGGGAAGGGGAAGTCGAGGACCACGGCGGCGGGCCGGCGGTCCTTGGCCTCGGCCAGCGCCTCGTTCGCGTCCTTGACGCGGATGCACGCGTAGCTGCCGTTGAACGTGGCGGCGATGCTCTCCGACCGATCGGCGTCCGGGTCGGCGATGATGATGAGCGGTTTGTGCATGCGGTCCTCCGGGGAGTTACAAACGATTTCGGGAAGAAACGTCGGCTGCTGCTCGGTGGTGATGACTGTGGCCCGGAACTCAGGGGCCGAAACGACGGGTAGGCGCGTCTTTTGTTCCGACGGCCACTACTAATACGTGGCGGCGCGCCCCGCGTCAACCCCCGCGGCGAGGTATTGGGTCGGGCAAACGGGCAGTGAACCGCGGAGACGCGGGGACGCTGGGCCTTTCCTCGCCAAGCCCCCGTCTTCAGCCCTGGTACGCCTTCATCAGCACCTCCGCCACTTCCGGGCGGCTGAACTCCGGCGGCGGCTTCTCGCCGCGGCTGAGCATCTCCCGGACCCCTGAGGTCCCAGATCTCAAACCTCAGCTCTCACCGTGTCAGCGGCGCGCTTCGGCTTTGGCTTTCGTGTCGTTCAGCCGGGCGAGGTACCCGTTGGCGGCGAGCCAGTCGAGAATCTGCTCCACGCTCTCCTCGATGGTCTGCTCGCCGGTCTTGACCACCACCTCGGGGTGGAGGGGCTCCTCGTAGGGGGCGTCAATGCCGGTGAAGTTGGCGATCTCGCCGGACCGTGCCTTCTCGTACAGCCCCTTGGGGTCGCGCTCCTCGCACGTCTCCAGGGGGGCGTCGACGAAGACCTCGACGAACTCGCCGTCGTTCATGATGGCCCGGTTGGCGTCCCGGTCCTCGCGGTACGGGCTGATGAACGCGGTGAGGACGATGGAGCCGGCGTCCACGAACAGCTTGGCGACCTGGCCGATGCGACGGATGTTCTCGGTCCGGTCCTCGGGGCTGAACCCCAGGTCACCGTTCAGGCCGTGGCGCACGTTGTCTCCGTCCAGCACGTATGTGTGGCACCCGTTCTCGAACAGCTTCTCCTCCACCGCCCGTGCCAGCGTGCTCTTCCCGGACCCGCTCAGCCCCGTGAACCAGAGGATCGCACCCTTGTGACCGTGGAACCGCTCCCGGTCCCCCCGGGTGATCTCCCCTTTTTCCCAGTAAATGTTCTTCGACTTCGGCATTACTCGTTGGCCTTCCGATAGATCGGCTCGATGACATCCAGCACCCGCGCGTGCACCCCCGGCGCCACTGCCAGGATCCCGTGGGGCTGCCGGGTGTCGTCCTTGTTGTACCGCAGTCGGTTACCCACGCAGTCGGTCACCGTTCCACCGGCCTCCCGCAGGATCACCTCGGGCGCGCACGTGTCCCACTCCTTGAGGTAGGGGACGGGGTGCACGTACACATCGCGCTCCCCCTCGGCGATCAGCGCGCACTTCAGCCCCACGCTCCCGCTGGGCCGCACGTCGGTCACGCCCAGCGCGTCGCGCATGCGGTCGATGAGCGGGTCGCCGTGCGACCGGGAGCCGACCATCCGGAGCGACGCCATGTCGGCCTCGGCGGGCTCCAGCGGCCGGGTCGCGCCGGCGTCCTCGGCGAAGGCGCCGTCGCCGGCCGTGGCACGGTAGAGGACGTCGCCGTCGGGCTTGTAGACCACGCCCAGCACCGGCTCGCCGTCCACCACCAGCCCGATCATGATGGAGAACTCGCCGTTCTCCGCCAGGAACTCCTTCGTCCCGTCCAGCGGGTCCACGATCCAGACGCGGCGGGCGTCCATGCGCGACCGGTCATCGGTGGACTCCTCGGAGAGGATGGCGTCGCCGGGGAACGCCGCGGCGATCCCGGCCACGATGACCCGGTTCGCCGCGTGGTCGGCCTCGGTGACGGGCGAGCCGCCGTCCTTGATCTCGGCGGTGGCGGTGCCGTACCACGCCAGCGCGGCGTCGGCGGCCTCGCGGGCCAGGCGCACGGCCAGGTCTGTCTCGGTGGAATACGTCAAAGTGTCCAGCTCGTCGAAGGCGTCAGAGTCGAATGCGTCACGATCGTCCAGCCCGGCGTTCCCGGCGGATTCCGCAGAATGGGCGGCCGGATCGTAGGGAAAGCACGGGATTGTGGCAAGGCATGCGGAAGCAACGCGGAAGCATGCCCGGGCCACAACCGTGGTGGCGGATCCCCATCTTTCACGGCGCCACGGCGGGCAGGGCGATACACGGCGAACTGCGGCCGGCGGTGTTGCGCACTCGTTTTCTCGCAACGAGCGCGGCGGAGCGCGGCGCCGCGGCGGGCCGGGTGACGCGGGCGTCGAGGCGGGATTCACCTTCGGGGTGAGCTCCACGTTCGCTGTTCGGGGTTGTGATCCGGTGGCGTCCGACGTACCGGCGAGGTGGGTCCTCGCCGGCGAGCCCGATCCACCGGGGACCGACCCCCGCTGTTCGCTGTGCCGCCGTGTTCCGCCGTGCCGCCGTGAGAGAATGAGCCCGCGAACGTTCCGCGTTTCCGGCGGGTTCCTTCCGCGGCTTCCGCGCGAACCCCGCGCGACGCCGTCAGAGCGCGCCGGAAACCAGGATCGTGACGGCCGTGACCACGGTCAGGGTCAGCGGCGCGCCCAGGCGGGCGTAGTCGGTGAACCGGTAGCCGCCGGGGCCGTAGACCATGGTGTTGGTCTGGTAGCCGATGGGCGTGAGGAACGACGCCGACGCCACGATGGCCAGGGCGATGGCGAACAGTCGCGGGTCGGCGCCCACGCCCTCGGCGGTGGCCAGGGCGATGGGGAAGAGGAGCGCCGCGGCGGCGTTGTTGGTGATGAGCTCGGTGAGGACCACGGTGGTCAGCAGGATCCCGAGGAGCGCGACGGTGGGCCCGAGGCCGCCGAGGCCGCCGATGAGGAGCCCGGCGATCCGGTCGGCGAGCCCCGAGGCCTGGATGGCGGCGGCGAGCCCGAACGCCGCGGCGATGACGATGATGACCTCGAAGTCGATGGCGCCCCGGGCCTCCGCCGGGGTGAGGACCCGGAGCGCCATGAGGGCGATCACGCCCACGAGCGAGGCGTTCAGGATGGACGTGACGCCGCCGGCGGCCGCCGCGATGATGGCCACGGCCACGAGGGCCACCAGCGGCGCCTTCTTCGTCATGGCCGGCGCGGCGCCGCCCAGCCGGGAGACCAGGAGGAAGTCGTGGCGGTCCTTCCACCGCAGCGCGAACCGGCTGTCGGCCAGCAGGATCAGCGTGTCGCCCACCTTCAGCGGCACCCGCCCGAGCTTGTCGGCCACCCGGTGCCCCGAGCGGTGGATGGCCACGACGGCGGCCTGGTATCGCCCCCGGAACCCGGCCTCCTTCAGCGTACGTCCCACCAGCGGCGACGACTCGCCGAGGACCACCTCGAAGAAGGTGTGGTCCGGGTCGTCGAAGAAGTCGAGCTGGTCACGCTCGGCGGAGGCCAGCCCCCGGATCTTCTGGAGCTCCACCACGTCGTCCGCCCGGCCCACCAGCATGAGCCGGTCGCCGCCGTGGAGGGTGGTGCGCCGGCCCACGGGGGTGATGACGTCGTCGTCCCTTCTCACCTCCACCAGGAAGAGGCCCGTGAGCGCCCGGAGCCCGGCGTCCTCCACCGTCCGGCCGTCGAGGGCGCCGCCCGGCACCACGTCCATGTTCACCACGAACTCCCGCAGCTCCGCCACATCCTGCTGGATCGGGCCCCGCCGGTCCGGGAGCAGGACCGGGGCGAGGACCACGATCATCACCAGACCGACCAGCGCCACCGGCAGCCCGATGGGCGTCAGCTCGAACATCCCCAGCGGCGCACGGCCCGACGCCTCCAGCAGCCCTGAGACCACCAGGTTCGTGGACGTGCCCACCAGCGT
>JAWODW010000069.1:0-22508 GCA_046483065.1 Longimicrobiales bacterium | reverse complement strand
GCGGTAGGCCGCGTCTGCGATCTCCTGTTGAGGGAAGTTCTTCTCGATGGCTGAGAGCATTCCTCCCATATCATCAATCTTATTGATTATTTCGAAAGCCTCATCTTCCAGCCGATCAGTGAGGGTCTGGAAATGCCCCAGAGGGGAGGAGCCGAGCGATGATTTCGATCATGGCACTGCGCGCTGTGCTGCTGGCTGCGTTGGCGGCTGTGCAGGGATTGAGTGTCGTCTCGGCCGGCGACCGGACCCATGTTCTTATCGAGACGGACGCCGCGGTCACGTTCGAGCACCAGATGCTCAGCAGCCCGCCACGTATCGTGGTGGATATCTCCAGCTCGGAGTTCCAGCTGCCGCAGCGGCGGTTCCTGGATATCAACCGGGGTGGTGTGCTGGCGCTGCGCTCCAGCCAGTATCAACAGGGGATCGTCCGGGTGGTGGTGGACCTGGCCGAGTCCGTGGACTACGAGATCGACCAGTCGGACGGGGTGATCCGGATCTCCTTCCCGAATCCGTCGGGGTCCTTCCAGGCGTGGAGCTCCGGTGCCGGTGCGCCCCCCGACGTGACGGACGAGCGTCAGGGTGAGCCGGATCGCGAGGGGCAGGAAGCCCGGCAGGATCGGGACCCGGCGGCCGAGCGGGTCCGTGCCGAGACAGCTCAGCCCGATCGGGCCGCAGCCCGGATCCCGGTCTCCCGGCCGCAGATCCAGGAGGCGCCGGAGCCGCAGCAGCCGCGGATCACAGTAGAGTTCCGGGAGCTGCCGATCGTGGACGTGCTCAACACGTTCGCCGACTTCTCGGGCCGCAGCATCGTCCCGGGCCAGGGTGTGGCACAGCAGAACATCACGGCGGCGATCCGCGACCAGCCGTGGGACGAGGCCATGCGGGCGATCCTGGAGGGTCAGGGTCTCATGGCCCGGGAGATGCCGAGCGGTATCATCATGGTCACGTCGCTCCAGAACCAGCGCCAGTTGGAGTCGCAGGAGGAGACGGTCACGGAAGCGTTCCAGCTCCAGTACGTCTCCGCCGACTCGGTGGCGCCCCAGGTCCGGCAGCTCCTGGCTCAGGGGGTGGTGAGTGACGGTCCGCAGCAGGACCAGCAGCAGTCGCAGGGGAGCGTGGCCGTGAACCGCGCCACCAACTCGCTGATCATATCCGCCCGCGCTTCCGTGGTCGAGCGGCTCGGGAACCTGATCCCGTCGCTGGACCGGCGTACCCCGCAGGTCACCATCAAGGCCCGGATCCTGTCCGTGCGGCGCAGCGACTTCGAAGGGCTCGGGATCCACTACGAGTTCAAGGACTCGTACGGGACCATGATCAACCGGCTGACGCCGGGCTGGGAGGATACCAACGGCGACCGGATCTTCCAGCCGAGCGAGCAGGTGGAAGCCCCGTCGCAGCAGGTCTCGCTCACGGGCTCCACCGTGGCGGCCGTGGGGAACGCCATCCGCGACATCGCGGATCCCACGTTCGAGGTCATCTCCACGCTGCTCCTGGGCCGGCACTCCCTGGTGACATGGCTCGACGCTGTGGAGCGCCTCGAGCTCTCCGAGCTCCAGGCGGACCCGGTAGTCACCGTGCTGGACCACAGGACGGCCCGGGTCCACGTGGGTGCTCGGACCCCGATCCGCGTGGTCGACCAGGGCGCGGCCAGCGAACAGGGGCCGCAGGCCCAGGTCAGCACGGAGGAGACGGGCGTGATCCTGGAGCTGACGCCCCACGTGGTGGGCACCGACCAGGTGCTGGTGCAGCTCCACGCCGAGCGCTCCGAGATCCAGTCGTTCTCCCCCGACGCCGGCTATACCTTCGGGACCTCGGAGACGGACACCGAGATCCTGCTGAACGATGGCGAGACGGCCGTCATCAGCGGGCTCACCACCACGGACCTGCGGACCACGGAAAAGGGCATCCCGATCCTGGCGAATCTCCCCCTGGTGGGAGCTCTGTTCCGGACCACGTATACGGAAGAGATCAAGCGCGACCTGTTGATCATGGTCACGCCGCATATCGATCGGTCGGGCGGATTCTGAGGAAGTAGAAACAGGGGGAGACAGGTACCCATGCATAGACACGCCACGTCATACCGCGTACTTACGGGCACGCTGTTCCTGGTGGCCGTCACGGCCCTCGCAGGCGCCTGTGACGACCCGAACTTCTTCGGGACCACCCAGGAGCCGCCCGAGATCACCGAGCTCACGCCGGACCCCACAACCGTGGCGGAAGGCGACACGCTCGTCTATGCCATAAGCGCTAGCGGGAACCGAAACATCGAGCGCATCCGGGTCCTGCTGACCGGGGCGCTGAGCCGGGACACCACCTTCTCCGTGGACGAACCCGGGACCTCCATTGAAGGCACGATGACCATGGTGGTGCCGGGTGGTACGGAGGATCCCACACTGACGGCGGAGGCCTGGGTCATCGACGTGGCGGATGACACGAGCGAGTCCGTAACGGCCACGGTCACGGTGGAGGACGGGACGCCGCCGACGGTATCGGCGTCCCCGAGCCCCTCCCAGGTCGGGAGCGGCGACGTGATCCAGATCGCGGTGAACGCGGCAGACGCCCGCGGGCTGGCCGAGGTCTCGGTCGAGGTGACCGACGGGCTCGACTACGACACCACACTGGTAGAGACGGTGTCCGGTTCGCCCACGAGCTATTCGGAGACGTGGCAGCTGGTGGCGCCCGACGTGCAGATCGGGACGCTCACGTTCACGCCCTCCGCGGTGGACATCAACGCTCTGTCCGGCACGGGTGACGAGGCGTCCATCGAGATCGGCGACCGCGCGGGCCCCATCTTCGTGGCTCTCAGCACGGTCCCGGACTCGACGATCCCCCTTGGCGACTCGCTGCAGGTGATCGCCACGATCGAGGACCCGGCCGGGATCAGCAGCGTGACCATGATCGGCCTTTCGAAGCGCGGCGACCCCTCCATGGGGACCGACAGCGTGGTGGAACGGTTCGCCCAGAAGACCATCACGTTCCCGCGGCCCACGGAGGCGGACACGCTGCCACAGGTCTATACCGTGGATCCGTACATTCTGCCTACCGACAACGAGACCACCGAGCCGGTCGAGATCTTCGTAGTGGCGGAAGATGCGCTGGGGAACGTCTCCGACACCACTAAATTCATGTACGTGGGTGGCCCGGCCGTGGAGATCGCGTATCCGCCCGAAGGGTTCACTGTGGGTGTCGGCAGCGATTTCAACGTCCAGGTGGCCGTGGATGACGGGACGGGCGTGGACAGCGCCCAGCTGATTCTCGGCGGCGCGATGAACGGAACGTACACGCTGGCGCTCCCGCCGCGGACCGATACGCCGTTCGTGGCGGTTCAGAATGTGACCATGCCGGGAGCCGAGGGAGTGGTGACGCTCCAGGCCGTGGCGTGGAACACCGCCGAGGTCCAGGGCCAGAGCCGTCTGGCGGAGGTCTCGGTGCTGGCGGCGCCACCGACAGACACGGTGCCGCCGTTGGTTTCGGTCACCGCCGAGCGATTCGTGCCCCAGGCGTCGGCGCCCCGCATGGAGCTGCTGGACGAGATCCGCGTGACCGTGTCGGCCTTCGACGGGAACTCCGGTGTGGAGCGCATCGGACTCACGATGGTGGCCAACCGGGGCACGCAGTCGGATACGGTCACGGAGGAGCTCACCGGACTGGGTGGGTCCAACGACCTGGAGAAGCTGACTTTCCAGGTCCCGGTGGATTCGCTGTACGGCCTGTTCGGCATCACCGACCCGGCCGTGCTGGACAGCATCCTGCCGGAGAACATCGACCTGCGCATCCACGGCTTCGCCGCGGACGCGGAAGATCAGTTCGCGTGTTCCGTCGGGGCCGAGGAGCAGCGGTCCTGCTCGCCGGCCGGCGCCTACGACCCGACGGCGTTCTACGAGGTCGCGGACCACTCGGGGCTCCCGCTCAGGGTGGAGGCGGTCCGGGGTGTGACCGTGCTGCTCGACAACACGGAAGCGGTCATCGGCGATCTGGCCATCGACACCGTGGATGACCGCCTGTTCCTGTCCAACGTGACGGACAACCTGGTGGAGTTCCTGCAGCTCGATGTGGACCCGCGGGACAACGCGTTCCAGGCCCCGGTGCAGGTGGGGTCGGAGCCCCTCGGCCTGTTCCTGGGCGAGCGCGTGGTGTCCAACAGCGAGCTCGGGTTCGGGGGCATCACTGTGACGGCCGGTGACACCCTCCCGACGCTGCTGGTGGCCAACTCCGGCGGGACCAACGTCTCGCTGGTGCACATGGATGCCAACGCGGCCAACGTCCAGGAGGTGGACGTGATCCGGCTGCGCACGCCCAACGCCGTCCTCTTCCAGATCGAAGAGAACACGGACGATTCCGGCAATATCCAGTACACGGTGGAATGGATCTACCTGGCCGACCGGCCCCAGTTCCTGGCACAGGACTCGCTCCTGCGCATGGTCTACTCGACCCGGGCAACGGCTGCGACGGACATCACCACCGTGCGCTTCATCCACGCCGACCCGGACCCGCTGTCCAACACGGACCAGCCGGAGGTCCGGTTCATGCTCACCGACGCCATGGTGGACCCGGACCAGGAGACCAGCCTGGTCCTGGCGAACGTGGACAGCATTGATGTGCGGGCGCTGGCGGGCGGTGCAGACCAGGTGCGGGTGTTCATGCACAAGCCGGGCTACCCGGACCAGGTGATCTACAACGACCCGTACCTGCCGCAGATCGAGGACGCACTGGACAGTCTGGTCTTCCAGATCGACACGATCATGGACAACCGGGGCATCCCGAACCAGGCGCCCATGTTCTATCCGTTCCTCATGCGGGGCACCTGGGACTTCGAGGCGCTGAGCTGGGGCGACACCACGTTCGTCTCCGCGTCGGGCGACCGGGGCAGGATCGCACTCGGGGAGGGCGCCACGTCACCGGTGGGGCGGATCATGCTCTGGCACGCGGACGAGCGGGCCACGTACTCGGACGCCATCCAGATGACGGACCTGGTCAACAACGCCGCCGAGGTGGTCCTCGGCGTGGGGTTGAACCGGAACGGGTCGCTGGGCGTGGCCCGGGGCAACGAGGCGACGTACTTCTTCACCCCCGACCTCCGGCTCCAGGGCCATTACGCCCAGGAACAGCTGGGGGGTGCAGGTGCCGCCTTCCACCCGGAGCACGATGAGGTCGACGATGGGCAGCACGTGAGCGGTGATGGCCACGGTGCGGCGTTCACCGGTACATCGGAGCACTCCATCGATGTGGTGAACACGTTCCACTTCAACCAGATCACCAACCTGGTGATCCGGGACAACATCGTCGGGCCGCTCCGGGCAGGACCACCGCTGGCGACGGACAACGTGGGTCTGACCTGCCCCACGGACCTGGACTGCGTGGTGGTGAAGCTGTACGGGATCACCAGCGCCGGCGGTGTGGTGATCGTGAACGTGAGGCGGAGGGATCTCGAGCCCTACGCCACCCCGTAGGAGGGCCGGTGGCGGGAGCGCGTGACCGGAACCGTGAGCGGAGCGAGGCCCCGGCCTCACTCCGCTCGCTGCATCCACGGACCCGGCGCAAGGACTGGCACTGGGTCCGGGCCCTCGACGCCTGGCCCGACGGGGGCATCCCGGTGGCCGCGGCCGTGACCCTCGCCGCCGTGGCCGCCCTCGACTGGGTCACCGGGAGCACGTTCGGGGTCTCCTTCTTCTACCTGATCCCCGTCGCGCTGGCGGCGTGGCGGTCGGGTCCATGGAGCGGCGCGCTCTGGGCGCTGGCCGCGGCGGCGGCGTGGCTGGCCGTGAACGTGTCCGTCGGGACCGGGTCGCTCGCCACCGCCGGCTGGAACGCGACGATCCACCTGGCCACATTCCTGGTGGTGGCCGTGGTGCTGGCGGCGCTGCGCCGCGAGCGCGTTGCCGTGCGCACGCTGGCGGGCACCGACCATCTCACCGGGGTCCAGAACGCCCGTGCATTCCAGGCGCTGGTGGAGCTCGAGCTGAGCCGGGCGCTGCGCTACAACCGGCCGTTCACGCTGGCGTATATGGACGTGGACGGGTTCCGGGCGGTGAACGAGGAGTGGGGGCACACGGCGGGCGACCAGGCGCTGCGGCTGGTGGCCGTCACCATCCGGGAGAACATACGGAGCATGGACTCGGTCTCGCGCATGGGCGGCGATGAGTTCGCCCTGCTCTTCCCGGAGACGGGGAAGGAGGCGGCTGACGTGGCCCTCCGGAAGATCCAGCACCGGCTGGTGGCCGCCATGGGCGACCGGTCGCTGGCGCTCACCTTCACGCTGGGTGCGGTGATCTGCGTGGGAGCGCCGGAGTCGGTGGACGACCTGATCCAGCGGGCCGAGGCCCTCATGTACGCGGCGAAGGAGGACGGCGGCGCAGGGATCCGGACGGAGGTCCTGGACGAGAACTTCGGGATCGAGGCGATCCTCCAGCGCAGCTGAGGCACCCCCCGGCGTTGACGACGCCCGCCGCCGCCGTCATGATCGTGAGCCCTCGCCCGCGGGGGCTCGTCGTTTGAGGGGTCACGTCATACCGATTGCGCGAACCAGGAGTGGAGTCACGGATGCGATTCACGTTCAGAACAGCCGGCGAGTCTCACGGGAAGGGACTGGTCTCCGTGGTGGAGGGCGTCCCTGCGGGGTTGGAGCTGGTGGCCGCCCGGGACATCGACCCGGAGCTCCGCCGGCGCCAGGGCGGCTACGGCCGGGGCGGGCGGATGAAGATCGAGCAGGACCGGGTCGAGCTGCTGGCCGGGGTGCGGCTGGGTGAGACCCTCGGCGCGCCCATCGCCATGCTCGTCTGGAACGACGACTGGGACAACTGGCGGACCCCCATGGCCGCCGAGCCACCGGACCCCGACGCGAGTGACCGGGAGCTGCGGCGGGTACACCTCCCGCGACCGGGGCACGCCGACCTCGTGGGCGTCCTCAAGTACGGGCGCGATGACGCACGGGACATCCTCGAACGGGCGTCGGCCCGGGAGACGGCGGCCCGGGTGGCGGCCGGCGCCGTGGCGAAGCGGCTGCTGGCGGAGCTGGGCGTGTCCATCGGGAGCCATGTAGTCCGGCTGGGCGATGTAGAGGCCCGGCGTCCCGACGAGTGGCCCGAGGACGTGAACGTCGTGGCCGACGCGTCGCCGCTTCGCACCCTGGACCCGGAGGCGGAGGCACGGATGATCGACGCCGTGGACGCCGCCCAGGAAGATGGCGACACGTTGGGCGGCGAGTTCGAGGTGGTGGCCACCGGGCTCGTGGCGGGACTGGGCAGCTACGTCTCCTGGGACCGGAAGCTGGATGGCCGGCTGGCCGGGGCCCTGATGTCGATCCACGCCATGAAGGGCGTGGAGATCGGGCTCGGCTTCGAGGCGGCGCGGCGCAGGGGCTCCGCCGTCCACGACGAGATCGAGCACGACCCGGACCACGCCCTGGACCGGACGGGCGGGTACCGGCGGCTGCGGAACAACGCGGGTGGCCTCGAGGGCGGGATCACCACCGGCGAGCCGCTGGTGTGCCGCGTCGCCATGAAGCCGCTGTCCACCCTCATGAAGCCGCTCAGGAGCGTGGACCTGCGCACCAAGGAGCGGGCGGACGCCATCCGTGAGCGGAGCGACGTGGCGGCGCTGGCGGCCGCCGGCGTGGTGGGCGAAGCGATGGTGGCCATCACGCTGGCCGACGCGGTGCTGGAGAAGTTCGGCGGGGACTCCATGGCCGAGCTGCTGCGGAACGTGGCCGGGTACCGGGCGGAGCTGGGCCGGCGCGGTCGGGCGCTGGGCGAGGCCGGCGACGAGGACCCGTACGAGTCCGGGGTGACGTGAGCTCCGACCCATCCAGCCATGGCGCTGTCCCGGCCCCGGACCGCATTGTTCTCGTGGGCTTCATGGCCGCGGGGAAGAGCACCGTGGGCCGGATCCTGGCGGAGCGGCTGGAGTGGGAGTTCGTCGATTTCGACCGCGCGATCGCCGACCGTGCCGGGCGGCCGCCGGGCGCCATCATCCGAGAGGACGGTGAAGCGGCGTTCCGGCGGCTGGAGGCGCAGGTCACCGAAGCGCTGGCGGGCCGCCGGGAGGTGGTCCTGGCCCCCGGCGGCGGTTGGGCCACGGGGCCCGGACGCGCGGAGTCGTTGGGCCACGGGACCGTCCTCGTCTGGCTCCGGCTGAGCGCCGAAGAGGCGGTCCGGCGGGCCGAAGCGGAAGAAGCGGACCGCCCGCTGTTGGGCCCGCCGGAAGGGCGGGTCGAGCGGATGACGGAGCTGCTCCGGCGTCGCACGAAAGGGTACGCGGCCGCCGAAGTGACGGTGGACGTGGAGGAGAAGCGGCCCGAAGAGGTGGCGGACGAGATCGTTCGACGGCTCCGGCTGCATGAAGGGGGAGGATGAGCGATCCGAAGCAGCTGGTGATCGTCGAGTCGCCGGCCAAGGCCCGGACCATCGGGAAGTACCTGGGTCCCGCGTACGACGTGCGGGCGTCGGTGGGGCACGTCCGCGACCTGCCGGAGCGGGAGCTGGGTGTGGACGTGGAGGCCGGGTTCGAGCCCACGTACGTCACCATCCGCGGCAAGGGCAAGATCCTGCGGGAGCTGACCCGGCGCGCGAAGCAGGCGGAGCGCGTGCTCCTGGCCACCGACCCCGATCGGGAGGGCGAGGCCATCGCCTACCACGTGGCCGAGCAGCTCGGCTATCGCGAGGATCTCGCCGGCCGCCGGTTCGGCCGGATCCGGTTCAACGAGATCACCCCGGACGCCGTCCGCGGCGCGCTGGAGGAGCCCGAGCGCCTGGACATGCGGAAGGTGGAGGCGCAGCAGGCCCGGCGGATCCTGGACCGGCTCGTGGGCTACCAGGTCAGCCCGCTGCTCTGGAAGCCGATTCGAAGGGGGCTCAGCGCCGGCCGCGTCCAGACCGTGGCGCTCCGACTCATCGCCGAGCGGGAGGACGAGATCCGGGCGTTCGAGCCCCGGGAGTACTGGTCCATCACCGCACGGCTGCGGGCCGGCGGCCATGACTTCGAGGCCAAGCTCCACCAGATCGACGGGAAGAAGTTCACCCTCGGCAGTGAGGGCGAGGCCCGGGCGGTACTGGAGGACGTCGACGGGGTGCCGTTCACCGTCTCGAAGGTCAAGCGACGGGAGCGAGCGAAGAACCCGCCGACGCCCTTCACCACCTCCACCCTCCAGCAGGAGGCGTCGAAACGGCTGAACTTCAACGCCCGGACCACCATGCGCGTGGCCCAGCGCCTTTACGAGGGTGTGGAGACCGACGAAGGAGCCGCCGGCCTCATCACCTACATGCGTACCGACTCGACCCGGATCTCCGGCACGGCCGCCGGCGTGGCCCGGAGCTACCTGGAGCGGCGGTTCGGGAAGAAGTACGTGCCGGCGAGGCCGCGGCTCTGGAGCGGGAAGCAGCAGAAGGGCGCCCAGGGGGCCCATGAGGCGATCCGACCCACGGACCCGACCCGTACGCCGGAGGCCGTGAAGCGATACCTGGATCGGGACGGCCGACGTCTCTACGAGCTGATATGGCTCCGGTTCATGGCCGGGCAGATGAGGCCCGCCATCCACGACACCACGACCCTCGACTTCGAGCTCGACGGTGGCGGCCGGACGTACCTCTTCCGGGCCACGGGCTCCGTCATGAAGTTCGACGGGTTCACTCGCCTGTACCGGGAGGCACGGGAGGAGGGGGACCGTCGCACGCTGGATGACCTGGAGCCGCTCCCGCCGCTGGACGCCGACGAGACGGCGCAGCTGAAGGAGCTCGAGCCGGGCCGGCACTTCACAAAGCCGCCCTCGCGCTACACGGAGGCGAGTCTCGTGAAGGAGATGGAGAAACAGGGTATCGGGCGGCCGTCCACGTACGCCCAGATCATCTCCACCCTCCGGGACCGGAAGTACGTCAGCATGGACCGGAAACGGTTCACCACCACACCGCTGGGCGAGACGGTGGTCAAGGTCCTGATCCGGATCTTCCCCGACCTCTTCGACGTGCGCTTCACCAGCCGGATGGAGGAGGAGCTGGACCGGATCGAAGAGGGGGAGCTGCAGTGGCGGGCCGTCCTCGAGGACTTCTACGGCCCGTTCCAGGCGCAGCTCGAGAAGGGCGAGGCGGACAGCGAGGACATCATCCGGTCGCTGATGGAGCTCCAGGCCGAGGTGTGCCCGGATTGCGGCAGTGCACTGGTGGTACGCTGGAACAAGTACGGCCGCTTCGTGGGCTGTGGCGCCTACCCGGACTGCACGTATACGCGCTCCCTCGATGGTGAGGACCGGCCGGAGCCCGAGGACACGGGGGAGGAATGCCCCGAGTGCGGCGGCAAGCTGTTGAAGCGAACGGGTCGGTACGGCCCGTTCATCGGGTGTGCCCGCCACCCCGCCTGCACGTTCACGAAGCCGTTCACGGTGCCCGGCCTCACGTGCCCGAAGTGCGGCCGGGGCGAGGTGGCGAAGAAGCAGACGCGGAAGGGGAAGCCGTTCTGGGGATGTGTACGGTACCCGGAGTGTGACTGGTCGGTATGGGATGAGCCGGTCCCCATCGAATGCCCCACGTGCGGCGATGCGAGCTTCCTGCTGAAGAAGAGCACGAAGAAGCGGGGTGAGTTCTATACGTGCCTGGCATGCAGGTCGGAGATGTCGCCGGAGACGGTGGGGGCAGAGGCCGGCGCGGCAGCCGGGTAGGCCCGCAGCCGGGCCCGACGCCGGGTCCGTTCGGGTGTCGGTGCAGAGCGTCCACGGATGGCGTCATCGCCGCGGGCGCATCAGGTTACGGTGGCGGCGAGCACGGCGTGGATCCTCTCGGCACCTCATGAGGAGCGAGCGCTCATGAACCAGGCGCGGCAACGGCGGGACCCCCTCCAGGAGTACCTGCGCTACATCGAGGAAGGGCGGCAGCTCAGCCCGAACACGGTGGCGGCCTACCGGCGCGACCTGACCCAGTTCCGGGACTGGGTCGGGACCCAGTACGGCGACTGGGAGTGGGCCGACGTGGACCGTCTCGATCTACGCTCCTATCTCGGCCACCTCAACCGTCGCGGGCTGGCCCGCCGGACCATCAGCCGGAAGCTGTCGGCGATCCGCACCTTCTACCGCTGGCTCCATCGGGAGGAGCTGGTCGAAGCGAATCCGGCCCGCACCGTCCGGTCGCCGAAGCTGGAGCGGAAGCTGCCGGCGTGGCTGACCCGGAGCGACGTGGACCGGATGTTCGTCCTGGCGGAGAACCGGGCCTCCGAGGGCGGGTTCCGCGGCGCCCGTGACCTGGCCATCCTGGAGACGTTCTACGCCACGGGCATGCGGGTCTCCGAGCTCCAGGGGCTGGATTGGGCGGATATCGACCTCGTGGGCGACCAGGTCAAGGTACGGGGGAAGGGGCAGAAAGAGCGGATCGTGCCCCTCGGGAACGCGGCGGTGCGTGCGCTCCGGCGCTACGAGCCCCGCCGCCGGAAGGCGATCGCGGGCTCCGGCGGGCCGGACCGGGAGGCCGTCTTCATCTCGGAGAACGGTAAACGGCTCTCGACCCGGCGGGTCCAGGGGATCGTGCAGGAGTTCCTCGACGCCGTAGCCGACGAGGGCGAGCTGTCGGTCCACTCCCTGCGCCACTCCTTCGCCACCCACCTCCTGGATGCCGGCGCGGACCTCATGGCGGTGAAGGAGCTCCTGGGGCACGCATCCCTCTCCACCACCCGGATCTACACCCACACCTCCAAGGAGCGGCTGAAGCGCGTGTATGATGACGCGCACCCGCGGGCGTAAGGGGGGTGGGTGGCGAGGGGCGGGCGGCCACTGGAAACCCTGGGGCCTGGCGGTGTACACCATAGACCATGAGCAAAACGGAGATGCACGCGACCACCATCGTCGCGACGAGACACAACGGGAAGGTGGCGCTGGGCGGCGACGGCCAGGTCACCATGGGCGAGACCATCATGAAGGGGGGCGCCCGGAAGGTGCGCACCCTGAAGGACGGGAAGATCATGGCCGGGTTCGCCGGCTCCGTGGCCGACGCGTTCACCCTCTTCGAGAAGTTCGAGGAGAAGCTGGAGCGCTACCCGGGAAACCTGCCCCGGGCGGTGGTGGAGCTGGCCAAGGAGTGGCGGACCGACCGCTACCTGCGGCGCCTGGAGGCGCTGCTAGCGGTGGCCGACGCCGACCACCTGTTCCTGGTGAGCGGCGACGGGAACGTCATCGAGCCCGATGACGAGATCGTGGCCGTGGGCAGTGGCGGCTCGTACGCCCTGGCCGCCGCTCGGGCCCTGAAGGAGAACGGCGACCTGGACGCGGCGGCCATCGTCCGGCGCTCCCTCGAGATCGCCGCCGATATCTGCATCTATACGAACCGCCACATCACCGTCCTCGAGCTGGACGATTCGAAGGACCAATGACCGAGACTACCACGACCACACCGACCGAGCAGACCGAAGAGACCGAGCAGACCGGGTCCGCCGGGGACGTGGCGCTCGACGCCGCAACGGAGGGCCACCCGCCCGAGTTCCTCGACGAGCTGACGCCCCGCCAGATCGTGGCGGAGCTCGATACCTATATCGTGGGGCAGGACGCGGCGAAGAAGGCCGTGGCCATCGCGCTCCGGAACCGCTGGCGTCGCCGGCAGGCACCGGATGATCTCCGGGAAGAGATCATGCCGAACAACATCATCATGATCGGGCCCACGGGCGTCGGGAAGACCGAGATCGCCCGCCGCCTGGCCCGCCTGGCCGGCGCGCCGTTCGTGAAGGTGGAGGCTTCGAAGTTCACCGAAGTCGGCTACGTGGGTCGGGACGTGGAATCCATCATCCGCGACCTGGTGGACGTGGCGGTGAACCTGGTGCGCGAAGAGCGGGAGGCCGAGGTGGAGGAGAAGGCCGAGGCGGCCGTTGAGGAGCGGCTTCTGGACCTGCTCCTGCCGCCGGTGGAGCCCCAGCCCCGACAGGAGGGGCAGGGCGCCAGCGTGCGGGCCTTCGTGGTCGGGCCGTCCGGCGCCGCTGAAGAACAGGGCTCCGAAGCGGAGGGCTCCGAGGCGGAGGGCTCCGCGAGTGACCGGCGGAAGCGGACCCGGGAGAAGCTCCGGGGTCTGCTCCGGGACGGCAAGCTGGAGGACCGCCAGGTGGACGTGGAGATCTCCCAGTCGCCGAACATCGAGGGCATGATGATGCCCATGGGCGGCGGCTTCGACGGGATGGACTTCAACTTCACCGAGATGCTCCAGGACATGCTCCCATCGAAGAAGAAGGAGCGCACGGTGAGCATCGCCGAGGCCCGTCGCATCCTGATCCAGGACGAGCTCGACCGTCTGGTGGACATGGACGAGGTCATCAGCGACGCGCTGGACCGGACCGAGGACATGGGGATCGTCTTCCTGGACGAGGTCGACAAGGTGGTGGGCGAGCGGAGCAAGACGGGTCCCGACGTGAGCCGGGAGGGCGTGCAGCGCGACCTCCTGCCCATCGTGGAGGGGAGCAACGTCCAGACCAAATACGGGATGGTGGAGACCGACCACATCCTCTTCATCGCCGCGGGCGCGTTCCACGTGGCCAAGCCCAGCGAGATGGTGCCGGAGCTCCAGGGCCGGTTCCCGATCCGCGTGGAGCTCAAGGCGTTGACGGAGAAGGACTTCGTCCGCATCCTGACCGAGCCGAAGAACGCGCTGGTGCGCCAGTACCAGGCACTGGTGGCCTCCGAGGACGTGGAGCTCGCGTTCAACGACGAGGCCATCGCCGAGATCGCGCGGATCGCCGCAGAGGTCAACGAGCGGATGGAGAACATCGGCGCCCGCCGGCTCCACACCGTCATGACCACGCTCCTCGAGGACATCCTCTACGACCTGCCCGACTCCGGCGACCGCCAGGTCAGCATCGACGGGCCCAGGGTCCGCGAGCGGCTCCGGAAGGTCATCGACGACGAGGATCTGCGGCGGTATATCCTGTAGGGGGCTCGGCCTCCGGCCTCGCAACAGGCGGCCTGCGGCCGCAACAGGCCCGCCGGTGGCCGGCAACAGGCTCGCCCTGCGGGCTCGCAACAGGGGCGGCTGCGCCGCCCGACGGCTCGGCCTCCGGCCTCGCAAGGCGCAGCGGAAGCCGGCTCGGCCGGGGGGGCTGGAGCGAAGCGGCGCCCGGATGCCGAACCGGCCGACTCAGATCTCAGCTTTTAGATCTTAGATCTGCAGTTTCCACTGGACCGAGCCATGCATCCCGGATACCTTGACCACGCACCTGCAATTATGGCACTCACCGCGTGAGGAGCGGATGGCGGATACACGGCATTTCCTGGAGATCCCGGACTTCGAGACCGATGCGCTGTACGACGTGCTCGACCTGGCCCATCGACTGAAGTCCGGAGAGGAGAAGGGGAGGCCCCTGGCGGGGAAGACGCTGGGGATGATCTTCCAGAAGAGCTCGACCCGTACCCGGGTCTCCTTCGAGGTCGGCATGTACCAGCTGGGTGGACACGCCCTGTTCCTGTCGGCCCGTGACCTGCAGATCGGACGGGGCGAGCCGATCAAGGACACGGCCCGGGTCCTGTCCCGATACGTGGACGGGATCATGATCCGGACCTTCGATCAGAACGACGTGGTCGAACTGGCCCATTACGGCACGATCCCGGTGATCAATGGCCTGACGGATCTCGTCCACCCCTGCCAGGTGATGGCCGACGTGATGACCATTCAGGAGACGTTCGGTCGGGATCTCGCCGGCCGGTCGGTGGCGTGGATCGGTGACGGCAACAACATGGCCAACTCGTGGCTCAACGCCGCCTACCGGTTCGGGCTCGAGGTCCGGATTGCTACGCCGGAGGGGTACGAGCCGGACCACGAGATCTTCGAGCGGGCCCGGAGCGCGGCCACGGTGATGCTGACCCACGATCCCCGGGAGGCCGCCGAGGGCGCCGACGTGGTGACCACCGACGTATGGGCGTCCATGGGGCAGGAGAAGGAGCAGGAGTCCCGGATGCGGGCGTTCCGCTCTTTCCAGGTCGACGAGTCGATCATGGAGCTGGCCGGTACCGAGTCGATCTTCCTCCACTGCCTCCCGGCCCACCGGGGCGAGGAGGTCAGTGAAGGGGTGTTCGAGGGCGGACAGTCGCGGGTGTGGGACGAAGCCGAGAACCGGCTCCACGCTCAGAAAGCGCTCATGATGGAGCTGATGGGAGCATAGCCATGACAGATACAGCACTGAAGCAGACGCCACTGAACGACGAGCACGAAGCGCTCGACGCGCGGATGGTCCCCTTCGCGGGGTACTCCATGCCCGTCCAGTACCCGGCGGGGATCGTGAAGGAGCACCACGCGGTGCGCAATGACGCCGGTCTCTTCGACGTGAGCCACATGGGCGAGTTCGAGGTCCGGGGGCCGGAGGCGTTGGACCTGATCCAGCACCTGTTGACCAACGACGCGTCCAAGCTGGACGTGGGCCAGGCCCAGTACACGGTGCTGTGCAAGCCCGACGGCGGAGCCCTGGATGACTGCCTGGTGTACCGCTTCGACGACCACTATATGGTGGTGGTGAACGCCGCCAACCTGGAGAAGGACAGGGCGTGGTTCGAGCAGGCGGCCGAGGACTTCGACGTGGAGTTTACCGACCGGTCACCGGAGATTGCGCTCCTGGCGCTGCAGGGGCCCAAGGCCCAGACGATCCTGGCGTCGCTCACCGACACCGACCTGGATGCCATCGGGTTCTACCGCTTCGCCGAGGGTCGGGTATCGGATCGGGAGGCCGTGATCAGCCGGACGGGGTACACCGGTGAGGACGGCTTCGAGCTGTACCTGCCGGCCGGCGACGCCGTGGCCGTGTGGCGGGCTGTCATGTCGGCCGGCGAGGGCCATGGCCTGATGCCGGCAGGGCTCGGCGCCCGGGACTCGCTCCGCCTCGAGGTCGGATACATCCTCTACGGCAACGACCTGGACGAGGAGCACACGCCGCTGGAGGCGGGCCTCGGTTGGGTGGTCAAGCTCGGCAAGGGCGAGTTCGTGGGCAGCGACGTGCTGGCCCGGCAGAAGGAGGAGGGCGTCGAGAAGAAGCTGGTGGGCTTCGTCCTCCAGGAACGCGGCTTCCCGCGCCACGGCTACGAGATCCGTTGGCAGGGTGAACCCGCCGGTGAAGTGACCAGTGGCGTGTTGAGCCACTCCACGGGCGACGGGATCGGCATGGGCTACGTGCCCGCCGAGGCCTCGAAGTCGGGGACCGAGATCGAGGTCGTCATCCGCGACAAGGGGATCCCCGCCGTGATTCAGCGCCCCCCGTTCTACACCGACGGATCGCTGAAGCGCTGACCATGGAGCCGATCCGGCTGGCCATCGTGACGGTGTCGGACGCCGCCCATCGCGGCGATCGGGCCGATACCAGCGGTGACACGATCCGGAGGTGGGCGGAGCGCACGGGTCACGTGGTGGTCGAGCGGGCGGTGATCCCCGACGAGCGGGTCCGGATCCGGGAGGAGCTGGAGGCGCTCGCGGATGGCGGCGCGGTGGATGTTATCCTCACCACCGGAGGCACGGGGTTCACCGGCCGCGACATTACTCCGGAAGCCACCCGGGCCGTGATCCATCGGCCGGCGCCGGGGATCGCCGAGGCGCTCCGTCTGGAGGGGGCGAAGTCTACGCCGATGGCCTGGCTGTCCCGGGGTGAGGCCGGGATCCGTACGGCCACCCTGATCGTGAATCTGCCGGGCAGCACGTCGGGGGTCCGCGACGGACTCGAGGTGCTGGACCGGCTCCTGGAGCACGCCGTCCAGCTGCTGCGGGGCCAGAACACGGAGAACCACCCCGACCATGGCTGAGCGCGTCGTCATCACGACCAACGACCTGGAGGCTGCCGTCCGGCTGCGGGACGCGTACGCCGATCGGAAGATCGCGGTCGAGCTCCTGACCCCATCGGAAGATCTGGCCGATGTGGACGACCCGGTGCTCCTCATCCTCACCGGGGGCCTCGATCGGAAACGGGCCCGGGCGCTGGCGGAGGAGGCCGCCGAGATGGACCGCCTCCCGGTCATGGGGCTGGCGGAGACAGAGGAAGACGCGCCACCGTCGCTCCGGGGCCGCCTCGGGTTGATGGAGACCTTCATCAAGCCCATCGACACGGAGGAGGTGGCGCTGGCCGGCAAGCGTCTGATGGAGCGGCGCCGGCTCCGTGAGATGACGGGGATCGTGGGCCAGACCGACGCCATGCTGGAGGTCCTGGAGCGGATCACCCAGATGGCGCCCGTGAACTCGAACGTGCTCATTACGGGTGAGAGCGGGACGGGGAAAGAGCTGGTGGCCCGGGGGATCCACGTGCTCTCGCAGCGGCGGCACAAGCCGTTTATCGCGGCCAACGTGGCGGCGCTGTCGGACACGCTCCTGGAGTCGGAGCTCTTCGGCCACGAGAAGGGTGCGTTCACCGGCGCCGTGGCCCAGCGGAAGGGGTTCTTCGAGCTGGCTCACAAGGGCACGCTCTTCCTCGACGAGATCGGGGAGATGCCCATGGCCACGCAGACCAAGCTGCTCCGGGTTCTGGAGCAGCGGGAGTTCATGCGCGTCGGTGGCGAGGTGCCGCTGAAGGTGGACGTCCGTGTGGTGGTGGCCACCAACCGGAACCTCCGTCAACAGGTGGAGCTGGGCGAGTTCCGTCGCGACCTTTATTACCGGCTGAACGTCCTGCACATCGATCTGCCGCCGCTCCGGAACCGGCGGGACGATATTCCGCTGCTGGTGGACGAGTTCGTGCGCACCACCAGCGACGAGCACGACCTGGCGCCCGTGGAGATCACACCCGAGGCCATGGCCATCCTCATCGAGCACGACTGGCCCGGCAATATCCGTGAGCTGCGCAACCTGATCGAGTCGATCGTGGTCATGATGCCCGGCCGGGCCATCACGCCGGCGGATATCCCGCCCTCCATCAAGGGTGGCGGGGTCATCACCACACCGAACGTGCCGGCGCCGATCCGCCGGCCCCAGAGCGACGACGAGGAGTCGAGCCCGGCCCTCGAGTTCATCTTCCGGATGCTCCTCCAGCTCCGGATGGACGTGGAGGAAGTCAAACAGGGGTTCGAGGAGTACTGCCGGCATCACCCCGCCGGCCAGGCGCCGGTGGCGCTGCCTTATGCCGCCCGCGAGTCGGGGGGCGGCCGTGATGTCTCACCGGACGTGCACCCGCCCGTGGAGTCGGTCGGGGAGGACGAGGAGCGTGACGAGCTCGACGAGGAGAGGATCGTCGTCTACGAGCCGGGGAAGACGCTCGAGGAGCTGGAGAAGGAGGCGATCACGGCCGCGCTGAAGGAGGTCGGCGGGAACCGCCGTGAGGCCGCCGAGATGCTGGAGATCGGCGAGCGCACGCTCTACCGGAAGATCAAGGAGTACGAGATCCCGCTGTAGGCCGCGTTCCCGCGCGGGACTCGACCCGGGCCCGCTCCTCCTCGAGACGGGGCAGGACCACCCGATGCCAGTCGTCATTCTCCTGCATACCGTAGCGGATGGTGATGGGCAGCTCATAGTCGAAGGGCGGCTCGAAGACGTAAATGGCGCTCTGCGTCCGCTGGGGCTGGAGCAGCTGGCGTCCCCACCCTGTAGTGAGGGGCACGATCCCCACCGGCTGCAGCGATCGGGCCCGGTGCGTGATCCGCAGCTCTTCCGGACGGTACGCAACGTTCGGGTCCCGGCTGAAGAACGAGACCAGGAACAGCTCGGCTTCCGGCCTCTCGGTCATCTCCAGCGCCTGCGACCGCCGGCTTCGGACCAGTGCCTGCAGCCGGTTGTACGTGTCGGGCGCCGCCAGACGGATGATCCCTTCATCCAGAGGAGTGACCTTCACGTGGAGCGTCCGGGTCTGGATCTCCACCGAGAACTCGTCCTGACGGAGACTGCCGTACCCCGTGGGTGGGAGGTCCTCGGCGGTGTCCGCCGACATAACGGGCTCCGGCGCTGCGCGGGCCGGGCCCTCCGGCCCCGCGGACGTCACCGGCGTGCACGCAGCCATCAGCGCCACGGTCCATAGCCGGCCCCTCCCGCGGCCTCTTCCGGGGACGCCTCCCCCGGCCCGGGTCACCCGACCCACCGGCGTATGCATTGGCGGCTCACCCGGTGGCCTCCTCGAGGAGCCCTTCCAGCGCTCGCAGCAGCTCGTCACGGCCCTCGCCCGTGACCGCGGAGAACGGCACGATCTGCTCCATCTCCAGCCCCAGCTCCCTCGTGATGGTGTCGAACTTCTTCTTGCGTTCGCTGCGCTTCAGCTTGTCGACCTTCGTCAGCACCACCAACGCCGGGGTCCCCAGGTCGGCAAGGAACGCCAGCATCTGATGGTCGTCGCGCGTGAGCCCGTGGCGCGCGTCCACCAGCTGGACCACGCCCTGCAGCGCCGGTGAGCGGCGCAGGTAGCTCTCGATGAGCGGTTTCCACGCGCCCCGGACCTGGTCGGGCACCTTCGCGTAGCCGTACCCCGGCAGGTCCACCAGGAAGAACGCCACGTCCTCCCCGCTTTCGAATCCTACGGCGTCGACCTGGAAGAAGTTCACCTCCCGGGTCTTTCCCGGGGACTTGGAGACGCGTGCAATGGGCGTGCGGGTCCGCCCCAGGAGCCGGTTGATCAGGCTGGACTTGCCCACGTTGGAGCGGCCGGAGAACGCCACTTCCGGCAGGCCGCCCGGCACGGACCCGCCGGGCTTGGCCAGCGCACCGACGAACTCCACCGCCTTGATCTTCACGCCGGCCGTCTACGCTTCCTTCTTCTTTGCTTCGGGACGCAGCACCAGGAGCGGTGGGATCTGCTCCGTCACGCACTCGGGTGTGACCACTACCTCGCGGACATCGTCCCGGGATGGGATCTCGAACATGATCTCCCGCATCAGGTCCTCGAGCACTGCCCGGAGCCCACGGGCGCCCGTGCCCCGGTTCAGCGCGCGCCGGGCGATGGCCTGGAGCGCCTCCGGGTCGAACGTCAGTCCGATCCCCTCGAGCTCGAACATCTTCTGGTACTGCTTCACCAGCGCGTTCTTCGGCTCCTGGAGGATCTGGACCAGGTCATCCACTTCGAGCGATTGGAGCGTGACGTTCACGGGCAGCCGGCCCACGAGCTCCGGGATCAGCCCGTACCGGAGAAGGTCTTCGGGCTCCACGTCGCGGAACGGGTCCTCGGTTTCGTGCTTCGACGCCTCCCCTTTCGCCGCGAACCCGATCTGCCGCTTCCCCGTACGGGCCTCGATAATCTTGTCCAGCCCGTCGAACGCGCCGCCGCAGATGAAGAGGATGTTCTTCGTGTCGATCTGGATGTACTCCTGCTGCGGATGCTTCCGGCCACCCTGGGGAGGGACGGAGGCGACGGTGCCCTCCAGGATCTTCAACAGCGCCTGCTGCACGCCCTCGCCGCTCACGTCGCGCGTGATGCTCGGATTCTCCGATTTCCGGGCGATCTTGTCGAGCTCGTCGACGTAGACGATGCCTCGCTCGCATTCAGCTACGTTGAAGTCCGCGGCCTGGAGCAGTCGGACCAGGATATTCTCCACGTCCTCGCCTACGTAGCCCGCTTCGGTCAGCGTGGTGGCGTCAGCGATGGTGAAGGGGACCTGGAGGATCCGGGCCAGTGTCTGGGCCAGGAGCGTTTTCCCGACGCCCGTGGGCCCCATCAGCATGATGTTGCTCTTCTCGATCTCCACGTCGTCGAGAACGCCGTGGTGGTTGACTCGCTTGTAGTGGTTGTAGACGGCCACCGAGAGCGATTTCTTGGCGTTCTCCTGGCCGATCACGTACTGGTCGAGGGTCTCCTTGATCTCCATGGGCGTGGGGATCCGGGGCATGGCCTCCGTGGCCTCGCGTTCCTCTTCCTCCGCCAGGATCTCGTTGCAGAGCGAGACGCACTCGTTGCAGATGTAGACCGAAGGACCCGAGATGAATTTCTTCACCGAATCCTTGGACTTGCCGCAGAACGAACAGCGTAGGTGTTTGTCGCTCGCCATGGCGTCCCTTTGCGCTCCGTTTCCCCGTACGCCTTCTACTCGCTGGGCCCGTTTCCGTCGGGCACCGCCGCGACCTCTTCCTGGCTGGTCACGACGTTGTCGATCAGCCCGTACTCCTTCGCTTCCTCCGGGCTCATGAACCGATCCCGGTCCACGTCCTCTTCGATCTTCTCCACCGTCTGGCCCGTGTGCTCCGCCAGGATCAGGTTCAGCCGCTCCCGGGCGTAGATGATCTCCTGGGCCTGGATCTCGATGTCGGCGGCTGTGCCCCGACTGCCGCCCGACGGCTGATGGATCATGATCCGGCTGTTGGGCAGCGCACTCCGCTTGCCCTTCTTACCCGCCGAGAGGAGCAGCGCCCCCATGGACGCGGCCATCCCCATGCACATGGTGTTCACCGGCGCCGTCAGGTACTGGACCGTGTCGTAGATCGCCAGCCCCGCGTAGACCGAGCCGCCGGGGGTGTTGATGTAGAGGAAGATATCGCGCTCCGGGTCGTCGGCCTGGAGGAACAGGAGCTGGGCGATGACCAGATTCGCCACATCATCGTTGATGGGCGTGCCCAGGAAGATGATCCGGTCCATGAGCAGCCGGCTGAAGATGTCGTAGCTGCGCTCTCCCCGGCTGGTCCGCTCGATGACGTACGGCGGATATACTGGCATATATCTACTCTTCTTCCTTTTCGATCGTCGAAAGGGACTTCAGGTAGTCGAAGACCCGTCGCTCCATGAGGTCCGAGGCCAGTGCCTGCAGCCGGCCGGACTGAGCCAGCTGCCGACGGACCTCCGCCTCTTCCATGTCGTTCTCTGCCGCGATCTCCGCCACCCGCGCGTCCACATCCTCCTGCGTGGCGTGGAGACTCTCCAGCTCCGCGACACGGTCAATGACCAGCATACGGCGTACCGCGTGCTCCGCCGCCGGCCGCGCCTGCTGTTTCGCCGACGCCACTTCTGACGGGTCGGCATCTTCCGGTGCCTCCAGCAGATTGTCGAGGTACTGGTCCACCAGCGACGGGGGCGGATCGAAGGGGTTCGCGTCCAGGACCTGCTGGATCAGCTGGCGACGGACCTCCTGGTCCGCCTCCCGCGCGGCTTCCGCCTTCAGGTCGTCCCGGACCCGGGCCCGGAGGTCGTCCATGGACGTGAACTCGCCGAGCTCAGCGGCGAAGGCGTCGCCCTCCTCCGGCAGCTCCGGGTGCTCCGCTGAGAGGAGCTTCAGGCGGATCCGGTGCTCTTCCTGCTCCGCGTCCTCGCCGCCCGGGATCTGTTTGGCAAGGAGTTGTTCTTTTTCCTCATCGGTCATATTCGCCCATTGTTCCCTTTTTTGTAAACGCATGTCTACCCTAACTTGAGCGTGTTGAGTAATAAAATCACGATGACGTTGTTTTATATTTTTAAGATTTTCAAGAGGGACAATACATAAAGAATAGTTTGCATGGCCTGTTCTGTGTTTAATGCCTAACGACAACAGGCTTTCATCATTAGTCATATGACGGGTGGTAAGTTTACCCATCAATGGGGGTTTTTCACATTCTAAACCTGCGTTATCAATGTATAACTTACGGAAAACACATGTATCATCTTCAACAAAACCACCCATAACTTCACAAGTAATCCTATCGCTCATTATA
>JAWODW010000065.1:0-9026 GCA_046483065.1 Longimicrobiales bacterium | reverse complement strand
GCCCAGACACAGGACGCGGACGCGGACCCGCCCTCGTCCTCCTCGACGCTGCGCTACGAGCGTCTCGAGCAGCTCCTCTCGCCGGGCGGAGAGGACACGCGCCACGGCCAGATCGATCCCCTCGTCGCGGCCGAGATCCTGCGCGACCGGATCAATCCCTACACCCACGAGCAGGTGCCCGAGTCGGTCTTCGACAACGACGGCAGCCTGGCGACCAACGGAGCGCTGTACGCGGTCGTGCTCGATCCCGGCGCGCTGCGCTTCTGGGTCGCCGCTGGCCAGACGCCGGTCCCGCCCCAGCCGCTGATCGGCTTCTCGCTGGCCGAGCTGCTCGGAGCGGACGAGTGGCCCGAGCTCGATCCGACCGTGATCGAATGAGCCCCGAGGCGGCCGGCTCGCTTGCGCGCCGCGTCGGTTCGAGCCAGAATCGTTGTCTGACGGTTGTCAATCTCAAGGAGGTCGAGATGAGGACCAAGATCTTGATCATGGCGGCGCTCGTCGCGGCGCTGGCGGTTCCCGCGCTGGTGGCGGCCGTGCCGGTCGCCGGGCTGGACGGACGGCCCGGCTTCGAGCGGGGCGGCGAGACCGGCGCCTTTCTCTGGCACAATCGCAGCGGCTACCACCTGCGGTTCACCACCGAGGGCACCGACGAGGTCTTCCGCGGCAAGGTCTGCGTCGAGAGCCACAGGATCTGGGTAACGAAGGGCGTGAGGCTCGACGCCGGCGACAGCATCTCCGTGACTCCCGACGGGCGCTGCGCCGAGTTCGAGTTCCAGAATCACGGCTACATCGACGGGCTCGATTTCCGCACCCGCTCGCGCAAGATCCGGGTCGAGCTGGAGTGGGGCGAGGGAGAGCTGCCGGCCGAGCGGATCTGGCTGGGCGCCTACGGCTACCATCCTCCGGCGGGCAGCTTCGAGATCGAGAACGATTTTTCGGGCAAGGCCCGTCGCGCCCCGGCCCGTCGCGCCCCTGCCGTGCGCAGACCGTTCAACTGAGCTCCAGCACCGCGGAGGGGCCGTAGCGACCGGCGACGTGCAGCTCCAGCCGCCGGCCGACCGCCTCGCGGCAGGTGGCCAGCGCGGTCGCGGGGGTGTTGCTCACCTCAGCGAGGAGAACAGTGAACTCACCCTCCTGGCCCGGCTCCAGCGTGCGAATCGACTGGTCGATGTCGTCCAGGATCTCGCCGGAGCCCAGGACCACCTCGTACTGCCGTGGCTCCGGCTCCTCCTCGTCCAGATGGAGCGGCGTGATCTCGACCTCGACCCGGTCGCCTTCCACCGGCGTGCCGCCCTCGACGGACGTCCACGTGGCGTTCTGCTCCCGTAGCCGGTCGATCACCCGGTCCACGTCCTCCTCGCCCACGTCGGCCGCGGGTTCGGTGACCGTGAAGCCGCCGAGGCGGTCGAGCTGGAGCTCGGGGCGGACCTCGAACTCGACCTCGAAGGTCATGTCCGCGTCGGCCTCGTAGTCCACATTCTCGACCGACGCCTGGGAGATCGGGTCGAAGCTGTGCTCCTGCAGCGCTTCCTGGTACGCCGAGTTCACGACCCGCTCAATGGTCTCCTGATCGATGGAGGGACCGTACTGCTTCTCCACCACCGACGATGGGACCTTGCCCTTGCGGAAGCCGGGCATGCGGACCTGCTTCGCGAACTGGGATGCGATCTGATTCCGCTCCTTCTGGACCCGGTCGGCCGGGACCGTAATGGTCAGCCGGCGGGACCAGTCGCGGGGTTGTTCGATATCGACTTTCACTCCGACCCTGTCATTGTCTGATGTTGTTGTTGTGCCTCGCGAGCGCGAGGGCGCACACCGCCCTCCCGCGTGTGAAAGGTTAACGTCAAAGGGTAGCCCCGTGGCAGGGGGTGGTCAACCGGTGGAGGGATGCGAAAGGGGGGACTCGAACCCCCACGGGACATAGCCCACGAGATCCTAAGTCTCGCGCGTCTGCCAATTCCGCCACTTTCGCTTGGACAGGGCCGGGAATGTAACCGGCGCCGGAAAGTCGATCAACGGCGTTCTGGCGCCGTCTCGCGGGGCGGTCCGGTAGGGCGCTAGGGTACCCGCACGTTGCGGATCAGGGTGCCGCCCGCGTCGGTGGCGAGGAGCAGGGACGCCACGGCGCCGGTGCCCAGGGCGTCGAGGATCTCCTCCGCCTCCCGGACGGAGCTGACGGGTATGCGGTTGATCTCCCGGATCACCACGCCCCTGGGCACGCCGCGCCGGCTTGCGGCGCTTCCGGGCACCACCTCGGCGATGAGCGCGCCACCGGCTTCCGGGAACCCTCGCTCCCGGGCCAGCGACGGCGTAAGGTTCACCAGCTCGAGCCCCAACCCCGGCGGCGACGCGCTCCGGCGTGCCGCGGTGCGGACCACCCGGTTCTCGCCCAGGTTGGCCTCGGTCAACTCGACCCGGAACCGTTCCCGGTCCCCGAAGCGGACCACGTCCACGGCCACCCAGTCCCCGGGCTCGTAGCCGGCTACGAGCCGCTGGAACTGGCCGATCCGCTCCACGGGGGTGCCATCGATGGCCACGATCACGTCGTGGCGCTGCATGCCGGCGCGTTCGGCGGGAGAGTCGTCGGCGAAGTCCTCCACCAGCACGCCGGCGATGCGCTCGAGGCCGTAGGCCTGGGCGTCCTCCGGTGCGATGTTCAGGATGCTGATCCCGAGGAGCGGTCGGCGGACCCGACCGTACTCCACGAGGTCGTCCATGACCCGCTTGGCCACGTTGATTGGAACAGCGAAGCCGTAGCCCTGGTTCGCCCCGGTCAGACTGGCTATGGCCGTGTTCAGGCCGACCACCGTGCCGTCGAGGTCGACGAGCGGGCCACCGCTGTTCCCCGGGTTGATGGCTGCGTCGGTCTGGATGAAGTCCTCGATGGCGTAGACGGCGGCGGTCCGGTCACCGCCGCGCATGAGCTCCTCGCGAATCACGTCCAGCGGCCGCCCCTTCGCGCTGACGATCCCGCCGGTCACCGTGAAGTCGAGCGTATTCGCGTCCCGGAATCCGGGATTGCCGACGGCCAGAACCCATTCGCCCACCCGGAGGCTATCCGAATCTCCGAGGTCGGCGGCCGGGAGCCCGCTCTCATCGATGCGGATCAGTGCCAGGTCCGTGGTGGGGTCGGTGCCCACCACCGTGGCCTCGAAACGACGCTTGTCCCAGAGCGTCACGGTGATCCGCTGGGCACCGGCGATGACGTGGTTGTTGGTGAGGATGAGACCCTCGTTCGATACCAGCACGCCGCTGCCGCCGGCCATGGTGGGGAACTCGGGGGCCGGGTGCCCTTCCGGGAGCTGGTCGAAGATGTCCTGCATCCGGCTGCCGCGTGCCGTGGACTGCTCCGACTGGATCCGTACCACGGCCGGGAGTACGGCTTCGGCCACGTCCGCAAACGCGCGACTGAATGCACGGGCCTCGGGCACCGTGCCCTGACGCCGGGCCAGCGTCTGAACCGCCGATGCCGGTGCCGACGAGGTCGACAGGCTGGATGTCGCCGCGGTGGCGAGCCGGACGGCCGGTCTCGTCGTCTCGGCACGGCGTTCGGGCGGCCAGGTAGCCGTTACGACCGCCAACAGGACACCGATAGCCACCAGGCCGGCTATGCGATACGTGATTCTGCCCATGGTCTCTCCGGGAAGGGTCCAACGAAAGGTACCCCCACGGACCCAGCGGGTTCAACCGTGCCCGATAAAGCAACGCCCCGGGGCGGCGTGCCGCACCCGGGGCGTGCTGTTCGGCGGGGCTCCGCGCCGCTCAGCTGCCGTTCCGGCTACTTCTCTTCATCGACGATCTCGTAGTCGGCCTCGACCACGTCCTCGTCTTCCGTCTCGGCCTGCTCGGCGCCGGGCTCGGGACCGGCACCGGCACCGGCGCCCGGACCGCCCTCGAAGCCTGCACCGGCCGCGTCGGCGCCCGCGGCGGCCTCCTCGGCCTGGTACATCTGCTGACCCGCGGCGCTGAACGCCTGCATCAGCTCTTCCCGGGCCGCGTTGAGCTCGCCCAGGTCGTCCTCCTTCAGCGCCTTCTTGCCTCGCTCGACAGCCGCGTCGATTCGGGCCTGCGTCTCGTCGGGCACCTTCTCGCCCCACTCCTCGACGTCCTTCTCGACCTGGTAGATCAGGCTGTCGAGCTGGTTGCGGGCCTCGACCTTCTCCTTCTGCTCCTTGTCTTCCTCGGCGTGAGACTCGGCCTGCTGGACCATCTCGTCGATCTCATCCTCGCTGAGACCGCTCGACGCCTCGATCCGGATCTTCTGCTCCTTGCCCGTGGCCTGGTCCTTCGCCGCCACGTGCAGGATCCCGTTCGCGTCGATGTCGAACGTGACCTCGATCTGGGGCACGCCCCGGGGCGCCGGCGGGATCCCCGTCAGCTGGAACCGGCCGATGGTCTTGTTGTCCGCCGCCATGGGTCGCTCGCCCTGGAGCACGTGGATCTCCACCGTGGTCTGGTTGTCCTCCGCGGTGGAGAAGGTCTCCTGCTTCTTCGTCGGGATCGTGGTGTTCCGCTCGATGAGCGTGGTCATCACGCCACCGAGCGTCTCGATCCCGAGCGAGAGCGGGGTCACGTCGAGGAGCAGCACGTCCTTCACGTCGCCCGCCAGCACGCCGCCCTGGATAGCGGCCCCCACGGCCACCACCTCGTCCGGGTTGACGCCCTTGTTCGGCTCCTTGCCGAAGAACTCCTTGACGGTCTCCTGGACCTTCGGGATCCGGGTCGAGCCGCCGACCAGGATCACCTCCTTGATGTCATCGGCGGACAGCCCGGCATCCTCGAGGGCCTTCTCCATCGGCTCCCTGGTCCGCTCGATGAGGTCGCCCACCAGCTGCTCGAACTTGGCCCGCGTCAGGCTCAGGTTCAGGTGCTTCGGCCCCTCCTGCGTGGCGGTGATGAACGGCAGGTTGATGTCCGTCGACATGGTGGTCGACAGCTCCATCTTTGCCTTTTCCGCCGCCTCCTTCAGCCGCTGCTTGGCCATGGCGTCCTTCGACAGGTCGATCCCCTGGTCCTTCTTGAACTCGTCCACCAGCCAGTCGATGACCCGCTGGTCGAGGTCGTCACCGCCCAGGTGCGTGTCACCGTTCGTGGCCTTCACCTCGAACACGCCGTCCCCGAGCTCCAGGATCGAGATGTCGTACGTGCCGCCGCCCAGGTCGAAGACGGCAATCATCTCGTCGTTCTTCTTGTCCAGCCCGTAGGCCAGCGACGCGGCCGTGGGCTCGTTGATGATCCGGAGCACTTCCAGCCCCGCGATCTTGCCCGCGTCCTTCGTGGCCTGTCGCTGCGAGTCGTCGAAATAGGCCGGCACGGTGATCACGGCCTGCGTGACCTCGTGGCCCAGGTAGTCTTCCGCCGTCTGCTTCATCTTCTGAAGCACCATGGCGCTGATCTCCGGCGGGCTGAACGTCTGGGCCGCGTTCGGCACGTGGACCTCCACCCGGTCCTGGTCGTCGCACCGGATCTCGTACGGGACCAGCTTCCGCTCCTCCGTTACCTCGCTGCAGCGCCGGCCCATGAACCGCTTGATGGACGCGATGGTGTTCTGCGGGTTCGTGATGGCCTGCCGGCGCGCCACCTGGCCCACCAGCCGCTCGTTGTCCTTCGTGAACGCCACCACCGACGGCGTGGTCCGGCCGCCCTCCGCGTTCGGGATGACGACCGGATCGCCACCCTCCATCACGCTGACCACGCTGTTCGTGGTCCCCAGGTCGATCCCGATCACTTTATTCGCCATGCTCGCTCCGATCTCCTCGTTGTCTTCCGTTCCACGCTTCGTTCGCTCTATCGCCGCTCCGGGTCGCCCCGGCCGTTGGCGTTTCCGTCCTGTGCGATTGTCGCACGATGCCGACGCTCACAGGGTGCAACCCTAATGCCACGGGAAAGGGGTGGTTTTCGCGCCGCTTTGGCGTATGCGGGGGGGTCCATCTGTCACCATGGCAGAGAAGCGGCCCGGGAGCGCCCGAGACGCATTCCTCCCGTCCACGGCCCGGTGCGCCGGGCCCGTGCACCGGTCCGTGCACCGGTCCGACCCGCCCCCGGCGCCGTTTGACGGCTCCGGCCGCCGCCGGGTATTCTCTGCCGGCGAGCGAGAGACGGTGGCGGAGAGCCAGGACGAGACCCGGAGCGCCATGCGAGGCAAGGGCGGGAAATCACGAGGACTGCTGATCCTCTGGTCGGCGGCGGCGCTGCTGCTGCTGGCCGGTGCCACGTCGCGGCTCGTGGGCGCCCAGGAGGCGGAGGCCGGGACGGAGGTGGTCCAGGAGGCGACGGACAGCGCGCAGGCCACGGGCGTGGGTGGAGTCTCCGGCGACGTCCCGAGCACCACGGACCAGATCGTCCTCGGCGAGACGCGCACCGCCGTGGACGTGCCGTTCTACCAGCGACTCCTGTCCATTTTCGGGATGATCGCCATGCTGGGGCTGGCGTGGCTCATGAGCGTGGACCGGAAGACCATCCAGTGGCGCGTGGTGATCTGGGGGATGGGGCTCCAGTTGCTGTTCGCGCTCTTTATCCTGAAGACGCCGGTGGGCGCCGCCATATTCGCCGGCCTCAACGACGTCATCCTGGCGCTGCTGGCCTTCACGAATGACGGGGCCGCGTTCCTGTTCGGGAACCTGGTGACCGACACGGTGCCGGTGACGGAGCCGGGTGGGGGGGCGGTGGAGTACGTGGCGCAGACGGGGGCGTCGTTCGCGTTCAGCGTGCTCCCGACCATCATCTTCTTCTCGTCGCTCATGACGGTCCTTTACCACCTGGGCATCATGCAGGCGGCGGTGAAGGGGATGGCGTGGGTGATGATGCGCACCATGCGCACATCGGGCGCGGAGACGCTTTCGGCGGCGGGCAACATCTTCGTGGGTCAGACGGAGGCGCCGCTCCTCATCAAGCCGTTCATCGAGCGGATGACCATGTCGGAGCTGAACGCCATCATGACGGGCGGCTTCGCCACGGTGGCCGGCGGGGTCATGGCCGCGTACGTTGGGATGCTCGTCGCCTACTTCCCGGATATCGCCGGGCACCTGCTGGCGGCGAGTGTGATGTCGGCGCCGGCGGCCCTCGTGGTGGCCAAGCTCATGTACCCGGAGCAGGAGGAGCCGGTCACCCGCACGTCGCTGAAGGTGGAGGTCGAGAGCCCGGACGTGAACGTCATCGACGCTGCGGCTCGCGGTGCGGGCGATGGGATGACGCTGGCCTTCAACGTGGGCGCGATGCTCCTGGCGTTCCTGGCGCTGATCGCGCTGATGAACTCGCTTCTCGGGCTCGTGGCCGGCTGGATCGGGCTGGAAGCGCTCCTCCAGGGCTGGGGCGCCCTGGGCCCGGAGCAGGGGCTCACGCTGGAGACCCTCCTGGGCTGGGCGCTGGCACCGCTGGCATGGGTCATGGGCGTGCCGTGGGCCGATGCCGTGGCCGTGGGCTCGCTGCTGGGGATCAAGACGGTGGCCAACGAGTTCGTCGCATACCTCCAGCTCCAGGAGATCCTGGCCGGGGACGGTCTCAGCGCGCGCGCCGTGGTCATCACCACCTACGCGCTGGCCGGGTTCGCCAACTTCAGCTCCATCGCCATCCAGATCGGCGGCATCGGCGGGATCGCGCCCTCGCGGCGGAGCGACCTGTCGAAGGTGGGGCTCCGGGCCATGATCGGCGGTACGCTGGCGGCGTTCCTGACGGCCACCATCGCCGGGATCCTGGTCTGAGATTATTGGATTTGAGAGCTGAGAACTGAGATCTGAGTGGTTCGCGGTGGGGGCGGGTGCGTGGCGTGATCGGGCTTCGCGGCTGGGCCTGGTTCGGAGGTTCGGGGCCAGCGCGGAGGCGTGGAGGGGCGAGGAGGTGTACGGAGGAATGGATGAAACGGGTGAGGTGGGATGATGATCGATAGAGACCCTGCGGAAGCGGCGACGGAGTACCTCCGGGGGCGGCTGGAGCGGTCGCCAACCGTGGCGCTCATCCTGGGCAGCGGGCTCGGCGGGTTGGCGGACGCGGTGGACGATCCGGTGGTGGTGCCGTACGCCGAGATCCCGGGGTTCGCGCCCACCACGGTGGCGGGGCACGCCGGCCGGCTGGTGGCCGGAACGCTGGAAGGAGTGGACGTCGTCGTCTTCCAGGGGCGGTACCACGCGTATGAGGGCCACTACCCGGCCGACCTGGCCACGCCGGTCCGGGCGGCGGCGGCACTGGGCGCGGAGACGCTGATCGTCACATGCGCGGCCGGGGGCGTGACACGCCGCCTGGGGCCGGGCACGCTCATGCGTATCCGCGACCACCTGAACCTCATGGGCCGGAACCCGCTGGTGGGGCCGGCCCGGGAGGGGGAGCCGCGGTTCCCGGACATGACGGACGCCTACGACCCGGCGCTCGGGGAGCGGGCCGCCGCGGCGGCCGAGGTGCTGGACATCGACCTCGCCGAGGGCATCTACGCGGCCATGCTCGGTCCGAGCTACGAGACGCCGGCGGAGATCACCATGCTGGAGCGCCTCGGCGCCGACGCCGTGGGGATGAGCACGGTGCCGGAAGTCATCGCGGCCCGGGCGGCCGGGCTCCGGGTCCTGGGGATCGCCCTCATCACCAACGCGGCCGCCGGGGTGGCCGAGGGTCCCCTCGACCACGACGAGGTCATGGCCGCCGGCGCCGACGCCGCCGACGACTTCCAGCGGCTCATCCGGGGCACGCTGGCAAGGCTCTAGTCTACGGACAGCGTAGATCGGGATCGCTTGTGCGGTCCGGTGGCTCCTCGCGGTCAGCCGCGATTCGTGGTGCACGAGCACCGGGGGCGGCACGAGGCTCTGGCAGGTGGCACAGGGCACAGGGTGAAAGCACGGGCAATGGCACGAGCAAGCGGTGACCGCCGATGCGCAGTCTAAGTGCCGGTGCTCCTGCGGTGTTTGTGCTCGTGCCGTGTGCCTGTGCTCGTGTTTCGAGCCGGCGCGGGTGTACGTCCGGGTTCGTATATTCTTGAGGGTATATTTTTTGAGAAATCATTTATATCCATTGTCTTATATATTTTATCCCTGACAAGAACT
>JAWODW010000082.1:0-33319 GCA_046483065.1 Longimicrobiales bacterium | reverse complement strand
CCAACGTGGTCCCCGACTACGCGAAGGTCTGGTACTACGTCCGCGACCTCGAGCGCGACGGCGTGGAGCACGCCTACGACTGGATCCTCAAGGCCGCCGAGGGCGCGGCCATGGCCACCGAGACCACACACCAGGTCCATCTCATCACCGGCGTCCACTCCTACCTGCTGAACCGCACCCTCGTGGAAGTCCTCGACCGCAATCTGCGGCTGGCCGGCGCACCGGAGTGGACCGAGGAGGAGCAGGCCTTCGCCCGCGAGATACAGCGAGCGACGGGCAAGGAGGAGAAAGGGATGCACACGGGGATCGATTCCCTGCCGGACGAAGAGGTCCCGGCTCAGGGCGGGTCCACCGACGTGGCCGAGGTCAGCCGGATCGCGCCCACCGCCAAGATCCGCGTCGCGTCGTCACCCCTCGACACGCCCTGGCACGCCTGGCCCGTGGTGGCCGCCGGTGGCATGAGCATCGGGGACAGGGCCATGCTCACCGCCGCCAGGACGCTGGCCGCGACCGCCGTCGAGCTCGCCGTCTCGCCCGACGTGGTGGAGGCCGCGAACGCCGAGTTCCGGGAGCGGATGGACGGTGAGACATACCAGAGTCCCATCCCGGCAGACCAGAAGCCGCCGGTGGAGGAGACGGGGGGCTGAGTCAGCGCTCGTCGGACTCTGATTCTGTCTGCGGGTGCTGTTGGTTTACATAAAGCAGCGGAACGCAGAGCCACGCCACCGCGGTCCGTTTGGGGGCGCGAGGGACCGGGGGCGCGAGGGACCGGGGGCGCGGGCCGATCCGGTGCTCGAGCAACAACAGCTCGACCAACAACAGCCGCATACAGAACCCGATGCCGCGTTCCGCTGCGGGGGTGCCGGGTGTGTCTCCCTACGACTTCCGGTCGGACGATCTGGACGGGCGCGCCTTCTTCAGGGCGTCCATCATCCGGTCTCGTCGGCGCCGGATCTCTGCCCGAACCGGTGACGGCGTCCCGGGTGCGATCGGGGTGTAAAGGTCCCGTCGGCGCGTGAGGTCGCGTACCACGGCGGACGAGAAGGACCACCCCTCCTTCTTCCGCTCCCGGATGTAGTCGGCGATATCGAGGCTCTCGATCTTCAGGTGGACCACCTTGAAGAAGCTCGGAAAGCTGGCACCGGGCCGGAACACGTGGTGGAGTCCACCGCTGTAAGCCAGGATCATGCGGCCGTGCTCCAGGCCCAGGAGGACGTCGGCGATCCCCGGCTTGACGGTCATGGGTCCGCCCTTCTTGTCCAGGCCCGTAGGCCGCATCATCCGGCCCTCCGGGAAGAGGGCCACCATAGATTTCGGGTCGTCGATCTCGTTCAGGACCCGGGTCCAGCTGTGGTCGCGCTTCCGGGTGATGGAGACGGCGTTGGCCACCAGCGTCCGGAAGATCCAGCCATCGAGGGGCCGGCGCATGGTCTCCTCGGCTACGGGGAGCACGGCGTGGCGGGAGATACGTCGGAGCACCCGGTTCGGGACCACGGCCAGGTAGATTCCCTCGGCCAGACTGGTGTGGTTGAGCACGGCGATGAGCCGCACGTCCTTCCACGGGTCCGCCGGCACGTCACCCACCCACTCCTCCCGAACGGTATAGAGCGCCCGACTGGCGTGTTTGACCGCCAGCAGCGCTCCATAGCTCAGGATGGACGAGATCATACGGCGATATCGTTCTCTGTATTGGAACTCACCGGTACAGCCGATGCATTCCCCTCATGGTACGAAGACGAAGTCACTTGCGCACCTCACGGGATGGACACGGAATCCAATGAGCGGCGAGCAGCGCCCGGATCGCACACCTGGCCCGCCGCGCTGCCGACTACGGCGTCAACCACCGGCGAGGTGTCGGTGGACGTGACGGCCGTGCGAGCGCGGAAACGTGAGGTGGTGAACCAGTAAAGCGAGGGGAGCCGGAAGGGTCTCGAGCGCCACGACACGCTGGACCTGATCCACGGGACCGCACGCTTCACGGGCCCGAAGTCCATGGAGGTGATAGACCACGCCGGCGAGGTCACCCACCGGCTCGAGGCCGCGGAGATCTTCCTTAACGTCGGGGCCCGGCCCTTCATCCCGCCCCTCGACGGCCTCGACGAGGTCGACTACCTGACGTCGGCCTCCATCATGGAGCTGGACCGCGCTCCGGAGCACCTTATCGTCCTGGGCGGCGGTTTCATCGGCCTAGAGTTCGGCCAGATGGTCCGTCGGTTCGGCTCCCACGTGACCATCGTGGAGGCGGGCCCGCGGATCGCCGGCCGCGAGGATCCGGACATCTCGGAGGCGCTGACCGGGATCCTGACCGAGGACGGGATCACCGTCCGCACCGGCGCGGAAGCCCTCCAGGTGCGACAGACCGCAGGAGAGGGCCGGGTCGAGGGCCGGGTCGAGGGCCGGACCGCGGACGGAGCCGCGGACGGCACTGCGGAGGGCGCCGCTAACAGAGCCGCCGGGGTGGAGCTGGTCGTCGAGACCGAAGAGGGCCGGGAGTCCCTCGTCGGCTCGGCGCTGCTGGTGGCCACGGGTCGGCGCCCCAACACCGACCTGCTGAACCTGAAGGCCGCCGGGTTGGAGACCGACGATCGCGGGAACATCCCCGTGGACGAGCGTCGACGTACGGCGGTGGACGCCGGGTCCGGGCGGATCCTGGGCGCCGCGGTTCTGGGCGTGGATGGGGGCGAGATCGCGTCGGCCCTCAAGATCGCCATGATGGGAGAGCTTCCCTACACGGCGCTCCGGGACGCGGTGCTCGCCCACCCCACGCTGACGGAGTCGTTGAACAACCTGTTCATGACCCTCGACTGATCGGCGTCAGAACCGGATCGCCAGGGCGCTCCGGAACATCACGCCGCGGAGATCGGCCAGCGCCGGCCCGCCCGCAGACGCCAGCTCGAGGTCGAGGTCGAACCCGCGGGTGTCGATGCCGAGGCCGCCATAGAAGCCGGCGCCGAAGTCGCCGCCCGTGATCCCCGCCCGGAGCGGGAGCGCGTGCAGCGGCCGGAACTCGATACCCGCCTGGACCAGCGGCTCCAGCGACGGCGCGTCCTCGCCCAGCGGCACGGCCAGCCGGGCGCCCACCCCGACCATGTCGATGGGCCGGAAGCTGCCGTCCACCCGGAACGTGGTGGGCAGCGGGACCGACCGGGTGGCGGCGGCCACCGTATCGGTGACGCCCACCGAATCGGCGGTGCTGCTCAGGTCCACGAACGAGACGTCATCCATGGTGATCGTCCGGACCTCGCGCTGGCCGACCGTGACCTCCGCACTGCCCATGTCGGTCACCGCCAGCCGCAGCTGCGCCATCTCGCCGAGCGTGGCGCCCACCATGAGGTCCGTGGCGATACCGCTCCCGCCGTCCGCCATGATCTCCTCGCCGATGGGACTGGCCAGGTTCAGCATGGTGCTGACGCCCGTACGATTGAGCGTGAACGTGCTCGTCTCCTCGCCCGTGTCGCCCGCGAAGCCGAGCCGGACGTGGGACAGGCTCTGGATGTACCGCACGCCGGCGCCCGCCCTCAGGCGAACGAGGCCGAACGGCGTCGGCAGGAGAGGGATATCGCCCACACCGTTTACCCCGGCCTCGGCGTAGCCGAAGAGCTCGGCCCCCATCTCCGTCAGGTCCACGGTGATCTCGTCACCGGTCATACCGTCGCGGACGAGCGTCGCCACGTTGTCCGGGATCTGGCCGCTGCCCAGGACCCGGCCGCCACCGGTGACTCCGAGGGTCACGTGCCGCCCCACCGGGAAGGTGATGGTGATCCCCGTACGGTCCTGGGTCCCGATTCGCACGCCGTCGCCCACCGGGACCAGTCCGGCCACCAGGAAGATGTCGCTGGGACGGAAATCGTCCACCAGGTACCCGATGGCCACCAGGTCGCCTACGCCGAGGGTGTTGTTCTCGGCACCGACGCTCAGGTAGTGGCCGAACGACCAGCCGCCCTCCAGGAGCGGCTGGAACGGGTCGTTGCGGAACGGCTGGTCCAGCACACCCACCTGTGCGGCTGCCGGCGCGGCCACCAGGACCGATAGTGTGGTCAGAAGAAGCGCGTAACGTCGGATCATTGGTTCCCTCCCGCGCTGCCGCCCACGCGGATCTCGAGCTTCAGGAGCGGTCGTAAGACGAGTGAGTCGGCGGGTTGGAGCACCGCCCGGTTGCCTTCGGGGCCGGTCAGGGTGGCCTCGAGCCCCATGCCCAGCAGCCCTTCCGCCAGGATCGAGAGCTCGGACGGGTTCACGCTCGCCGAGGCCGTGTCGGTCCGCGATGCAGTGACGCGGCCCGTGGAGTCCACGATACCGGCGCCGAAGCTGAACGTCGGCAGAGAGATCCTGGGGCTCGCCGTGAAGGGGTCGAAGCCCGTGGTGTCCGCGGGCGTCGGTGCCAGCGCCATGCGCACGGCCATGCCCAGCGGCATGCCGTTGATGGCCTCGAACTCCACGGAGGCGCTCACCAGGTCCTCCGACAGGTCCGACAGGAACTCGCCGGCGATGCTGTCGAGGTCGATGGCGTCGGCCACCACCTGGTCGAACGAGATCCCGGAGGGGTCGATGGTGATGTCGGGGCCCAGCGCGATCTCGAAGATCACGGTCAGGCTGTCGCCGAGCTCCATGCTGCCGCTGTCGGCCGCCGGACCGGCCACGCCGCCGGCCGCCATCTCCACGTCGCGGCCCGCAGCGATCTCGTCCAGGAGCGCGTTCACGAACCGGTGGGCGTCACCGGCCACCGTGGTGACCTGGGCCGCCGGGATCAGCACGGCGCCCGAAGTGTCGTTGCTCAGATCCACCCGCACCGTATCGGTCCCGCTCAGCACCGGTGCGCCGAGGCTGTCGAGCAGCGTCATCCGGAAGCCGTCGACCTTCAGGTCCAGCCCCGTGCCGTTGTCGAGCGTTACGGTGAAGGACACGTCGTTGAAGTCGATCCCGCTGACGAGGTCGGACATCTCGTCCAGGTCGATCTCGGTCGCGGCAATGGAGACCCGCTCATCGAGCGCGATCGAGAGATCGGCCGGCAGCCCGCTCAGGATCACGCTCCGCGGCTGGATCGCCAGGTACGGGTCCACGGTCACGGCGTCCGCCGCCGCGGCCGGGGTCACCGTCACGTCGGTCCCGCCGATGGTCCCGGTGATACGCGGCTCCAGGCTGTCGGGCGTGAGCACAACGTCCGCCAGGTCGATGACGGCCGACGTCACGACGGGGCTCCCGTCCGGTGATGGCTGCACGGCGATGTCCGACGTGATGACGGCCCCCGTCGAGTCCACGGCGCCGTTCAGCGTGAGCGTCACGGTGCCGTCCACACCGAGCCGGTTCGCGATGTCGATCTCGAGCGTGCCACGGTCGATCACCACCTCACGCAGGTCGTTCAGCGTGCTGTCGGTCCCGGCGATGGTCACCGTCTGGTCCACCTCCATGGAGACGCTGGTCAGCGTGACCGACTCGACCTCGAGCCCGGTGAACGCAATGGTCAGACTGGCCGTGTTCTCCACGTCCACCGTGGCCGCGCCGGCCGGCGGGCCCACGGTGCCGCCCACCACCAGGCTGTCCGGGTTCGTGCCGCCCACCTGGAGGCCCGAGAGATCGCCGTCGAAGTCCGGCGTGAACTCCAGCGTGCCGCTGCTGAACGAGTCCACCGCCACGGTCCCGGCGGCCAGCGTGGCCTGGGAGAAGTCGGCGCCCGTCTGGTCGAGGGTCACGGCCTCGGTGAACGTCACCGGATCGATCTTCGTGGCGTCCACGCCGCTGGCGGCCGTCACCTCGGCATTCACGAACGAGATGTCGATGGTCAGCTCGTCGCCGTCCGGCGCGGTCGACTCCGCGTTGGACCACGAGAGCTTGACGTCGAACGTGGCGGGAAGCGTCACCCCGCTCAGGTCGATGGAGACCGTCCCGGACGACGATGTGCCGAGCGAGATCGTGTCGGGCGACGCCGCCAGCTCGGTCCCGCCGGCATCCTGGATGGAAGCCGTCACATCGGTCACCGTGGACGTCGCATCGGTGGCCAACGCGACCTGAAGCGCCGACCCGGAGGCGAACGTGGCATCCGTGAATGTCCCGCTCAAGTCCAGCTCGATCGTGGCACTGTCCGCCGTGCCGAACCCCGTCAGCGGCAGCGGGATCGCCTGCCCGAAGGAGGGCAGCGTGATCGGCACCGCCGGCAGCGTGACGTTGATGTCCTGGGTGAAGTCCGCCACGTCGATGACGTAGCCCTGACTCACCGGGTCCGGATCCACCGGATCGATGGTCAGTAGCGAGTCCATGGCGAACGCGAACGTGTCGGGGTCCACACTGAAGCTCAGATCGGTGGTGTCCACGATGTCGCTCAGATCGCCCAGCTCGTCCGCCAGTGTCACCGAGAGCGACGGCAGCGGCAGCTGGATCGGGACGATCCGCTCCTCCTGGTCCTTGCCGAGTCGTTCCCGGGCCTCGTCGGCGCTGGTGGGCAGGTCACACCCCGCGCCGAGGAGCGCCACCGCCAGCACTGCGACGGTTGTCTTTGTCATGAATTCGCCTCTGAAAATGGCGTCTGATGGTCCGTCCCCCCGGTACGGGTACCTACCAACGACGAGGCGATCCGTATCAGGGATGACGAATGAGCAGCAGCAGGAGCTTGCAGACTGCAGAGATCCGAGAAGGTAACGGCACGCCGATCCCCGGCCAACCCCCGACCCCCGGGAACGAATTGCCGGGTGCCGGGGCTTATGCCCATAACCGGAACGGTCCGGTGCCGGGGCCTCTCCGGTACCGGCCTTTGCACGGTCTGGAGGCGGGCGACTCGAGAAGAACCCGGATGGAGGCAGCCATGGATGGGATCGAGGGGAAGACGGCGCTGGTCACCGGTGCGAGCACGGGGATCGGACAGGCCATCGCCGTGCGCCTCGGCCGCGAGGGCGCCAACGTCGCCATCAACTACCTGGACAAGGAAGAGAGTGCCGAGGAGACGGAACGGCGGATCGAAGGGTACGAGCAGTGCGCCCGGGACGTGGAGGCGGCCGGACGCCAGGTGGCCCTGGTCCGGGCCGATGTCTCGGACCCCGATGACGTAGCCCGCATGGTGGAGACCACCGTCGACGAGCTCGGCGGCGTGGATATCCTGGTGAACAACGCCGGGATCCAGACGGCCGCGGACTCCCACGAGATGTCGGTGGCCGACTTCGACAGCGTCCTCGAGGTCAACCTCCGGGGCGCGTGGCTCTGCGCCCGCACCGTGATCCGGCACTTCCTGGAGAGCGAGAAGGAGGGCACGATCCTGAATGTATCCAGCGTCCACGAGCAGATCCCGAAGCCCCGGTTCGTCAGCTACGCAGCCAGCAAGGGTGGGCTCCGGGCCCTGACCCGTACACTGGCCCTCGAGTATGCCGGACGCGGGATCCGGGTCAACGCCATCGGGCCGGGCGCCACCATCACGGCCATCAACCGGTCCTGGGTCGAGGACCCGGAGAAGAAGGAGATGGTGGAGGGCCACATCCCGCTCGGGCGCGCCGGTGAAGCGGAGGAGATGGCCGCGGCCGCAGCCTTCCTCTGCTCCGATGAGGCCGGCTACATCACCGGACAGACGCTCTTCATCGACGGGGGCCTGACGCTCTACCCCGACTTCCGGACCGCCTGGTCGTCCGAGTGATGGTGTCGCTGGCCATCGAGGAGTACGCTCTCCTCTCGGACTGCCACAGCGCCGCCCTCGTGAGCCGCGCCGGATCGGTGGACTGGCTCTGCTTCCCCCGCTTCGACTCGCCCTCGACCTTCGGCCGGATCCTCGACGACGACGCCGGCCACTGGCACCTCCGGCCCACCACCGACTTCGACGTCGAGCGCACGTACCTCGACCGCTCCCTCGTCCTCACCACTACGTTCCGGACGGAGGGCAGCACGGTGGTCCTGACCGACACCCTGGTCATCGGCCCCAACGAGCGGGGGCACGACCTGGGCTCCGACGCGCCCGGCGCACTCCTCCGCCACCTCGAGTGCACCGAGGGCGCCGTGGAGCTCGACGACAACGATGCCACGCTCCGCGCCCGCTTCACCCTCGAGGCCGGCGAGAGCGCCGGCTTCGCGCTCCAGTACCGGCACACCGGTCAGCCCGATGCCGAGCCGTGGAGCCAGGCGGAGATCCGTGACCGGATCGACGATACCCGGGCCGGATGGGAGAGCTGGTCGGAGCCCCACCAGAGCTATCAGGGCCCGTACCGGGAGATGGTGCACCACAGCGGCCGGATACTCCAGGGGCTGACGTACTACCCTACCGGCGCCACGATCGCCGCGGCCACCACGTCGCTGCCCGAGACGGTGGGCGGCGCGCGGAACTGGGATTACCGCTACACCTGGATACGGGACGCCAGCTTCACCCTGGACGCCCTCTGGGTGGCCGCCTGTCCCGACGAGGCCGGCAAGTTCTTCGGCTTCCTCGCCGATGCCGCCCTCGCCCGGATCCGACGGGGCGGCGAGCTCCAGATCATGTACGGGATCGGCGGCGAACAGGACCTGACGGAGCGGGAGCTGCCCCATCTGACTCGGATGGCGCGAAAGCGCACCCGTACGCGTGGGGAACGGCGCCTGGGGCCAGCGCCAGCTCGATGTCTACGGCGAGCTGATGGACGCCGCGTTCCGGCTCCGGGACTCCCTGAGCGAGGAGTTCGACGCCCCCACCCGCGAGCTCCTGGCCGAGCTGGCCGACGTGGCCGCCCGGCGGTGGCAGGAGCAGGACCGGGGCATCTGGGAGATCCGGGGCCCGGCCCGGCACTACCTCTACTCGAAGCTTATGTGCTGGGTGGCGCTGGACCGGGCGATCCGCATGGCGGACGCGCTCGACGCCGGCGACCGGGTGGAGGCGTGGGACGCCGCCCGGTCCGAGATCCGGGAGGCGATCCTCGAGCGGGGCTACAGCGAGGAGGCCGGCGCCTTCACCCAGGCCTTCGACGGCACCGAGCTGGACGCGTCGAACCTCATGATGCCCATCGTGGGCTTCCTCGACGCCGACGACCCCCGGATGCGCGCCACCATCGAGGCCACCGCCGAGCGCCTGACCGACCGCCATGGCCTGGTCTACCGGTATCGCGGCGCCGATGGGCTCGAGGGCGAGGAGGGCACGTTCCTGCTGTGCACCTTCTGGCTGGCGGAGGCGTGGGCACGGGTCGGCCAGGTGGAGCACGCCCGGAAGGTGTTCGAGAGCGCGGTCGCCTACGCCAACGATGTGGGGCTCCTCGCCGAGGAGGTGGACGCCGATGCCGGCACGCTGCTCGGCAACTACCCGCAGGCGTTCAGCCACATCGGACTGGTCAACGCGGCCTGGGCCATCAGCCAGGCCGAGGACGACAGCTAGCCGCCCACCAGTCCCCCGGACCCGTCCTCCGCTTTCGGAACCGCGCGTGGACGCTCATCTTTGATTGGACGGACGGCCTGCCACGCAGTGACATCCCCAGCGGAGCCGATGACCACAGCCACACCGGACGCCCGGGTCGATGAGCGCGACACCATGTTCGCACGCATGGCCCGCAAGGAAGGCACACCGGCCTACGAGGAGTACTACACTCGCCGACCCGAGCTGAAGGAGACGGACGACCGGCTGCGACGGATGCCGGAGCTGTGCCGACCCGGCGGGCTGCGGTACGACTCCGAGATCTCCGGTCAGGCCGAAGCCTATTTCGAGGCCATAGAGGGGATTGAGCCCGACGAAACCACCGTGGAGTGCTGGGCCGATGTCCTGCGGACCTCGACGGACCCGTCCCCCGTGCTCCGCGCCATGGCCCGGGAGCTGGGCGCGGTCGAAGCGGGGACCACCGCGGTGGACCCGGCCTACGTGTACTCCCACAAAGGCCGCCACGATGAGGATTACGGCCGCCCCCTCGAGCCGGAGCACGGCTGGGCGCTGATCTTCCTGGTCGAGATGGACCACGGCGCCATGCGGCAGGCCCCGGACGCACCGGTACTCCGGGAGTCCGCGCGACAGTACTACAGGGCGGCGGCCATCTCCATGACCATGGCCGCGGCGCTGGAGCGGGCGGGGTATCCCGCCCGGTCACAGCACGACGCCCACTACGACGTCATCCTCCCACCGCTGGCGGTGGACGCCGGGCTCGGCGAGGTGGGGCGCAACAACATCCTGGTGGCCGATCGCTACGGCAGTCGGGTCAGGATCGGCGCAGTCACCACCGAGCTGCCCCTGAAGCAGGCCGAGCCCATCGACCTCGGCGTGGAGCGCTTCTGCGCCCTGTGCAGGAAGTGCGCGGAAAACTGCCCCTCACGGTCGCTCCGGACGGACGGGAAGGAAGAAGTCCGGGGGATACGGAAGTGGACCACGCGGGCGGAGACCTGCTACGCGTACTGGCGGCGCACGGGTACCGACTGCGGGATCTGCATGGCCGGCTGTCCGTTCTCCCACCCCGACAACGCGTTCCACAACGCCGTCCGGCGGAGCCTGGCCCGCATGCCGTGGCTGGCGGGCTTCGCCCTCTGGTGGGACAACCTCCTGTACGGCCGGGACTGGAAGAGGGTGTAGACGAGAGCCCACCCCCGGCCGCATCACGCCGCCACGAGCCTCAGGCGCCGGCTTCCCACTCCCCGCTCACCGGGTCCACGCCCAGCGCCAGCTCCCGGTCCTTCCGCTCCCGCTCCCGGACGTCGTGGTCAATGGCATCGGCCAGTCCGTGGAGGAACTTGTTGATCTCCTCCGGGTGCCGTAGCGCCTCAGCCACGCCCTCTTCGATGCAGTTCGCGCAGCCGGTCCGGAGCACTTCCGAGATATTCTTCAGCTCGTCGATCGAGAGCCGCTCCGTCTCCATCCGTACCTTCAGCATATGACCCTCCCTTTCCTTCCAGGTCGGTGCCGGTCCTGCCCTACCTACCCGGCCACCTGCCAGACCGTGTCCAGCACCGTTCCGTCGACCCACTTGATGATGGCCACCGGCCGGTCCGTGGTCTCCGGCGGCGCCGGCGCCCCGCCCATCATCGCCTCCACCTCTTCCTTGATCGCCTCGATCGGCCGGATCGGCAGATCGCTGTCCTCCGTGGCCCGCAGCAGGTCCTCCCGCCGCGGGTTGATGGCGATCCCTCGCTCCGTCACCACCACGTCCACCAGTTCGCCGGGGCCCGTGAGCGTGGTCACCTCGTCCACCAGCACCGGGATCCGGTCCCGGAACGCCGGCACCGCCAGGATCGTGCACCCGCTGAACAGGCAGTTCTGCCACCCGCCGATCCCGTGCAGCAGCATCCCGTCGGAGTGGGTATTCACATTGGCGTTGAATCCCACGTCCACCTCGGTGGCGCCCAGCACCACGGCGTCGACCATGGACGCGAAGTTGCCCTTCCCGTGGTAGCTGTAGCTGGTGAACGGCGAGGTCGGGACGTGCCGCGGGTCGCTCGCAATGGACTCGACCCCCGCCAGGTCGAACGTCTGTCCGTCCAGGATGTAGTCGGTGAGCCCCTCGTTCAGCAGCTCTACCAGGTACTTCGTGGACCCACCCCGTACGAACCGGGCCTTCACCCCGGCCTCGAGCATCAGCTCCTTCAGGTACTGCACGAACGCCAGCGCGATCCCGCCGGCGCCCGCCTGGAAGCTGAACCCGTCGCGCACGATCCCGGCGTCCCGGAGGAACCGGGCCACGTACTCGGCGATCAGGAGCCGGTCCGGACTCTTCGTGATCTGGGTGGTCCCGCTCACGATCTTGTCCGGGTCCCCTACCGAGTCCACCACCACCACGGCGTCCACGTTGTTGCCCTGGATCTGCCACGGGATGCACGGGAACGGGACCAGGTTGTCGGTCACCACGATCACGTGGTCGGCATAGATGGAGTCGGCCAGTGCGAAGCCCAGCGATCCGCACGCCGACGGGCCGTGGGAGCCATCGGCGTTCCCGAAGGCGTCAGCGGTGGGCGCAGCGATCACCGCCACGTCCACGTGCACCTCCCCGTCCTGGATCGCCTGCCACCGGCCGCCGTGGCTCCGGAGCACGCCCAGCCCCGGCATCTTCCCCCGCGACGCGTAGTCGCCCAACGGGCCGTTCATGCTGCCCTCGATGTGGTGCACCACGCCCCGCTCCATGAGCTCGATCACCGGCTCATGCACCGGGAACGACGCGCTCGGGAACCACCGCAGCCCCTTCACGCCCAGCTCACCGGCAGCCTCGAGCGCCATGACCGCCACCCGGTCGCCGTTGCGGAAATGATGGTGCGTGCCGATGGTCATCCCGTCCCGCAGCCCGACCTGCTCCAGCGCCGTCTCGAGGTCCGGGACCCGCTTGTCGCCGTCGACCGGGTAGTCCTTCACGCTCCGGATCGGCGGCGCCGCCTTCCGGCCCTCGGGCTCGTACCCGCCCACGCCCCGATACGCCACCTGCTCCTCGCCGTTGACCACGAGGGGCACCCGACGCCCCGCGGCGTTTTCCTCGATCCGGTCGAAGGCCGGGCCCTCGAGCCAGGCCGCCCGCGTCACGTCGCTCATTCCGCCCCCTCCTTGTCGAGCAGGCCCATCTGCCGGGCGTGCTCCACCAGGCGACGCGCCCGGAGCACCACCGGCGGGTCGATCATCTTGCTGCCCAGACTCACTACGCCCAACCCTTGCGACTCCGCCTCCCGGAACGCCGCCACGATCCGCTGCGCCTTCTCCAGCTCCTCGGGACCCGGCGCGAACGCCTCGTGGATCACCCGGATCTGCCGCGGGTGTACGCACCCCATCCCCGTGAAGCCCATGGCCCGGGCCCGGCGGCCCCAGGCCAGGAGCCCCGCCTCGTCGGTCACGTCGCCGTAGACGCTGTCGATGGCCTGGACCCGGGCCGCGTGGGCCGCGTTCACCAGCCGGCGCCGCGCCCACAGGGTCTCCTCACCGGCCGACGTCTTCACCACACCCAGGTCCGCCGTGTAGTCCTCGAGCCCGATGGTCAGCGCCACCACCGTGTCATCGACTGCCGCGATCTCGTACGCCCGCTCCAGCCCCAGCGCCGACTCCAGGATCGGCATGAGCCAGATCGGCCGCTCCCCGGCGTCGATCCCGTGCGCTCCCTGGAGCTCGCGGACCACCGTGGCCACCTCCGCCACCTGGTCCGGGCTCTCCACCTTCGGGATCAGCACCAGGTTCGGACGCTCGGCGACGATGGCCTCCAGGTCCGCCAGCCCCAGCGGGAGCTGGTTGATCCGAACCATTCGCTCCGCCGCACCGAAATCCACCGACCGGAGCGCGTACTTCACCAGCACCCGGGCCGCCGCCTTGGCGTCGGGGTGCACACTGTCCTCCAGGTCGAGGATCACGCCGTCCGGGCCGTGGAGCCCCGCGTTCAGCATGAACTTCGGCTCGTTGCCCGGCAGATAGAGCCGGGACCGACGGAGCCGGTCCCGACTCGTGGCCGGAAACTCCACAGCCGCGGACACCGTTGGCTCCACGTACGGCGCGCCGGCACCAGCCGCCTCGCCGCCAGCCCTCTCGCCGCCGACCAGCCCGGCGGCCCGGGCCGCGGCCTCCACCCGCGCGGCGATGACCCAGTCCACCGCGCCCCGGTCGTCCACCGTGACCCGGGCGTCGGCCACGCCCAGCGCCGAAAGGGCGCCGGTGGCCGTCTCCCGGATGGTGTCGCCGTACATCGATTCCACCTTCGAGGCGACCGCCAGCTCCAGCCCCTCGCCGGGCTCCACTACCACGTGGAGGTCCGAGCGGACGTCCTCACCCGACCGGCCGGCCTCGCCCCTCATGGCGCTACGCCTCCGTGCCCGGCGCGTCGAGCGCCGCGATGATGGCGTCGGTGAGCTCGGTGGTGGTGGCCGCACCCTTCTCCAGCACGTCGGGCCCACCGGGGATCCGCATCATGTCGTAGGCCCGGACCTCCCCTTCGGCTACCACCCGGGCCACGGCCGCCCGCACCCGCTCCGCCTGCTCCGTCTCGCCCACGTGGTCCAGGAGCATGGCGGCGCTCAGGATCATGGCGATCGGGTTCACGATGGACGGCTCCAGCGTCTCGTACTTGGGTGCCGAGCCGTGGGTCGGCTCGAAGACCGCCACCTCGTCGCCGATGTTGCCGGAGCACGCGAAGCCCAGGCCGCCGACGAGACCCGCAAAGGCGTCACTCACGATGTCGCCGAACATGTTGCCGGCGACGATGACGCCGTAGTCCTCCGGGTTCTTGGTCAGCCACATCATCTGGGCGTCGATGTTCGTCGACCACCGCTGGATCTCCGGGTAGTCGGCGTGGACCTTCCGGGCCTCCTCCTCCAGCATCCCGGACGTCTCCCGGAGCACGTTCGGCTTCTCGCAGATCGTCACCGACTCGTAGCCGTGCTTGCGGGCGTACTCGAACGCCGCCCGCACGATCCGGTTGCACGCCCGCCGGGTGAAGATCCGGCTGGAGATCGCCAGGTCGGGGCCCGGTGTGTCGGCAAAACGCTGGAACTTCGCGTGCGTCTTCAGCGCCTCGAGAACCTGCTCCGGCGGGTCCGTCCACTCCACACCGCCGTACAACCCCTCGGTGTTCTGCCGGAAGACGACGACGTCGACCTCCGGCTCGTCCAGCGCTCCGTCCACCGTCTGCCGCACGAAGTTCAGCGGGTTGCCCGGGAACGACCGGCACGGCCGGATGCACACGTCCAGGTCGAACCGCTGCCGCAGGCCCACGATGGGACTGTAGTAGACGTAGCCCTGGTCGCGCAGCTCCGGCTTCAGCTCCGCCGCCGCCTCATCCTTCGGCTTCGACGTGATGGCGCCGAAGAGCCCCAGCTTGTGCTCCGCCAGCAGCTCCACCGTCCGCTCCGGTAGCGCGTTCCCCTCGCTGACCCAGAACTCCCACCCGATGTCTGCGTGGACGTACTCGGCCTCGAACCCCACCGCGTCCAGCACACGGATCGCCTCCGGAAGTACCACCTTCCCGATCCCATCACCCGGCATCGATACGACTGTCCGCATAGCCCCTGACCGCCTTTCCCTTGTGCCTGTGCCTGTGCCCGTGCTCGTCACTTGTGCCCGTAGCCCGTGCCTACCCTCGCCCCTACCCCCTCCGCTCTCTCACCTGCGCCTCCACGCCACCCGCGACCACCAGCGCCTGGGGCACCCGGTCCAGCGGCGGGAACCGATGCCGCTCGCCCCGCCAGCTGACCTGGCCCCGCCGGAAATCGACGGTCAGCTCATCGCCGGGGATGATGGTCCGCTCCCCGGCCTCGACCTCGTCCGCCAGCTCCGCCTCCAGCGCCTGGACCAGGGACGGACACTCGACGCAGATGAAGCCGTTGTTGAAGGCATTCCGCTGATACGTCTGCGACAGGCTCCCGGCGATTACCAGCTCGATCCCCTTCGCCTGAAGCGCCGTGGCCGCCTGCTCCCGGCTCGAGCCCGTGCCGAAGTTGCGGGTGCCCACAAGGATGTCGCCGGCCTCGACCCGATCGGCAAACGACGGGTCGTAGTTGGCCATGACCACCTCGGCCATCTCCTCCGGCGTCCGGTCCTGGTAGGTGTGGTCCTTCCCGTAGATCCCGTCGGTGTTCAGGTTCTCACGGGGCACGAAGACCAGGCGGCCCGTGACCGACTCCGGGAACCCGTCCATGATCGCCACGTCGTCCGCGGCGGGCGCCGGCGTTTCGAGCGTCTCCAGCGCGTAGGACGGTGCACCCTCCCCCCCCACGTCCACCCCGGCGCCACCGTTCCGCGCCGTGATCCGGCCGGCCAGTGCGGAGCGGGCCACCACCGCCGGGCTCGCCAGGTAGACCCGGGCGTCCCGGGAGCCCATGCGACCCTTGAAGTTCCGATTCGTGGCGGAGACCGCCACCTCATCGGGCTCCAGCAGCCCGGCGCCCAGCCCGATGCACGGGCCGCAGCCCGGCGGGAGCGGGATCGCGCCCGCCTCGAGGAGGTCGGTCCACGCACCGCTGGTCTCCGCCTTCTCCTGGATCTCGCGACTGGCCGCGGCCACGTAGAGCTCCACACCCTCGGCCACACGACGGCCGCGCACCACGGCAGCCGCCGTCTCCAGGTCCTCCAGCCGACCGTTCACACACGACAGGAGGTAGGCCTTCTGGATGGCGATCTCCTCGTCCTCGGCTTCGATCACGCTACGGGCCACCTGCACGCTGTCCGGGCCCGCCAGGTACGGCGTCACCTCCGACAGATCGACGGTGATCCGGGCCGCATAATCCGCGTCGCGATCCGGCGCCGGCGGGTGGGCCGCCCATGCGGCCAGGTCTTCCTTGCTGATCCGGTGGTGCTCGGCAGCCTCGAGGCGCGCCTTCCGCTCCCGCAGGTATGCGATGGTGATGTCGTCCACCGGGAACCACCCCACCAGCGCGCCCCACTCGGTGGTCATGTTCGCCACCGTCATCCGCGCGGCCATGTCCAGCGAGGCGACGCCCGGACCCGCGAACTCCACGGCAGCATTCAGCACCTCCCCCTGGTTGTAGAGACCGCACAGCGTCAGGATCAGGTCCTTGCCGCTCACACCGGGCCGCAGCTCGCCCTCCAGCACCACCTGCACGGTCCGGGGGATCGACCACCAGAACTCCCCCGTCGCCCAGATGGCCGCCGCATCGGTACGGACCACCGGCGTGCCCAGAGCGCCCACCGCGCCGTAGGTGTTCGCGTGGGAGTCGCTGGCCACCACCAGCCACCCGGGCTGAGCATAGCCTCGCTCCACCATGATCTGATGCCCGATGCCGGTGCCCGCCGGGTGGAAGTCCAGCCCCTGGTCCCGGCAGAACGTCCGGATCCGGGTGTACTTCTCCAGGTTCGCCTCGCTCCGGTTCTGGATGTCGTGGTCCAGAACCACCACCGGCTGACGCGGGTCGGCGACCCGGTCCACCCCGATGCTCCGGAACTTGCCCATCACCGGGGCGGTATTGTCGTGGGTCAGGATATGGCGAGGCCGCAGCACTACCATGTCTCCCGGCCGTAGCGGTCGGTCGGGGTCCTCCACCATATGGGCTCGTGCGATCTTCTCGACAACAGTCGCGCCCATGGTCGATCCTCTCCTTCTCCGGTCTCTCCGGACGATGGCCCGATCGGCCTCGCTACCGGTCCGCGCGCGTGAGCGCCATGAGCTCGGTTACCGAGCCGAGCTCGTCCAGCCGCCAGACGGCATCCACCAGCTCCTCGCGGGCGTCCGCCGTCATGATCGGCTCGGCCAGCGCCGTGAACTTATCGGTGATCTCCGCATCCGAGAGCGGGTTCCGGGGGTCGCCCTTCGGGTAGTCGAGCTGCTTCTCCAGCTCCCGGCCGTCCGTGGTCACCACCGTGACGTGCACCCGCTGGAGCTCCGGGAAGACGGCCTCGATCTCCTCGTCGGCCACCACCTCCACCTTGTTCAGCTGGGCCCGGATCTCATCGTCCATGATCCGATCCTGCGTGAACTGCTTCGGCGTCACCTGGCGATCCACGATGGCCGCCGCGATCACGTACGGCAGGCTGTGGTCAGCCGTCTCCTTGCTGCGAGGATCGTACTTGCTCGGGTCCGCCAGGATATCCGCTGCCCGGGCCAGCGACCGGATCCGCACGGTCTCGATGTCCCCGGGCGCCAGGTCGTTCTCCGTGACCAGGTCCAGGACGGCCGAGATCGGCGCGTGGGTCAGCGCTTCCGTCGGGAACGCCTTCATCCCGCACCGCTCGATCCGCCACTCACCAGGCTCACCATCATCACCGGCCGCCAGCCCACCCTCGACCAGCCCTTCGGCCAGGACCTCGAGCTTCCACTCGGGACCCATGACGTGCACCAGTCCTTCCTTCCCATCGATTACGTGCTCCGGGCCCGTGTAACCACGCTCGGCCAGCAGCGCCGCCAGAACACCGGACTGCGTCGCCATGGGGTCGCCCGTGTTCTTCATCATCGTCAGCTTGCCCGCCGTGATGGCACCCATGGTGGCGTGACGCGACGCGCTGATGCCGATGGCGTGCTGAATCTGCTCCCAGCCGAGTCCCAGCATCCGGCCCGCGACCACGGGCGATACGAACGCGGTGAGCGTGGCATGGTGCCACCCGCGCTCCCGGATCCCCGGGAACGCTGCCTCACAGAGCCGCATCTCCAGCTCGTGGCCCAGGACGATCCCCACGATGAGCTCGCGCCCGTCGAGCCCCTGACGCTCGGCGCCCGCCATGGCCGCCGGAATCAGGTCGGACGGATGCGACGGGTCCTGCTGCCAGTAGATGTCGTTGTAATCCTGAACGCGCACCATGAGGGCGTTGGCCAGCGACGCGGAGACGACATCGAGCCGGTCACCCCTGCCGATCACGGTGCCGGGCCCGTCGCCGGAGATCTCATCGAGCACGGCCAGGGCCAGCTTCACGTCCTCCTGCTGGTAGCCGCCGAGGGCACAGCCGAGGGAGTCGAGGAGGTAGCGCTTCGCCTCCCGCACCGCGCTGGCGCTGAGGTCTTCGTAGCGGAGATCGGCCGCCCAGCGGGCCAGGGTGGCGGTAATGGTTTCGGTCGGCGTGTCTGTCGTCGACATGGTCTTCTCCCGGGATCGGTCTGGTTGGGTCGCTATGGGTCAACGTACCCAACCCGAGGCTGAGAATCTGTGGGGCAAACCTTGAAACCCATGAGGGAGAATGGGCCGTCCTTTCCCCTACGGGCACGTAAGGGGGCCAGGGGGGAGGGGCTATAAGAGGGCAGAGGGCAAGTGGCGGGGCTCGGGAGAGGATGTGGTGTGGACGGAGAGGAGGAGGGGTGTGCGCACGTCGCCAACATCGGGTTGTGTCTGCGGCTATTGTTGGCCCCTTCCTTCCAACAACAGCCGCAGACAGAATCCGATGGTCGACCGGCGGCTAGATACGATCGAACGGAGCCCTCACATCCTGCTCGCGACCATCAGCCCGCCCGAGCCTTCCCTCTCCCACAACCGCCCTCTCCAATCCGTCCCATTCCGCTATTCCCGTGCCCCATCCCCCACTCCATGGTCAGGCCATGAGCACCTCCGACTCCGCCTTCCCGTTCGAGCGCTTCCGCCGCCTTCGCTTCGGCGCACAACCCCACTGTCCCCACTGCCACGCCACGCGTGTTCACCGCTGGGGCGGCTTCTCAGGACGTCGCCGCTACCGCTGCGTCGCCTGCCGTCGCACCTTCAGCGACTTCACCGGCACGCCCCTCGCCACACTCAAGCACATCGACCGCTGGCCCGATTTCTGTCACTGCATGCTGGCCAGTCTCTCCGTCCGCCGAACGGCGACCCTGCTCGGCGTCGACAAGAACACGGCCTTCCGCTGGCGCCACCGGGTCCTCCCCGTCCTCGACGCGTCCGACACGGCGCCCCTCGGGTCCAGCGTATTCTTCCACGAGACCTGGTTCCCCCACTCCGAGAAAGGGAGCCGTGATCTCGACCGACCACCACGCCACCGGGCCGCGTTCCGTCGCATGGACATGACCCCCGTCTGGGTCCTCATCGCGCGAGACGGGTGCGGCCGGGTCGTCAGCGACGTCGTGGGTCCGCTCCGCCCCGGCGCCTCCGAGCTGGAGGCGGCACTCCGACCGAGGCTCGACGCCACCATCGAGTTCGTCAGCACCTTCGGCCCCTACGGCGCGGCCGGGATCCTGGCGGTCCGCTTGGAGAGATCGTACCGACGGGCCGGGCTGCGGGCCCCGGAGAGCATGGCGGTCCGCCGCTATATCATGGCGCTGCGTCGCTGGCTCAAGCGGTTCCGCGGCGTCGCCACCCGTTACCTGCCCAACTACCTGGCATGGCACCGCTTCCTGGAAGCACACGGTGACGCCGGTGGCGGCTACCGGTGGCTCCTCGCGGCCCGTTTCCCGTAGCGCGCCAGCGTCGACCGCTGCCTACAGGTTCTTGAACGGCAGGTATGCCATGAAGTCCGCGTGGTGCACGATGATGGCCTCCGTGGACCGCTTCACCATATCGCCCTCGCCGGCGTGGGCGGCGATAATGTGGCAGACGGCGTCGGGGACCCCGCACTCCAGCGCAACCGCCACACCGGTAAACGGGTGTCGCAGTGCCCTGCCTCGCTCGCTCTGTCGGACCTCATCGCCGTCCTTTTCGTACTCCAGCACCTTCCCGACATCCGCCAGGATGGCGCCGGCGATCACCGTGTCCATGTCGATGCTGAGCGACGTGCCCATGAACTCATCCATCGCCTCCGCCCCCCGCCGGGCGATGTGCACCACACACCGCTTGTGCTCCATGAACGTCGCCGGACAGTCCGGGACGAGGAGGGTGAACGGGATCCGCTCGAGATCGTCCGGCTCCAGCGGACTCCGCTCGAAGGCCTTGACCCACGTCGCCGTGACCTGGTCCCGCAGCGCCTCATCCTCGATCCAGCGCAGCTCCGGCCACAGCCGCTCCACCGCTTCTCTCATCGTGCTGCCTCCTGACTCTTCCAGGGTTCGTCATCGTCGGTCTACGTTATCTTATCACCAAAGTGGGCCGATCCGCTCCGGAGCGGCCGTCGGCCGACTCTCTCGACCAACGCCAGCCACGTCAACAGTGATGGCGAGGGCCCGAGCGTCGAGCCGGAGCTGGCGGAAGATCCGGCAAGCATCCCGGTTCTCCTTGATAAATGAGTGGTGCGGGGTGAAGTTTTTCCCTGTCGATGCACGACGCATGAACGCCAAGTGGCTGCACCATAAGTAGTTGAGATGCGGCCAGGAAACTGAACCGGATGAGGCACCGGCGACGCACGCGAGTGCGGGCGGCTCACTGGCGCTTTCTCCCTGAGCCATATGGACAGATACGGACGGATCCAGCGGGTCACCGGCCAGGCCGGCAGGGAATTCGTGCGTGGTGGCTCCGGTCGGCCGGGGTTCTCGCTGGTCGAGCTCCTGGTCGTGCTCCTTGTGGTGAGCATCCTCAGTGTGCTCATCGTCCCCAACATCGAGATCGTGAAATACCGGATGGACGGAGCCGCCCGGGGCGTGGTGGCGGCGCTGGTATCCGCACAGCGGCAGGCGGTGGTACGCCAGCACGACGTGATCGTGGCCTTCGACACCGACTACCGGGGGCTGCGGATCCACCAGGACCGGAACAACGACGGTCAGCTCGACGACGGTGAGCCCGTCCGCCCGGTCCCGTTCGACGACGGCGTCGTGTACGGCCTCGGGGGCGCACCGGCCCTCTTCGATGCCGATATCGTCGGGTTCCAGGACACGCAGGCCGGGTTGCCCATCGCCCGCTTCACCCGGAGCGGGAGCGCCGGCGAGGAGGGCCACATCTACCTGACCTCTACCCGCACGGCCGACACCGGGCTGTACCCGAAGGACACCCGGGCGGTGAAAGTCGATCGGGCGACCGGCCGGGTAACGTGGTATTATTACGATCCGGACCAGTGGAAGAAGGGGTTCTGATGCAGTTCAGCGCCGGGGATGGGCGAGCCGGCAGCTTCGGGCAGGCCGGGTTCACCATCGTGGAGGTCCTCATGGCGCTCGTGCTCCTGAGCTTCATGGTCATGGGGTTCCAGGCGGCGACGGGCGAGATCATCCATTACGCGGCCCAGAGCGACCGTGAAGCCGTAGCCGTGCAGCTCGTGGAGGACCGGCTCGACCTGATCCGTATGGACCCGGAGTACACCCGCCTCGAGGACCGCTACGAGACCGAGGCAAACGAGCTAACCGACTACCCGGGGCTGACCCGGACTACCAACATCGTGCGAACGTACCAGGAGCAGGCCACCGGCGTGCTCGACTACCTGAAGATTACAGTGACGGTATCCGGCGCGAGCCTCCGGGGGCCCGTGGCCCGGACCATCGTTATCGGGGCGCCATGACGGCTCGTCCCGGTGTCACTCTCGTGGAGCTCATCGTCGCGCTTGCCATCTTCAGTGTGCTCCTGGCCACCACCCTCGCCTTCTACAAGCGTCAGGGCGACGCCTTCACCGAGGGCAATGACCGGATGGCGGTCATGCAGAACCTCCGATACGGCGTGAACACGGTGGAGCAGAACCTCCGTACCGCCGGGATCGGGGTACCATCCAAGCAGCCGGTCATCGTCTACGCCGATGACAACGTGGTGGCCTTCAACGCCGACTACGCCACCAATCTGGCCAACGATTTCTTCGCGGTTTTCTACGATCACCGGCTCCCGGACGCCGCAGTCTCGGCCGTCACGCCGACCCGCGCGTTCACTATCCCGCTCAGCAGCTTCACGTACCCCGACTCGGCGTACTACCAGGGCAGCAGCAACAGCCCGGCGGAGACCATCACCCTCTACTTCGAGCCGGACACCAGCACCACCCGGACCGACGACTACGTCCTCTACCGGAAGGTGAACGACCTGGAGGCGGACGTGGTGGCCCGCAGGCTGCTGGCCACCGACCGGCCGTTCTTCACGTACTACAGGATCTCGACCGGCGGGACCGGCGACCCCATCGTGGCCCTCTCCGGCGCCGACCTCCCCGCCGCCCACAGCGCCCCGGTCCACGGCTCCCTGGCCGACACCGGCGCCGCGGCGCTCGTCGACAGCATCCGGGCCGTGCGGGTGACCTACGCCGCCACCAACGGGATGACGGGCTCGCAGGAGAACATGCGGGAGATCACCCGTCTGATCCGGCTGCCCAACGCCGGCGTGGAGACCCAGCCGAACTGCGGCAGCAGGCCGCTCCTGGGCACCTCGCTCACCGCCACGGGCGTGGACGGAACCGCAACGGAGCCCGGCTACATCCGCCTCGAATGGACCCGGGCCACCGACGAGTACACCGGCGAGCAGGACGTGCTCCGGTACGTGATCTGGCGCAGGAAGGGGAGCTCCGGGCCGTGGGGCGACCCGCTGGTCAGCGTGTCGCCGGGGTCGTCCAGCTACGTCTACGAAGACCACACCGCCGTCGAGAACCAGGGCTACACCTACGCCCTGGCCGCCCAGGACTGCACGCCCCAGTACTCGGCGCTGGCCACCGCGGGTCCCGTCGATTGGGACCAGGATTGATGCTGCGCGCCGACCGGGACGGGATCGCCCTCCTTATCGTCATGCTGCTGACCATGGTGGTGGCCGCCATCGCCGCCGGCGCCGCCCTCATCGGCGCCAACTCGTTCCTCATCAACCAGTACGACCAGAAGGCGAGCCTCCTGGAGTCGGTGGCCGACGCTGGACTCGAGCTCGGACGCGCACGGCTGAACGCCAACCCGGCGCTCTACAGCGACTCGTCGGTGGCCACCCTCGAGTACGATGCCGCCGTCTACGACGCCGAGGGCAACGTGATCCCCGGCGTCACCCGGACCGTCCATTCGATGCCGCTGGGCGGCGGGCTGGGCGAGTACGGCAACTTCGCGGCGCTCGTGGCCACCGCCGAGGACGCCGAGGGCACCCGGGCCATCCGGCGGCTGGACCTGATCCAGGAGAGCTTCGCCGTCTACGCCTACTTCACCGACGTGGAGCCCTCCGACATCTACTTCGGCAACAACGACCAGCTCTACGGGCCCGTCCACAGCAACTCGAACATCAAGATCAGCTCGACCGGTGCCACGTTCCATGGCCCGGTGACCACGGCGGGCGTCTTCGAGGGGGCGGACTACGCCACCTTCCTCGACGATACCACCTCGGGTGTGACGCCGATCCTCCTGCCCACGTCGGGCCAGATCACCTCCCTCCAGGACCGGGCCGCGCCGGCACACCTCTCGTTTACCGCCGCTGGCGGCGGGAACGTAGGCCAGTCCACCCTCCGGCTCCACTTCATCGCCCGGGACGTGGACGGCGACGGGGCCGAGGAGGGCTTCGTCCGCGTCTACCGCTCGTCGAACCCCGCGTGGGTCACGGCCAACGTCCAGGACTCACTCGCCGCCACGCCCAACTGCGGCCACACGGAGGCCGACGGCACCTTCCATACCGTAGCCAGCGACACCTTCCCGACCCACGACGCCAACACGATCCTGACCAGCGCCACACGCCGCTGCTACCTGGGCGGCGCCGACGAGTTGCTCGCCACGGCCGAGACCCCGGCCGACAGCGCCTTCCTCGCCAACGACGGTCGTGGCGCATGGGACGCCTACCCGGGGACCGTCCATTCCTCTCTCTCCGGCCAGAAAGACGCCTCCTACCTGTTCCCCCTCGACCGGACCATGAACCCGGCGTACCGGGGCGTGATCTTCGTGGACGGGAAGGTGGTGGTGAGCGGCACGGTCCGGGGCCGGCTGACGCTGGCGGCCACGGGCAGCATCATCATCGGTGACGACCTGGTCTACAACACCGATCCGGGCGGCGGCGCGTGCGCGGACATGCTCGGCCTCTTCTCCGGCGACAGCGTGGTGGTGGCGAACAACACCATCAACGCACCCCGCATCGCTCCCGGCACCAGCACATACTACACCTACGATGACACCCGGGACGAGTATATCCACGCCTCGATCCTGGCCCTGAAGCAGTTCGCCGTGCAGCAGCCGTGGGCCGGCGCGACCACCGCCGAGCCGTGCAACGGCATGCCGTGGGGTCGCGGATGCCTGGCCATCACCGGAGGGCTCATCCAGGATACCCGCGGCATCGTGTCGTACAGCAACGGGACCGGCAACATCAAGGCCTATACCCACGACACCTGCGCCTTCACGGCACCGCCTCCCTACTTCCCCAGCACCGGCCACTTCTGGCGCGGCCGCTACTACGAGGTGGACCCGACGGGGTTCGACATCGCACATTACTACGATGCACTGAACTGATCGGGAGCCCGGATGCGCAGTAAGCTGGCCGGTTTCACGCTCGTCGAGGTCCTGGTAGCGCTGGCCGTCATCGTGGTCCTCGGCGCGCTCATCGTGCCCGGCATCATCGCCACCGTGGACCGCTCCAGGATCGACGGGGCGGAGGACTCCCTGGATGCCATCGGTGACGCCATCGATCTGTTCGCCGATCAGGTCGGCGAGTATCCGGCGTCTCTCACGCAGCTTGTGGTCCCCATCACCGGGACCGATACCGATATCTGCGGAGCCACCTACAACGCGGGCGAGCAGAACCGGTGGTCGGGTCCGTATCTCGACCGGGCACTCTCCGCCGGCGGCGTGCCGGTGGGTGTGGGAACCGTGGACAACGCGTTCGGTGTCTTGACCGACCCCAGCGGGATCGACTATCTCCAGGTGGTGATTCAGAGCGTGCTCCCCGAGGACGCCGCCGCCCTCGACCGGCGCATCGATGACAGCGACGGGCAGGGCGCAGGCGCCTTCCGCTGGGTCGACGCGGGCGATTACGTTACGGCTTACTACCTTATCCCGTTCCCCGACTGCTGATGTCACGACGCGGATTCACCCTCATGGAGATGCTGGTCGTCCTGGTCGTTATCCTGGCCCTGGCCGCCATCGTGATCCCGCAGGTGGCCGGCCGCGCCCGGGACGCCACGCCCACCGCCGTTATCTCGTCCATCTCCACGCTGGCCGACGCCATCGGTCAGTTCAAGGCCGATGTCCGCCGCTATCCCGGGCGCCTCGAGTGGCTCGGCACCAACACCGGCTCTCCCACCGACATCTGCGGCAACGCCATCCCCGCCGGGCTCCTGGACCGGTGGAACGGCCCTTATATTCAGCGACAGGTGAGCAACGGAATCCCGGCGGGCGACGCCACGGTGATCAACCTCCTCGAGCGCGACGACCCGGCCTCCACCACGGTCTCCTCGCTGATCCTCAAGGCCGCCGACATCGGCCAGGAGGCGGCCGAGACCATCGACCGGGAGATCGACGGGACCATCGACCTGAACGCCGGCACCGTCCGATGGACCGACGTGGCCGGGCCCACCGACACGCTCTACTACTACTACCCGATACGGGGGTGCTGATGACGCGCCGCCACCCCGGATCCGGGCGCCCGGGCTTCGGCCTCATCGAGGCCATCGTGGCCCTCGCCGTCCTCGCCGTCCTCGCCGCGGTCCTGATCCCCGCCACCGCCGCCTTCGCGTCCGCCGAGCGCGTCGAGCGATCCCGGAGCGACCTCGGACGCGTCGAGGGCGCGTTCACCGATTTCCTGACCGACGTGGATCAGTGCGCCAATGTGCTCGCCGAGCTGGTCTTCCCCATCCAGTCCGGCGACCCGGATCTCCGGGGAGGCAACTACAACCCGGGCTCCGTGAACAAGTGGGACGGCCCCTATTATCACCTGGCGCTCCCCGCCGGCGGCCCCGTCACGGGGGTAGGCACCATCACCGGGCTCCGGCTCGTGGAGGGCGACCCCGCCTATACGCCCGGTATCGTCATCGACGCCGACATCTACGACGCGCTGGCCCTCGACCGGGCCGTGGACTCCGGCGATGGCGAAGCCGCCGGCACCGTCCGCTGGGCCGCTCTCGGCGGGGACCAGGTGGAGGTCGAGTACTACATGCCACTGACGTGTCCCGCGGGCCCCGGCGGCGGGCCTCCAGGCGGTGGCGGGCCCCCAGGCGGCGGTGGGCCTCCAGGCGGCGGCGGGCCTCCAGGCGGCGGGCCTCCTTGATCGGCGACTCCATGCTACGGGGTCGCACGCGGCCCCGGTCGGGCTATACCCTGATCGAGGTCCTGGTCACCGTGGCGCTGCTGACGGTCATTGCGGTGGTGGTGGTCCCGATCCTTGCGCGCCAGGGCGCCGCCGATCGGGTCGCTCGGGCGGACACCGAGCTGAAGGGCATCACCGACGCCCTGGACGTCTTCGCGGAAGACGTCGGGGAGTGGCCGCCCTCCCTGACCCAGCTCGTCACGCCCCTGGTCTCAGGCGACCAGGACATCTGCGGCACGGCATACAACGGCGGGGAGCGCGACCGGTGGACGGGTCCCTACCTGTCGCGGCCCGTGGCCGGCGGCGGACTGCCCGTGGGCATCGGTATGGTGGCCACCAGCTTCACCCTCTCTCCCGGCGCCGACATCGACTTCCTCCACCTGACCGTCACCGGCGTGGAAGAAGGCGACGCCCTCGAGCTCGACGCCCGCGTGGATGGCGATGGCGATGCGAGCGCTGGCACGGTGCGCTGGACGGCGGCGGGGAACGGCCAGGTCACGGTGACGTGGCGGATCCCCATCCACCCGTGTTAGCGCCCCGGCGGCCCCTGAGGCGGATCGCTCAGACCACGAACCGGTCCACCATCATCAGGATCAGCACCGCCGGCAGGTACGCCACGGACCCGAAGAAGAGGTGCCACGCCCGCTGGTCGTCCCGGACGCGCCAGAGCCGCACGCTCAGCACCACCATGGCCAGCCCCAGGACCGCCGCGCCGACGCCGTAGACCCACCCGAGCAGCCCCGTGAAGAAGGGGATCACGCTCACCGCCAGCAGCGCCGCCGAGTGGGCCGTGCTCTCGAGCCCCAGCCGCGTCCCCTCGGGGTCGATGGCCGTGAGCATCTTGTAGCCGCCCCGGGCGTAGTCCTCCCGGTAGACCCAGGCCAGGGCGTAGAAGTGGGGCATCTGCCAGAAGAAGACCACGCCCGTGATGGCCAGCGCGGTGGCGGTGATCGGCGCGTCTGCAGCCGTCCACCCCGCCAGCGCCGGCAGCGCGCCCGGCAGCGCGCCGATGAGGGTGGCGTGGTGGGTCCGTCGCTTGAGAGGCGTGTAGACCAGGATGTAGGTCAGGAGGCTCGTGGCCACCAGCACCAGCGTGGGCCAGTTCACCAGCACCGCCAGGTGCCCGAGCCCCCAGACCGACAGCAGCCCGGCAAAGAAGAGCGCCGCCTTCGGCTCCACCCGCCCCGAGGGCAGCGGCCGACGACGGGTCCGGTTCATGGCCGCGTCGCTCTCCCGCTCCCACCACATGTTCAGCGCGTTCGCCCCCGCCGACGCCAGCGCCGCGCCGAAGACCGTGTGGAAGAGCCGCCAGAGGTCGGCATCCAGCCCCGTGGCCATGAGGTACCCCGCCGCGGTGGTCAGGACCACCAGCCGTGTGATCCCCGGCTTCGTCAGCTCGATGAGGTCGCCGAAGAGCGTACGGATCTCCCGGACCCGGTCTTCCGACCGGGTTTGCTCCTCCCCCCGTGTCTCTTCCGACGGCGTCGCGACAGTCACGGCGGCAAGGTAACCGCGGGGTGGGTCCCCCCTCAACTCCATGAATGAGAAAGGGTCCGGACCCCCGAAGGAGCCCGGACCCTCCCTGTGCCTCTGTGTCCCTCTGTGCCTCTGTGTCCCTCTGTCCTACATCTTCTTCAGCGCCGCCACGATCTTCGTGAGCGAGTCCTTCGCGTCGCCGAAGAGCATGCGGTTGTTGTCCTTGTAAAAGAGCGGGTTGTCGGTGCCCGCGAACCCGGGGTTCAGCGTCCGCTTCATGACGATCGTGTTGTCCGCGTAGTCCGCGTTGATGATCGGCATGCCGTACAGCGGGCTGTCCTTCTTGGTCCGGGCGTCCGGGTTCACCACGTCGTTGGCGCCCACGATCAGCGCCACGTCCGTCCGCTCCATCTCCGGGTTGATGACGTCCGACTCATAAAGCTGGTCGTACGGCACGTTCGCCTCGGCCAGGAGCACGTTCATGTGCCCCGGCATCCGGCCGGCCACGGGGTGCACCGCGAACTTCACGGACACGCCCTTCTCGCCCAGCAGGTCGGCCAGCTCACGGGCCTGGTGCTGCGCCTGGGCCACGGCCAGGCCGTACCCCGGGATCACCACCACGCTCTCGCTGTACGCCATCAGCGCCGCGGCGTCGTCGGCCATGATCTCCTTCACCACCTTGGCCACGCCGTCACCGTCGCCGCCGACCGCTTCCTTCTGCGACCCGAAGGCGCTGAAGAGCACGTTGGCCAGCGAGCGGTTCATGGCCTTGCACATGATGTTCGTCAGGATCAGACCCGACGCGCCCACCAGCGCACCGGCGATGATCAGCACGTTGTTGTTCAGCACGAACCCGGCCGCCGAGGCCGCCAGCCCCGAGTACGAGTTCAGCAGTGCCACCACCACGGGCATGTCCGCCCCGCCGATCGGCATCACAAACAGGACCCCGAAGACCAACGCCAGCCCGGCCAGCACCAGGAAGATGTTCAGCGGTGCGTCCGGCTGGACGCTGATCCACGCGCCGGCCCCGACCATGACCAGGAAGAGCAGCGCGTTGCCGAACTGCTGCGCCGGGTACGTGAGCGGATCCTCGAAGTAGCCCTCGAGCTTCGCCCACGCGATGAAGCTGCCGCTGAACGTGATGGTCCCGATCAGCACCGACAGCGCGATGGTCAGCGAGACGTCGAACGTCGCGTCACCGGTCCCGCCGGAGATCCTCAGGTACTCCGCCGTGGCCACCAGCGCCGAGGCGCCGCCGCCGAACGCGTTGAACACCGCCACCATCTGCGGCATGGCCGTCATCTCGACCCAGCGGGCCAGGAACAGCCCGACCGCCGCGCCCGCCACGAGCCCCACCACGATCCACGTCCAGTCGAGCGCCACTTCCTGCGTCAGGAGCGTGGCGACGATCGCCAGCAGCATCCCCGTCGCGCCCATCATGTTCCCACCCCGCGCCGTCTCCGGCGAGCTCAGTCGCTTGAGCCCCAGGATAAAGAGGACGGAGGCGACCAGATACGCAATGGGGATGACCACCCCATCCAGAACTTCTGCGGATAGTATCTCCATCGCCTTATGCCTTCCTCTCTTCCTTCTTCTTGAACATCTGGAGCATCCGGTCGGTCACCATGAAACCGCCCACCACGTTGATGGTGGCCATGACCACCGCGGTCACCCCGATGATCGTCTGCGCCGTGCCCTCCGTCATCGCGGAAAGCACCAGCAGCGCTCCGACGATGCTGATCCCACTGATGGCGTTCGAGCCGCTCATCAACGGCGTGTGCAGGATCATCGGTACTTTGGTGATGACTTCGAAGCCCACGAACATCGCGAGCACGAAGACATACACCGAAAAGAGAAGTCCCCCCATGTCTATTTATCCTCTCTCTAGGCGTCGACGCCCAGCGCCTCGCGTGTGCGCTCGTGCACGATCTTGCCCTCGTGCGTCACGCAGCAGCCGCGGGTGATCTCGTCCTCGAAATCGACCTGCAGCGCCTTCGCTTCGGCGTCGTAAAGGTGCTTGAGCAGTTCGTGAATGTTCTTCGAGTACATCTGGCTGGAGTTGCGCGGCAGGTCACTCGGCGCGTTCATCTTGCCGATGATCTTCACGCCCCGGTGCGTCACCGTCTCGCCCGCCTCCGTCAGAGAGCAGTTCCCGCCGCTCTCCGCCGCCAGGTCCACGATCACCGACCCGGGACGCATGGCGTTCACGATGTCCTCCGTGATCAGCTCCGGCGCCTTCCGGCCCGGGACCTGGGCCGTGGTGATCACCACATCGGCCTCCCCGCACAGGTCGTGCAGCAGCTCGTGCTCCTGCTTCTGCTGCTCCTCCGTGACCTCCTTCGCGTAGCCGCCCTCCGTCTCCGTTTCCTCGAACTGAGGCCCGACGAACTTGGCGCCCAGGCTCTCCACCTGCTCGCCCGCCGCCGGCCGGATATCGAAGCCCTTGACCCGAGCCCCGAGACGCTTCGCCGTGGCGATGGCCTGCAGACCCGCCACCCCCGCACCGATCACCAGCACTTTCGCCGGCGGGATCGTGCCCGCGGCCGTGGTCAGCATCGGGAAGAACGTGTCCACCGCCTGCGCGCCCTCCAGCGCGGCGATGTAGCCCGAGGCCGTGGCCTGGCTCGACAGCACGTCCATCCGCTGGGCCACGGTGATCCGGGGGACCAACTCCATACTGAAGCTCGTCACACCCGCGTCCGCCATGCCCTTGACCAGCTCCGGCGACGTCAACGGGAGCATGAGCCCGATGAACGCAGCGTCCTTCTTCAGCCGCGTCACCTCGTTCTCGTCCCCACTCGCCTCTGGCGGTGCCACCTTCACCACGACGTCCGCTCCATACACGGCGGACGCGTCGTCGGTCACGGTGGCGCCTGCCTCCTCGTACGCGGCGTCGTCGAACCCGGCGTAATCGCCGGCTCCCGCCTGGACCAGCACCTCCAGCCCGTCTTCCACGAGCTGGGCGACGGTGTCCGGTACCAGGGCAACACGACGCTCGCCCGGGATCACTTCCCGCGGCACTCCAACCTTCATTGCCGTTCCTCCTTCGGATTGGCCGAATTGATGGCCGCGCTGGCGCTTTGCCGCGGCCGCCCACAATTTAACGGAAGCCTGCTCGAAGACCAGTCCGGTGTTCGTGGGGAGTTCCCCCATTTTGCTGTAGGAGAACGACCAACGTGCGACGTCGCGGCTTCACCCTCATCGAAATCATGGTGGCGCTCATGATCCTTTCCGGGCTCATCGCCATCATGGTCCCCGTGGTCATGGACCAGTCGCGGCGAGGCGATCCGACCCGCGTCGGTGGCGATGTCAACGCCATCAGCTCCGCCCTCTCCATGTTCCGCGCCCACACCCTCACCGTGCCCGACGACCTCGAGGACCTGGCCAACCCCATCACGGTCGCCGATCGCCAGATCACCGCGGTCCCCTACTCGCCCTCGCAGATCGGGCGGTGGAACGGGCCGTACCTCGACACGCCCATGGAAGAGCGCGGCACCGCCGACCCCACCAGCCCCGACTCCATCCCCACCGGGTTCAAGGCCTTCATCGCACCGGTCCTCGCCCTCTACGACGGGCTCCGGAACGACTCCCTCCCCCTGACCGCCGCCGCCGACGCCAACTTCGTGGCCCTCATCATCCGGGGGCTCGACGCCGAAGAGTTCGAGCGGCTGAACGACCTCATCGACGGGGACGCCGAGGCGGACGGCGCCCCGGGGTGCACCCGCTGCAGCTACGACCGTGGCAGCCTCCGCTACGACCCCGGCAGCGAGCTGACCTACTACCTGGCCATCCCCTACCGACCGGGCTCCTAGTCGCCACCCAGGAGCTCCCGCAGCCGCCGGCGCCGGTAGTCGAAGATCGATTCGAGCTGCCTGCCGACCACGAGGAAATGGGCCAACCGGCCGAGCGGTCCGAAGGGGAGCGCGTAGGTGACGGTGTCCGTGACCTCGGTTCCGCCCTCCACCGCACGGAAGGTGTGCTCGTGGTGCCAGCGGGTGTACGGGCCCTCGACCTGCTCGTCCACGAACCGGTGCGGTGGGTCGTAGGCGGTGATCTCACTGACCCACTTCTGGGGGAAGCCCAGCGGCCGGATCCGGTACTCGATCCGGAGCCCCGCGCGCATGTCCGCGTCGTCGCTGACCATGGTGAACGCCAGCCACGGGGGTGTGATCCGGTCCAGGTTCTCGGGGCGGGAGAAGAAGTCGAAGGTCTCGGCCAGCGGCGTGGGGACGTGCTGGACCCGATGGAGGGTATGGGTCACTAGACGACGGCGATGGCCTCGATCTCCACGAGGATATCGGGGTTCACGAACCCGGAGACCTCCACCAGCGTCGTCGCCGGCTTGGCGTGGCCCAGCACCTCGCCGTGGGCACGGCCCACTTCCTCCCACTCCGACGTGTCCCGCATGTAGATCCGCGTGCGGACCACGTGCTCCGGACGCGCACCCGCCTCCCCCAGCGCCGTTACGATGATGTCCAGGCACCGCTTGGCCTGGCCGTACACGTCCCCCTTCGAGGCGATCTCGCCGTCTTCCCCCACCGCCGCCGTGCCCGATACGAAGATCGTGTCACCCACACGGATCGCGCGTGAATAGCCGACAGTCTCCGCCCACGGGGCGGTCGTGGGGACCCTGCGTCGCTCTGCCATAAGCAGACAAGATGACGGAATCGAGGCTACGGGACCAGTCCGGGGAGGTTCGGCGAGGCAGAGCCAGGGCCAGGAACTCGGTGACGCGGCGGCGTGTGACGGCTCGGTGTCTGCACACCGACCCTCTGATTGTGTACTCGGGAACTGTTGGTCGGAAGTGTCCTCTCCAGGTACCAACAGCTCCCGCGGACACAATCATAAGCAGACGACGAGACACTACCCGCCCCCCCCTCCGTCTCCCTTCCTCCGACCACGCACGCCATCGTCCTCGCCGCCCCCTCCTCTCCGGTCGGCCCATGCCTCACCGGGACATTCTCGCGTCCGCGTCCCGTTCCGCCATGGCCCCCCGGCGCTATCCGGGTTGTAACTCCCCGGCCCCTCCACTATCTTCCGCCCGCAGGAACGATCATCGGGACGTGGCGCAGTCCGGTAGCGCACTGCAATGGGGTTGCAGGGGTCGTCGGTTCGAATCCGACCGTCCCGACTGAGTGGAGGTCCGACGGCCGCAAGGAGCTATCCCTTGCGGCCGTTTCGCGTGGGAGCCGGACCGGTCCAGCCCGCTCCCTAAAGACATGGACGCCCCCGACCGACCCTGTGGTGTAGAGAGGAGTGATAATGACGGACCAAACGTCCGATCAGGGCCCCGACCCCGCGCCCGGCGAACTGCAGGTCGATTCCCTCGTGGACACGATCCCCTGCGCGCTGTACGGGTACGTCCGCTGGCCGGACGGCCGCAGCCGGTTCGTCTACATCAGCGCGCAGGCGGAGGAGATCTTCGGATACCCGCCGGACCGGAAAGTTTCCCTGCCTGAACTTGTTTGTCAAGTTTCTTTGCCTCTTTTTTGTTTATCATTTAAAACACCTTTGACCTGTG
>JAWODW010000054.1:0-27178 GCA_046483065.1 Longimicrobiales bacterium | reverse complement strand
GCGGAAGTTGGACAGGGTGCGCAGCAGATCCAGGGCCTGGAAGAAGTCCGGCTTGACCACGATCTTGCCGCCGGGGAAGACATTGGGCAGCGCGGCGTCGCGCTCCACTTCGGCCGCCGGGCCCACCTGCACGGGATAGTGATCGTAGCTCAGCATGGTGGGCCGGCATATCGTGAAGGGTGAGAACCTCCCGGAGCCCGGAATCCCCGAGTCGTTCAATGTGCTGGTGAAGGAGCTCCAGTCGCTCGGGCTGTCCGTGACGCTGGGTCGCGAAGAATAACAGGGGGAGAGAAGACGATATGATCGATTTTCCGCGTTCCAGGGACACCCGGTCGAGTGACTTCGACTACATCCAGATCAAGGTCGCCTCTCCCGAGGAGATCCGGGGCTGGTCGTACGGTGAGGTAACGAAGCCGGAGACCATCAACTACCGGAGCTTCAAGCCGGAGCGGGATGGGCTGTTCTGCGAACGGATCTTCGGCCCGGTCAAGGACTGGGAGTGCCACTGCGGGAAGTACAAGCGGATCCGGTTCCGCGGCCACGTGTGCGACAAGTGCGGCGTGGAGGTCACGCTGTCGAAGGTGCGGCGCGAGCGGATGGGGCACATCGAGCTGGCCGTGCCCGTGGTCCACATCTGGTTCTTCAAGACGCTCCCGAGCCAGCTCGGCTACCTGCTGGGCATGACGCTCCGGGACCTGGAGAAGGTGGTCTACTACGCCAGCTACGTGGTGACGAACCCCGGGCGGCAGGACGTGGAGTACCTCGACCTCCTGGATGAGGACGAGTACTACGATCTGCGGGTGAAGGCCCGGGAAGAAGAGGACTCCAACTTCATGGCCGAGATCGGGGCCGAGGCCGTCCGGACGATGCTGGGCAATCTGGACGACCCGACCCGCAAGGTGAAGGACATGAACAAGGACGGGAAGGGGCTCGACCGCCTGGCCGACTGGCTCCGCCACGAGGTGGCCACGGAGACCAGCCAGCACCGGAAGAAGAAGAAGCTGAAGCGGCTCAAGGTGGTGGACGCCATCCGGAACTCCGGCGAGACGCCGGAGCTCAGGAACCGGCCGGAGCACATGATCCTGGACGTGGTCCCGGTCATCCCGCCGGACCTGCGCCCCCTGGTACCGCTGGACGGCGGCCGGTTCGCCACGAGCGACCTGAACGACCTCTACCGCCGGGTCATCAACCGGAACAACCGGCTCAAGAAGCTCATGGACATGCGCGCACCGGAGGTCATCCTCCGGAACGAGAAACGCATGCTCCAGGAGGCGGTGGACGCGCTGTTCGACAACGGCCGCCGCAGCAAGGCGATCCGGGGCCGGGGCAAGCGCCCGCTGAAGTCTCTCTCCGACATGTTGAAGGGGAAGCAGGGTCGCTTCCGTCAGAACCTGCTCGGGAAGCGGGTGGACTACAGCGGCCGGTCGGTCATCGTAGTGGGCCCGGAGCTGAAGCTCCACCAGTGCGGTCTGCCGAAGGCGATGGCTGTGGAGCTCTTCAAGCCGTTCATCATCCGCGAGCTGGAGAAGCACGGCGAGGCGGAGACGGTGAAGCGAGCCAAGAAGATCGTCGAGCGCGACGACCCGAAGGTCTACGAGGTCCTCGAGGACATCATCAAGGACCACCCCGTGCTCCTGAACCGGGCACCGACGCTCCACCGCCTGGGGATCCAGGCGTTCGAGCCGGTGCTCGTGGAGGGGAAGGCCATCCGGATCCACCCCCTCGTGTGCGCGGCATTCAACGCCGACTTCGATGGGGACCAGATGGCGGTCCACCTCCCGCTGAGCTTCGAGGCACAGCTGGAGGCCCGGGTCCTCATGCTCGCCAGCAACAACATCCTCCTGCCGTCCAACGGTCGGCCGGTGGCGAGCCCGACCCAGGACATGGTCATCGGCAGCTACTTCCTGACCAAACCGCCCCTCGAGGTGGTGGACGCGGAAGAAGCGCTCAAGCAGCCGAAGCTGAGCAAGGAGCGGCGCGAGGAGGCGGAAGCCCGCATCGAGGAGCTCTATGAGGATACGCCCCGCTACGGCCGGTTCTCCGAGGCGGAGGCCGCCCTGGCCCTCGAGAACGTGGACTTCCATTCGCCCTGCCGGTTCTGGGTGGACCGCAGGGACCCCGACCAGGAGGACGACGAGCCGCGTAAGGGGAAGTGGATCCGCACCACCATCGGACGCGTGATCTTCAACTCGGTGGTGCCCGAGGATCTGGGCTTCTGGAACCAGACCATGGGCAAGCGGGAGCTGGGTGAGGTCATCGCCCAGGCCTACCGCCACGTGGGGCTCGGCCCCACCGTGGAGTTCCTGGATTCGCTCAAGGACTTCGGGTTCCGCTACTCCACGCTGGGCGGGATCAGCGTGGGGCTGGTCGACCTGCAGATCCCCGAGGAGAAGGGCGAGATCCTCACCGACGCCGACGAGGAGGTCACCCGGTTCACCCGGGCGTACCAGAACGGCGTCATCTCCAACGGCGAGCGGTACAACAAGGTCATCGACACCTGGACCCACGCCAATAACGACGTGGCCGACGCCATGGTGCAGCACCTGGAGCGGGCCAACGACGGCTTCAACCCCGTGTTCATGATGATGAACTCGGGCGCCCGGGGTAACCGCGACCAGATGCGCCAGCTGGCCGGTATGCGAGGCCTCATGGCCAAGCCGCAGAAGAAGCTGACCGGCGGCATCGGCGAGATCATCGAGAGCCCCATCAAGTCCAACTTCCGGGAAGGGCTCACGGTGCTGGAGTACTTCATCTCCACCCACGGCGCCCGGAAGGGGCTGGCCGACACGGCGCTGAAGACGGCCGACGCCGGCTACCTGACGCGTCGCCTCGTGGATGTGGCGCAGGACGTCACCATCACCGAGGAGGACTGCGGCACCGTGCTGGGCATCGAGATGACCGCGCTCAAGGAGGGCGAAGACATCATCGAGCCGCTCAAGGACCGGATCGCCGGGAACGTGGCTCTCGAGGACGTCATCGACCCCATCGACGGCGAGATGATCGTGAAGGCCGGCGACCTCATCGGTGAGGAGGCTTCCGACGCCATCGAGGACGCCGGGATCCAGTCGGTACGGATCCGGAGCGTGCTCACCTGCGAGTCGCGCCGCGGCATCTGCCGCAACTGCTACGGCCGCAACCTGGCCACCATGGAGCCGGTGGACCTGGGCGAGGCCGTGGGGATCCTGGCCGCACAGAGCATCGGCGAGCCGGGTACGCAGCTCACGCTGCGCACGTTCCACATCGGGGGTACCGCCTCCCGGATCGCTGCACAGACGCAGCGGAAGTCGAAGGTGGACGGCACCATCACGTTCGAGCGGGTCGCCTTCGTCGAAGCGCCCGAAGGACAGCGGGTGGTGACGAGCCGCGAGGGCGAGATCGTCATGAAGACCCGGGAAGGCGGCGTACGCAGCCGCCTCACCGTGCCCTACGGCGCTACCCTGGCCGTGGATGAGGGCGACGAGGTGGAGGCCGGCGACCTGCTCTTCAGCTGGGACCCGTACTCCGAGCCCATCGTGGCCGATCAGCCCGGGAACGTGAAGTTCGTCGACATCGTCGATGAGGTCACCGTCCGGGAGGAGCTCGACGAGTCCACCGGCCGGCGTCAGCTGGTCATTATCGAGGACCGGGAGAAGAAGCTGCACCCGGCCATCGCCATCGAGGACTCGAAGGGCGAGAAGCTCCGGGAGTTCATCGTGCCGGTGGGCGCCCAGCTCACGGTCCAGGACGGGCATAAGGTGGAGCCCGGCACCACGCTGGCCAAGATCAGCCGCGAGGTCTACAAGACGCGCGACATCACGGGCGGTCTGCCCCGGGTGGCCGAGCTCTTCGAGGCCCGGAAGCCCAAGGACCAGGCCGTGATCACCGAGATCGACGGCGAGGTCAGCTTCGGCGGCATCAAGCGCGGGAAGCGCGAGGTGTTCGTCACGCCCGAGTCCGGCGACGCCCGCACCTACAGTGTGCCCGTCGGCAAGCACCTCCGGGTCCACGAGGGCGATCGCGTCCAGGCGGGTGACCGCCTCAGCGAGGGACCCGTGAACCCTCACGACATCCTGAAGATCAAGGGGCCCCGGGCCGTGCAGGAGTACCTCCTCAACGAGGTCCAGGAGGTCTACAGGCTCCAGGGCGTGAAGATCAACGACAAGCACATCGGCGTCATCGTCCGGCAGATGCTCCAGAAGGTCCGCATCACCGAACCGGGCGAGACCCGACTCCTCGAGGGCGAGCACGTGGACCGAGGCGACTTCCGGGAGGTCAACCAGAAGATCATCGGCAAGGGCGGCACCCCCGCCCGCAGCGAGCCGCTGCTCCTCGGGATCACCAAGGCCAGCCTCACCACCGAGTCGTTCATCAGCGCCGCCTCCTTCCAGGAGACCACGCGGGTGCTGACCGACGCCGCCGTACGCGGCGCGCGCGACGACCTCAAGGGCCTCAAGGAGAACATCATCATCGGGCACCTGATCCCCGCAGGCACAGGGATCTATCGCTACCACGACATCGAGTTCCTCGTGGACGAGCCCATGGGCCGCGAGCAGGCCGACTGGACCGAGCGCGAGAAGGACCCCTTCGCCGCGCTGGCCAAGGCCGAGGAGAAGGAAGCGGAGGAGGTCGAGCTGACGCTCGACTAAGAGTACGCGATGCAGCAGCCGGCCCCACGGGGCGGGCGAGTTCAAAAGGGGCGCGGTTCCTTGACACTTCGAGGAGCCGCGTTTACCTTTTTTAGTCTGTCCGGCCAACGGAGGGCCGGGCGAGAGCGGCGGGGGCGAGTGTCCCCGCGATTTTTTCGGAGTCAGTCGTAAGAAAACGGAAGCGAATGCCGACCATCAACCAGCTCGTCCGTAAGGGACGCAAGCAGGTCCAGAAGGGCCACAAAGTGCCCGCGCTGGAAGGGAGCCCGCAGAAGCGGGGCGTGTGCACGCGTGTGTACACGACTACGCCGAAGAAGCCGAACTCGGCGCTTCGGAAGGTGGCGCGCGTGCGGCTGACCAACGGATATGAAGTGACGGCCTACATCCCCGGGGAGGGTCACAACCTCCAGGAGCACTCGATCGTGCTGATCCGGGGTGGACGAGTGAAGGATCTGCCGGGTGTCCGGTACCACATCATTCGCGGTACGCTGGATACGAGTGGTGTAGGCGACCGGATGCAGGGCCGGTCGAAGTACGGAGCAAAGAAGCCGAGCTAAGATGAGCCGACGCCAGACAGCCGACCACCGACAAGTTCCGCCGGACCCGAAGTACGGGTCGGACGAGGTCACGAAGTTCATCAACAACCTGATGGTGGACGGGAAGAAGTCCACCGCGGAGCGGATCTTCTACGACGCCATGCAGGCGATCGAGGAGAAGACGGGCCAGCCTGCGTTCAAGGTATTCGAGCAGGCGCTGAGCAACGTGCGGCCGTCGGTAGAGGTAAAGAGCCGACGGGTGGGCGGTGCCACGTACCAGGTGCCCGTGGAGGTCCATTCCTCGCGGCGCACGGCGCTGGCCATGCGGTGGTTGATCAGCTTCAGCCGGGGCCGCCCGGAGAAGGACATGAGCGAGCGGCTGGCGGCCGAGCTGCTGGCGGCGAGCCGGAACGAAGGCAGCGCCGTGAAGAGGAAGGAAGACACGCACAGGATGGCCGAGGCGAACAAGGCGTTCGCCCACTACCGCTGGTAGGAGAGAGCTGAGAACTAAGATCTGAGATCTGAGTAGTGCCGGGTTGGGCCGAATCCGTGGCGGAAGACGAAGCGCCGGGGACAGAGCCAGCGCCCGAAACCACTTAGCTCATAAACCTTAGATCTTGGATCCAAAAAAACTGACTGGGCTGCAACCCCGCCACGGCAGCGGGGCGATGCGGCTTCCGCGGACGGCGCGCCGATAATCGCTCCGTCCGCGGACTACTGAGATGATAGACCTGGATTGTTGAGTAGGTAATGCCTAGAAAGACACCGCTACCGAAGCTGCGCAACATCGGCATCATGGCGCACATCGATGCCGGTAAGACCACCACGACGGAGCGCATCCTGTTCTACACGGGCCGGGTGCACCGCATGGGTGAGGTGCACGACGGTGCGGCGACCATGGACTGGATGGAGCAGGAGCAGGAGCGGGGGATCACCATCACCTCCGCCGCCACGACGGCGCACTGGAAGCGCAGCGACGACGAGTACCGGATCAACATCATCGACACCCCCGGGCACGTGGACTTCACCGTGGAGGTGGAGCGCAGCCTGCGGGTGCTGGATGGCGCGGTGGCGCTCTTCTGTGCCGTCGGGGGCGTGGAGCCCCAGTCGGAGACGGTGTGGCGGCAGGCGGATCGCTACAGTGTCCCCCGGATCGCGTTCGTCAACAAGATGGACCGGGTGGGCGCCGACTTCACCAGGGTGGTGGAGATGATCAAGGATCGGCTGGGCGCGCGCGCCTACCCGATCCAGCTGCCGCTGGGGCAGGGCGAGACGTTCAACGGCCTCATCGACATCGTGGAGCGCAAGGAGCTGGTCTACGACGACGACACGCTGGGCGCGAAGTGGGAAGAGGGCCCGGTGCCGGACGCGCTGCAGGACCAGGTCGAGACGCTCCGCCACGAGCTGGTGGAAGCGACCGTCGAATACGACGACGCGCTGATGGAGAAGTACCTGGAGGGCGAGGAGCTGAGCTCGGAGGAGGTCCGGCGCGCGATCCGGAAGGCGACGATCGCCAACGGGATCACGCCGGTGCTGTGCGGCTCGGCGTTCAAGAACAAGGGCGTGCAGCAGCTGCTGGACGCCATCGTGGACTACCTGCCGTCGCCGCTGGAGGTGCCGCCGATCAAGGGGCACCTGCCGCACCACGACGAGACATTCGAGACGCGGGAGCCGGAGGACGACGCCCCGTTCGCGGCACTGGCGTTCAAGATCGCCACCGACCCGTACGTGGGGAAGCTGACGTTCTTCCGGGTCTACAGCGGGTCGCTGCCTGCGGGCACGCACATCTACAACTCCACGCAGGACACGAAGGAGCGGGTGGGTCGCCTGCTGCAGATGCACGCGAACCACCGTGAGGAGCGGGAAGAGGTCTACGCCGGCGACATCGCGGCGGCCATCGGCGTGAAGAACGTGAAGACCGGTGACACGCTGTGCGACCCGGACCAGCCGATCATCCTGGAGGCCATGAAGTTCCCGGAGCCCGTCATCGACGTGGCGATCGAGCCGCGGACGAAGGCGGACCAGGACAAGCTGAACCAGGGGATGACCAAGCTGGCGGAGGAGGACCCGACGTTCCGGGTCCATACCGACGACGAGACGGGGCAGACGATCATCAGCGGGATGGGCGAGCTGCACCTGGAGATCATCGTCGATCGGCTGAAGCGGGAGTTCAAGGTGGACGCCAACATCGGGCGTCCGCAGGTGGCGTACCGGGAAGCGATCAAGAAGGCGGCCGAGAAGGTGGAGGCCAAGTTCGTTCGTCAGACGGGCGGTCGCGGCCAGTACGGCCACGTGGTGGTGAACATCGGGCCGTCGGAGCCGGGCGCCGGGTTCGTGTTCGTAGACAAGGTCGTGGGCGGCTCGATCCCGCGGGAGTTCATCGGGTCGGTGGAGAAGGGGCTCAAGGAGGCCATGGAAGGCGGCGTCCTGGCGGGCTACCCGCTCATCGATGTGAAGGTGGAGCTGATCGATGGCTCCTCCCACGACGTGGACTCCAGCGAGATGGCGTTCAAGATCGCCGGCTCCATGGCCATGAAGGAAGGGGCCAAGAAGGCCGGGGTGGTGCTCATGGAGCCCATCATGGATGTGGAGGTCGTCACGCCCGGGGAGTACATGGGCGACGTCATGGGCGACCTGTCGAGCCGGCGGGGCAAGATCGGCGGGATGACCCAGCGCTCGGACGCGCAGGTCATCGGTGCCAGCGTCCCGCTGTCCGAGATGTTCGGGTACTCCACTACGCTCCGATCGATCACACAGGGGCGAGCGGTGTACACCATGCAGTTCTCGCGGTACGAGCAAGTTCCGAAGTCGAAGGCCGAAGAGATCATCTCCGAGATCAACGGGTAGGGAGACGAACGATGGCAAAGGCGAAGTTCGAGCGGACAAAGCCGCACGTAAACGTAGGGACGATCGGGCACGTCGATCACGGGAAGACGACGTTGACGGCGGCGATCACGGAAGTGCAGGCGGAGAGTGGGCTTGCCGAGTACGTGTCGTTCGACAACATCGACAAGGCCCCCGAGGAGCGGGAGCGGGGGATCACGATTGCGACGGCGCACGTGGAGTACCAGACGGAGAACCGTCATTACGCGCACGTGGACTGCCCGGGACACGCCGACTACGTGAAGAACATGATCACGGGTGCGGCGCAGATGGACGGGGCGATCCTGGTGGTGAGCGCGGCGGACGGCCCGATGCCGCAGACGCGCGAGCACATTCTCCTGGCCCGGCAGGTGAACGTGCCCTACATCGTGGTCTACCTGAACAAGACGGACATGGTGGACGACGAGGAGCTGATCGAGCTGGTGGAGCTGGAGGTTCGGGAGCTGTTGAGCGAGTACGAGTTCCCGGGCGACGACATTCCGGTGATCCAGGGGAGCGCGCTGAAGGCGCTCGAGGAGCCGACGAGCGAGTGGGCGGACTCGATCACGGAGCTGCTGGCGGCGGTGGATGACTACATCCCGGAGCCGGAGCGGGACACGGAGAAGCCGTTCCTGATGCCGGTGGAGGATGTGTTCAGCATCACGGGCCGTGGCACGGTGGCCACGGGCCGGATCGAGCGCGGGAAGGTGGAGGTGGGCGAAGAGGTCGAGATGGTGGGCCTGGGCGCCGACAAGAAGACGGTGGTGACCGGGGTGGAGATGTTCCGGAAGCTGCTGGACGAGGGCGTAGCGGGCGACAACGTGGGTCTGCTGCTGCGGGGTGTGGGCAAGGAGGAGATCGAGCGCGGGATGGTGCTTGCGAAGCCCGGGTCGATCACGCCGCACACGAAGTTCAAGGCCGAGGTCTACGTGCTGACGAAGGAAGAGGGCGGCCGACACACGCCGTTCTTCGACGGCTACCGCCCCCAGTTCTACTTCCGGACGACGGACGTGACGGGCGCGGCCGAGCTGCCGGAGGGCGTGGAGATGGTGATGCCCGGCGACAACGTGCAGATGGAGGTGGAGCTGATCAGCCCCATCGCCATGGAGAAGGAGCTGCGCTTCGCCATTCGTGAGGGCGGCCGCACCGTGGGTGCCGGCGTCGTCACCGAGATCATCGAGTAGAGGCGACATGGCGGACGACAAGATCAGGATCAGACTGAAGGCGTTCGATCACGCAGTGATCGACCAGACGGCGGCGGACATCGTTCGCACCGCGGAGAAGACGGGTGCGTCGGTGAGTGGGCCGATCCCGCTCCCGACCAAGATCCAGCGGTGGACGGTGCTGCGCTCGCCCCATATCGACAAGAAGGCTCGCGAGCAGTTCGAGCAGCGCACGCACAAGCGCGTGATCGACATCCTGGACTCGCGACCGCAGACGATCGACGCACTGACCAAGCTGGATCTTCCGGCGGGTGTGGACGTCGAGATCAAGGTGGACTGACGTCATGGCTGGAGTGATAGGACGAAAGCTGGGGATGACACAGCTCTTCGACGAGGAGGGCGCGGCCATCCCGGTAACGGTGATTCAGGCGGGGCCGTGTCCCGTGGTGCAGGTCAAGACCGCGGAGACCGACGGCTACGAGGCGATCCAGCTCGGCTTCGGCGAGCGCAAGGAGAAGCACTCGACCCGCGCGGAGCGAGCCCACGCGACCAAGGCGGGCCTGGAACAGGCGCCCGAGGTCCTGCGGGAGTTCCGGGTGGATGACGCCGCCGAATACGAGCAGGGACAGGAGCTGACCGTGGAGCGCTTCGAGGTCGGTCAGCGGGTCAAGGTCACGGGCACCGGCAAGGGCCGTGGGTTCCAGGGCGTGGTCAAGCGCCACGGGTTCGCCGGCCGGCCCAATAGCCACGGCCACTCCATGTCCCGGACGCCGGGCTCCATCGGGCCGGGGACGGACCCGTCCCGGGTGATCAAGGGCCGGAAGATGCCCGGCCAGATGGGCGACAACCGCACCACGATCCGCAATCTGCGGGTGGAGCGGGTCGACGCGGAACGGAACCTGATCTTCCTGCGCGGCTCGGTACCGGGGTCGAAGAACGCCACGGTCCTGATCCGTGTCCAGTGAAGCGGGACGGGAGCAGACGATGAAGGCACCGATCATAACGATGGACGGCTCGTCCACGGGGGAGCAGGACCTTCCTGAGGTCCTCTTCGACGGCGTGGTGCACCAGCCGGCCATGTGGCAGACGGTGAAGGCGTACCTGGCCAATCAGCGGCTGGGCAGCGCCTCTACCAAGAACCGGGCCGCGGTCCGGGGCGGCAGCGCCAAGCCGTGGCGGCAGAAGGGCACCGGCCGGGCGCGCCACGGGACCATTCGCTCCCCGCTCTGGCGGGGTGGCGGCCGGGTCTTCGGCCCCACGCCCGACCGCAACTACAAGCAGGACGTGCCGAAGAAGGTGAAGTGGCTGGCCCGTCGCTCGGCGTACAACGCCCGGGCGGAAGCCGGTCGCCTGCTGGTGGTGGACGCGCTGGATCTCGACGTACCACAGACCAAGCGGATCCGGGAGATGCTGAAGGGCGCAGAGCTCGACGGCAACGTCCTGATCCTGACCGACGGGCACAAGCCGCTGGTCTGGAAGTCGGCCCGGAACCTCGAGGGCGTCGAGGTCCGGCCGTTCGGCGAGGAGGCGGCCTACGACGTGCTCTGGGCCGACACCGTAATCGTGGAGGCCGGCGCGCTGGAGCGGGCCGGGGAGGTGGCGCATGCGTGACGCACGGGAAGTCATCATCCGGCCGGTGGTCACCGAGCGCTCGACGTTCCTGGCCGACGACAACGACGCGTTCACGTTCATCGTGGCCGAGGACGCGAACAAGCCGGAGATCAAGAGCGCCGTGGAGCGCCTCTTCGACGTGAAGGTCAAGAAGGTGAACACCATGCGGTACCTGGGGAAGTGGCGCCGTCTGGGTCAGAACTACGGCCGGCGCCCCAGCTTCAAGAAAGCGATCGTGACGCTGGTCGAGGGCGAGCGGATCGACGTGTACGAGGGGATCTAAATGCCGATCAAGAAGTTCAAGGCGATTACGCCAGGGACCCGGTTCCGGTCGGTGACGACCACGGAGGGGATCACCCGCAAGGGCCCCGAACGGTCGCTGACGGAGCCGCTGCGGAAGAAGGGCGGCCGGAACCACCACGGGCACATCACCACGCGGCGGCGGGGCGGCGGCCACAAGCGTCGCTACCGGCGGATCGACTTCCGGCGCGAGAAGCACGACGTCCCGGGCACGGTGGCGGAGATCGAGTACGACCCGAACCGGACGGCCCATATCGCGCTCATCCACTACGCCGACGGCGAAAAGCGCTACATTCTGGCGCCCCGTGGGATGAAGCAGGGCGACACGATCGTGAGCGGCCCGGGCTCGGACCCCCGCGTGGGGAACGCGCTCCCGCTGGGCGAGGTGCCGCTGGGCAGCACGGTGCACGCGGTGGAGCTGAAGCCGGGCAAGGGCGCCCAGGCGGCGCGCTCCGCGGGCGTGGGCTGCCAGGTCCTGGCGAAGGAGGGCAGCTTCGTCACGCTCCGGTTCCCGTCCACGGAGGTCCGGATGGTGCGCAGGGAGTGCATCGCCACCATGGGTGTGGTGGGGAACCAGGACCACGAGCTGCAGATCGCGGGGAAGGCCGGCGTGACGCGGTGGAAGGGTCGTCGACCCAAGGTCCGTGGCGTGGCCATGAACCCGGTGGACCACCCGCTGGGTGGCGGCGAGGGCCGCACCAGTGGTGGGCGGCCGCCCACGAGCCCGTGGGGCAGGCCTGAAGGCAAGAAGACGCGGAAGCGGAAGAAGGACTCGAACCGATACATCGTGCGCGGTCGCAAGCGCGGCAAGTCCACGAAGTCGTAAGGTCATATGTCACGTTCTATCAAGAAGGGCCCGTATATCGACGACAAGCTTCTCCTGAAGGTGGAGAAGATGAACGCGTCGAATCAGAAGCGGGTGGTCAAGACGTGGTCGCGGGCATCGACGATCTCTCCGGAGTTCGTCGGGCATACGCTGGCGGTCCACAACGGGAACAAGTTCATCCCCGTCTACATCACCGAGAACATGGTCGGGCACAAGCTGGGCGAGTTCGCCCCGACCCGGCTGTTCCGGGGTCACGGCGGGAAGATGGCCGATAAACGGTCGAGGATCTGATGGAAGCGCGAGCGATATCGAGATACATCCGCCAGAGCCCGCAGAAGATGCGGCTCGTGATCGATGAGATCCGTGGGAAGAACGTCAATGACGCCTACGCGATCCTCCAGTACTCGAAGAAGCGAGCGGCCGGGGCCATCGACAAGACGCTGCGGAGCGCGGTGGCCAACGCCCGGGACAAGGCGGACCAGGCCGGCGAGTTCGTGGACGTGGATGAGCTGGTGGTGATAGAGGCGTACGTGGATGAAGGGCCGTACTACAAGCGCTGGCGCGCCGCCGCCATGGGGCGGCCGGCGCCGATCAGGCGGCCGACCGCGCACGTAACCGTCGTCGTGGACACCAAGGAGTAACGATGGGTCAGAAGACGCACCCCCGGGGATTCCGGCTCGGCATCGTCAAGCCGTGGAAGAGCCGCTGGTACGCCGAGCGGAACTTCGGCGAGCTGTTGATGGAGGACGAGACGATCCGGAAGTACCTGCACCGGCGCCTCTCCCACGCGGCGGTCAGTGAAGTGGAGATCGAGCGGAAGCCGCAGAAGATCGTGGTCTCGATCCACACCGCCCGGCCGGGCGTGGTGATCGGGAAGCAGGGCAGTGAGGTGGACAAGCTCCGGGACGAGCTGGCCCACCTGACGCAGAGCGAGGTCTCCATCAACGTGGAGGAAGTGAAGCGTCCGGAGACCGACGCCCAGCTGGTGGCCGACAACGTGGCCCATCAGCTCACGCAGCGGATCAGCTTCCGCCGGGCCATGAAGCGGGCGGTTCAGGCCGCCATGCGGAGCGGCGCCGAGGGGATCAAGATCCAGTGCGGTGGGCGCCTGGGCGGCGCCGAGATCGCCCGCACCGAGGGCTATCACGAGGGTCGCGTTCCCCTGCACACGCTGCGGGCGGACATCGACTACGCCCAGTCCACGGCGAAGACCACGTACGGGACCATCGGCGTGAAGGTGTGGATATTCAAGGGTGAGATCGTGGAAGAGCGTCGCCCCGGGACCTATTCGACGGGCTGAGGAAGGCAAGAAACAATGCTGGCGCCGAAGAGAGTCAAATACAGGAAGCAGATGAGGGGCCGGACCAAGGGGATGGCCCAGCGCGGGAACAAGGTGTCCTTCGGGGACTACGGCCTCCAGGCCGTCGAGCCCGGGTGGATCACGAACCGCCAGATCGAGGCCGCCCGTGTGGCGCTCACGCGTCACATCAAGCGCGGCGGTAAGGTCTGGATCCGGATCTTCCCCGACAAGCCGGTGACCAAGAAGCCGGCCGAGACCCGTATGGGGAAGGGGAAGGGCAACCCGGAGTACTGGGTGGCCGTGATCAAGCCCGGACGGATGCTCTTCGAGCTCGAGGGCGTGGACGAGGAAGTCGCCCGCCGGGCGTTCGACCTGGCCACCGCCAAGCTGCCCCTCAAGACGCAGTTCGTTCGCCGCGGCAAGCACGGAGGTGTGGAGTGAAGCCCGAGGACATTCGGGAGCTCGGCGAGGCCGACATCGAGCAGCGGATCGAGGAGATGCAGGAGGAGCTGTTCCGACTCCGCTTCCGCAGCGCGACCCAGATGCTGGAAAACCCGATGCTCGTCCGGACGCTCCGGCGAGATATCGCACGGATGAAGACCATCCTGCACGAGCGCTCGTTCGAGCAGGCGGAGGGCTAGGATGAACACAGAGGCCACAGAGAAGACAGAGGGCGCCGAGGCGGAGGCCGCGGAGACCACGGAGGCCACGGAGGTCACAGAGGTCACAGAGGTCACAGAGGTCACGGAGGCCACGGGCACCTCGGCGGCGCAGGCGGAGGCCGAGTCGGGTCGCAACCAGCGCAAGGAGCGCCGGGGCACGGTGGTCAGCGCGAAGATGGACAAGACCATCGTGGTGGCGGTGGAGCGCCGGACGGCGCACCCGGTCTACGGCAAGCAGCTGCTGCGGACCAAGAAGTTCCACGTGCACGACGAGAATGACGAGGCCCGGGAGGGCGATGTGGTCCGGATCATGGAGACCCGGCCCCTGTCGAAGACCAAGCGGTGGCGGCTCATCGAGATCGTCACGCGAGCGGAGTGAGGCGACGATGATCCAGCAGGAATCGATGGTCCGGATCGCCGACAACTCGGGCGCCCGACAGGCGAAGTGCATTCGCGTGCTCGGCGGCTCGAAGCGGCGCTACGCCCGGGTCGGCGACGTGATCGTGGTGGCCGTCAAGGATGCGCTGCCCGATGGGACGGTGAAGAAGGGCGAGGTGGCCCGGGCCGTGGTGGTCCGGACGGCCAAGGAGACGCGTCGCCGGGATGGCAGCTATATCCGCTTCGACGACAACGCCGCGGTCATCATCAACGACCTGGGTGAGCCGCGGGCCACGCGGATCTTCGGTCCGGTGGGCCGGGAGCTGCGGGAGAAGAAGTTCATGAAAATCATTTCGCTGGCGCCGGAGGTCATCTGATGCCGTCATACGTACCGGGGGCACGCAACACCCCCACGGGGAAGAAGCCGAAGCCCCAGAAGCTGCACGTGCGTCGGGGAGACCGGGTGAAGGTGACCCGGGGCAATTACGCCGGCGCCGAGGGCACGATCCTGCGGGTGCTGCCGAAGAAGAACCGGGTGGTGGTGGAGGGCGTGAACATGCGCAAGCACCACACGCGGCCGACGGAGGCGAATCCCGAGGGCGGGATCATGGAGTACGAAGAGCCGATTCACGCGTCCAACGTGATGCTCATCGACCCGAACAGCGGGGAAGCCACGCGCTACCGCACGCGGGTCGAAGAGGATGGCACGAAGGAGCGGATCTCGGTGAAGAGCGGGAACCCGATTCCCAAGCCGCAGGACTGACGAGCTGAGTGATGAAGCCGAGACTTAAGCAGCATTTCGACGAGCGGGTGAGCCCGCAGCTCATGGAAGAGTTCGACCTCGAGAACCCACTCCGGGTGCCGCGGATCGAGAAGATCGTGGTGAACGTGGGGATGGGCGAGGCGTCGCAGAACCCGAAGATCCTGGACACCGTGGTGGAGGAGCTGGGTGCCATCACCGGGCAGAAGCCGGTGGTGACGCGGGCCCGGAAGTCCATCTCGAACTTCGGGATCCGGGAGAAGATGCCCGTGGGCGCCAAGGTGACGCTGCGCCGGGAGCGGATGTACGAGTTCCTGGACCGGCTCATCAACGTGGCGCTGCCCCGGACCCGTGACTTCCGCGGGGTGCCGACCCGGTCCTTCGACGGCCGGGGCAACTACACCCTGGGCGTGAGGGAGCACGTGGTCTTCCCGGAGATCGATTTCGACGAGGTCGACGAGGTCCATGGGATGGACGTGGTCATCGTGACCACCACGCCGAAGGATGACGAGGCATTCGCGCTCCTGCGGGAGCTGGGGATGCCGTTCCGGGGCGAGACCCCCACCGTGGTGAGCGGGGAAGACATCCCCGGTCCGGAAGAGGAAGAGTAGAGGCAGGTATGGCACGGAAAGCACAGATCGAGAAGCAGAAGCACCCGGAGAAGCTCCAGTACGAGGTGCGGCGCAACAACCGGTGCAACCGGTGCGGCCGGGGCCGGGCCTACATCCGGAAGTTCGGGGTGTGTCGGATCTGCTTCCGGGAGATGGCACTGGCCGGCGAGATACCCGGGGTGCGGAAGGCATCCTGGTGAAGACGCTCGCAACGGAACTTCTACAAGTCCGGGGTCTACAGAGACGGCCGGATACTATGGAAGAGGGAAGACACTGAGATGATGACCGACCCGATCGCCGACATGCTCTCCCGCGTCCGCAACGCCATGCGTGCGGGCCACAAGCGGGTGGACATGCCGGTTTCGAAATTGAAGGCGGAGATCGCCCGGATCCTGAAGGAGAACCACTACGTCCACGACTACAAGGTCCTGGACGATGGTCGCCACGGGGTGCTGCGGCTCTACCTGAAGTACCACGAAGACGAGCCGGTCATCCGCGACATGCAGCGGGTGAGCACGCCGGGCCGGCGGAAGTACGTGGGCGCCAAGGAGCTGCCCCGTGTCCGTAACGGCCTGGGGATGGCCATCATCTCGACCTCCCGGGGCGTGATGAGTGACTCCGAGGCCCGGGAACAGAACGTCGGCGGTGAAGTCCTCGCCGCCATCTGGTAGGGAGGGGAAGAAGATGTCACGAATCGGGAAGGCACCGATCGAGCTGCCGGAGGGCGTGGAAGTGACGGTGAAGGGCAATACCGTCCACGTGAAGGGCCCGAAGGGCGAGCTGGAGCGGGAGACGCGGCCGGAGATCGAGGTCGAGGTGAAGGACGGCCAGGTGGTCTTCAGCCGGTCGTCGGACGAGAAGCAGATCCGGGCGTACCACGGGCTGACGCGGGCGCTGGTGGCCAACATGGTCGAGGGCGTGACCAACGGCTATCGGAAGGCGCTGGAGATCCAGGGCGTGGGCTACCGGGCGGACATACGCGGCAGCGCGCTGGTCCTGACTGTCGGCTACTCCCACGAGGTGGAGTATCCACAGCCGGACGGGATCACCATCAGCACGCCGAGCCAGACGCAGATCGTGGTGGAAGGGATCGACAAGCAGAAGGTCGGCCAGGTCGCAGCCGAGCTGCGGGCGGTACGGCCGCCGGAGCCCTACAAGGGCAAGGGGATCCGGTACGAGGGCGAACAGATCCGCCGCAAGGCGGGCAAGACAGGCGCAGTGGCGTAAGGGATATGGCGAATCGTAAGAAGACGAGCCGACGGGAGACGCAGCGGCTGCGTCGCCATCAGCGGGTACGGACCAAGATCGTGGGGACCGGTGAGCGTCCTCGCCTGGTCGTGCACCGCTCACTCAAGCACATCCAGGGGCACATCGTGGACGATGTGGCCGGGAAGGTGCTCGTGGGCGTTTCGACCACGGCGCCGGACCTGCGCGAGCTCCGCTCGGATGACGAGATGGACAAGACGGCCCTGAGCAAGGAAGCCGGCAAGCAGCTGGCGGAGAAGGCGAAGGAGGCCGGGATCGAGAACGTGGTGTTCGACCGCGGTGGCTATGTCTATCACGGCCGTGTCGCGGCCTTTGCAGAGGGCGCCCGCGAGGGCGGCCTGCAGTTCTAGGGGAGATCGAGGATGGCGAAGAAGAGCAGAGGACGACGGGGTCGTCACGAGTCGGATCTGACGGAGACCGTCATCGACATCAACCGGGTCTCCAAGGTGGTGAAGGGCGGCCGGCGGTTCTCGTTCACGGCGCTGGTGGCGGTGGGCGACAAGAAAGGCCGCGTGGGGAGCGCCGTGGGCAAGGCCAACGAGGTGGCGGAGGCGATCCGCAAGGGGATGGACCAGGCCCGCAAGGCCCTGGTCGACGTGCCCATGGTCGAGGGCACCATCCCCCACGAGATCGTGGGCCGCGTCGGCGCCGCACGGGTGCTGCTGAAGCCGGCGGGCCCGGGTACGGGCGTCATCGCCGGCGGCGCGGTCCGGGCGATCCTGGAAGCCGCGGGGTACACCGACGTGCTGACCAAGAGCCTGGGCTCGAACAACCCGGTGAACATGGCCCGGGCCACCATGCAGGGGCTGGACGCCATGGTCACGGTCGAGCAGGCCGCCCGGGAGCGAGGGATCACCGTAGAGGAAGTGGGGGCGCTCCGTGGCTAAGAAGAAGGCGAGCGCGCTCCGGATCACCCAGGTCCGCAGCGGCAACGGCCGGCCCCGGAAGCACCGGGCCACCCTGGAGGCGCTGGGGCTGAAGAAGCACCAGCAGAGCGTGGTGCAGGAAGATACCCCGTCGATCCGGGGGATGATCTCCCAGGTGAGTCACCTGGTCGAAGTCGAAGAGCTGGAGGGCGAGGAGTAAGCGATGACGGACCTGAACAACCTGCGGCGCCCCACCGGGGCGAACCGCGAGAGCAAGCGCCTCGGGCGCGGCCCCGGCTCGGGAACCGGTACGACGGCCGGCCGCGGAGACAAGGGGCAGAAGGCCCGCTCGGGCGCCCGGATCCCGGCGTGGTTCGAGGGCGGCCAGATGCCGCTGCAGCGGCGGGTGCCGAAGCGGGGCTTCACCAGCCACGTGGCCAACGAGTACGAGATCGTGAACGTGGGCGCCCTGGAGCGGGTCACCGAGGACCCGGTCACGCCGGCCATCATGCACCAGTTCGGGCTGGTGGACCTGGGCCGCGGCCGGCCGGTGAAGGTGCTGGGCAAGGGCGAGCTCGAGAAGAAGCTGACGGTGAAGGCCCACGCGTTCAGCGCGGGCGCACGGAAGAAGATCGAAGAGGCCGGCGGAACCGTCGAGATCGTGGAGGAGTAGGCGGATGGCCAACCCGATCCCGAACCTGTTCCGGATCCCGGAGCTGAAGGAGAAGCTCCTCTTCACACTCGGCATCCTGGCCGTCTACCGCTTCGGCGCCCACGTCACGGCGCCGGGGATCGACGTGGCGGCCCTCGAGGAGCAGTTCGGCCAGCTCGAAGGTACGCTGTTCGGCGTCTATGACATGTTCGTCGGCGGCGCCCTCTCCCGAGCGACGATCTTCTCCCTCGGGATCATGCCCTATATCTCCGCCAGCATCATGTTCCAGCTGCTGGCCGCCGTCTTCCCCACCGTGGAGAAGATGCAGAAGGAGGGCGAGGAGGGCCGCAAGAAGCTGACCCAGTGGACCCGCTACATGACGGTGGGGCTGGCCGCCGCCCAGGCGTACGGCTATGCCGCGTACATGCAGAGCGTGCCCGGCGCCGTCCAGAACCCGGACATCTGGTTCCTCCTCAGCACCACGCTGATCCTGACCACGGGTGGTATCTTCATCATGTGGCTGGGCGAGCAGATCACGGAGCGGGGCATCGGGAACGGCGCCTCGCTGCTGATCTTCTTCTCCATCATCGAGGGCTTCCCCACGGCCATCGCACGGACGTGGGACGCCACCCTGACGGGCGTGATCAGCCCCGCCAAGCTGGTGATCCTGCTCCTGGTCATGGTGTTCATCGTGGCCGGTGTGGTGGCCATGACCATGGCGTCCCGCAAGCTGCCCGTGCAGATCCCCCGGAAGGTGATGGGCCGGGGACGCGTACGGGAAGGCCAGAAGAGCTTCGTCCCGCTGCGGGTGAACTCGGCCGGCGTCATGCCCATCATCTTCGCACAGTCGATCATCATCGTGCCCGGGACCCTCGCGGCGTTCACCAGCGTCCCGTTCCTCCAGGGCCTGTCCGACAGCTTCCAGCCCGGAAACTCCCTCTACTACGTGAGTTACGGGCTGCTGATCCTCTTCTTCACCTACTTCTACACGTCCATCATCTTCAACCCGGTGGACCTGGCGGAGAACCTGAAGAAGCAGGGCGCGTTCATCCCCGGTGTGAAGCCCGGAACGCGCACGGCCGAGTACATCGATCACGTCCTCAGCCGCATCACGCTGCCCGGGGCCATCTACCTGGCGCTCATCGCCATGGTCCCGTTCTGGATCTTCGACGTGTTCGATATCCAGCTCTTCTTCTTCGGCGGCACCTCGCTCCTGATTGTCGTGGGCGTGGGGCTGGATACCGTACAGCAGATGCAGCAGCACCTACTTCTCCGGCACTATGAAGGGTTCATGAAGAAAGGACGCGTCCGGTTCCGCGGCCGGCAGAACTACATGGGGTAGAGACAGATCATGCGAATTATCCTTCTCGGGGCTCCCGGTGCCGGCAAAGGCACCCAGGGAGCCCTGCTTGCTAAAAACCACGGCGTCGAGCGGATCTCCACCGGTGACCTCCTCCGGGAGGCCGTTCGGAAGGACACCGAGCTCGGCCGCGAGGCCAAGCAGTACATGGACGCCGGTGAGCTGGTCCCCGACGACGTCATCCTCGGCATGGTCCGGGAGGTCCTCGGGCAGCTCGGCGAGGGCTTCATCCTCGACGGGTTCCCCCGGACCGTGGACCAGGCCGACGGCCTCGACCGCATCCTCGATGACCTCGGCATCGACCTCGACGCCGTGGTGGTCATCAAGGTCAGCGACGACGAGCTCGTCAAACGGCTCAGCGGCCGACGGTCCTGCCCGGAGTGCAACGAGGTCTACAACGTCCACTTCGATCCCCCGCAGGAAGAGGGGATCTGCGACGAGTGCGGCGCAGAGCTCGTCCAGCGCTCCGATGACCAGCCCGAGACGGTGAAGAACCGGATCGAGGTCTACAACCGGCAGACGCACCCGCTCATCGCCTATTACGAGGAGTCGGACGTGCCGGTGGAGTACGTGGACGGAGAGGGCGCCGTGGACCAGATCCAGACCGAGATCGAGGAAGCGCTCGGCCTGTGACCACGCTGAAGACGCCGGAGCAGGTCGAGGCCATCGGGCGGGCCGGTCGCATCATCGGTGGCCTCTTCCGCGCACTGGCCGACCGCGTCGAGCCCGGGGCCAGTACCGGCGACCTCGACGCCTTCGCCGAGTCGTTCATCCGCGACCACCACGGCGCGGAGCCCGCCTTCAAGGGGCTCTACGGGTTCCCGGCCACCGTGTGCGCCTCCATCAACCACGAGGTGGTCCACGGGATCCCGAGCCCGTACCGGACCGTGGGCGACGGCGACATCCTCACCGTGGACGTGGGCGTGGAGCTCGGCGGATGGTTCGCCGACTCCGCCGTCACCTTCGCCGTGGGTGAGGTGGAGCCGGAGACCGCAGCGCTGCTCCGGGTCACCCGGGAGGCGCTCGAGATCGGGATCGACGCCGCACGACCCGGCAACCGGCTCGGCGACATCGGCCACGTCATTCAGCAGCACGTGGAGGCCGCCGGCTTCACCGTGGTCCGCGAGCTCGTGGGCCACGGGATCGGACGGGACCCCCACGAGGACCCCCAGGTGCCCAACTTCGGCGAGCCCGGACAGGGGCCGGAGATCGAGGCCGGACTCGTCATCGCCATCGAGCCCATGGTCAACGCCGGCGTGCCCGAGATCCGCACCATGCCCGACCGCTGGACCGTGGTCACCGCCGACAAGCGCAGGAGCGCCCACTTCGAGCACACGGTGGCCGTGACGGCGGACGGCCCGCGGATCCTGACAGAGTAGGGCGCACAGATTGCGGCGATTGAGGGGTTGATGGGGGAGGGTGGCGTTGCTATACTTCAAAGCTGTTCGGTAAACGAAGGGGGAAACCGCTATGAAAGTACGCACGAGCGTGAAGCCGATCTGCGAGCACTGCCGCGTGGTTCGACGCCGCGGGGTGGTGCGCGTTATCTGTAAGAAGAACCCGCGTCACAAGCAGCGGCAGGGGTGAGCGCAGCGCGAGCGCAGCACTAGGAGAGATATGGCACGGATCGCAGGAGTCGACCTTCCGCGGAACAAGCGGATCGAAGTGGCGCTGACCTACATCTTCGGGGTGGGGGACAGCCGGGCCCGGGACATCCTGGATGCCACGGCGGTGGACCCGGACCGGCGGACGCATGACCTGACGGACGAAGAGGTGAACCGTCTGCGTCGGGTGATCGAGAACCAGTACAAGGTGGAGGGTGCGCTGCGGAGCGAGGTGTCCATGAACATCAAGCGGCTCATGGACATCGGCTGCTACCGGGGCCTTCGTCACCGTCGCGGGCTGCCGGTACGGGGCCAGCGTACGCACACGAACGCCCGAACGCACAAGGGCAAGCGGCAGAGCATCGCGGGGAAGAAGCGGGTGGTGAAGAAGTAGAGGCACCCCCGGTACCGAGAGAGCACACCGAGACACAGAGAGCGGGATGGCGGAACCAAAGAAGGCACGAGGCAGGCGGCCCAAGAAGCAGGTGGAATCCGAAGGGATCGCCTGGATCAAGGCCACGTTCAACAACACGCTGGTGACCATCACCAACATGAACGGTGACGTGGTGACGTGGGGCAGTGCCGGGAAGGCGGGCTTCAAGGGCTCGAAGAAGTCGACGCCGTTCGCGGCCACGGTGAGCGCCGAGGCGGTGGGCCGGGAGGCCTACAACCTCGGGGTGCGTCGGGTCCACGTCCGTGTGCAGGGCCCCGGCAGCGGCCGGGAGTCTGCGATCCAGGCGCTCAACGCCGCGGGTCTGCAGGTCAAGTCGATCCGGGACGTGACGCCGATCCCCCACAACGGGTGCCGCCCGCCGAAGAAGCGCAGGGTGTAGGAAGAGGGTCGAAGGCGGCGTTCCCGTGGTGTAAACTGCCGAGCCGTCCAGGCAGGAGGAAGGCCGGGGACGCGGAAGACATTGAGAGCTACAGAGACAGGAGCGAGACGGTAAATGGGAAGACAAACGGGACCGGTGTGCAAATTGTGCCGTCGGGAGGGGCAGAAGCTCTTCCTGAAGGGTACCAAGTGCTATACGGAGAAGTGTCCTGTGGAGCGGCGGGGCTACCCGCCGGGCCAGCACGGGGTGTCGCAGGCGCGCCGGCGGAAGATGAGCGACTATGCGCTGCAGCTCCGTGAGAAGCAGAAGGTGAAGCGGATCTACGGCGTGGGCGAGCAGTACTTCCGGAACATGTTCAAGAGCGCGTCGAAGCAGTCGGGCCTGACGGGTGAGAACCTGCTCGTGGGGCTGGAGTCGCGGTTGGACAACGTGATCTTCCGGTTGGGCTTCGCGGCGAGCCGGGCCCAGTCGCGGCAGCTGGTGCGTCATCGTCACGTGGAGGTGAACGGCCGTCCGGTGGACATCCCGAGCTACCAGGTGAAGCCGGGCGACGAGGTCCGGATCAAGGAGGACAGCCGGGACATGGTGCCGGTGCAGGGCGCGCTGGAGTCGAAGACGCGCCCCGGCACGGTGAACTGGCTGGCGTTGGATGAGGGCACGCGGACGGGGCGGATGCTGGAGCGGCCGAGTCGGGACGAGATCCCGCTGCCGGTCCAGGAGCAGCTCATCGTCGAGCTCTACTCGAAGTAACGGATAATAGGAGGAGACGTGGAGCTAGATCTGACCGGATTCGTCCTGCCCCAGCGGGTCGAGGTAGTGGAGCGCTCGGACGACGAGCGCAGTGCCCAGTTCGTCATGGCGCCGCTGGAGCGGGGCTTTGGCCAGACGCTGGGCAACTCGGTACGCCGCATTCTGCTGTCGAGTCTGCCGGGGGCCGCGGTCTGGGCCTTCCGCATGGACAACGTGGTGCACGAGCACCAGACGGTGGCGGGCGTATCGGAGGACGTGCACCAGATCATCCAGAACCTGAAGGCGCTGGTGCTGCGGCTGGACCCGGAGGTGGAGGAAGCGCGGCTCGAGCTGAAGGCCACGAAGGCGGGCCCGGTCACGGCCGGCCACCTGGAGCCGAAGAGCGGCGTGGAGATCCTGGACCCGGAGCATCACCTGTTCACGCTCCAGGAGGACCGGGACCTGCACATGGAGCTGCACGTGGACAAGGGCCGCGGCTTCGTCACGGCCGATGACCACGAGGTGCCGAAGGGCAGCCCGGTGGACCTGGTCCGCATCGACAGCATCTACAACCCGGTGCTGCGGGCCAACTTCTCGGTGAAGGAGACCCGCGTGGGTCAGCGCACCGACTTCGACCGGCTGACGCTGGACGTGGAGACCAACGGCAGCGTGGCGCCGGAGGACGGCGTGGCGTACGCGGCGGAGCTGGCGCGCAAGCACCTGGAGTACATGTTGAAGTTCGGCGACGCCGGGGAGCCCGAGCCGCCGGTGCCGGGCGCCGTGCCCGTCCCGAAGACGCTCCAGGACCTCTTCGAGCGTCCCATCGAGGACCTGGCGGAGCTGAGCGTGCGGAGCGTGAACTCGCTCAAGAAGGAGAACATCATCACCCTCGGCGACCTGGTCCGCAGGACCGAGGAGCAGATGCTCGATATCGACAACTTCGGCGTGAAGAGCCTGGAGGAGATCCGCGAGTTCCTGGCGCAGCACAAGCTCCACTTCGGGATGAAGCTGGAGGCGGGCGAGGACGGCGATCTCTACCTGGTCGATGAGGCCGCCGCGGAGGAAGAGACCGCGGACGTCGCCGAGGAGGAGTAGTCGGATGAGACACCGCAAGAAGGGCCGTCACCTGGGTCGCACGACCCCGCACCGGAAGATGATGCTCCGGAACATGGCCGCGAGCCTGTTCAAGCACGGGCGCGTCGAGACCACGGTGGCCAAGGCCAAGGAGCTGCGCGTCTACGCCGAGCCGCTCATTACGAAGGCGAAGCGAGGCGACCTGCACGCCCGGCGCCACGTGGGTCGCAAGATCCACGACAAGGAGGCGCTGGCGAAGCTGTTCGATGAGATCGGGCCCCGGTTCTCGGAACGCTCCGGTGGCTACACCCGCGTGGTGAAGCTGGGGCATCGGGCCGGTGATGCGGCCGATCTGGCGATCATAGAACTCGTGGAGTAGAGCAAACATGGCGGACGAACCCAGGACGCCGGAGACCGGCGATACAGAGGAAAGCCCGAAACCCAAGCGGGCGGCGGGCTCCTTCGCGTGGCTGTGGATGCTGCTCGCCCTCGTGGGCGTGGGCGGCTTCCTGACCTGGCTCGGCCTCGAGGCCGAGCCCACCGCCGTATCGGTGGTGGAGGAGGAGGAAGAGGAGCTGGTCATGGACCCGCCCTCCATCCCCGTGGTCGCCAAGGACGATCTCGCGGACAACAAGGGCCGCTACGTGGCCAATGACATCCGCGTCCACACCGTGGGCATCACCGGCACCCTGGGCCCGCAGATCTACTGGGGCGAGCTCGGCGATCAGAACACGCAGATCCCGATCCTGGTCCGTCTCGACTCCGCCGCCGCCGAGGGGTTCGAGCCCGAGCAGGGCCAGCCCTACAGCGTCCGCGGGCTGGTCTTCCCCATGAGCGACTCGCTGGCCAACCAGTGGGGCGAGCAGGGCGAGTTCGCCGGCGAGGGCGAGCAGACGCAGGCCATGTTCACCGACTACTACATGCAGGTCAGCGACATCCGTCCCACGCCCGCCGCGCTCCAGGAGGGCTCGGGGAGGCAGGACACGACCGACGCGGCCGACACCACGGGCGCAGCCGACCCGGCCGATACGGCCGACACGTCGGGCTGACCGGAAGGAGATAGACCATGGCAGCGAAGTGCTACGTGTGCGGCAAGGGTCCGCACTACGGCAACAATGTGAGCCATTCGAACAACAAGACGCGGCGGCGCTGGATGCCCAACCTCCAGCGCGTGAAGATCCTCGACGAGGAGGGCCGGAAGGTCCGCGTCCGGGTCTGCACCCGGTGCATCTCCGCGGGCAAGATCCGCAAGGCGGGATGACGCGGGTGTGAGGGTCGGATGAGTCCCCGGCATCCTGGTGGGTGCCGGGGCCTTTTCTGTTCATTGCGGATGCAGTGACGGTGTGACCTTTAGGGGGTTGCGAGCGTCATCAAGGCAGGTGGGGTTGCCCAGGTGTGGCTGCGCCGGCCTACGGGCGCTGGGTCTTTCCTGGTGTAGCCGGCTCCCGGAATCGACGAGAGTCGAAGTTGACTTGAACAGATACAGCAGCGAGGCGACAGTGTCCGTAACAGGGTTTGATGGGAACCGGTTTGTGGTGGAGTCGGAGTTGTCTGATCAAGCGGCCGCCCTATTGCAGCGGATCGAGGACGGGACCGCCAAGTTCGGGGTGATCGGGCTGGGCTACGTGGGGCTGCCGCTGTCGGTGGCCATTACGGATGCCGGTTTCGAGGTCCTCGGCATGGATGTCTCCGAGCGGGTCGTGGACATCCTGAACAGTGGTACCTCCCACGTGGAGGACGTGGAACCGTCCGTGGTGATGGCCATGCGGGAGAAGGAGCTGTTCGAGGCCACCACCGACAGCGCGCGCCTCGCCGAGTGCGACATCATCTCCATCGCCGTGCCCACGCCGCTCTCGAAGACCCGGGACCCTGACGTGAGCTACGTGGTGGCCGCCGCCAAATCGGTGGCTGACGCGCTGCGCCCCGGCCAGCTCGTGATCCTGGAGTCCACCACGTATCCCGGCACCACCCGGGAGGTCATGCTCCCCATGCTGCAGGATACCGGGCTGAAGGTGGGAGAGGACTTCTTCCTCTGCTTCAGCCCCGAGCGGGTGGACCCGGGCAACAAGGTCTGGCAGGTCCACAACACGCCCAAGGTCATCGGTGGGATCACCGCCGCCTGCTCTCAGATTGGCGGTGAGGCGTACGGTCGTGCGCTGGAGACGGTGGTACCCGTGTCGTCCACGGAAGCGGCAGAGCTAACGAAGCTGCTGGAGAACACGTTCCGGGCCATCAACATTGCCATGGTGAACGAGATGGCGCAGGTGGCCGACCGGCTCGACGTGGACGTCTGGGAAGTGATCGAGGCGGCCGCCACCAAGCCGTTCGGCTTCATGAAGTTCACCCCGGGCCCGGGGATCGGCGGCCACTGCATCCCCCTGGATCCCCACTACCTGGCCTGGAAGATGAAGACGCTGAACTACCGGACCCGGATGATCGAGGTGGCCAGCGAGATCAACGCGGAGATGCCGGAGTACGTGGTGGAGAAGGTGAGGGGCGCCCTCAACGAGCACCGCAAGCCCGTCCTGGGCAGCAAGGTCCTGGTTCTGGGCGTGTCCTACAAGAAGGACATCGGCGATGTCAGGGAGAGTCCCGCCATCGACGTGATGGAGATGCTCGAGGCCCAGGGCGCCGAGGTGCAGTACCACGACCCCTACGTCCCCGAGGTGAGTGACGGCGGCTTCTCCCGAACCACCGTGGCGTGCACCGACGAGGCGCTGGAGAGCGCCGACTGCGTCGTGATCATCACGGACCACTCGGACCTGGATTACCGTCGTGTGGTCGAACACGCCAAGCTCGTGGTGGACACTCGGAACGCCACCGGCGGCATGGACGGGACCCACATCGTACGGCTGAGCGGGCCCCATCCGTTCCCGGAGCGCAACACCATCGAGGCGGTCGGAATCTCCAGGGCTGTCTGAGGCGAGCACACTCCCCCGGCGTCTGATTGAAGTTTCGGGGGCGGCGTCTTATCTTTCGGTTTAATTACGTGACCGCCCTCACCCCGGAGTCGCCCCGGTCGTCCGCGGTCGGGGTCGCCGTGCATCATGGTGGGGGGATGGGTCGAGCTCAACGGGGTCGGAGGCCCAACGGATGGCGGCGAGAAAGCGACTGGGGGAGCGCCTGCTGGAGCGGGGCGTCATAGCCGAGGCGGAGCTCG
>JAWODW010000092.1:0-20500 GCA_046483065.1 Longimicrobiales bacterium | reverse complement strand
CCGGAATCACGAGGCGCCGGGCAAGATCGATCCACTGAGCTGAGGAGAGCCGTGCTATACAGAATCGAAGAAGCCGAGGCTCGGCCCGATTACCGGCTGTGGGTGCGTTTCGCCGACGGCCTGGAAGGCGAGGTCGATCTCTCATCGCTGGTCGGCAAAGGGGTGTTTGCAGCCTGGGAAGACCGGAGTGTTTTCGAGGCCGTAGAGGTGGATCCGGAGAGCGGGACGGTAGTCTGGCCCGGAGGCATTGATCTCGCCCCGGATGCCCTCCACAAGGACATAGCGTCGGTCGCGGCTCCGTAGATCGTGGCCGCGCATGCCAGTTAACAACCAGCTGCCGCCTGCGCTCGCTGGCGCTCGCTCCGGAGTACCTGGCCGAAAGCCGACCAGGTGAGTTGAAAGGGATGGAAGGTGCGTCTGATCGGGCGCTCTGGAGGTTGTGGGGGCCGGATCAGCAGCCTTTGTCCGTTATGTGCAATGGCGCCGGGGTTTGTATGACTGACGAACTGCAGAATCTGAGAGCGCAGATTCAAAATACGCTGTCGGCCTATGGGGTGGTGCGAGCGTCAGTGTTCGGCTCGTGGGCACGGGGTGAAGCCGAGGCAGATAGCGACGTGGACATCCTGGTGGAGTTTGAGGAAGGACGGTCGCTGCTAGACCTGATCGGACTCCAGCAAGATCTCACGGACGCGCTTGGTGTCGAAACGGATGTTGTCACCTATGCGTCTCTGCACCCGCTGCTGCGCGATCAGGTGCTACGAGAACAGGTCCAGTTGTACGGATGAAGAGCCCCAGGGTGTTACTCGAGCACATCCTCGAGAGCATCGGGCTCATCGAGCAGTACACCGAAGGTGTGGACCGAGCAGCGTTTCTCGAAGACCCCCAGCTTCAGGACTCCGTGTACCGCCGCCTCGAGATCATTGGCGAGGCAGTCAAGAACCTGCCCGCGGACTATCGTGCTGAGCATGCGCACGTGCCATGGAAGAGGGTTGCGGGGCTGCGAGACGTGTTGATCCACCAGTACTTCGAGGTCGACGCGGGCCTGACGTGGTCGCTTCTGCAGAAAAGCCTGCCACCTTCAAGAACCAGATAATCGAATTGCTGGAATCGGCGTAAGCGGCGAGAGCGCCACTGCACATGACACACGGTGAGCGCCTACGCTCCCTGCGGTCGCTCCGGAGTACCCCGCGTCGAAGGCGCGGCGCTGCTCGAGGGAGCGGGTGGTTTCGAAGGGAGCAGAACCAAGAGGTGGAGTGGAGGTGGGGTCGCTCACCTCATGCGTCAGCCGCCATTCCTCAGCATTACCGCACCGATTCGAACATCGTTGCCCGAGCCGGCGCGACGTCGTAGCGTGGGACATCGCCCTGCTCGGACCAACACTCGGTTACGACACCCGAGCGACCAGCCGCGAGAGTGTCCATGCCCGACATCCGCCCTGTTTGACGCCGACGAGGACCCGCGGCCCGTGGCGGGCACCGCAGGGGGTCAGAGAGCCTGGCGGGTCACGCAAGGCGCCATGCTCTACTGGCTTGCAGCCATCGTGGTGCTGCACCTGTTGGACACCGGGCTCGACCCGGTCCGCCGGCCTATCAGCTCGCACCTGAATACGGAGGTGCGGCCGCTGGTCACGACCTGGTTCTTTGCGCTCAGCCTGATGGTGGCATCGTCGATCGTGTGGCTGCGTGCCGTGACGCGCCCCGGCGTGCTTCGGGCGTTCGGGAGCGCGATCTTCGGCTTGGTTGCGATGGGCATCATCCTGGCGGGGATGGCGCCGACCGGGCTCTCGCCGGTGCATCGGCGGCTGCATCTGATCGGATGGCTGCTGGCGGCAGGGCGCGAGGTGCCGGACGCGTTGTAGCCAGCGCGTGGTTTTCTATTCTCACAGGATTGCTGCCTTCGAGGGTTGACGCTCAGGAGGCTGCGCCGGCCAGAGGCCGTTGGTCGCCGCGGGTGGCGTGGCGCCGTGAGCTGGGGTCAGTGTCGGATCCGCCTTCTGAGGCCGAGTCCGTCCTGCGCGGCCGGAATGCGCCGCTGGGGAGGAAGTGGCACGGCGAGCCGCTCGACCAGCAGGGACGGGCGGCCGTCCTGGGAGTCCTGCGGAGCAACTACCAGCTCTGGTGGGAGAGCGTGCAGGAGGCCCTGGGGGCGGAGTGCGCCCGAACGTTCATGGAGACCCCGCCGGCGGGGTACGACGAGTCACCCGGCGAGATCCGGTGCCTCCGGCGCTCGCTGCTGGCCATCTTCCGCCTCGAGTGACGCCCTGAGGGCCCCGGCACCCGGAGATGGCTTCCGGCCCGGTTGAACCACGGCCGCCGGGACGTTACTAGATGGATGCGACCTCGCGCTCCCGGCCTGCGTCTCGCAGCCCCCCCCGGGACGGACGAGCGGCCGGGCGGCGTGTCGGTCCGTCTACTCCACGGACCCTTGCCCGGGGTGGGGCGTGTCACGCAGCTCGAAAGGAGCCCCATCATGCCACACCGTCACCACCCTCATCGCCCTCATCGCGGGCCGCGCCGGACCGCATCTTCGATCGCGGCGCCGCTCATGGCCGCGCTGCTCCTGGCCGGGTGCAGCGCCGAGGCCGACGACCGTGCCCCGGAGTCCGAGCTGGGGACCGTCGACCTCCCCACGTCGTGCTCGGCCACCGTGCAGCCCGAGCTGGAGCGCGGGCTGGCGCTGCTGCACCACATGATGTACGAGCAGGCGCGGGACGTGTTCGACGACGCCGCCCGGGCGGAGACCGACTGCGCCCTGGCCCACTGGGGTCTGGCCATGACGCGGTTCCAGCCGCTGTGGGGCAGCGCCCAGGTCGAGGAGGGGCGGGCCCCGGCGGAGCGGGCGGTGGGGGCGGCGTCCACGGAGCGGGAGCGGGCCTATGCCCGGGCGGTCCACGCCTTCTTCGAGGGTGACGATCGCCGGCTGCCGGAGCGGATCCGGAGCTGGGAGTCGGCCATGGAGGCGCTCCATCAGGCGTTCCCCGCGGACCGCGAGGCGGCCGCGCTGTTCGGGCTGGCGACGCTGGCCGTGGACCCGGCGGACCGGGCGAGGCAGGACCGGGCGGACGCGCTGCTCCGGTCGGTGCACGAGGCCATGCCGCGCCACCCCGGCGCCATCCACTACGCGATCCACGTCCATGACGTGGAAGGCCGGGCCGGGGACGGCGAGATGTTCGCCCGGGCCTACCGCGACATCGCCCCCAGCGTACCCCACGCCCTCCACATGCCGAGCCACATCTACGTCCGGCTGGGCGACTGGGACGACGTGATCGACTGGAACATCCGGTCGGCCGAGGCGGCGCTGGAGCACCCGGCGGGCGAGCGCATCTCCCTCCACTACGTCCACGCCCTGGACTACCTGATGTACGGCTACCTGCAGCGGGGCCAGGACGACCGGGCGGAGTCGGTGCTGGAGGAGCTCCGGTCCCGGGAGGGGTACCAGGTGGCGTTCCCGACCGCGTACGCCCTGGCGGCCATCCCTGCGCGCTGGCACGTGGAGCGCCGCGACTGGGAGGGCGCGGCGGCGCTGGAGCCCCGGGAGCCGGCCGGGTTCACGTGGGACCCGTTCCCGGCGGCGGAGGCCATGACCCACTTCGCACGGGGGCTGGGCGCCGCCCGGACGGGTGACGTGGACGCCGCCGCGGCGGCCGAGGAGCGTCTCGCCGAGCTGGAGGCGGCCGCCCGGTCGGCCGACGACGCGTACTGGGCGGACCGGATCGCCGTCCAGCGCGGGGGCGTGATGGCGTGGCGGCTCCTGGCCGAGGGCCGGACCGACCCGGCGGTGGAGGAGATGCGCCGGGCCGCCGCGCTCGCGGCGGAGATGGAGAAGAGCCCCATCACCCCCGGCGCGCTGCAGCCCGCCCATGAGCTGCTGGGCGACCTGCTGCTCGAGGCCGACCGGCCGGACGCGGCGCTGCGGGCGTACGCCCGGTCGCTGGACACCTGGCCCCGTCGCTACCACAGCCTCCTCGGCGCCGCCCAAGCCGCGGAGCAGGCGGGCCGGGACGACGCGGCCGAGCGCTACCAGGGCGCGCTGGCGGAGCTGGCCGCCGACGCCCATCCTGCACGGACGGGCGCGGGGGCAGCGCCCTGAACCCCTGAACGGGAGGCGTCTTTGCCGTACGTGAACATCCACATGATCGGGACCGCCACCACCGAGCAGAAGGCCGAGGTGGCGGAGGCGGTGACGGAGGCCCTGGTCCGGATCCTCGGCAAGGACCGGGACCGGACGTCGGTGCTCTTCCACGAGATGAGCCCCGAGAGCTGGGCCGTGGGCGGCCGGCTGAAGGCCGAGCGAGATCGCGCGGCGTCCGGAACGGAGGGCCCATGAGCACCCCCGCATGGCTGACGCTCGGCTTCGTGGTCCTGGTGATGATCGTCGCCGTCCTGGTCACGCTCTTCCGGGGCGCGCGCCGGAGGACGGAGGCGGAAGCCCCGGAGGCGGAAGGCCCGGAGACGGAAGGCCCGGAGACGGAAGGCCCGGAGACGGGCCCCGGAGAAGATCGCTAGGGCGACCTGGGCGTCACGAACTCCCGGAGGTCGGAGTGGAGCGCCCAGTCCAGCTCGTGGCGGTACGCCGGGTCGGTGGCCAGGAAGACGAAGCCGAAGAGGGGGTTCCGGGTCCAGTCCACGGGCCGCAGGTCGATGGGGCGGTGGAACCGGTCCAGGAGCGCGCGGTAGTCGAAGTCGGCGATCTCCGCGCCATCGATCCCGGTGGTGTTGTCGAGGACGACGATGCTGTAGACGGTCTCGCCGGCGTCCCGCAGGATCCGGGGCCAGTCCGGGCGCCGGTCGTGGAGGAAGTGGAGGTACGGGCTGAACCCCCAGGCGTGGCGGGTGATGTCTGCGGTGGTGCACCAGCCGCCGAAGCGGAGGGGGTTGAGCTCGATGGGCGTGAGGTGGCCGTCGTCGCTCCGGCGGAGCTCGAGGTGGACGGCCAGGTCGCGGGCGCCGGTGAGCGCGCCGAGCTCGGCCAGGCACTCGCGGAACGGCCCGAGGTTCGCGGCCACGATCTCCGCCGACGTGCTGTAGACGCGGTCACTGGTGTCGGCGTCCGACGCGAAGGCGTGGGCCCAGACGCCGAGGACCACCGGCTCGCCGCGGGCGTCGTAATAGGCGTCCACGGCGAACTCCTCGCCGGCCAGCCACTCCTCGATGATGAGCGTGCCCGTGCCGAGCACCTCCTCGGGGTAGAGGTGGCGGGCGGCCTCCAGCTTTTCGGTGATGGCCCGCCGGGCCGCCGGCCACTCCCCGGGCGTGGAGACCTTCAGCACGCCGAGGCTGAAGAAGCCCACGGCGGGCTTGATCACCACCGGGAGCGGGAGCGAGTCGACGTCCACGGCGTCGAGGTCGGCCACGTCCACCGTGCGGAAGAAGAAGTCGGGGAAGCGGGGGCGGATCGCCGCCCGGAATCGGGCCTTGTCCTTGAACAGCTCGGCCAGCTCCGGCAGGCGGGTGAACCCGAGGTGGCGGGTCACCCACGGCAGCGCGTTCTCGGAGCTGGTATAGACCCGGAGCCGGTCGGCCGTCCGGGCGGCGGCCACGGCCTCGTCCTCGGTGAGGGTGTGGGGCGCCGGCTCGAAACCCAGCGCCCGGGCGGCGGGCGTGAGGACCAGCGGGAGCGCGTGCTCCGCGATGAGCGCCCGGAGCTGATCCGAGACGTACGGCCGATCCACCAGCACCAGCCCCCGGGTCCTCCCGCCTTCGTCGTGTGCCACCGGCCTCGTGGTTCGGTCCGCGGTTCGTGGGCGTGAAGGATACCCGGGTCCGGGCGACGGGGCCACTCCCCGGCCCCGGGGCGGGGAGCCGACCCGCGGCGCCGGCCCCGGTCTCGGCGGCCCCGGCTGTCCCCGGCGGCGGTCGGTCCTCAGATTGGGCGGCAGCCGTGCATCATACTCGAGGGAGGGGGTGGTCGTGAGGGTTCGTCGTCGGCTTCGTGCGCTGGGCCGGGTCCTGGGCGCGTCGCTCTTCGTGGTGGTCTTCAACGCGCTGGCGTTCGTGGTGCTGCTGGCACTGCCGCCGGCGGCGGGCGTGCTCTGGGGGGCGTTCCTGGGCAGCGCGTTCGTCCTCTGGCACCTCCAGGACGACGGGCGGCGCCGCGAGCGGCTGGCGCGGATCCGGCTGCGCCCGGCACGGGCATCGCACCGGTGGCTGGCGGTGGCCGTGGGCGCGTCGCTGGCGCTGCTCTGGGGGCTGACGGGGGTCATCGGCTGGCTGGCGCCGCCGCTGGGCCCCGACGCCATGCGCGGCTGGGAGCCGCTTCTGGACTACATCCACCGGCCCGGCGGCTGGCTGGCGGTGGCGGTGCTCGTGGCCGGGGTCGCACCCGTGGTGGAGGAGTTCTGTTTCCGGGGTCACGTCCAGCACACGCTGGAGCGGTGGTGGGGCACGGCGCCGGCGATAATCGTGGCCACGCTCCTCTTCACGGTCGGGCACGTGGGCCGCCCCCACTGGTCGATCCTGCTGGTGCCGCTGACCCTCGGGCTCGTCAACGGCACCGTGGTCTGGCTCGCCCGCTCCATCTGGCCGGCGGTGGTGATCCACGGGCTCTGGAACCTGGCCATGGTCTCCACCGAGCTGACGTCGGGGGACGCACCGGCCGCTGTGGACGACGTGCCGGAGGCCGCGCTCCTGGCCACCGCCCTGGTCCTCCTCGGCGTCGGGCTCGCCGGCTGGGGCTGGCTGCTGAGGAAGGGCCGCCCGCCCGCCCGGTCGGCCGGTGCCGGACGGGAGGGAGCTTTCCCATCACCCCCGGGCCCCCTATAAGTGTGACAGCCGCATCGCCACGCCGCGGCCGCCGCTCACGCCACCATCGGAGGTACGCATCGCCAGCACCCGCCGCGGGGACGTCCCGCCCGACCTGCCGCTCGTCTTCCGTGTCCATGCGCTGGTGGCCGGGCTGGTGGGCGCGCTGTACCTGGTCTTCCCGAGCTTCTGGACGAACCTGACGGGGATGGAGGTGACGGCCACGGTGGGGTGGCGACTCACGGGCGCCACGCTCCTGGCGCTGGCCGTCAGCTCGTGGCTCGCCGCCGGGGAGCGGGAGTGGGCCCGGGTCCGGATCGTGGTGGTGCTGGAAGCGTTCTGGTCGGGGCTGGCCGCGGTGGTGGTGGCGTGGGGGATCCTGGCCGAAGGGCTGCCGCCGCTGGAGTGGGTGAGCGCCGGGGTGCTGGCCGCGTTCGCAGCGGCGTTTGCGTGGATGTACCAGCGGGCGCCGGAGACGTCATGAGCGACGCGTTCGAGTCGGTGGCCCGGGTACTGCGGCCGGATCCGGAGCTCGAGGTCCACACGGAGGACCACGGGACGCCGGAGGCGGTGGTCCACGCCCTCTACGCCGCCCTTTCCGGGTCCGGTGAGCCGGAATCGCCCCGGGACTGGGACCGGCTCCGGTCGCTGCTGCTCCCGGACGCCCGGTTCCTGATGACCCGGTGGCCCGACGCGGACGGGAAGCCCCGGGAGGACCTGCGGGCGTGGGACGTGGACGGGTTCATCACCGACGCCCGGTCCAGCTACGGCGACCAGGGCTTCTGGGAGCGGGAGCTGTGGGGCCGGACCGAGCGGTTCGGCAACATCGCCCACCGGATCAGCGCGTACGAGTCGGTGGTGGGCTCGGAGGACGCGGACCCCGTGGGCCGGGGCGTGAACAGCTTCCAGCTGGTTCGCTTCGACCGCCTGTGGTGGATCGCCAGCGTGATCTGGGACGTCGAGACGCCATCGCACCCGCTGCCGGAGGGATGACATGCCGCGCCTGATCATCGGATACCTGCTCACCGCCCTGGTCTTCTTCGCCATCGACCTGATCTGGCTCGGGCTCGTGGCCCGGGGGCTCTACCGCCGCTACCTGGGCCACCTCCTGGGCGACGTGAACTGGGCGGCCGCCATCACCTTCTACCTCCTCTTCATCGTCGGGATCTTCATCTTCGCCATCACGCCGGCGGTGGACCGGGGCGCGGCGGGCCACGCCGTCCTCATGGGCGCGCTGTTCGGGTTCTTCACCTACGCCACCTACGAGCTGACGAACCTGGCCACCCTCGACGGCTGGCCGCTGGGGATCGTCTTCATCGACATCGCCTGGGGCGCTGTCCTCACCGCGGCGGTGGCGTTCGCGGGGTACCACATCATGACCTGGCTGGCGTAAGGAGGCATCCCATGCACCCGAGGAGGGCCGACCGTTGAGTATCGTTCTGCTGCCCAACGCCTCGTTCCTCTCCGAGACCTCCCGGATGCTGGCCATCCGGGAAGCGCTGGAGGAGCGGGGCATGGACCCGGTGCTGGCCACCCACGGCGGCACGTTCGAGTGGGTCATCCGCGACGCCGGGGTGCCGTACGAGCGGCTGGACCCACCGCTGACGGGCGCCGAGAGCCAGACGTTCGTGCGCGCGTGCTACCACCCCGGCCAGGAGCGGTTCTATCCGGATGCCGCAACGCTCCGGGCCCATGTGGAGGCGGAGCTCGATTTCTTCGATGCGGTGGGCGCCGAGGCCGTGGTCAGCGGGTTCACCCTCTCCGCCGCGCTCTCCGCCCGGGGCGCCGGCGTGCCGCTGGTGGTGACCCACCTGGGGTCGTGGGTGCCGCCGATGATCGATCACGGCCGCCTCGCTGCCGCCGAATACCTGGCGTCGCTGCCGCCCTTCTCGCTGCTGCCCGCGGGCGTACGCGACCGCCTGTTCGCGTTCCGCTGGCCGCGGCTCAAGGTCGGGGTGGATGACTTCAACCGCGTGGCCGACGCGCTGGGCATCGAGCGGGTGCGTACCACCTGGGACGTCATGCACGGCGACCTGACGCTGGTCACCGATGTGCCGGAGATCGCCGGGATCCCAGAGGGGGACCTCGAGGCGTGGCGGCCGCGAGGTCGCCACTACCGCCCGTCGCTCCGGTTCGCCTACGCCGGCCCCCTCTTCGCCCGCCTCTTCGGCGACGTGCCGGAGACGGTGGCCTCGTTCCTCGAGACCGACGAGCCCACGGTGCTCGTGTCCATGTCTTCGTCGGTGGAAGCGTACGTCCGCACGGTCAGGGACACCGTGGCCGCCATGCCTGTCCGCGCCGTCATCGCCGGCCAGGTCCACGCCGACCGGATCCCCGACGCCGACAACGTCATGGTCACCGACTACCTCCCGGCGCCGGAGGTCATGCCACGGGTCGACGCGGCCGTGATCCACGGCGGCCAGGGCACGGTCCAGACCGCCATCGCCGGCGGGACGCCCTTCGTGGGGTTCCCGCTCCAGCCCGAGCAGAACTTCAACCTGCGCCAGGTCGAGCGCCACGGTGCCGGCCGCACGCTCTCGCTGCGGGCGCTGGAGCGAGGCGAGCTGAGGACGGCGCTCACGGAGGTCCTCGAGGACCCGTCGTACGCCGAGGCCATGGGCCGGCTCCAGGCGTGGCAGGCGGGGCGTGACGGGCCGACGGAGGTGGCCCGGGTCATCCGCGACCGGGTGCTGGCGTAAGGAGGGGCAGCGCGCTCCGCCGCCGGGGTCGACAGTCGGGGCCGTGCGCCGTCAGGTGCCTGCCAGCGTTCTCTCCCACGCCCGGAACGCCATCAGCGGGTACCGGTCGCTGAACATGTACCACTCCCCGAGGCGCTCGGGGACCGCGTACTCCGCCGCGGCCTCGTCCAGCGGCGGGCCCGCCTCCAGCGCCCGTAGCGGCGGCGGGGGTCGCGACCCCCTCGATGACCGCCACGCCATCGCGCCCGGCGACGATCCCGCCGTTGCAGAGGGGCCGGTGGGCGTCGGGGTGGTCGTTCCGCGGCGAGGAGAGCATGGCCCAGGTGTCGGGCGCCACCTCCTCGAGGCGTCCCCGGGGCTCGGCTCGGCGACGACGGGGCAGGGCGGGCTGTGACATGGGGGCGGCTCCGGTGTAGTGGGAAGGATGCAGGATTCGGGATGCAGGAGTCCAGTGTCCGGTGATCCCCCGCCTCGGGTCAAGAGGTGGGAGTACAGCAAGGAACGGTGGAACCATGAGCGACGAGAAGATCCGGAAGTCCGACGAGGAATGGCGACAGCAGCTGACCCCCGAGCAATTCCGGGTGGCCCGGGAGGGCGGCACGGAGCCGGCGTTCACCGGCGAGTACTGGGACACGAAGGACCCGGGCACGTACCGGTGCGTGTGCTGCGGCGAGCCGCTGTTCACCGCCGAGACCAAGTACGAGTCGGGCACGGGCTGGCCGAGCTTCCACTCGCCGCTGGACCCGGAGGCCGTGGAGACCCGGTCGGACACGAGCCACGGGATGCGCCGGACCGAGGTGGTCTGCGCTCGCTGCGACGCCCACCTGGGCCACGTCTTCCCCGACGGCCCCGAGCCCACGGGGCTCCGCTACTGCCTGAACTCGGCGGCGCTGGACTTCGAACCGGACGACGACGGGGCGTGAGCGCGCTCCCGGCCCTCGACCGGCCGCTGGGCTCCGTCGAGTTCCGGCTCCGGGTGGCCGGAGCGCCGGACGAGGCGCCGTGGCGGGTCGGTGGGCGCCGGGCGTTCGTCACCGGGACCGGTGCGGACGGGATCGACGCGCTCTGGATGCACCCCGTGCTCGTGGCCCGCGGGCTCCGGGTCCGGGGCGCCGTGGGCCGCGCGGTCCTGGAGACGCCGCTGGGCGTGGAGCGCCGGCTGGCGGTCGTCGGCGAAGGCGCCGTCGGCGAGGAAGTGATCGAGCGGGTGGTGGTGAGCCGGGACGCGCCGGTGGTCTGGGTGGAGTACAGGCACGGAGCCACGGAGGACACGGCGGACACGGAGGACACGGAGGACACGGAGCAGCGCCTGCAGCTGGAGTGGCGCGTGGGTCTGGAGGCGCAGGAAGACGCGGCGGGATCGCCGGAGGCGCCGCTCGAATGGGAGCGCCGCGACCGGGGGCTGGTGGTGACCGGGGGGGTGGCGGCGTTCCGGGCGGTCTTCGTGTTCAGCGCGGCGCCGGAGGCGCTGGAGGTGGAGCGGGGCGGGGCGGGGTCGGCGGTGCCGGACGGCTCGGGCGGGCTCGTGGTCCGCGCCCGGCTGCCGGTGGGCGCCGACGGGCTCCGCCTGGCCGTGGTGGGCGCCGGCCCCGACGACCACCTGGACCGGCTGCTCCGGATCGCCGGACGCACGCGGGTGGCGGTGCGGGCCCGGGAGGGCGCGGCGAATCGGGTGCTGGCGGAGGGGCTCACCGTGGCGTCGCCGGATGCGGACCTCGATCGGGCCGTAGCCCGGACTCGTGTGCACCTGGACGCCACCCGGATCGAGACCGCGCCCGGCGGGTGGCGGATAGATCCCGCCGCTCGGGAGGCGCTCGGCCGCCTCGCCGCCGGGGACTTCGGCCCCGTCCGGGGCTTCCTCCGGCTCCTGGCCCGGGGCGTGACCGACGACGGACGGGTCCCGTCCCGGGGCGTCGGCGGTGGGTCGCCGGGTTGGGACGACCCTCGCGCCGGACCTCTCTTCCTGCTGCTCACGGCCCGCTACCTGGCATGGTCCGGCGATCGGCCCGGGGTGGAGGGGGTGTGGGGCGCCGTGGAGCGCGTGGTGGCGGCGTGTCGGGAGGCGAACGACGACGCGGCTCCAGCGCTCCGCCCCGCCGCCTTCCGGGCGCTGGCCGTGGCCGCCGAGGAGATCGGCGAGGACGCGATGGCCCGGGGGCTGCGGGAGGCCGCGGGGCCGGATGGGCCGGGCGCACCGGATGGGCCGGGCGTGTCCTTCGGGCCGGGCGAAAGGGGCGACCTCGATGGCCCGGGGCGACCGGTGAATTCCCCGGCGCTCACCGACGGCGATCCGGACCCGTGGGACCCGGCCGCCGCGGTCCGCCGCGTGGTCTTCGGGCTCCTCGGCGCCGACCCGGACGCGCCCCGGGGACGGCTCGTGCTCCGGCCGCGCCCGCCGGCGGGATGGGACCGGCTGCAGGTCGAGGGGCTGGCCGTGGGGTCAGCGGCCGTGGACGTCGCCTACGAGGCCGCCGCGGGCGAGGCCGCCGCACGCGGGACGCCCGGCGGGCTGCGGCGGTTGACGCTCCGCCAGACCCGGGGCGCGGCGCCGCTCCAGGTGGTGCTGGAGCCGGAGCTGGGGGCGGGGCGAGTGATGGCGACGCGGGTGGACGGCGAGGCGGCGGATCTGGACGTGGCCGCCGTGGGGGACCGCTGGCGGGTCCCGGTCCAGGTGGTCCTCCACGCGCCGCGATCGCTGGAAGTGGAGATCACCGGGGAATCCCGCTAGCTTTCTGCGCCTGTGGGTCCGTGCATCCATACATCGGGGCGGCACTGAATGAACAGAGCAATCCGCTGGAGTGTAGCCATTGCCCTTCTGGCCCTGCCGGCCGGTGCGGTGGCGCAGTCGGCCACGGGGTTCCGGGCAGGGGTCCGCAACGCCGGGCTCCAGACCGGCCAGGGCGTGAGCACCATCACCGAGGCCGTCTACGGGGCCTACCTGGGCTTCGGGCTCTCCGATCGGCTGGCCTTCCAGGCGGAGGTGGTCTACGGCGTCCGTGGCGCCGACGGGCTGGGACTCGGCACCGACGTCCTGGACCCCAACGCCGGCGACGTCCGGCTCGACATGCAGTACCTCGAGGTCCCGCTCCTGCTGCGGGCCGGGTTCCCCGGCGAGCGGCTCCTGGCCAGCTTCTTCGCCGGTCCCTACGCAGGGTTCCTCCTGAGCTGTGAGGTGACGGCCGGCGGGAGCACCGGGGCATGCGACGACGATGCGGCGACCCAGCGGTTCGGCCCCCGGTCCACTGACTTCGGCCTCGTGGCCGGCACCGGCGTCGACATCGCCATCGGCGAGAGCACCATCTTCTTCGACGCCCGCTACACCCTCGGGATCCTCTCGATCCAGTCCGGAGCCGACGGCTTCGATGCCCGCCACAACGGCCTGGCCATCACCGGCGGGATCGCCGTGCCCCTCGGCAGGTAGGGCCCCAAAAAAAGCCGCCCGACCCTGAGCAGGGCCGGGCGGCTTCTGATTGCTCGTGGCAATCCGAGGGTCAGTCGTCCATCCAGCCGCCCTCGGCAAGGAGCTCCTTCACCTTCGCCGGCCGATCGCTGAGCGACGTCCGGACCACGGAGCGGGCGTAGCTGATCCGGTCGTCCTCGGGCAGCTTGTTCACGACCTTGATCGGCGCACCGTATCGGAGGAGCAGCCGCTTCGCGTCCTTGGCCACTTCGTCCATGGGTCCTCCTGCGGGAAACGAGAAAAGAAGGTAACATAATAAACTAGCAGATTCCGTATGGCTCATCAACGGGGTCGCCCCCCGGACAGCCCGCGATGCGGGGGTGTCGGGCGTGGCCGTGACGGTCTACCTTATCGAACTTCACGTTGAACACGTTCTCCGGAGTCTTCACATGCGACGTCTCACCCTCCTCCTCGTCACCAGCACCCTGGCCGCGTGCGGCCTGGCCGGGCCCGGCGCCGAAGCACCTACGGCCGAGCCGGCGTCCACGCCCGGGACCACGGCCGCCGAGGCGCCGGAAGCGGCGCGCCCGGCGCTGGAGCGGCCCCTCCCGTACCCCGTGGTGCCGCCTGGAGGGTACCAGCGGTCGATCGCGCTGGATACGCGGACGCCCGAGGGTGAGCCGGGGCCGGACTACTGGCAGCAGTGGACGGAGTACGACATCGACGCCCGGGTGGACGTGGACGCCAGGACGCTGGTGGGCAGCGAGACGATCCGGTACCACAACAACTCGCCCAACCGGCTCCCGATGCTGCTGTTGAACCTGCACCAGAACTACCACGCCGAGGGCGTGGAGCGGGTCCGGCCGACGGAGGTCACCGGTGGCGTGGACATCGAGCGCGTGGCCTACAACGGTCGGGAGCTCGGCCCCACGTCGAACCAGCAGACGCCCGGCTGGATCGTGAACGGGACCCTCATGCTGGTGGTGCTCCCGTCGCCGGTGGCGCCGGGCGAGGCCGTGGAGCTGGCCGTGGACTGGTCGTTCCCGATCCCGCAGGCCGGCGCCAGCGGGCGTATGGGGTACAGCAACGACGAGCTCCTCTACCTGGCGTACTGGTTTCCGCAGATGGCCGTCTACGACGATGTCATCGGCTGGCACATGGAGGCGTTCCGGGGCAACGCCGAGTTCTACTCCGACTTCGGCAGCTACCGCGTCACCATCGACGCCCCCGCCGAGTACCTGGTCATGAGCACGGGCACGCTCCAGAACCGCGACGCCGTGCTGGCGCCCGACGTGGTCGAGCGGCTCGACCGGGCCGAGGCCAGCGACACCGTGGTCCACGTGGTCACCCACGCGGGCGCCGCCGAGGCCACGGCCGACGGCGAGGGCGGACGGCTGACATGGGAGTTCGCCGCCGACAGCGTCCGCGACGTGGCGTTCGGCGTCATGAAGAACTACGCCTGGGACGCCGCCCGGACCCCCGTCGGCGACAGGGACGGCGACGGCGAGACCGAGTACAGCCGCGTGGACGCCTTCTGGCGCGACTACGCCGCCAACTACGTGGACGCCTGGCGCTACGCCCAGCACTCCATCGACTTCCTGTCCCGCTTCACCGGGCTGCCGTACCCGTGGGCGCACATGAGCGTGGTCGAGGGCGGCGGCATCATCGGCGGCGGGATGGAGTTCCCCATGATGACCCTCATCGGGGACTACAACCAGCGAGGCGCCGACGCCCTCTACTACGTCACCGCCCACGAGCTGGCGCATATGTGGGTGCCCATGACGCTGAACTCCAACGAGCGACGCTACGCCTGGCTCGACGAGGGGACCACCACCTTCAACGAGAACAACGCCCGCGTCGAGTTCTTCGGCGGCGCCGAGGCGGCCGAGCAGCCGTTCCAGAGCGAGCAGAACGGCTACCTCAGCGTGGCCCGGGCCGGGATGGAGGGACCCATCATGCGCTGGTCCGACCACCACCGCCCGGGGCCCGCCTACGGGACCGCCAGCTACGCCAAGCCCGCCGCCGTGCTCCACGCACTCCGCGGGGTGCTCGGCGACGCCGTCTTCATGGAGGCCTACCGGGAGTTCTACCGGCGCTGGGCCTTCAAGCACCCCTACCCGTGGGACCTCTTCCGGACCTTCGAGTCCGTCACCGGCCGCAACCTCGAGTGGTTCTGGCGCGCCTGGTACTACGAGTCCACACAGGACGGCCGCTGGTTCCTCGACCAGGCCATCGCCGACGTCCAGCGCCTCGAGTCCGGCGAGACCCGCATCACCGTCGACGACCTGGGGTGGATCCCCATGCCCGTACACCTCCAGATCACGCGGGAGGACGGCGACGTATCCACCGAGGTCATCTCCGTCAGCCGCTGGCTCGACGGCGCCGACCAGACCGCCATCACCCTGCCCGCCGGCCCGGCCGTGACGCGCGTGGTCATCGACGCCGACCGCTACTTCCCCGACTTCGACCGCTCCAACAACGGCTGGGAGCGGTAGAGGCCGGGTCCGCCGGGTCGCCGGGTCGCCGGGTCGCCGGGTCACCCCGTTCCGCGCCGGGTCACCCCGTTCCGCGCCGGGTCACCCCGTTCCACCCCGGGTCACCCCGGGTCACCCCGGGTCACCCCGGGTCACCCCGGTCCGCCCGGTCCGCCCGGTCCGCCCTTCAATGCCCCCATCGGACCGCAAGATCATTCGAGCTTGAACGAACGATTTTGTCCTTCCCTCGGCTAAGTCATTGTCACACAACAACTTAACATTATTATCTCGGATTTAATTCATTCAAGCTCGAATGAAACGGCGCGCAGGGAGGGGATAGACGCGGGCCCGGGGACGGTGACTGCCGTCCCCGGGCCCTGTGGTGCTGGCCTGTGTGGCGCGCCCGTGCCGCCGGTTCGACCCGGCCAGTATGGTCTACCCGTGCCGCCGGTTCGACCCGGTTGGTGCGGTGCGGCCGGTGCGGTCGTGTGCCTGGTCGGTGCGGGTCGGGGTGTGCCTCGCCGGTGCGGCTAGTCGGAGGTCATGGCCTCGTAGCCGGCGTCGGCGACGGCGATGCCCATCTCCCGGGGCTCGGTCATGGTGTCGTCGTAGTCGACGAGGGCGGTGCCGCCGTCGAGGTCCACCCGTGCGGAGCGGACGCCGTCGAGTCCTTCGAGGGCGGTTTTCACCGCGTGGGTGCAGTGGTCGCAGGTCATGCCCTTCACCGTCAGCTTCGTGCGTGCCATGGTATGGCTCCTTTGTTGAGTCCTGGTTCGTTGTGTCGTGATTCCGCGTCGCGGTCGTTCAGGCGCCCGCGGGCGCCATCACCTTCTTCCCCATGCGTTTCAGGCGGAGCGAGTTGGTCACGACGCTCAGCGAGCTGAAGGCCATGGCGGCGCTCCCGATGACGGGGCTCAGGAGGATCCCCCAGACCGGGTAGAGCACGCCGGCGGCGATGGGGATCCCGATGATGTTGTAGATGAAGGCCCAGAAGAGGTTCTGCTTGATGACGCGCATGGTCTTCCGGGAGAGGCGGATGGCGTCGGGGACGCCGTTGAGGTCGCCGCCCACGAGCGTGACGTCGCTGGCTTCCAGGGCGACGTCGGTGCCGGTGCCGATGGCGATGCCGATGTCTGCGGTGGCCAGGGCGGGGGCGTCGTTGAGCCCGTCGCCGACCATGCCGACCTTGCGACCTTCGGCCTGGAGCCGCTCGATCTCGTCGACCTTGCCGGCGGGCAGCACCTCGGCCACGGCGCGGTCCACGCCCACCTGTCGGGCAATGGCCTCGGCGGTGGCCCGGTGGTCGCCGGTGAGCATGATCACCTGGAGGCCCATCTCCTTGAGCCGGCCGATGGCGGCGGCGCTGGTCTCCTTGAGCGGGTCGGCGATGGCGATGACGCCCAGGACCTTCCCGTCGCTGCCGACGAAGACCGGGGTCTGCGCCCTCGCGGCCATGCGCTCGGCGGCCTCGGCGAGGGGGCTGTCGGTGCCGGCGCCGTCGGATCCGGCGTCGGCCGCCCCGCCGTCCTCCGCCAGGGGCGCGTCCTCGCCGGCGTTGGGCGCCACGGCCATCCCCTGCTCGGCCATGAAGGCGGCGTTGCCGACGAAGAGGAGCCGGCCGTCGATCACGGCCTCGGCGCCCCGGCCGCCGGTGGCGAAGAAGTCCTCGGGGTCGGAGAGCTCGAGGTCGCGCTCCCGGGCGGCCTCCACGATGGCGGCGGCTAGCGGGTGCTCGGACGCGGTCTCGAGGGACGCGGCCAGCCGCAGGATCTCGTCGGCGCCGATGGGTTCGGCTCGGGCGGCGTCGTCGGCGGCTACGATCTCGACCACAGTGGGGCTGCCCTCGGTGATGGTGCCGGTCTTGTCGAGGACCACGGTGTCGAGCTTGTGGGCGGTCTCGAGCGCCTCGCCGCCCTTGAAGAGCACGCCGCGCTCGGCGCCGGCGCCGGTGCCGGCCATGACGGCGGTGGGGGTGGCGAGGCCCATGGCGCACGGGCACGCGATGATGAGCACGGTGACGAAGGTGACCAGGGCGAAGATGAAGGCCGGGTCGGGGCCGACGATCCACCAGATGGCGGCGGCGAGGGTGGCGATCCCGATGACGATGGGGACGAAGATGCCGGCGATGATATCGGCGAGCCGCTGGATCGGCGCCTTGGAGCCCTGGGCGTCGCGGACGAGCTTGACGATCTGGGCGAGGGCGGTGTCGCGGCCGACCTTGGTGGCACGGAACCGGATCCCGCCCTGGCCGTTGATGGTGCCACCCACCACCTCGCTGCCCGCGGTCTTCTCGACGGGGATCGGCTCGCCGGTGAGGAGCGACTCGTCCACGGCGGTCTTCCCCTCGACCACCTCGCCGTCGACGGGGATCCGCTCGCCGGGGCGGACCACCACGATGTCGCCGACGGCCACGTCGTCGATGTCGATGTCGACGGGCTCGCCGTCGCGGATCACCCGGGCCTCACGGGGCTGGAGCCCGGCGAGCTTGCGGATGGCTTCGCTGGTGCGGCCCTTGGCCCGGGCCTCGAGCATCTTCCCGAGCAGGATCAGGGCGATGATCATGACCACCGCCTCGTAGTAGACGTCGGCGGGGAGGCCGGCCGAGGTGAAGATCCCGGGCGCCACGGTGGCCACGATGCTGTAGAGGAACGCCGCGCCGGTGCCCACGGCGATGAGGGTGTTCATGTCGGCCGTGCCGTGGAGGAGTCCGCTCCACGCGCCCTTGTAGAACTGCCGGCCGGCCCAGAAGACCACCGGCAGCGTGAGGGCCAGGAGCGACCAGGTCAGGATCACGGGATCGATGGTGTAGAGCCACGGCATCACCGACCGGAGCGCCTCGTTGATCGGCATCATCAGGCGGTGGAAGAGGTCGTTCTGCACCGCCGGCGAGTCGCCGCCCATGAGGGGCATGGATGCCAGCATGGCGAAAACGGCCACCAACGCGCTGAACGCGAACTTGTTGCGCAGCGTCCGGTACTCCCGCTCCCGGGCGATCCGCTCCCGCTCCGCAGGGTCGGCAACGTCGATGGGCGCCGCCAGCCCGTAGCCCGCCGCCTTCACGGCGCCCTCGAAGTCCGACGGGTCGACGACGTCGGGGAGGAAGACGACCCGGGCCGTCCCCGTCGCCAGGCTGACCTCGGCGTTCAGCACGCCCTTCAGCGCCTTCAGCTCCTTCTCCACGGGGCCGCCGCTCACCGCCATGTCGAGCCCCTCGATCTGGAGCTCCGCCTCCTCCAGCCGGGCGCCGTAGCCGCTGGCCTTCACCGCCTCCACCAGGTCGGCCGCGGTGGCCGTGGACGCGTCGTACTCCACCGTGGCCCGCTCGGTGGCGAAGTTCACGCCCGCGTCCCGCACGCCCGGCGCCTTCGAGAGACCCTTCTGCACCCGCGACGCGCACGCCGCGCACGTCATCCCGGTGACGGGGATCTCCAGCCGGTCGAAGGGCTTCTGCTCCTCGGATGCGTCGGCGGGGTGCGACGAGGCGACGGCGGTGGCCCCGGCGTCCGGGCCCGCCTCATCCCTCGGCGCGTCGGGCGGCGTCTTCGTGGTAGTGGCTTCGCTCATGGTGCTATTCCCTGACGTGGCGATACATGAGGTCCATGACCTCGTCGTAGGTGCGCTCGGCCTCCACGGGGTCGCCGCTCCGGAGCGCGTCGGTGACGCAGTGCTGGAGGTGGCTCCGCATGAGCACCTTGCCCACGCCCCGCAGCGCCGCGTGGACCGACGCGACCTGCGTCAGTATGTCCGGGCAGTAGCGACCCTCGTCGACCATCTTCTGGATACCCCGGACCTGGCCCTCGATCCGCTTCAGGCGAGTCGCGACCTTCGCCCGGGTATCCGGGTCGTCGGTGAGGGCGCCGTGGTGCATGTGTCGCGTCCCGGTGGACGCATCGCCGGGGGTTTCGGTGGACGCCTCGGCGGGGGTGTCGGTGGACGCCTCGGCGGGGTTCCCGTGAGTCCCGGTGGTTCCGGTGTCGGCTGTGGTTCCTGTGGTGGCCATGGAGCAGCTCCGTCCTCGCACGCTATTAGGATACCCCCCTACCCTATATAGAGCGGAATGCGACGTCAAGGTGGGGGGGCTATGTGGGCTCCGGGGTGGGATCATCGGATGATGTATGCAGGTACTGTTGGTCCCGACGAGCGATGCTTAAGAGTGGTCGTATCTGTATGCGGTTCAATGGCATAGGGGATACTCATATTGTCCATAATCCGTAAACCAACACGACCTGCATACAGAATCAGAGTCCTGGGCGCTGCGTCCACCCCACGCCACGGCCCCTCCCCCTCAGCGTCGTGCGGCCAGGCCGATCCCAACCGTGATTTTCCCCTCCGCCGACCACGGTCCGCCCCACCCGCACGTCGAGCTGGAGGCGAGAGCGAGAAGCGTGGCGCAGACCAGCGTTGTGCGTGCGAGGGCAGCCATGGGGTTCCGGCGGAGCTGGCGTTTAGGTTCGCCTAACAATTAGCGGCGGGGCGCGCCCCGATCAACCCGGCCGGGAGCTCTGTCGCGGGCGGGTTATCCTGCCACCCGCCAGACCATTATCTTCCGGGCATGCTACATCACAGGACGTACGTGAAGGGCGAGGATCGCGACTGGGTCGTGCTGGTGCACGGTGCGGGTGGGAGCTCGTCGGTGTGGTTCCGTCAGCTTCGCGCGTACCGGGAGGAGTTCAACCTGCTGCTGGTGGACCTCCGGGGCCACGGCGGCTCGGCCCGGCTGCGGGACGGCAGGGAGCACAAGCCGTATACGTTCGAGGCGGTGAGCCGGGAGGTGGTGGAAGTACTGGAGCACCTGGGGATCGAGCGGGCGCATTTCGTGGGGATCTCGCTGGGTTCGCTCATTGCCCGGACCATCGCCGAGATCGCGCCGGAGCGAGTGTCGTCGCTGGTGCTGGGCGGTGCGGTGGTGCGGCTGAACGTCCGGTCGCGGATCCTGGTGACGCTGGGCAACGCGCTGAAGCGTGTGGTGCCGTTCATGTGGCTGTACCGCCTGTTCGCGTGGATCATCATGCCCCGTGAGCGTCACAGGGAGAGTCGGCTGCTCTTCGTGCGGGAGGCGCAGAAGCTGGCGCGGAAGGAGTTCCTGCGCTGGTTCCGGATGACCATGGAGCTGAAGCCGATCCTGCGGCTCTTCGAGGAGCGGGAGACGGACATCCCGACGTTGTACCTGATGGGCGAGGAGGACCA
>JAWODW010000037.1:0-139690 GCA_046483065.1 Longimicrobiales bacterium | reverse complement strand
CGAAGCGCTCCGGGAGGCCGGGATCGAAGCCCGGATCCTGGAGGAGATCATCCGCGAGTACGGACCGCAGGTGCTCTCCCGGCGGGAGGCGATCGAGGCCGTCATTGCCAGAGCGGCCGCCGGCGGCACCCTGCAGCGGGCCGCACGCGACCTCGGCGTCCACCCGAATACCCTGGCCCGCTGGCTCGAGGCCGTCGGGCTCTCGCCCCGACCGCTGCGCCAGCAGGTGCGGGCCAGAGCGTTCGAGCTCCGGGTCGAGCAGGGCATGGACCGCAATGCCGCGCTGGACGCCGGTGGGTGGACAGACCATGACAAGAGACGGCAGACGCTGGCACGGCTGCGGGACGGATAGAGTCCGCAGTGCCGGCGGTTTCGGTGCGTTCTCGGGCCGTATGGTGGATTTCGGGGGGGGGGTGTGGTGGGTTTTGGGTCTTCCGGTCGGGCTAGCGAAATCCGATTTTGGGGTACCTGAGCGATGGGGTCCATTCGTGTCGGTGCAAACGAATGGTCTTGTTGTGGTTCGCAGCGCTCACGGCTCGGGCACGCGCACGCGGAGCGAAGCAGGAGGGGTATGTTCATCAAGTTGTTGCAGCCGCCGGTCTTCAGACAGTTCCGTCCCCAGGGGGCGCCCCCGCCGCGTTTTCCCCGTCAACTACCGCTTCTTTGGGCTTCTGTGTGCCTATTCGCGTTGAGTAGCTGCAACGGCCCCCAATTGCCCGAAGGCGAGCGTCACCCGGCTGAGGAGCGGATTGTACACCATGTGGACGCGTCTGACACGGTGTCTTTGGCCAGTCTCGCACGCCCGAGCGGAACGGCAGCCTTCCCCGTTGTTCCAGGCCGAGTACGGACGGTGGTAATTGGAGCCCTGGACAGCCCTTCTGTGGAGGTATTTGGGAGAATAGGGGAAGCGGAGTTGATTTCGGGAAACGGGGTTCTGGTCCTAGATCGTATGGAGAAGACGGTCCGGCGGTTCTCCTTGAATGGAGAATACGTTCGGAGTTACGGGAGGGCTGGATTTGGCCCGGGCGAGTTGTTCCTGCCGCGAGCGCTATCGCTGGCCCATCATGATTCGTCCGTTGTCGTCTTCGACGCCGACGGCAGAGTTACATTCTTCTCGCTCGATACCTCAAATGACCGCGCTGTCAAGCCTACGACGATTCGGCTTGACGCTGAGATCTACGACGGTTGCGCCACTGACAGCCTGATATTCATCAACGGGCGTCGACCAGGGTCGAGTCATGTGCTCCATTCCTACACGCTGCATGGGAGCCACAATGCGTCCTTTGGTGAGCTCTATGAAACAGACAGCCGCCTAATATCTCTGCAGTTATCTCGTGGGCTTTTGGCGTGCACGGGGGAATACGTGTTGTTTGCGCCGTCAGGTATCCTAGAGCTTCGAGCCTACACCTACGACGGTGCGGAATCCTGGTGGATAGCGCTTGCCGATGCGGTTTCGATTGAGTTCATACAGGCGGGGAATGGCTCGTATATGCGCATCCCCGAAGAGGGGTATCACGCGCCCGTTCAACTTGCGGCACACGGTACCAGCGCGATCTGGCAACTAAGCAAACACCGGGGCAGGGATGATTCGGACGGGCGTCCTGTTCTGTTCTCCGTTGTCGTAGATCTTGTTGACCGCGCAGCCGACGGGGTCCGTTCAGATTCGGCACGTGTCCTAGCGTGGGATCAAGCGACCACCGTCGTTGAGGTGAGTTCCATATATCCAAAGATCTTGCTTTCGACAAATCGGCTTCCATGATCGACAAGCGAAAAGCCCTAACGGCTGTTGCACTATCGGGGTTGTTTGTGGCGGGTTTCATGCTGTCGGGAGAATACAGCATAGAAATCACTAAGATACCACGTGCGTTGGCCTACGCTCCAACCTTCGACGTCCAAAGCGGTCAACAGATCCAACTCGTATATGTGGGGCACTCGGATTGCCCCTGGTGCAACCATTCAGACCTTCCAGGCCTGGTTGATACGGCAAAGGTGCTTCTGAAGAATCGGGCGCGTGCACACGGCTACGGGTTTTCGGCAATTGCTGTCACAGCCGACAACAGGATTGAGGAATGCCTTGGCCATATTGAGGCTCTGGGGCGTTTCGATGCAATAGCCTGCGGGGCGGGATGGGGTAACGGTCTTCTCTTGAAATACGTGTGGACGGCCGATCTTCCCGCTCTCCCTGGGACTCCGACTTTGATGGTATATCAGCGCAATTTGATGGTGCCTGGTGAAAGCAATGTGGATCTGGCCTACGCAGAAACGGATTTGACGCGATTGCACACGCTCAAGGGTCTGGAGGCTATACGCGAGTGGGTAGCCGATGGAGCGCCGTTAACACTCACGATGGTCCGGCCGGTATTGGGGACCCCGTTGTCGGTCGACAACAACACCAACAAGGGGGATGGAGAACGATGAGGCTATTCAAGAGTGTAACCAGAGCATTTGTGGTGGCCACAGCGATCATGTTCGCGGGCTTCCTGTCGGCTAGTCTGGTGAACCCGGAATCCGCCGTCGGTGAAGAACCGTGTAACACAATGTGCATAGTTGACCCCGCGGAAAGCTATTGCGGTTGGACGCAGTGGGCGTCCTGGCAATGTACATGGATTGAGAGTGAGCTGTGCTACACCGGTGACTGCGACTCCGGCGGCGGAGATTGCCCCCCGGACGATCCATTCTACCCGGATTGTGAGCAACATCAACAGTAGCTGAGAAGGCACTGCCCTTGATCAAGAACGGGGTCCCCAATGTATAACGCCCTCAGGATCTCGGCCCAGGTTCGCCGCGGAGGCAATGCCCGACGCCGGAGTGACAAGGATTGGAAGAGCTAATGACTCAGTCCAGAGCGGTGTTTGGAAATCCGCAATCCGGTCCACGTTTGCGTATCCTCGCGGTTGGACTTCTTATCGCGGTACCGGGCCTGGCCTCGGGCCAAACAGTCACGGGTAGGGTCGTCGACGACTCCACCGACTCGGGGATACCGGGGGTGGCGCTCGCGCTCGTGGACACGGCGGGCGTCCCCATCGCCCGAGCGTTCTCGAACGAGACCGGCTGGTTCGAGCTGCGCGCGGAACAGGGCGGGATCCTGAGGATACGAGCGGAGCGGATGGGCTACGCGACCACCGCGTCCGCCGCGTTCCGGGCGGGGCCGACGGACGTGGTCCAGGTCGAGCTCCGCCTGGCGACGGAGCCGGTCGAACTCCCGGCGCTCACCGTGATCGCCCACAGCCGGCCGCACGATCTCCGTCTCGCCAATTGGGGCTTTTACGAGCGGCGCGAGCGCTATCGGGGTCTCGGTCGGGCCGTGTTCTACGACGCCGAAGAGTTGAATGAGTCCAACGCGGTCCGGATCACCGACCTGATCCGGAACCTCCCGGACCTGCGATTGGTCCATGAAGGCCATCGAATTATCATTCGCGACCGCCGGGGCCGGAGGACGATTCCGGTGTTCCTGGATGGCCACCCGCTGCGTATGACGCGTGGGGAAAGTCTGAGTATCGACGACTACGTCGCGCTCAGCAGTATCGGAGCCATCGAGATCTACTGGCGCTGGGCCCCCGCCCAGTACGGCGGAGGAGCCGCCATCGTACTTTGGACGGGTCGGTTCGAGTGACCAATAGACACGGATCGATACCGGATCCCGAAGAGCTGGTGCTGGCGCCGCTAGAGTTGCCAGGGCTTTCTCAAGCGGGATGGAAGCGATCGTGAAAAGAACTCTCGGTTTGCAGCAGCGCCCCAGTCATTCGACACCCGTCCTTACGCCGATCTTGGTCTTGCTCATGGTGCCGATTGCGGCGGCAGCGCAGACGTCGGCCACGTCCTCCCATTTCCCCGCGAACAGCGCCGTGATCTCTCTGCGTGGGTCGGCCGGGAGTCGCGAGGGAGTTGTCCAGCGTTCATGGCAACTCGAGTTGCGAGGTCAAGAGGTCTTGCTCGTTCCGTTCGCTGGTCTGCCGATGGTGGGCGGGATGGACGGGACTCAGCAGGCTTTGGGGGTTCACCTTGTGTGGCCCGGAAGAACTCGCTTGGGTCTTTCTGGACGATACGAATTGCGTTGGGATTCGCATAGTAGATTCTACGACGCTGGCAGTGTTGATGTTTGGGGTCGCCTGGTCGGTAGTGATACAGCCGACATCGCCTTCCTTGGTGGTTGGGCGAAGTGGGACAGGACTGACTATGGGACTGTGGGCCTCCGGGCCAGATGGCCCTTCATCGGCCTTGATCAAGGCGGAAGCGCCGTTATTCAGGCGTGGTTCGACCTGCGATATGCTTGCGCATCGATGCAGGAGCTGCGGAGTTGGGAGGGGAGGGTTTGGAGTCAGATCATGATTGCGTTTGTTATATACGCTCGGTTCACATCGTGAACGCTAGGCTATCCGCCGAGAAGCTGGAGGCCACCCTTCGGCCCATGGAATGTGACCCGCTCCCCTGGCCGATCCCGGGAGGAGAGCCAACGGATGAGCGCCCCTCGCCTCCGCGGGATCCGCCCGGATCGTGACCGGTAACACCCTGTTCTATCCATTGCATCTGTACACCACTGGCGGGGAGTTCATTGGAGATTTCGGTTTTGAGCCGCCGTCGTGGCGGCAGGCCACACGGCCGGAACGCGGGGAGTTCGTGGGGCCGCCGGGGTTCGACCGGTTGATCCGATGGAGAAGGTCGTCCACATCTTTGACGCGCCTTGGAGTACTGGACGATTCGCTGATCGTTGCCGTACACGCCGTCCACGATCCCACGGCAATGGACCTCTGGGCCAGCAAGGGTACGCTGATGGACATATACGCCCTCGACGGCGAGAAGCTCTGGACGGACGTTCCGGTGCCCGGGCGGGTGCTGAGAGTCGAGGACTACGTGTACATGCTCGAGTCCCTGCCCCCGGATCCATGGACGGTGGGCGTCTACCGCCTCAATGAGGCACGCTAGCCGGGTGTTGGGGCACGCCAGCCGCGTGTCGGGGCATTCAATCGGGTGAGAACCTGCGGGCCCGCTCCAGGGTGCCCTGCAGGTCGAGGCGCTCCGACCACTCCCTCAGCGCATCCGAATTCACGGTGTCGCCGCTGATCCGGAGCATCATGGCCACGTCCCGCAGGTGGCGGTCCGATCCGGACTGCTCGTAGTACTCGAGCTTGCGGAGGATCACGTACTCGATGGGGGCGACCCAGATTTCGGTATCGCCAACCTCGAGACGGATCCGCCGGTCGAACGCCCACGCGATCAGCGGGTCGTCCCCGGCGAGGTAGACGTCGGCGCGCAGCGCGGTCTCGTGGTGGATGATGTTGAAGTGGCCGCCTTCCGGACGGGAGGTTTCCGTCTCGAGAGCTTCCGCCGGTGGGACGTAGAATGCGGCCGGGTCGAACGCCGACACCAGAGCGGAGATCTCAGCGGGGCGGAGTTCCATGACGACATCGACGTCACGGGTGAATCGCGGGTCGCCGTAGATGACGGACGCGACCCCGCCGGTGATCATGTAGGAGACGCCGGTGGTCTCCAGCGGCTCGACGAAGAGCCCGATCAGGTCAGGGTCGGCCACCGCCCACCATCTCCCGGGCCCGGGCCCGGACCTCCGGTTCGGACAGGTCCGGGCCCTGCGCCCGGATGGCCGCCGCCTTCAGCTCCCACGCCTGGCGGATCAACCCGTGCATCACAGCCAGCTTCTCCGCCGGCGTCATCCGGCGGAGGGCTTCGGCGTCCTGCTCGACGGCTTGCATGGACGGAAGTTGCCGGAATCCGCGGCGGGAGGTCAAGTCGCCCTCACCCGGTCCATCGGAACCGATCCGCACTCAGCGGGATCAAGAAACGCGGAAGTCGGGAATTCTCCCGGGATATTTGACGTTCGTGCAGAAAGGTCAGAGGTAGCCGCCGCCAGGGTCTGGAACGTTCCGGGCGGTTCGGGCGGCGAGGATGTCCCGAACATTCCGGTCATCGCCGTCCGCCCGCTGGGTTCGCAATGCGACGATCGGAAGATTCGGGTCGCTCACCGACCCCAGACCTCATCTCGTCGCGGGGCGGCGCACGACCGGAGGGTTTGGGACGCCGGCACCGCCCACGCCTTCGCGGTCTCGTTCGGCCCCGGCGGCTTAGAGTTGGCGCGGGCGAATCGACGCCAGCGTGGTGGCTGGCTACCTTCGGAAACGCATGTCGCTCGCTTGCAGGGGTGACCCGATTCGTTCTCCGGGGGCGTGCATGGACGCAGCCGGAAGTGTACCGCGTGTGTGAGTGCGCCGGGATCCGTGCCGGTGCGACGACCGGGATCCGTGCCGGTGCGACGACCGGGATCCGGGGCAGGGCGGCGCCCCGGATCCACGCCGCGGCCGCTCTCGCCTACTTCAGCTTGCCGATGACCTGGCTGGCGATGGTGTTCTTCTGGATCTCGCGCGTGCCCTCGTAGATCTCCGTGATCCGGACGTCGCGGTACATCCGCTCCACCTCGAACTCGGTCATGTAGCCGTAGCCGCCCATGAGCTGGATGGCCTCGTCGGCCACTTCGACGGCCGCGTGGGCGACCCAGTACTTCGCCATGGAGGTGAGTTTCGGGTCGATCCGGCCCTGGTCGAAGTTCCAGGCGGCCTTGTAGGTGAGCAGCCGCGCCAGCTCGAGCTTCGTGGCCATCTCGGCGATCTTGTGCTGCGTGACCTGGAACTCGGCGATCTTCTTGCCGAACTGCTCGCGCCCCTTCACGTAGGCCAGCGCGCGGTCGAACGCACCCTGGCCGATGCCGAGGGCCTGCGCCGCGGTCTCGATCCGGCTCTCGTCGAAGAACTCGAGGATCTGGTAGAAGCCGCGGCCTTCCTCGCCCACCAGGTTCTCCAGCGGGACGCGCACGTTCTTGAAGTGTATCTCACCCGTGGGGATCATCCGGATCCCCATCTTCTCCCCGACGTTGGCGACCCCGATCCCCTCTCGGTCCGCCTCCACCAGGATCATGGACTGGCCGCGGTGCCCCGCCTCCGGGTCGGTCTGGCAGATCACGATGTAGAACGATGCGATCCCGGCATTGGTGATGAACGTCTTGGTGCCGTTGACCACCCACTCGTCGCCGTCCTTTACGGCGGTCGTGTCCATGCGCGTGATGTCGCTGCCGTGGTCCGGCTCCGTGATGCAGCCGGCGGAGATGGCCTCGCCCAGCGCGACCTTCGGCAGCCACGTCTTCTTCTGGTGGTCGGTGCCGAAGTGGAGGATGTTCTCCGAGGCGAAGTCGGCGATCATGACGGCGGTGCCGATGCCGGAGTCGGCGCGGCACAGCTCCTCGACTACGATGGCGTTCTCGAGCGCGCCATACGCGGACCCCTCGTACTCGACGGGGAAGTGGAGCCCGATGAGACCCTCCTGACCCGCCTTCTCCTGGATGTCCTTCGGGTACTCGTGGTTCCGCTCCAGCTCCAGAGCGCGCTCGCGGTCGAACTCGCCCCTGGCGAACTCGCGTGCGGCCGCCTGGATGGCCTGCTGCTCCTTGGTCAGCTCGAAGTCCATGATCGCTCATTCCTTTCAGTGGCTCGGTGCGTGCCTCAGTCTAGACGCCCCCGGCGACGGAGAGCAAGGCTCGGAACAGGAAGCCTGCCCGGTCTGATCGGACAGAACGCCGCCCAGCTCGTCCCGGGACCTGAACCGCAACTTCAAACACACGCTGAAGGCGATCATCAAGGGAGCGGCCACGACGGTGATCGGTCGCGGGAAGACGAGCCGAGCCGATGGCACTACCTGAGGCTCCGGGACAGGGGCACGAACCCGAACCTGGCGAAGCTGACGATCGCCCGCCAGATCGCTTCCGTCGTGCTGGCGGTGTGGCGAGCCGGGGAGCCCTACGACCCGAAGAGGCTCGAGGGCGCCCCGAAGAGCTCCGGCGTCCTGCTCGACGGCTTGCATGGGCGAGAGCTGCCGGAATCCGGGGCGGGAGGTCAAGTCGCAACACTTCCATATTGCAGGATTGAAGCCCCCCGGAACCGGATCCCGTAGGTTGAGTGACCGCGCTCTGAACGGGAGACGCACGATGACGCCTCGCAGACGACCATCGCTCGCACGGCATTCCCGCGCCCTGCTCCTCCTGGCCCTGACGGCCGGCGGGGGATGCGGAGGAGACGGGGACGCCCGGTCCGCGACGCTCCCGCCGGAGCCGTGGGTCGACCGGCCGGTGTCGGAGTGGCCGGACTTCGCGTTGAGCAACGACGTCGTGTTCACCGACACGTCGTATTCCTACCTGGCCAACGCCTTCACCATCGACACCGGTGCCGACACGGTGGGCGCCACCGCCAAGCACCTGTTCATGCTGTTCGAGCGCCGGCAGGGGCTCCACTCCGTCGCCCTCGGTGACGACTTCCGCGGATGGTGGTTTCGCTCCAGTCGGGACACCGCCCGGGTGGTCACCGTCCGGCGGCTCATGAACGCCGACTCGACCGAGCGCATCGGGGATTTCAGCGGGTTGAAGGACAGGGACTGGCTGGTCTTCGAACTCGGGGAATGGGCGGACGGCGTCCATCCGCTGAAGGTCCGCCATACCCCGCTGGAGCCGGGCGACACGATGTACGCCGTCGGCCGCAGCAGGGCGGAGCGGCGGGACCGGGACCCGGCCCTCAGCCCCTTACAGGTGTTCCGCGGCTTTCCCACCTACTACTACGTCCAGCCCCTCGACCCCGACGTGGATCCGGTCGACACGAGCGGCTCGCCGGTGATCGACGACGGCGGCTATCTGGTGGGTCTGGTGTCCGGCGCCGTCGGACGCCTCGGCGTGGTGGCGGGGGTCGGGTACCTCCGCCGGGTGCTCGAGTGGCACGGCGTGCCCATGTCAGCTCAGCCGTAACGGACCGGCTGGAGCGTGTCGTGGGTGTCCACGGTCATGGCTGCCGGAGCGAAAAGCCGTACGTCAGCCCGAGCGCCAGGTTGCTGCGGGCCGCGCCCGTGGTCGGGTCGACGCGCGAATAGAGTGCATGGACCCGTGCGCCCGGCAGGAGGGTGTAGAAGACCCCCGCGTGGATGCCCGTCCCGGCGACGGGGTGAACGGGCCCGTCGTCCACGTGGCCCACCGCCGCGGCGACGGTCAGCTCGGGGGTCGCCTCCATCGTGCCCGACGCGTGGCCCCGCAGCGCGTGGTCGACCCCGGCCGTCTGCACCCAGTTCCGGTCGCTGCCGGCGTCGTAGTACTGCACGCCCGCGCCCAGGCCGTCGCTCCGGTATTCGGCTCCGAGGCCGTAGTCGTGCTCGGACTCCGTGTCGAGGTAGGCCGCGGCGTACCCGGTGATCCCCCCGAGGGCAGGCGAGGTATAGGTGAGGGCCCGGTCCGTCCAAGATTGGAGAGGCCGAAGCTCGCGCCGGCGAAGGGACCCGTGGAAGGCACGCCGCCCCCGGCGCTCAGCGTGGACGTGTCATAGAAAGGATCCAGCCGCAGGCCGGCCATCTTGTAGGCGGTGGAATGGCGGCCGATCGTGACCGTCCCGAACCCTCCCCGCACCCCGGCGAGGTAGTACCGCTGCGTGAATATCCCCCGGCCGACCCCTCGTCGACGTTGACACCGGCGACGGCGAGGAACGCTGCGCCGATGGTGGTGTGCCGTCCGAACCGGCGGTCCACGGGGCCCAGGAGCCGGGCGGCGTACACGCTCCGCGGGTAGAAGACCGCTCCGTGCACCGGCCCGGGCCGGAGCCCGGCCCGCGCCAGGAGCTGCCGGAGCTCCGGTGCCGTACGGAACCGGGCCGTCGCCCACAGCTCGTCGCCCAACCAGCCCCGGACCCGGCGGGCGAGCGACCAGGTGCTCCAGCGCCCCAGCTCGCCCAGGACCACCCGTCCGCCGGGCCTCGCGACCCGGGCCATCTCGCGGATCATCTCGCCGGGTCGGTCCGCGAAGCAGAGCACCGTCACGGCGATGACCCGATCGAACGAGCCGTCGGGGAACGGCAGCGCCACGGCGTCCGCCCGGACCCGCGTCAGCCCGGATCCAGGTCCGTCTCCCGCACCCGCGGCCGCCAGCATGTCCGCCGATCGGTCGAGGGCGACCACGCGCGCTCCCCGGGCGGCCAGCTCCCGGGCCAGGCGGCCGTCGCCGGCGCCCACGTCCAGGACGGTGCGGCCGGCCACCTCACCCAGGGCGTGGTTCAGCGCCCTGCGCTCGTCCCGCCAGACCCGCTCGCCCAGCTCGCTCCCGAACCAGGCCGTGTACCCGTCCGGCTCCAGCCGGGCCTGCATCTCAGAATACCACGACCTTGTCGGCCCATACGGTCCAGTCCGTGAGCTCGTCGAGCGTGCTCCGGCGCGCGCCCTCCACCAGCTCGTCATCGGTCAGACCCCGGGCATCCATGCACGTCCCGCACACGCCCGTCTCGCCGCCCTTCCCGTGGAAGCCCTTGAGCATCCGCTCCATGCTGTAGTAGCCCTTGGGGAGCGTCTGGCCGGACTTCGCGCACGAGGCCCCGTCGCCCATGAGGAACACCTTCGCCTCCTGGCCTTCCCGTCTGGCCAGCGAGTTCGCCAGCCGCAGTCCGTTGTACGCCCGCTCCGTGCCGTAGGGCGGGTCATTCATGATCAACAGTGTCCGCATCACTCCGTCTCTTTCTCTTCGTCGGTTGTCGGCGCGGTTCCCTCCACGGCCAGGCCGCCGGCGCGCCAGTCCGGCAGCCCGATCTCCATGCGACGCGCCCGGTAGCCGGCCGCCCGCAGCACCTCCACCGCCTGCAGCGCCAGCACGCAGTACGGGCCCCGGCAGTACGCCACCACCTCCCGCTCCCGGGGCAGCTCCGAGAGCCGTCGCTCCAGCTCGCCCGCCGGGATCGACAGCGCCCCGGGGATGTGGCCCGCCGCGTACTCGTCCTGGGGACGGACGTCCAACACCATCACGTCGTCCGCCCGGAGCCGTTCCAGCAGATCGCCGGCCTCGACCGGCTCCAGCGCCTCCGGCTCCCGGAAGTAGTCGTTCACGATCTCCCGAACCTCCGCCAGCTGACTCGCCGCGATGTCCTCCAGGCAGCGCAGGAACTCGTACACCGCCGGATCCGCCAGACGGTAGTAGACGTAGAGTCCCTCCTTCCGCGTGGCCACCAGCGCCGCGTTCCGCAGCTCCTTCAGGTGGTTGCTCGTGTTCGTCACCGAGAGCCCGGCCTGTTCGGCCAGCATCTCCACGGGCTTCTCGCCCTGGGCCAGCAGGTCCAGCAGCTCCAGGCGGGCGGGGCTCGACACCGCCTTCCCGATCCGCGCGAACTGGCTCAGCAGTTCCTTCTTTGCGTCCCCGAACTCCATGGCGGCCTCCATGTTCCATCGTTTGCTGGAATAATGTATCAGTGCGCCGGCTGGGGCAACCCCGGGTCGATTCAGCGCGCGGACGGCCGCGAGGTGCCGGGTGAAAAAGCCTTCATGCCGGCCTCACGCCTGCTTCACCGGCCGTGTATTACTGTATGGTCAACAAGACCGGAAACAGGTGAACGGCGAGGATCCGGAGCCGCCGGCCGAAGAGGTGAGGTTACGGCCGGTGGATCCGGGGCCGGGTCGATAAAGGGAGTTGATTGGATGAATACGATGCTGGCGATCGTCCAGGGATGGCCCTCAGACGGTGCCCACATGGGATGGGGAGGCTGGGGCATGATGTTCGGATGGTTGTTGATCCTGGTGGTCCTGATCCTCGTGGTCTGGGCGGTGGCCGATGGCCGGTGGCCGGGGCGAGATGAGCCCAGGGGGCGGGGCAGGGACCGCGCCGAGGAGGCGCTGCGCGAGCAGTACGCGCGGGGCGAGATCGATGAGGAGACGTATCGTCGCAGGCTGAACGAGCTGCGGCGCGACTGAAACTGAGCTGAAAGGGACAAGGACTATGCGAAACGTGATTACAGCATTGACGGTGGCGGCCGCACTGGTGGCTGGGCCTGCGATGGCACAGGGCCACCATGGAGCGCGGCAGGACAGCGCCCGGGGCGGCGTGATGCAGGGTCAGCCCGGGATGATGCAGGGCGGCATGATGCAGGGCGGCATGATGCAGATGATGCAGGGCATGCACGGCCAGCAGGGGATGATGGGCGGTATGATGGGCGGCATGATGGGGATGGCCGCCGGTCCCGGCATGATCCTGCGGCTGCAGGCGTCGCTGGAGCTGACCGAAGACCAGGTGACGCAGCTGGAGGCGTTGCAGGAGTCGACAGGGCAGGAGATGCGCCAGCACATGATGCAGGGCATGCAGGCGATGCGCTCCGCGTCGAAGCTGCTGGATTCGGACTCGCCGGACCTGGACACCTACGAGGCCCAGCTCCGTGAAGCGAGCAGCCATATGGTACTGGCCCACACCGCCATGGCCCGTGCCGCTGTCGAGGCTCGCGAGCTGCTCACCGCCGAACAGCGGGAGCGTCTGGAGCTGGCCGGGTCGATGATGAAGGAGATGCGGCAGGGAGAGATGCCCCAGGGCATGACGGAGGACGGTGGTATGCAGGGGAACATGCAGGGCGGCATGATGCAGAGTGACGCCGGGGCGCAGGGCGGTCACGACGGCACAGCCCGCCGATAGCGAGGGCGACGGCCGTCAGGTACCCTGTCATCCGGACAGGGCCTGGCGGATCCGGGTCCACGGGCCGGCTCGCGTCTCGCCGGACCGTGCTCCATCTTTCCGTGACGGCAGCTCGCGCCCACCGCCCACGGATTCCATGGCGTCCGAACCGACAGCCACCGCGCTGGTCATCGATGATGAGCCGCACATCGTGCGTGCCGTCCGTAGTGCGCTGTCCTCTGATCTCGGCAAGGTGATCGCGGCGGACACGGCGGAGGACGGGGTGGCCCAGGCGGCGGCGCAGCGTCCCGACCTGGTCATCCTGGACCTCGGGCTCCCGGACAGGCCGGGGCTGTGGGTCTGCGCGGAGCTGCGGAAGTGGACCACGGTGCCGATCATCGTGCTTTCGGCGCACCACAGCGAGTCGGAGAAGGTGCGGCTGCTGGACGCGGGGGCCGACGACTACATCACCAAGCCGTTCAGCCCGCGGGAGCTGCAGGCGCGGGTTCGGGCCCAGCTGCGGCGGGCGCGACTGGCCGAGGCCCCGGACGGGGACGGTGTGGTGGAGACCCGTGGCCTGGTCATCGACCCGGGTGCCCGGACGGTGCGGAAGGCGGGCGAGGACGTGCACCTCACGCCCACGGAGTGGGAGCTGCTTCGGACGTTCCTGCGGCATCGTGGGAAGACGCTGACCCATCGGCAGCTGTTCCGGGAGGTGTGGGCCACGTCGTCGGGCGATCCCCAGCAGTACCTGCGGGTGTACGTTGCGCAGCTGCGCCGGAAGCTGGAGCCGGACGCGGTGCGGCCCGAGCTCATCATCACGGAGCCAGGCGTTGGCTATCGATTCGAGATCGTGGACTGAGCCGGCCTGGGCGCGGCGCGTCCCGTGGCGGTCGCTGCTGGTCTGGCTGCTGGTGGTGGCGGCCACCACGGCGGTGCTCCGGGGCCTGACCCCTCGGGTCGACAAGGCGCACATGGCCCTGGCCTTCCTCCTGGTGGTGCTGGCCGGGAGCGCCCGCGCCGGGCGGATCGTGGGGCTGGTCGTCTCCGTCGCGTCGTTCCTCACGTTCAACTTCTTCCTGATCCCGCCGTTCCACACCTTCCGGGTGGCGGAGCCGCTGGACTGGGGCGTGCTGGGCGCGTTCCTCATCACGGGGAGCGTGGCGGCGGAGCTGCTGCACCGGCAGCAGCGAGCCACGGCGGTGGCGGAGCAGCGGGCCCGGGAGATCGACCGGCTGGCGGGACTCGGTGCGGAGAGCCTCTCGGTGGGGCGTGCCGAGGAGGCGATCACGGCCATCGCGCGGGTGATCCGTTCCGAGCTGCCCGTGGAGGACGCCCGGATCCGGCTCCGTGGCGACCTGGAGTGGGCCGAGCTGGTGGACGGGCGTCTGCTGGCGGATGCCGACGATCCGACCAGCGACCTGGTGGAGGTGGCGCTGGCCGAGCGGCGGATCGTGGCCGTGAAGCGAGGCGGCACGTATCAGCGGATGCCGTCGGACAGGGCGTTGGCCGACATCCTGCCGCTGTCCGACGACTTCGTGGAGCTGATCGTCCCGCTGCGGGTCCGGGACCGTACCCTGGGCGTGCTCCGGCTGGTGGACCCGGCGGGTCTCGAGTTCCAGGAGACGCACGTGAGCTTCGCCGACGCCCTGGCCTATTACGCGGCGCTTGCGGTGGAGCGGACGCGTCTCGCGGCCGAGGCGGCCCGCGTGGCGGCGCTGCGGGAGGCCGACCGGCTGAAGGACGAGGTGCTGGCGAGCCTCTCCCACGACCTGCGTACGCCCCTGACGTCCATCCGGGCGACGGCCAACGAGCTCCGGGTCGAAGGAGAGGAGCGGGCCGCCGTGATCGAAGAGGAGGCGGATCGGCTGAACCGTCTGGTCACCGACCTCCTCGACCTTTCCCGACTCCGGGTGGGCGGGGTGCCCATGGAGCTGGAGCTGAACGCGGCGGAGGACCTCATCGGTGCCGCCCTCCAGCGGATCGGGAGCCTGCCCGGGTCCGGCGATGTGCAGGTCCGGCTGCCGGGGGGCGACCTTCCCGTGGGGCGGTTCGATTTCGTCCATTCCCTCCGGGCGCTCACCAACCTGCTGGAGAACGCGCTCCGTCACTCGCCGGATCCCGGATCGGTGGGGATCGAGGTGGAGCAGGACCGGGACGGCCTTCGCCTCCGGGTCCTGGATCGGGGTCCGGGCGTGCCGGCCAGGGAGCGGTCCCGGCTGTTCGAGCCGTTCTTCCGGTCCGCTTCGGCCGCCGGTGGTCAGGGGACGGGGCTCGGGCTGGCCATCGCCCGGAGCGTGGCCGAGGCCCAGGGCGGCAGCGTCTCGTATGCGCCGCGGCCCGGCGGTGGGAGCGTCTTCGAGCTGCGGCTCCCCGGCGCGCGCCTGGAAGGGATCGTCTGAGCGGGGGATCGCCTCAGCGGAGCGGCGGCGTTGAACTCTTTGTGACTTCTTAACGGTCCGGCCCGGGCCCTTTGTGCGCCCTTAACGGCCTTTTCGCCACGTTGAACGCGAGATGCATACGCATACGCACGGTCGAACTGGACGCGATTCCGGACCCGGGGGCAGCACTATGCCGCAGCGGACGCCGGCCCAGGAGCGGCTCGATACGGAAGTGGCCACCCGGCTGATGGGGTTCCGCTGGGTGGAGTGGTCCGTTCCGGTGGAGGGGCCCCTGTACGAGCCGGGGCGTTTCCTGGCCCGTTCCAGGGAGATCACGTCGAACCTCCACAGGGAGGTAGGTGAAGACCGGCCTCTTCACGAGCAGCCGCTGGCGAGGGTCCCACGCTACTCGGCCCGCATGGATCCGGCGATGGCGGCGGCGGAGTCGGCAGGGCTGTTCGTGGACGGGAAGGCCGTGCTCTTCCGGGACCCGGACGGGACCTGGGTCATCGAGGTCCGGGGGCTGCGCCTGGAATCTCGATCGCTGCCCGAACTCGTGTGTCGTGCCGCGCTGGAATGGTCGGCGGCGGGGAAGGGATCATAACATGCCCCAGCGCCCTCTACCGGATAGCGAGGAGAGGCGGAGGCAGGTGGCCGCACGCCGCATGACGTGGACGGTTCTCGCGGCTGTTCTGGTCCTTGCCGCGCTTGGCGTGCTGCTGTATCTGTGGACGTGACCTTCCCGGGGATCCTCGCGCTGCACGTGTGCAGGCATCGTGACCATGGACCGCGGTAATTCGACATCTCGCCGGGCTGCGGTCCGCCGGGTCCTGACGCCTTCGCGGCTGCTCCTGGGCTCGTTCCTGACGCTCATCGCGTTCGGCACGCTGGGGCTGAAGCTCCTTCCCGGCCTCTACACGGGGGAGGGCCTCGGCTGGATCGATGCCCTGTTCACGGCCACCAGCGCGGTCTGTGTGACGGGGCTGATCGTGGTGGACACGGCCACGTACTTCACGCTGTGGGGCCAGGCGTTCCTGCTCCTGCTCATCCAGCTGGGCGGGCTGGGGATCCTGACCTTCACGACGCTGCTGATCCTCGCCGTAGGCGGCCGGCTGTCTCTCCATCACGAGGCCGTTACGGCCACCCACACCGACGTGTCCCCCGACATCGATTTCCGGCACCTGGTGCGCACGATCGTGGTGTTCACGTTCGTGTTCGAGGCCATCGGCGCGATCGTGCTCTTCCTGGCGTTCGCGCCCCGGTTCCCCACCGCCACGGCCACGTGGCACGCCGTCTTCCAGGCCATCAGCGCGTTCTGCAACGCCGGCTTCTCCACGTTCTCCGACTCCCTCCTGGGGTTCCAGGGCGCGCCGGTGGTCCAGGGCGTGGTTATGGTTCTCATCGTGCTGGGGGGCCTGGGGTTCCTGGTGCTGGAGGAGGTGAACCTCTTCCGCCGGCGTCGCATGGAGGGGCGGAGGGTCACCCTGTCGCTCCACAGCAAGCTGGCGCTGGCCACCACGGCGGTGCTTCTGCTGGGCGGCTGGCTCATGTTCAGCGCCCTGGAGTGGACCAACACGCTGGGGGACATGGCCGTATGGCAGAAGCTGATGAACGGCCTGTTCATGAGCGTTACCGCGCGGACCGCGGGGTTCAATACGGTGGACTACGCGGCCACCGCCGACAGCAGCAACTTCATCACCATCCTCCTCATGTCGGTGGGGGGGTCGCCGGGCTCCACGGCGGGCGGGATCAAGACCACCACGTTCGCCTTGATCGGACTGCTGGCCCTGTCCCGTCTGAGGGGCCGGCAGGTAACGAGCGTCGGGAACCGGACCATCCCGGAGGAGACCATCCAGCGGGCCGTCGGCCTGTTCGTGGTGGCGTTCGCCATCGTGACGAGCGGGATCCTGCTGTACGCCGTGCTCCAGATCGGAGCCGTCGGCCACGGCGAGGCGGGCGGGAGCTTCATCCAGTATATGTTCGAGGGCGTGAGCGCCTTCAACACGGTGGGGCTCTCCATGGGGGTGACCGGAGACCTGTCCGGAGCGAGCCGCCTGGTCACCGTATTCCTCATGTACGTGGGACGCGTGGGGCCGCTCAGCTTTGCCGCAGCCATTGCTCTCCGGCGGCCCAGTGCCACCGGCGAGTTCCGTTACGCCTACGAAGACGTGATTATCGGGTGATGCTATGAAACGGTTTATCGTGATCGGGCTCGGCAACTTCGGCGCGAGCGTGGCCGAGACCCTCCACTCCATCGGCCACGACGTGGCGGCGCTGGATCAGGACCCCGACCGGGTCGACGCCATGAGTCGGATCGCCACCAAGGCCGCGGTCGGGGACGGGACGGATGTCCGCACGCTGCGGCGGGTCGGGGCGGAGGACGCCGACGCGGCCGTGATCAGCACCGGCGACGAGATCACCGCCAGCGCCATGACGGCGCTGATGCTCCGGGACCTGGGCGTGGAAGAGCTCTACGTGAAGGTGATCTCCAGCGACCACGCCCGGCTCATCGAGAAGATCGGAGTCACCGAGACCATCTTCCCGGAGCGGGAGTCCGGCACCCGGCTCGGCAAGCGGATCTCCAGCCAGCTCCTCCTCAACTACGTCCCCCTGGGCTCGGGGTTCAGCCTCCAGGAGATGGCCGTTCCGGAGGACTGGGTGGGCAAGTCGCTCCGGGATCTCCAGCTCCCGAAGCGCCACGGCATCTCGGTCGTGGCGGTCCACGACATGCTCGCCGACCAGATCCAGCCCGTGCCCGACCCCGACGCGCCCCTCAAGGAGTCGGATACGCTCCTGGTGGCGGGGACCGACGAGAGTCTTGGCCAGGCGGCTCGCATCGGCTGACGTGCCGGTGCCGTCGGCTTGCCCGATGGTCCCCTGCGGTCGACCTTTGACGGTATGCAACGAACGGGTGTCCGGGCCTCGATCATGACCATGCTCGTGGCGACGGGGCTGTGCTCCGGGCTGGCTGCGGGGTGCCGCGACGACTCACCCACGGAGTCGTCGCCGGCTTCCCTGCTGGAACTCTTCGGCGACACGCTGCTCCGGGCGGATGGGAGCGTGGAGGGGATCGAGGCGGTCGAGGGTGCGGCGCTCATCGGGATCTACTTCGGCTCCTCTCAGTGCCCGGCGTGCGCGAGCTTCACGCCGATGCTGGTCGATGCATACGGCCAGCTCGAGGAGGAGGGGCGCTCGTTCGAGGTGGTCTACGTGAGCCTGGACCCCGGCGAGGCGTCCATGCTCTCGTATATGGCGGAGGCGGGCATGTCGTGGCTGGCGGTACCCTGGCGGGGCAGCCACAGCAGCGCGCTGCTCAACCGGTACGACGTCGAGTGGATCCCGACGCTCGTCATCATCGATGATGAAGGGAGCACGGTCTCGAGGGAGGGCGCCCAGGAGGTGATCGACCACGGTGCGGCCGCCTACGACGACTGGCTGGCCCGCGCCGGGGGCTAGGAGCCTCGCTCGCGGGACCCTGTCGCCTGACGCTCTGCCGCCCGAGACTCTACCGGCCCCGGAAGGTCAGCTGGAGGCTGGTCCCGAACCGGTGGTAGAACTCGTCGTGGAATCCCGTCACGCTCCGGGACCACGCGCCGCGGAGGACCAGGGTGCGGTGCGCATCCAGGGGACGGGCGTACCGGAGCGACACCATGGATCCGGAGTCGCGGTCCGACGGCGCGACCCGCAGCTCTTCCGGCCCCGGGTTGAGGTAGCGCTGTGTGGCCAGGGCGCCGTACGCCTGCACGGAGCCCCGGCCCCACGGCGCGGACAGGACCAGCGCCGCCCGCGCGGAGTGGAAGTCGTAGGCCGGGAGGGTGGACCGGCTCCACGACCACCCGGCGGAAACGCCGGCGACGAAGGTCCGCTCCAGCGTCCCTTCGATACCCGCGTCGATGCGCGTGTCCGCCCGCCTGTCCCCTCCGGGCCGGGGGTGCGGGAAGACGTGATGGGAGCTCCGGAGCGAGAGCCGGGTCGAGCGCGTCGCCCGGCGCCAGGCGAGGCCGAGGGCCGCGGTGAGGCCGTGGCGGTCGAGCGCCTCCCAGTCGGCGGGGGCGTACCGCACCGCATCGCCTCCGCCGCTGACCTCGAACGCCCAGCGGGAGCGGACCGGGACGCTCAGGCGACCCGTCAGGCCGCCCTCCACCCGGCCCGGCTCCAGGTAGCCGGGAGGGGTCAGTGGCTCCGAGAGGAACCGGCCCTTCTGCCACGCCATTACCTGCCAGGGGAACCGATCCGAGCCCACCCCCGAGAGCGTCTCCCGCACCTCGCCCGCCGCCTCGCCGAAGGTGCCGCCGCCGAGTCGGAACCCCCGTGCCCCCGCCGCCGGCTCCACCATGAGCTGAAGGCCCGCACCCAGGGGAAGGGCATGGACGGACGAGACGGCTGCCTTCATCACCACAGCTGAAGCCGCGGCCTGGTCCGCCCGGAAGCCCGTGAGCCCGGCGTCGAGCACGGCTTCCCGGGCCACCGGCGCGATCCGGTCTCCCGGGGGCGCTCGCCCGATCCCGTGCTCCCCGTCCGCGGCCCCACCGGGGCGCTCGATGTGAGCGGCGAGCTGATCGCGGAGACGGGCCAGCGAGGCCGGCGTCAGCGTCGGTTCGCTCCCGTCGGCAAGGCCTTCCGGGCGGAAGTGGTCCAGCGGTACATCGCCCGGGGCGGACTCCGAGATGGGGCACGCCACCGGCGGACACCCCGGGTCGGTCTCGCCGCCCCCACCGGCGCGCGCCGACGGGGGCATGCCGGTCTCGTCGAACAGCCGGAGCCCGGCCATGAAGAGGCGCAGCTCTTCCCGCATGGCGTTCAGGGTGACCGCGCGTCGGTATTCTGTGTCGACCACGCCGGTCAGGGCGGCGATGGGGGCCGCGCCCTCGAGCGGGTCGGCCCGCCCGGGGCCGGAATCCGTGGCCCGGAGGCGGCGGAGCTCGGCTTCGACCTCCGCCAACCGGGCTGCCGGCTCCGATCGCTCGGCGGGGGGCGCCGCCCGCACAGCGCCACGGAGCGACCCGGCCCATTCCTCCAGCGCCCGGATCAGGCCGCTCCGGGTCTGCCCCACGGCCTCGCGCGCCTCCTCGAGTTCCCGGTCCAGCATGGCGACGCGGTCGGCAAGGCGTCCTGCCTCCGGCAGGAGCTCCACCGTCGATGACCCGGTGGAATCCGGCTGCGCCACCACGGCCTCGGCGACTGCCAGCAGCTCCAGCGCCGCGGTGCGCCGGGAGTCCGCCACGCTCTCCAACCAGCTCGACTGCAGCTCGTACGTGAGCTCCAGACCGCTCAGCTCCGCCGGGCGCTGGCCCGCCGCAGGGGAAGGGGGAAAGGGGACGCACGCCAGCGCGCTGAGTACCACCAGCCATCGCACACACGGCATCGAAGCACCGACTCCTTGCGCCCCCCGAGCGACACGTCTCCGGAAGATACGATGGGTCGGAGGCCGAGGGAACCTGAGCGGGGACGCACGGACCGGCTCGATGTTTTGACCTGGTCGGGGGCGCTGAGCCAGCCCCCTTGACCCATCAATCGATATTGATATATTCCGGCCCATGCGAAACGAGACACTGCGAGACCCGGCGCTGCTCCAGCGGTTCCAGGCGGTGGCCGAGGAGACGCGCTTCAGCATCGTGCGGCTCCTGGCCGACGGCGAGCGGTGTGTGTGCGAGCTCCAGGCCGAGCTCGACGCCGGCCAGTCCCGGCTGTCGTTCCATCTGAAGAAGCTGAGGGACGCGGGGGTGGTCTCGGACCGGCGGGACGGCCGGTGGGTCTACTACTCGCTGGTGCCGGAGGCGTTGGAGGAGATGCGGGCGTTCCTGGGCGAGGTGGCGCCGGAGGAGGGCTGGCTGCCGGTGATGCGGCAGGGCGAGGATTGCTGCGGTTGAGGTGGCGGCCCCGTTCTTTTTTGCGAGCAGACATCAAGATCGATTGATATAGGAGGCGGCAGGATGAGCGCGGACGTGAAGAAAGTAGTGCGGGAGAAATACGGTGAGGCGGCGCTGCGGGTGGTCCAGGACGGGCAGACCGGGTGTTGCGGCCCGTCGTGCGGGTGTGGAGACGGGGAGGGCGGTCGCACGGACCCGATCACGCGGGACCTGTACGACGGGGTGACGGCGAGCTCGGTGCCGGAGCAGGCGGTGCTGGCGAGTCTGGGGTGCGGGAACCCGACGGCGCTTGCGGAGCTGCGGGAAGGCGAGGTGGTGCTGGACTTGGGCAGCGGCGGCGGGATCGACGTGCTGCTTAGCGCCAAGCGGGTGGGTCCGACGGGGAAGGCGTACGGTCTGGACATGACCGACGAGATGCTGGATCTGGCGCGGAAGAACGCGGCGGAGGCCGGCGCGGAGAACGTGGAGTTCCTGAAGGGTGACATCGAGAGCATCCCGCTCCCGGACGCGAGTGTGGACGTGATCATCAGCAACTGCGTGATCAACCTGTCGGCGGACAAGGGCCGGGTGCTGCGGGAAGCGTACCGTGTGCTGAAGCCCGGCGGCCGGTTCGCGGTGTCGGACATCGTGGTGCGGGGCGAGGTCCCGGACGAGGTGCGTCGCAGTATGGAGCTGTGGGTGGGCTGCGTGGCCGGCGCGCTGGAGGAGCGGGAGTTCGAGACGCTGCTGCGGGAGGCGGGCTTCGAGGATCCGAGTCTGGAGCCGACCCGGATCTACCGCCCGGACGACGCCCGGGGCTTCCTGGAGGAGGCGGGCCTGGACGTGGAGGCGTTCGCCGAGGCGGTGGAGGGCCGGTTCATGTCGGCGTTCGTGCGGGCGCGAAAGCCGGCGTGAGCGGGGCCACGCCGAAGGAGACGGGATGAAGTACGCGCTGATCAGCGACATCCACGGGAACCTGCCGGCGCTGGAGGCGGTGCTGGCGGACATCGACGGGCGCGGCCACCCGGGCGGCGTGTACCACCTGGGCGACCTGGTGGGGTACGCGCCGTGGCCGAACGAGGTGGTCGAGGTGCTCCGGGACCGTGCCATCCCGGGCGTGGCCGGGAACTACGACTCGACCACGGCCACCGGCTACGAGCACTGCGGCTGCCGGTACGAGGACCCGCGCCAGGAGGAGCTGAGCCACCTGAGCTACGAGTGGACGCGGGCGAACGTGTCGCCGGAGACGAAGGCGTGGCTGGGCGGGCTGCCTTTCCGGATCGACATCCGGCCGCTGGGCGGGCACACCGCCGGTCCGCGGCTGATCCTGGTCCACGGCAACCCCGTGCTGAACACGGTCTACTGGACCGAAGACCGGTCGGACGGGTTCTGCCTCCAGATGGCGGACCGGCTGGGTGCGAAGGCCGGCGACGTGGTGGCGTTCGGGCACACCCACAAGCCGTGGCACCGTGCGGTGGACGGGATCCACTTCGTGAACACCGGCTCGGTGGGCCGCCCGAAGGACGGCGACTGGCGGGCGGGCTACGTGGTGGTCACGATGGACGGCCGGGCGGTGGACGTGGAGCTCGTGCGGGTGGAGTACGACCTGGCGCGCGCGGCGGACGCGATCCGGGAGAGCGAGCTGCCGGACGACTTCGCCGAGTACCTGGAGACGGGCGGGATGCCGAAATGACACAGCGGAGTGTGGCGCGGCGGATGTCGTTCCTGGACCGGTACCTGACCGCGTGGATCTTCCTGGCCATGGCGTTGGGTGTGGGGCTGGGCTACCTGTGGCAGGAGCCGATCACGGCCATCAACGAGGCGACGCACGTGGGGACCACGTCGATCCCCATCGCCATCGGTCTGATCCTCATGATGTACCCGCCCCTGGCGAAGGTGCGCTACGAGGAGCTGGGCGACGTGTTCCGGGACTGGAAGGTCCTGGGGCTCTCGCTGATCCAGAACTGGGTCATCGGCCCGCTGCTCATGTTCGGGCTGGCGGTCCTCTTCCTCCGGGACCACCCGGAGCTCATGGTGGGGCTGATCCTCATCGGGCTGGCGCGGTGCATTGCCATGGTGATCGTCTGGAACGAGCTGGCGGAGGGCGACAACGAGTACGCCGCCGGGCTCGTCGCCTTCAACTCCATCTTCCAGGTCCTGTTCTACTCGGTGTACGCCTGGGTCTTCATCACCGTTGTGCCCGGGTGGCTGGGGCTCGAGGGGACGGTGGTGGACATCACCATGGGCCAGATCGCCGAGAGCGTGTTCATCTACCTGGGCATCCCGTTCCTGGCGGGGATGCTGACCCGGTTCGTGCTGGTGAAGGCGAGGGGGAAGACGTGGTACCACGAACGGTTCATCCCGAAGATCAGCCCGCTGACGCTGATCGCGCTGCTCTTCACCATCGTGGTCATGTTCTCGATCCAGGGCGAGGCGATCATCGAGCAGCCGTCGCAGGTGGTGCTGGTGGCGATCCCGCTCCTGATCTACTTCCTGGCCATGTTCGCCATCACGTTCTTCATGAGCCGGGCGGTGGGGGCCACGTACCCGCAGACGGCCACACTCTCGTTCACGGCGGCGTCGAACAACTTCGAGCTGGCGATTGCCGTGGCGGTGGGCACGTTCGGGATCGCCCACGGCGCGGCGTTCGCGGCCGTCATCGGGCCGCTGGTGGAGGTGCCCGTGCTCATCGGGCTGGTGAACGTGGCGCTGTGGTGGAAGCGGAAGTACTTCCCGGACAGCGCGGCGGAGATCGAGGAGGTCTCGAACTGCGCGGTGCCGGCGGGGGCGAAGCCGCAGCCGTAGGCCCCGGCCGGGAGGGGCGGTACCTGTCGGCCCGGCCTCGTTACGGCGCCGCGATCTCCCGCAGCCGATCCGCGATGTAGCGGGGCGGCGCGACCTTGCCGTGGAGGATCAGCTCCCCGTTGACACTCAATGCGGGCGTGCGCATCACGCCGGCCGCGGCCATGCCTTTCATGTCCTCGACCTTCTCGATCTCGGCGGTCACGCCGAGGCTCTCGACGGCCTCCCTCGCGTTCTCCTCCAGCTTCCGGCAGTTGGCGCAGCCGGGGCCGTACACTTTGATCTGCATGGTCTCATCCCTTCAGGTTCGGTTCACGAGTTCCTGCCGTCCATGATCATGTGATCGCGCCGTAGATCATCCCGGCCGTGGTGGCCATTACCACCGTGAGCGCCAGGAAGACCGCCGTCTTCTTCGTGCCCATGAAGCTCCGGATCACCAGGATGCTCGGGAGCGAGACGGCGGGGCCCGCCAGCAGGAGCGTGAGCGCCGGGCCGTCGCCCATCCCGGAGCCCATGAGCCCCTGGAGGATCGGCACCTCGGTGAGCGTGGCGAAGTACATGAACGCGCCCGCCACCGACGCGAACAGGTTCGCGCCCAGCGAGTTGCCGCCCACGGCCTCCGCCACCCACGCCGACGGGATCAGCCCCTCATGGCCGGGCCGCCCCAGGAGCAGCCCCGCGGCAAGGATCCCGATGAAGAGGAGCGGGAAGATCTGCTTGGCGAACCCCCACGACGCGTTGAACCACTCCCCCGCCTCACCGCCGCTCGTGCTGGCGGCAAGCGACAGTCCGACGGTGGCCGCGGCGAACGGGATCAGCGGCTCCTGGGGGAAGAGGACTGCCAGGCCCGCCGTGACGACCGCCGTCGCCCCGACCTCCCACACGCTCATCCCGATCCACCGGACCAGCGCCACGGCCATCACGGCGGCCGCCGCGGCCGTCAGCTTCCACTTGGCCGCGTAGACGCCGTACCAGAAACCCTCCGCGGCGTCCGGCCGGCCCCAGTTGGCGAAGACCAGCACGGCCACCATGGCGCCGAAGAACGTGGCCGTCTGCCAGAGAGGTCGGCTGGTTTCCTCCGGCTCGGGACCCACCATCCAGTTGTCCGACCGCTCCATCTCGGAGCGCCGGAAGATGAGGTGCATCAGGAGCCCGACCACCAGCGCGAACACAATGGCCCCCACCGCCCGCGCCACGCCGAGCTCGAGACCCAGTACGTTGGCCGTGAGCACGATGGCCAGCACGTTGATGGCCGGGCCCGAGTACAGGAACGCCGACGCGGGGCCCAGGCCGGCGCCGTTGGCGTAGATCCCGCCGAAGAGCGGTAGCACCGTGCACGAGCAGACCGCCAGCAGCGTCCCGGAGACCGACGCCACGCCGTACGCCATGGGCTTCGGCGCCCGGGGCCCCAGGTACTTCAGCACCGCCTGCTCGCTCAGGAAGACCGAGATGGCGCCGGCGATGAAGAAGGCCGGGATCAGGCAGAGCAGCACGTGCTCCTGCGCGTACCACTGCGTGAGGGCCAGGGCCTCCGTGACCGCACCGTCGAACCGGGCGTTGCCCACCGGCAGGAAGTAGAAGACCAGGAAGACCCCGGCGATCCACGCCAGCGGTTTCCACTCCGACCCCCAGTCCGTGGCTCCGGGCTCCTCGCGACGACGACGCCACCACGCCACCATCCGGCTCCCCAGCCCCGCCGGCTCGGCCGGACCCTCCGGTGGGCCCTCCGCCGCACGAACCGCCTCGCCCCCTCGACCGCCGCTCACGCCATTACCGGCTCCACGGAGTCGGCCGGGCGACCTTCGGCCCTGGCCGCCCGGATCTGGACCAGCGCCTGCCGGGCGTCCGGGATGGGGCGGCCGGCCAGCAGCCCCCGCAGCAGCATCAGGATGGCAGACAGCTCCGGGCCCGCATCCCGGGGCACGCGGTAGTTCACTGTCACGCCGTCGCGCTCGTCCTGCAGCACGCCCGCGTCCCGCAGGTAGCGCAGGTGCCGCGACGCCTTCGACTGGGTGATCCCCAGGATCTGCTCAACCTCGCACACGCACAGGCACCCGTGCTCGAAGATCAGCCCCATGATGGTGAGCCGCGTCTCATCGGAGAGCGCCTTGAAGATCCGGCCCAAGTCGTCCATGTCCACCCCTTTTCTATATACCCGGGTAGACGATTTTAATGCGCGGATCGGGGGCAGTCAAGGGGCGAAGGGTGGGGGTGTGCAGGGCGGGCCGACCGCATCGCTCGTCGGTGCATTTCCGCTGGGTGCCCGGGTGAAACCGGTATGTATTGTCGCATTTCCGGATTGGGTCCTTGAATGCACGCGGACAAGCGAGTATAGTAACGCCCGGCAAGAAAACGACGGCAGACTCGGTTAGGGAGGGGTGATGTACGGAGCGTGGCAGCTGCTGACGGTGGCGCTACTCGGGGCGGTGGCCCCCGCGCCCCCCGGTCCGGCCGTGTCGGTGGACGTGGCGCAGGGCCCTGAGGTCCAGGTGCGGGCGGTGCTGTTCTATTCGCCCGAGTGCCCACACTGTCATGACGTGATGGAGGACCACCTCCCTCCGCTGCTGGAGCGATACGGTGAGGCGCTGCGGATCGTGGCGGTGAACGTGGACACGCGTCAGGGTCAGACGCTGTACCGGGCCGTGGCGGAGCATTTCCAGCTGCCCCGGGAGCGGCTGGGCGTGCCGGCGCTGGTGGTGGGTGACCGGGTCCTTGTGGGTTCCTGGGAGATCCCGTCACAGCTGCCGGACATCGTGGCGGAGGGGCTGGACGGGGCCGGAGTGGACTGGCCACCGATCCGCGCGATCCGGGCGTACCTGTCCGTGCAGGGGATCGCGGAAGGCCCCGCGGTGGAGATCGAGGGGTGGATGCTGGCGGGGGATGGTGGAGCGGGGGCCGCCCCGGCGGTTCACGTACTCGGCGCCGGCGGTGATTCAGGGCAGAGCTCCCTCTCGGAGCGTTTCATGCGGGACCCGGCGGGCAACGCCATTGCGGTGGTCGTGCTGATCGGCATGGCGCTGGTGCTGGTGCTGGCCGTGCGGACGCTGGTCCGGCCTCGCCGGCTGCCGGCCGAGTGGCCTGCGTGGGCGATCCCGGTGCTGGCGACGGCGGGTGCCGGCATCGCGGCCTATCTGGCGTTCGTGGAGGTGACGGGATCGGAGGCGGTCTGCGGTCCGGTGGGCGACTGCAACCGGGTGCAGCTCAGTCCGTACGCGTCCATTGCCGGCGTGTCGGTGGGTGTGCTGGGCCTGGCGGGGTACCTGCTGCTCGGGGGGCTCTGGGTGGCCGGTCGGGCAGGATGGCTCGACCGGGGCCGGACGGCGCTCGCGGTCTGGGGCATGGCTGTGGTCGGGGTCGCCTTCTCCATCTACCTGACGTTCCTGGAGCCGTTCGTCATCGGTGCCACGTGCATGTGGTGCATCAATTCCGCGATCATCATGACGCTGATCCTGGTGGCGGCCACGCCCACGGCGGTCTGCGCGCGGCGGTCCGGGCGGCAGGTCCGCCCGCCGGCTGCGGCCGAGGGGCGCAAGGTGGCGACGGCGCGCCGGTAGCTCCCCGGGAGGGTCGGGGCGTTCCGGCCCGATGGATCAGTGCCCGTCGTGTTCGCCCGACTGGACGCGTTGAGTGATGCTCGTCTCCAGCCGATCCAGGAGGGTGGGGAAGTACTCGGTGAAGGTCATCTCGCCCTCCTCGAACGGTCGGAGCGCGTCGGCCATGGCGGGCACCAGCAGGAATCCTCGCCCGTGCTGGTACTCCAGGGACCGGGCGGTCTTCTCGGTGTCCACCCCGCCGTAGAGCACCACGCCGGTCAACATGCGGACCAGGTTCTCGTCGAAGTAGTGGACGGGGTCGGGGTAGTACTTCCGTGCGTTGGTTGCCGCGGAGTCGTCCCAGACCTGCGCGGTGATGCGCTCGATCTGCTCCCTGTGTTCGTCGCCCCGGGTGAGGTCGCCCACCATGAAGTGAATGTACTCGTGGGCGTGGAACCGGATGCTGTCCACGGGCTGGGTGGGGAACTCCACGTTGTAGGTGACGCCGCCCAGCGGGGGCGCCATGGCCGAGCCGAGCATCCCGATGAGGCAGGGAACGATGACCACGCGGTCCATCTGCGAGAGCGAGCTCTCGGGGAGCCGGAGGTAGTCGAGGGCTTCCCGGACTGCCGCAATGGTCCCGGCCTTGTAGATCCCGATGGCCGCCCGGTAGGTCGGCGAGACCTCGTGGCGGAGGCCGGCGATGTCGGCGCGATGGTAGAACTGGTTCAGGAGCGGCACGAGTTCGGCCGCCCGCTCCTCGATGGCGTCCAGGTACTGGAGCGTCGACTCCGCCTCCTGGGCGCGGGCCCGCTCTCGCGCCGCCTCGAGGTCCAGGCGCATGTTGGGTGGCGGTGTGAGCTGGAGGGCCAGCACGGTCATGTGGTAGCCATCGGGGTCGATAGCCTGGTACGCCGCGCGCAGGGTGTCGAGGTAGGCCGGCGGCAGCCGCTCCAGGAGCCGGTCTTTGACCTGGCGCTTCACGGGCGTCCAGTTGTACGTGTGGTCCCCGGCCGAATCGGCCACGGTCACCCAGGCCCAGGCGGTGAAGAGCGGCAGAGGCGCCTGTACGCTCAGCCGGTCCTCAAGGGTGAACGAGTGTGCTCCATCGGCCGACGACTGGGCGAGGGCGGGCAGGGAAATGAAGAGAAGTATGACCGTCACGGCCGTCGTGCGCACCAGGTGCTGCATCGGGCCCTCCGCTGCGGGTTCAGAGAACGCGGCCGGCGCGCCACTACCCCGGCCGTCCTACACTCGATTAGACAGTGGAGGGCCGGAAAGGGTTGCAACGGGCCCGGCTGCTCTGTGCCGCCGGCGGGCGGCTGCCGTCGGCGTGACTACTCCGGCAGGGGGAAGCCGTGCTCCTCCATCCACTCGTCAAGGAGGAACTTGCTCATGTAGTTGCGGACGGAGTCGGGGAGGATGGCCAGGCACTTCTGGCCCGGCTCGAGCTCGGCGGCCGCGTCGAGGGTAGCGGCGAGGACGGCGCCGGAGGACCCGCCCACGAGGAGTCCTTCGTCGCGGATCAGGCGGCGGGCCAGGCGGAACGACTCCTCGTCGTCGACCTTGACGTAGCGATCGACCAGCTCGTTGTCGAGGACGTCGGGGACGAAGTCGTAGCCGATCCCCTCCACCCGGTACGAGTAGACCTCCTCGCCGCCGCCCAGGATCGAGCCGTAGGGGTCGGCCCCCACCACGATGAGGTCGGGGATCTCCTCCTTGAGCCGCCGGGCCACGCCCGTGATGGTCCCGCCGGTGCCGACGCCGATGACCACCATGTCCAGGTCGGTGCCGAAGTCGGCCAGGATCTCCTCCGCCGTGCCGTGGTAGTGGGCATCCGGGTTGTCGGGGTTGGTGTACTGGTCGGGGAGGTACGCGTCGGGGATCTCTTCGGCCATCCGCTTGGCCACCTGGATATGGCTCTCGGGGTCGTCCCAGGCGGCCTCGGTGGGCGTGCGCACGATCTCGGCGCCCAGCGCCCGCAGCACAGACTCCTTCTCCTCGCTCATCTTCTCCGGCATGACGATGATCACCCGGTAGCCGCGCACGGCGCCGGCCATGGCCAGCCCGATGCCGGTGTTGCCGGACGTAGGCTCGATGAGCGTGTCGCCGGGCTTGATCCGGCCGGCCTTCTCCGCCTCGATCACCATCCGCACGCTGATCCGGTCCTTGAGGGAGCCGCCGGGGTTCAGGAACTCGCACTTGGCCCAGACCTCACAGGGCAGCTCGGCGGCCGCCTGGTTCAGGCGTACGACGGGGGTTCGTCCAACGACGTCCAGGATGGAATCAAAACGTGGCATGACAGGGGCTCGTGCTGTGTTCGGATGAGAGTTTGTGAGTGCTCGGCCGTGGGGCTGGAAGAACTATTCCAGTTTCCCGAGGGCGTCCAGGATCATCTCGTTGGTGGGACGCACGCGGTAGTCGGTCTCCACGAACTTCCAGCGGACCACGCCGTCGCGGTCGAGGACGAACGTGGTGGGGTGGGGGATACCCCGCGGATCGTCAGGGTTCCGGAGCCCGTACCGGTCGATGACCCGGTGCCCGGGATCCGAGAGGAACAGGTAGTCGGGTGGCGCGGTGTCCTGCTCATCGGCCACTCGCCGGCGCATCTGCTCGATTTGCTCCGGGCCATCGATGGAGACGGCCACGATGCGGGTGGACTCCCGCTGTGCTTCGGTCAGGAGGTCTTTCAGCTCGCCGAGCTGAGCGGCGCAGTACGGTCACCAGTGGCCCCGGTAGAAGACCAGGACGATGCGTCGTTCCCGGAGCTCCGAGAGGGTGACGGGCTCACCGTGGCGGTCTTCGAGGGTGAAGTCGGGTGCCGTATCGCCCACGGCCACGCGGCCGGTGTCGATGGGGGGCAGGTCTGCGCCGTCGGCGGGGCCGAGCTCCGGGCTCGGCGCGTCGCACGCCGCCGTGAACGCGGCGGCCAGGACGAGGCCGGAGAGGAGCAGGCGGGTCGGATCTCGTCGTCGCATGGACGGATTATAGCATGTCAGAAGGAAACACCCAATCGGGCACGGTGCCCCCGGTGAGGTGTGCGTTCGAGAACCCAACAGATCCATGGAGCGCCAGGTTCCCGGGGGAGTTTCACGCCCCGGGGCGCCAGGCCGTATAATCACAGAATCACGCGACGCCCCCGCGCGCGCCGGGACAGGTGTGGACGGGGCCCATCTCCACGGAGGAGCACCATGGCATCATCGAAGACGGATCGGTCCCGGGGCCTCGAATCCGGTCCCGGGGACTACTCGGATCTGCGCGCGCTGTTCCTCAACTGCACGCTGAAGAAGACGCCGCGCCAGTCGCACACCCGGGGGCTGATGGACGTCTCCCGGGCGATCATGGAGAAGCAGGGCGTGGCCACGGAGGTCATCCGGGCCGTGGACCACGAGATCGCCAGCGGCGTGTACCCGGACATGACGGAGCACGGCTGGGACCAGGACGCGTGGCCGGCCATCCAGGAGAAGGTGATGGCGGCGGATATCCTGGTGCTGGGCACGCCGATCTGGCTGGGCGAGAAGTCGTCGGTGTGCACGCGGGTGATCGAGCGGCTGTACGGCGGCTCCGGCGACCTGAACGAGAAGGGGCAGTACGCCTACTACGGCCGGGTGGGCGGGTGCATCGTCACCGGCAACGAGGACGGGGTCAAGCACTGCGCCATGAACATCCTGTACTCGCTCCAGCACCTGGGCTACACCATCCCGCCCCAGGCCGACGCCGGCTGGATCGGGGAGGCGGGGCCGGGGCCGAGCTACCTGGACGAGGGCTCCGGCGGCGTGGAGAACGAGTTCACTCAGCGGAACACCACGTTCATGACGTGGAACCTCCTGCACCTGGCCCGGCTGCTCAAGGACCGGGGCGGCGTGCCGGCCCACGGCAACCAGCGGTCGGAGTGGGACGCCGGGTGCCGGTTCGACCACCCGAACCCCGAGTACCGCTGACGACGCCGCGGTACGGCCCGGAATTCGCAACGCCGTACCGCGGCCCGTACGTTTTCGACTCTTCATCGGACCCGGAGGAACGCTTCGTGGATCAGGTACCCGATCAGATCAGCACGTCCGAGCTGCGCCATCGACTGGAGGACCCGCGCACGCAGCTGGTGGACGTGCGGCCCATGCACGCCTACAACGGCTGGCGGCTCCGGGGCGAGCCCCGGGGCGGACACCTCCCGGGCGCCCGGGCGCTGCCGTTCAAGTGGAGCGGCTACCTGGACTGGATCGAGATCGTGCGGGAGAAGGGGCTCCGTCCCGGGGACCCGGTGGTGGTCTACGGACACGACGAGGGCGAGACGGAGGATGTGGCGAGTCAGTTCCGCCGGGCGGGGTACGAGGACGTGCAGGTCTATCACGGGCTCGACGACGAGTGGTGCACGGACGAGGCGCTGCCGCTGGACCGGCTGCCCCGCTACACCCACCTGGTCCCGCCGGAGTGGCTGGACGGTCTCCTCACCGATGGCCGGGCCCCGGAGCACACCGGCGGCGAGGTGGTGGTGTGCCATGCGCATTACCGGAACCACGACGACTACGCCGCGGGCCACATCCCCGGCGCGGTGAGCCTCGAGACCACGCTGCTGGAGTCGCCGGAGACGTGGAACCGGCGGTCACCGGCGGAGGTGCGGGACGCGCTGCTGGCGCTGGGGATCACGGCGGACACCACGGTGGTGCTGTACGGTCGGTTCTCCTTCCCGGACAACAGCGACCCGTTCCCCGGCAGCAGCGCGGGTCAGCTGGCGGCGTTCCGCTGCGCGTTCATCATGCTGTGGGCGGGCGTGAAGGACGTGAAGGTCTTGAACGGGGGGCTCCAGTCGTGGCTCGACGCCGGGCTCGCCACGAGCACCGAGGAGGAGGTGCCCGTGCCGGCCGCCGAGTTCGGCATCGAGGTCCCGGGCGCACCGGAGCTGGCCGTGGACGTGCCCGGGGCCCGGGAGCTCCTGGCGTCGGAGGACGGCAACCTGGTGAGCGTCCGGAGCTGGCCCGAGTACATCGGCGAGGTGAGCGGGTACAACTACATCGAGAAGACCGGGCGGATCCCCGGCTCGGTGTTCGGCAACTGCGGCAGTGACGCGTACCACATGGAGAACTACCGGAACCTGGATCACACCACCCGCGAGTACGGGGAGGTGGCCGCGTCGTGGCGGAGCGTGGGTGTGACGCCGGAGAAGCGGAACGCCTTCTACTGCGGCACGGGCTGGCGGGGCAGCGAGGCGTTCTTCAACGCGTGGCTGCTCGGCTGGCCCCGGGCGGCCGTGTTCGACGGCGGCTGGTTCGAGTGGAGCAGCGACCCGGCGAACCCCGTGGAGACGGGCGAGCCCGCGGACCAGACCCCGTCCGCCGCACGGGTCCCGTGAGTGAGCCCAGCGTGAACGGCGCCGCCTCATCCATGGCCGCCGTCCAGAAGGAGATCGTGGAGGCGATGTCGGGGCTCGACGATCCGCTGGACAAGTACGAGTACCTGGTGGACCTCGGGAAACGGCTGGACGGGGCGGACGCCTCGATCCGGGACGAGGCCTACGCCGTCCCCGGGTGCCAGTCCCGGGTGTGGATCCGGGCGGAGCTCGAGGACGGCCGCCTGCGCCTTTCGGCGGACAGCGAGGCCGTGATCACCCGCGGCATCATCGCGCTCCTGCTGCGGGTCCTCGACGGCCGCACGCCGGAAGAGATCCTGGAGACGGAGCTGTTCTTCCTCGAGGGCACCGGGCTCCAGGCCCACCTCTCGCCGTCACGCGCCAACGGCCTCGCCTCCATGGTCCGGCAGATCCGCGGGTACGCCCAGGAGGCCGCGGCTCCACGCGGCTGAACCGTCCGCGATTTCCGGCTATATTCCGGCACTGCTGGTGCGCCCATTCCACGGAAAGCCGCCGTTGAATCACCTGACCACCGACCAGATCGAGGAGCTCACGGCCGAGCTCGACCGGGCCGTGAAGAAGCTCGAGCGGAGCATGCGCACCACGGAAGAGGCCATGCGCCCCGTAGAGCTGGACCAGACGGCCGTGGGTCGGCTGTCACGGATCGACTCCCTCCAGAACCAGGGGCTCACCCGGAACCTCCAGGAGCGGGAGCAGGCCAAGCTCGGCCAGATCGTGACCGCGTTCCAGCGCATGGAGGAGGGCACGTACGGCGTGTGCACGGAGTGCGGCGGCGCCATCCCGTTCGCCCGGCTCCAGGTGTTCCCGGAGACCCCGACCTGTACCGCGTGCAGCCCCACCTGAGCCCCACGTCGGCCGGCAGCGCGGCAGCCCCCGGACCAGGCGCCCGCCCGGTTCCGAAAGGGGTGAACCGACGGTGTTCGTGACAGGGGGAGTCGTGTAGGTTGTAGGCGCCCACGAACACGACGACCCAACGGGATCCATCGGAATGACTGACAGGGACAGGCTGGCGGTGAACACACTGCGTTTTCTGGCGGCGGACGCCGTGGAGAACGCGAACTCGGGACACCCGGGCATGCCCATGGGCGCGGCACCCATGGCGTACGTGCTGTGGACCCGCTTCCTCCGCTACGACGCCGACGACCCGAGCTGGTTCGACCGCGACCGGTTCGTCCTCTCCGCCGGCCACGGCTCCATGCTCCTCTACGGGCTCCTGCACCTGTCGGGCTACCGCCTGGGGCTGGACGAGCTCCGGGACTTCCGCCAGTGGGGCAGCCGCACGCCGGGGCACCCGGAGGCCCACCTCACGCCGGGCGTGGAGGCCACCACCGGGCCACTGGGCCAGGGCTTCGGCAACGGCGTGGGGATGGCCATGGCCGAGCGGTTCCTGGCCCATCGCTACAACCGCCCGGACCACGAGATCCTGGACCACCACGTCTACGCCATCGTCTCCGACGGCGACCTCATGGAGGGGATCGCCTCGGAGGCCGCGTCGCTGGCCGGGCACATGCAGCTCGGCAAGCTGGTCTACCTCTACGACGACAACCACATTTCCATCGAGGGCAGCACGGAGCTGGCGTTCACGGAGGACGTGGAGCGGCGGTTCGAGGCCTACGGCTGGCACGTGCAGGGCGTGGACGCGGGCGAGGACCTGGCGGCCATCGAGGCGGCCATCGGCGCCGCCCGGGCCGAGACCGACCGACCGTCTCTGATCCGGGTCCGGACCCACATCGGGTTCGGCAGCCCGAAGCAGGACGACGCGTCGTCCCACGGCGCGCCGCTGGGCGAGGAGGCGCTGGAGGCGACCCGGGAGAAGCTCGGCTGGCCGGCGGACCGGTTCCACGTCCCCGACGAGGCGTACGAGGCGTTCGCGGCCCCGTCGGAGCGTGGCCGACGGCTGCACGAGGAGTGGACGGAGCGGATGGCCGCGTACCGGGAGGCCCACCCGTCGCCTGCCGCAGAGCTCGACACGGCCATGGCCGGCGGGCTGCCCGACGGGTGGGACGCGGAGATCCCGTCGTTCCCGGCGGGGGAGAAGAAGCTGGCCACGCGGGCGGCGGGCGGGAAGGTGCTGAACGGGCTAGCCCGGCGGGTGCCGACGCTGCTGGGCGGCTCCGCCGACCTGGCGCCATCGAACAAGACGATGCTGGACGGCGAGACCAGCCTGGCCTCGTCCGACCACCCCGGGCGCAACATCCACTTCGGCGTACGGGAGCACGCCATGGGCGCCGCGGTGAACGGGATGGCGCTGCACGGCGGCGTGATCCCGTACGCGGGCACGTTCCTCATCTTCAGCGATTACATGAAGCCGTCGATCCGGCTCGCGGCGCTCACGGGGCTGGCGCCGCGCTTCGTCTTCACGCACGACAGCATCGGCGTGGGCGAGGACGGGCCCACGCACCAGCCGGTGGAGCAGCTCGCGGGGCTGCGGTCGATCCCGCACCTGGTGGTCTTCCGGCCCGCGGACGCCAACGAGACGGCGGAGGCGTGGCGGACGGCCATGACGCTGGACCGGCCGGTGGCGTTCTCGCTGACGCGTCAGGGGGTGCCGGTGCTGGACCCGGAGCGCTATCCGATCCGTGACGGCGTGCCCCGGGGCGGCTACATCCTCGACGACGCCGACGGCAGCCCCGACCTGGTGCTCCTGGCCACCGGCTCCGAGGTCTCCCTGGCCATGAGCGCCGCGGAGACGCTGCGGGGTGAGGGCGTGGCCGTACGGGTGGTCTCGCTGCCGTCGCTGGAGCTGTTCCGGGAGCAGGACGACAGCTACCGCGCCGATGTGCTCCCGGCCGGCGTGCCGCGGCTGGCCATCGAGGCCGCCAGCCCCCTGGGCTGGCACGAGTGGGTCGGCGAGCACGGGGCCATCATCGGCCTGGACCGCTTCGGCGCTTCGGCGCCGGGCGCCACGGTCATGGAGAAGCTGGGCTTCACCCCGGAGCGGGTGGTGGAGCGGGCCCGGGCGCTGCTGGAGGAGTGACGGCAGGCCGGCCACCCGTGGGACCGCACCGGGCGTACCGCCTCCCGGCCCTCACCTTCGGCGGGATCTGGCTCCTGGCGGTGGCGTTTCTGGCCATCCGGGACGAGTGGCACTGGGTCGGCGCGGCGGTGGGGGCGGGGGCGCTGCTCGGCGCGTTTGTGGCGCTCACATTCTGGCTCACCCGGGGCGGCGCTCCTTCAGGCGACGAGGGTGCCGGCCGTCCCCGCGAGGCTTCCCGGCGTCGGCTCGCGGCCCAGCTCATCGTGGTCCTGGGGATGGCCGGGCTGGCCATGTTCCGGTTTGCGGACATCCCCGTCTGGTCGTCGTTCATCCGGGCGGCCTATCGCTGGGGCCAGGGGCTGCCAGTCCCGAACGCGAGCTATCTGCTGAACCCGGTCCTGTACGTCCTGGTCCCCGGTGCCCTGGTGCTGGCGCTCGGCGCACGCTGGAGGGGGATCGGGTTCGGGAAGGGCTGGCGGTCGTGGCGGGTGACGGCCGTGTGGGGTGCGCCGGTGGTGGCGGCGTGGGTGTGGTACGTGGTCAGCGGGCAGGCCGGCCCGGGACAGATCCTCCGGGCGGCGGTCTCCAACCTCTTCCAGAACGGGTTCGGCGAGGAGTTCCTGTGGCGGGGACTGGTGCAGACCCGGATCGCCCGGCTGTGGACACCGGAGTGGGGGTTGGTGCTGGCGAGCCTGGCGTTCGGGTGGTGGCACCTCGACTCGATCCCGGACTGGTCCGGCGGCGACCTGTGGATCGCGGCGGCGCTGAACGTGGTGATACAGGCGCCGATGGGGCTGGCCATGGGGGTGATCTTCCACCGGACGCGGAACCTGCTGGCACCGACCCTCGTCCACGTGCTGGCGAACACGGTGGAGGTCTGAGAGCGCCCCGCTCCCTCCTTCCTCTCCCCTCTACCTCGGCCTGTACCTGTACCTCCGCCTCGTACTTCTCCCTCTCCAGACCCGTCCGCCTGGACCGCGCCTTACGCCGCCTGCCCGCGCTCCCGGCGGAACGCCCAGACCAGCCCCGCAATCCCGACCAGCACCATGAAGAGGCTGAGGGTCTGGCCCATGGTGAGCGGACCGAGGACCGTGCCCAGCGGGTCGTCGGGGCCCCGGAACTGGGCGTCGGGCTGACGGAAGAGCTCGACAAAGGTGCGGACCCCACCGTAGCCGATGAAGAAGAGCCCGGCCATGGCGCCCGCCGGCGGCCACTTCTGCCGTCGGCGGGCGACGATGAGCACCGTCCAGAGGACCGCCCCGACCAGGAGTCCCTCGCCGAGAGCCTCGTAGACCTGGGACGGGTGGCGGAGCGGGACCTGGTCCCGGATCGCGTCCCAGAGGCCGCTCTCGTGGGCGGCGAGGATCGCGTCCTCCCGGGCCTGAATGGAGCCCGGCCCGATGTCCATGAGGCGGAGTGCCACGGGGTCGGTGGGGAACCGGATCGCCCACGGCACGTCGGCGTCGGCGACTCGACCGTAGAGCTCGCCGTTGACGAAATTCGCCATCCGGACGAAGAAGATCCCGACGGGCACGGCGGCGGCCAGGCTGTCCAGGAGCCGGGAGAACCGGATGCCATGCGCGCGTGCGAAGAGGGCCGCGGTGACGATCACGCCGATCAGCCCGCCGTGGAACGAGAGGCCGCCCCGCCAGATCTGGAGCGTCAGGAGCGGGTCGCGGATGTAGTCGTCGAGTGCGTAGAAGAGGATGTAGCCGAGCCGGCCGCCGAGGATGACGCCGAGCACCAAGTATCCGATGAAGTCGCCGACCTTCTCCTTCTCGAGCTCGAGGAATCCCCATTCCGTGAGGCGGCTCAGCGCGTAGTAGGCGAAGGCGAACCCCACCAGGTACATGAGCCCGTACCATCGGACCGAGAGCGGCCCCGGCAGGTCGAGGAGCACCGGGTCGATGAACGGGTACGGGATCTCGAGGGCGAGAAAGGTGGTCAGCACGGGCGGTCTCTCTGCGGGCGTTGTCTGCGTTGCTTCCGGCCCGTATTAGACGTCAATCCGGCTGGCGGCGCAATCGGGGCAGATGGCGTGGGAGAACCGGGTGTCCGGGAAGCGGGCCAGGTATTTCTCCACTGCGTTCCAGTACCCCTCGTCGTCCTTGATCTTCTTGCACCAGGCGCAGATGGGGATGAGCCCACGCAGGGCGTGGATCTCCTCGAGGTGGTCGCTGAATCGTCGGTTCTGCTCGCCGAGCACCTGGTTCATGTAGAGCAGCTCGAGGTGGTACTCGATGAGGTCGCGGAACTTGGGGATGAGCGCGCGGACGGGTCCGGAGTACTCGTTGGCTTCGTCGTCCAGGATGCAGATGGTGCCGAAGGGCGTCTGGTTCGGCAGCAGGATGGGATAGCCCAGGTAGGAGATCATCCCGAGCTTCACATCCGGATTGTCCTCCCAGTCCGGATCGGCCAGCGCGTCGGGGACCAGGAGCGCTTCGTTGCTCCTGATCACGGTCTCGCAGTAGAGGCCCGAGTCCTCGAAGTGCTCCCGGTCCCCGGGCTCGTACGGGTTCCCAGCGGTGTCACTGGAGAGAAAGACCTCGATGTCGTCGTCGGTCAGGCGCATGATGAGCCCCGCCGGGATGCCGGCGAGCTCGGCCATGGTGTCCACGAGGCTCTGCCACTCCGCCAGCGTCTCGTCCGGGATCTCCAGGTCGGTGGGGTCCGTTACGTCGTGGTCGATCGTGTGCATGGCGCTCTCTCATCCAAAGGTTCGACCGGCCATACCCTCATGACCGGGTCGATGGTCCATCGGGAGTATCGGCGGCGGACGGCCCCGGCCTCGCGGGGCTCAGCCGACCAGCCGCTCCTCCAGCAGCCCCTTCGCCACCCCGGGGTTCGCCTTCCCGCCCGTCTCCCGCATGACCTGGCCCATGAAGAAGCCGAGCAGCCCGGTCTGACCGGCCCGGTAGGCGTCCACCTTGTCCGGGTGCTTCGCCAGGATCTGGCCGATGGTCTCCGCCAGCGCGTCGGCGTCGCTGACCTGGCGGAGGCCCTTCGCGTCCACGATCTCGTCCGGGCGCCCGCCCGTCTCCACCATCTCGGCCAGCACCTCCCGGGCGGCGCTGCTGGACAGTGTGCCGTCGGCGATGAGCGTCACCAGCGCACCGAAGTCGGTGGCGGCGAACGGCAGGTTGGCCAGTGGCCGGTCGCCGATCTCCCGGGGCAGCTCGTTCACCATCCAGTTGGCCACCCGCTGGTTGAAGGCGGCCCCGGGGCCGGCCTCCAGCGCGTTCTCGAAGAAGTCGGCGGTGGCGGCTTCCCGGGTCAGCAGCTCGGCGTCCTCGGCGTCGATGCCAAGCTCGTCGGTGAAGCGACGACGGCGGGCTTCCAGCTCCGGCGAGCGCTCCGGCGCCGCGGCCTCCCGCAGCGCCCTGTGCTCCTCGGCGGAGAGCTCGGGGCCGCCCCGGGCTTCGGGCTCCTCTTCAGGGGCGGGGGCGCCGCCGTCGCCGGCTTTCCCGCTCCACGTGTCCCGGAGCGTGACGGTCCGGTTGAAGACGAGCCCGTCGGCGGACGAGTCCTCCGGGTCGCTCATAAAGTAGCCCAGGCGCTCGAACTGGTAGCGGGTACCGGGCTCGTCCACGGTGACCGACGGTTCCACGCGGCCCTCCACAGTCACCAGCGAGTCGGGGTTCAGGAACGCGGTGAACGGCTCGCCGGACGCGGCGGCCTCGGCGTCGGGGTCGGGCACGCGGAAGAGGCGGTCGTAGAGCCGGACCTCGGCGGGGACCGACCGCTCGGCGTCGACCCAGTGGATGGCGCCCCGGACCTCCCAGTCGTCCGGCACCGGGGGCACCGGCCCGTCCAGGCTCTCGGGCGCGTAGCTGCAGCGGAGCTCGGTGGGCTCGCCGGCGGCGTCGGTGACCACGTCGTCGCAGCGGATGACGTAGCCGTGGCGGAGGCGGACGGCGGTGCCGGGTGCCAGGCGCTTCCACCCGGCGGGCGGGTCGGCGGAGAAGTCGCTTCGCTCGATGAGGATCCGACCGGAGAACGGCACGGGCCGCGACCCTTCCCGGCCCACGTCCCGGGGCCAGTCGGCGGCCTCGATCTCCTCCGCCTCGCCGTCGGGGTAGTTGGTCAGGGTGACGGGGAGCGGTCGAAGGACGGCCATGCGCCGCGGGGCCCGGTCGTTCAGGTGGTCGCGGACGGCGAACTCGAGCTTGCCCATGTCCACGCGGCTGTCGGTCTTGGCCACGCCGATCATGTCGGCGAAGGCGCGGATCGAGGCGGGGGTGTAGCCCCGGCGTCGGATCCCGGCGATGGTGGGCATGCGCGGGTCGTCCCAGCCATCCACCCGGCCCTCGTCCACCAGCACCTTGAGCTTCCGCTTGCTCATGAGGGTGTAGTCGAGGTTGAGCCGTGCGAACTCGGTCTGGCGCGGACGCGCGTCCAGCGGCGCGTTCTCCACCACCCAGTCGTAGACGGCCCGGTTGATCTCGAACTCGAGGGTGCAGAACGAGTGGGTCACGTCCTCGATGGTGTCCTCGAGGGGGTGGGCGTAGTCGTACATCGGGTAGATGCACCAGTCGTCGCCGGTGCGGTAATGCTCGGCGTGGCGGATCCGATACAGCAATGGATCGCGCATGAGCATGTTCGGGCTGGCCATGTCGATCTTCGCCCGCAGCACGTGGGCGCCGTTCCCGAACTCGCCGGCACGCATCCGGCGGAACAGGTCCAGGTTCTCCTCCACCGACCGGTCCCGGAACGGGCTCGCCGTGCCCGGCTCCGTCACGGTACCCCGGTTCTCCCGGATCTCCTCCTCGGACTGGCTGTCGACGTACGCCTTCCCCTCCCGGATCAGGTGCTCGCCCACCTCGTACATGGTCTCGAAGTAGTCGGAGGCGAAGTAGAGGTGGTCGCCCCAGCTGAAGCCGAGCCACGTCACGTCGCGCTTCGCGGCCTCGACGTACTTCATGTCCTCGGTCTCCGGGTTCGTGTCGTCGAACCGGAGGTGGCAGACGGCGCCGTCCACTTCCTCGGCGATCCCGAAGTTCAGGCAGATGGACTTGGCGTGGCCGATGTGGAGGTAGCCGTTGGGCTCCGGCGGGAACCGGGTCACCACCCGACCGCCGTGGCGCCCGGCCTTCAGGTCCTCCGCCACCCGGGTCCGGAGGAAGTCCCGGCCCTCGAGGCGTGCTATGCTCTCGCTATGGTCCATGCGACGTTCTGGCTTCGGGTTCGGGTCTCGGTCCGGCGTCGGCATCGAAGCTAAGTCCGGGGGAGGGGATGGAGGAAGGGTGGTGAGCGGCGCGGGTCGGTGGGCCAGGTCGGGTGGACGGGGCCGGCGGGCCAGGTCGGCGGGTGAGGTCGGCGGGCCAGGTCGGCGGGCCAGGTCGGCGGGCCAGGTCGGTGGGCCAGGTCGGTGGGCGTCGTCGTCCCGAACTCCGCGTTCGTCGCGGGTGTTGGGACGCGATGAGGGTTTGGGTCGGCAGGCGACCCAAAGCTTCCGGTCGTCGTCTTGCGGGATCAATGGAAGGAGACTTTGGGTCGCCACGCGTCCCGAAGTCTCCGCTCATCTGTCGGACGTCGATGGTCGGAAGGTTTGGGACAGCCTCGCCGCCTTCGCTCCCGCCGGGAATCGCCGTCCCGCGAGGTGGTTCCCGCTGTCTCCCCCACGCATCGGAACCCGGGAACAGTCGAGAGATCATGTCCATCCAGTGGCGCGAGCCGGGCAGCTCGCGTCTTCTGCCGCGAACGAAGGCGGGGCGGTCCGTCGTCGAGATGCGGGTACCGGAAGCCGGGTCGCGCGTGTAGCTTGAGTGTCCGGCGTCGCCCGATGAAGCCTGGAACAGCGAAACGAACGGCCGTTACGGCCGGCGGGAGTGATACATACATGTTTGACAATTTCGAGGATGCCCGGCGTCATGTAGAAGACCACGGGATCCGGATGGTGGACCTCAAGTTCATCGACCTCTGGGGGCGCTGGCATCACGTCACGCTGCCGGCCGATCAGTTCACGACGGACACCATGGAGAACGGTGTGGGCTTCGACGGCTCGAGCGTCGGTTTCCGGGGCATCGCTTCCGGTGACATGGTGCTGGTGCCGGACCTGAAGACCGGTGCGCCCGACCCGTTCTGGGACGTGCCCACCCTGGGCTTCATCTGCGTGGTCATGGAGGCGGACAGCAAGACGCCGTACCCCCACGACCCCCGGAACACGGCGGGCCGGGCCGACGCGTACCTGGCGGAGACCGTGGACGGCGCCGTGAGCCGCTGGGGCCCCGAGTTCGAGTTCTACGTCTTCGACGAGGTCCATATCGACAACGGGCCGAACCGGGCGGAGTACCGGGTCGACTCCAGTGAAGCGGAGTGGTCGGTCTCCGACGGCGGTCGCGGGCACGTGATCCCGATGGGCGGCGGCTACCACGCCATCCCGCCGAAGGATCGGCTCTACAACCTGCGGGCGGCGATGTCGGAGCACCTGCGGGGGATGAGCGTGCCGGTGAAGTACCACCACCACGAGGTGGGCGGCCCGGGCCAGGTGGAGCTGGAGATCCCGCTGGCCGGGATCGTGGATGCCGGCGACATGGGGATGCTGGTCAAGTACGTGGCGAAGATGGCCGCCTTCGGCGCGGAGCAGACGGCCACGTTCATGCCCAAGCCGCTCTTCGGCGAGGCCGGGAGCGGGATGCACTTCCACCAGCAGCTGGTGAACGGGGGCGAGAACCTCTTCTACGACCCCCAGGGGTACGGGCTGCTCAGCGACCTGGCCCGGTGGTACGTGGGCGGCCTGCTGGTCCACGCGCCCGCGCTGCTCGGGATCACGAACCCGAGCACCAACTCGTACCGCCGGCTCGTTCCGGGCTTCGAGGCGCCGGTCCGCAGCTTCTTCTCTCTGGCCAACCGGAGCGCCGCGGTGCGGATCCCGAGCTACGCCACCAGCCCCGACGCCGTGCGCATGGAGTTCCGTCCGCCCGACGCCACGGGCAATATCTACCTGTCCATGGCGGCGCAGCTCATGGCGGGGATCGACGGGATCCGGAACCGGATCGATCCGTCGGAGCACGGCTTCGGGCCCATCGACGAGGACGTCTTCAGCCTCCCGCCGGAGGAAGCGGCGCAGATCGGGCAGCTCCCCACCACGCTGGACGCCGCCCTCGATGCGTTGGAGGACGACCACGCGTTCCTCCTCGAGGGCGATGTCTTCAGCGAGGCGCTCATCGAGCGCTGGATCCGGACCAAGCGGGAGAAGGAGATCCAGCCGGTGCGCGCGCGCCCGCACCCGTACGAGGTGATGCTCTACTTCGACGTCTAGGCTTCGAGATCCAGGCGACGACGGGCGGGGGGTCGGGCTTCCGGCGCCCCGCCTTCGATCGTGACGGGGCAGCGTTCCCGGCAGGCGTCGAAGCGAACCACTGCCACGGACTCGCGTCGAGGCCGGGGGGACGCCAGCTTTGATGGGCGCGGCGGCTTACGACATCGGCAACCGGTGGGAGGCGTGATGGCACGGCGGAATCCAGCGTGGCGCTGCGGGATCGCGGCGCTATTCCTGACACTGGCGGTTTCGGCCCTCGCGCCCGGCCGGGTCGCGGCGCAGACGTCGGAGACGGACGGCCCCGCCGCCGACCGGCCCGAGGTCTTCATGTGGGTCGGCGCGAACCGGCTCCTGGGCACCGACCCGGCGCTGCTCCGGGACATGCTCCTCTTCGCGCGACGGAACGGGATCACGCCGTACTCGTCAGGGATGCGCGACGCCGACCGGCTCGACCGGTTCCTCTCCATGTGCCGGGAGGTAGGGCTCGAGCGGACGTGGATCGAGATCGGACCGGACCGGGCGGAGGCTGGCACCATCGACGCCTTCGTCCGTAACAGCGCCCGGCGGGCCTCCACCCTGGAGACGTTCAGGGAGCTGGCCGCCGTCTACCGGCGCCATTACCCGGACTTCGCCCGGATCACGTTGTTCGACGAGGCGCCGCTGGGCGGCTTCGCCCGACCCGGCCACCCGGATCGGCGCAGCTACGTCCGGGACGCGGCGCTCTTCCGGCGCCACGGCCCGGCGGCCTTCGCTCATCTCCGGGCGGCGCTGAAGGAGGGGCACCCCGGTGCGGAGGTGGGGATCTTCCTGCACCATCCCCACAACGCGTCGCCGGAGATGGCGGGCGATCATTCGTGGATCGGCGCGTTCATGGACAGCGCCGCGGCGCTGGGCCAGACCCCGGACTTCGTCTTCTCCGACGTCTATCGGGGCTACTTCAACCGCGGCTACGGTCACGAGGCCACCAATGCGTACATTACCGACGTGGTGGCCACCACGTCGGCTGCGGCCCACCGGCACGGGGCCCGGGCATACCAGCTCGGCCAGACCCACACCATCAAGCTGGGCTATACGCCGGGTCGGTGGGAGATCGACGGGAACGTGGACGCCATGCTCGCCGGCGGCGCCGACGGCATCGGCTGGTACTGGCCGAACTACGCCGCCACCGACCACACGGCGCCCGATGAGCCCGCGCCGGTGGACGTCTCCTTCGACCCGTTCGTCCCGAACGCCTGGGGCGCTATCGGCCCGGCGGGCTCCATGTTCGGCACCTCCCGGGACCGCTGGGTCTACAGCTACCTGCGAGCGCTGGAGGCCACCGGCCATCTGGACCCCGACGCCCGCTTCGACCTCTGGCTCTACGGCCACGACTTCGACCACGGCGAGCACCGGGTCTACCTCCGGGTGGCCGGTGGTGAGCCCGAACGTGGGCCCGGCGAGCCCGACGCGTGGGAGCTCCTCGGCACACTGAACCCGCAGCAGGACCGGGACGCGTACGAGCCGGGCGCCGACCCCGGACACGTCTACTCCTATCACGAGACCGAGCACGCGGTGGTCTTCCACGCCCTCGACCGGCGCCGGTTCCTGGAGGTGGATGGCCACGGCGAGCCCCGGTTCGAGCTGCGGATCGAGACCGACTCTGACGCCGACGGCTCCTGGCTCACTGCCGCTCTCGCCATGCCGTACCGCGCCACGCCCAACTTCCTCACGGAGGAGCGGGTGACCGCGCTGCTCCAGGCCCAGCCCCGGTGGGTGGCCATCAACAGTCTCGCCCGACACGTCCGGCCGCGGCCGCTGACGCTGGCGCCGGGTGGCGCCGTGACGCTGGCGTCGATGGCGCCCGGCGGCCGCATCCAGGGTGTGGCACAGGTGCCGGACGTCGGTGACGAGTCGGCCGCGGCTCACGGGTCGGCCGCCGCTCGGGAGTCGGGTCCGGGGCAGGCGCCCGCCCCGGCGCCGCTCCTCCCGGCGGCCTTCTGGCGGAGCCAGGCCATGACCGACGTGCTCCCCTTCTGGGACCGGCACGCACGGGACGACGACGGCGGGTTCCGCGCCTTCCTCGACCGGGGGTGGGAGCCCACGGACCGCGACGGGCGGTTCCCGGGGATGGTCTCCCGGCACCTCTTCTCCTACGCTGCGGGCTACCTCCTGACGGGCGAGCCCGAGCACCTCGACAGTGCCCGGACGGCGCTGGACTGGATGCTGAGGCACGGCTGGGACCCGGAGCACGGCGGGTGGTACAACGAGGTGGCGGCCGACGGCGAGGTGGTGGACGCGTCGAAAGACCTCTTCATGCAGCTCTACGCCGCCACGGGACTGGCCTTCTACTGGGTGGTTACCCACGATCGGGAGGTCCGGCAGTACCTGGACCGGACGCTGGCGCTCCTCGACCGTTACGCCTGGGACGAGGTCCGGGGCGGATACGTGGCGTCGCTGAGCCGTGACCTGTCGGTGGCGGACCCCGGGAAGGACATCTCGCCCCAGCTCGCCCCGTTGTCCGGGTACCTGCTCTACCTCTACCTGGCCACCCGGGACGACCGGTACCTGGAGCAGGCGCAGCGAGTGCTGGACGTGGTGCTGGACCGGATGCGGGACCCGGGCACCGCGTGGGTCCTCGAGCACTGGGACACCGCGTGGACCGCGGTCCCCGGCGGCCGGCGGTCCGCCTTCCGGGTCAGCGTGGGCCACAACCTGGAGACGGCGTGGATGGCGGCTCGGCTGCACGGTCTCACGGGCCGGGAGGACTACAGGGCCGCGGCGGTGGAGCTGGGGCGGCAGACGCTCGAGCACGCGTTCCTCCCGGAGACGGGGGCGTGGCTGCACCACTTCGAGCTGGCGGACCCGGCGGCCCGGGCGGAGGCCACGCCGTGGTGGGTGCAGGCGTACGGCAACATGACGGCGCTCTCCCTCTTCCGGCTCACGGGCGAGGCCCGATATCTGGAGGCCTTCCGGGAGGGGGCGGCGTTCTGGAACCGTCACGTCATCGACCCGCTCTACGGCGGCGCGTACCTGTCGGTGGACACCCTGGGCAGGGTCGTCCGGAGCGAGAAGGCGGTGCGGACCAAGACATCGTACCACGCCATGGAGCACGGGCTGCTCCTGGGGCTCTACACGGGCCTCTGGCTCACGGGCGAGCCCCGGACGCTCCACTTCCGGGTGACAGAGCCCGGCGGCGAGCGACTCTGGCCGATCCCGGTGGTGGAGCCCGAGGCGCGGATCACCGCCGTGGAGGTCAACGGCCGGCCGTGGTCCGGGTACGACGGCGACGCCGGGTGGGTCCGGCTCCCGAGTCGGGGTCCGGCATCGGTGCGAGTCACCGTCCATCGGCCGGCGGAGGTGACGCCCCGGTTCGATCTGGTGGTCTACGGCCGGGACCTCGACCCCACCGGGATGACGGTCCGGGTCCGTGAGAACCCCTCGGCGGGCGATGCCTGGGTGCCGCTGGTGGAGCCCGCGACCCGCCGGGGCGACGATGGCTGGGCTGCCGTGGTCTACCCGGGGCTCAGCGCGCTCCGTTTCCTGGGGCAGGACATCCGGGAGGGCCACGTGGCGGTCCGGGTCCAGGGGCTCGCAGGGGCGGCGAGCGGCAGCGCCGGCGATCCCGCAGGGGGCGAAAACGCCGCCGGCCCGGCGATCACGGGGTTCTACGTCCTGCCGCGCGGTGGGGACGGGGGTCCGACGGATCCGCGCGAGCGGGCCGATGCGGTGCACGGGTGGCTGGCCACGGATCCGGGCCGGGTGGAGTCGGCGAGCGCCGCCGCCGTGGTCTACCCCCGCCCCCGGACCGTGACGCCCGGCGGCGCCTGGGTCGAGCACGTCGAGGCGCCGGTCCGGCATCGACGGCCCGGCGAGCTGGAGGTGGAGTGGCTGGAGATCCTGTTCCGGTACGGACGGTGAGGCGGCCCATGAGACGGGAGCGTTGGACCCGCGGCAGGGTCGCGGCACTGTGGGCGGCGGCAGCGCTGGCGCTGGCGCCGGCGGTCGGGGTCGATGGATCGGGCGCCGGACCGGCGGACCGTCGGGGCGTACGCTCCGGCCCGGGGGCGCTGGCGGCGCAGTCCGTCCCCGCCGGGTACGTCCGGGCGTTCTTCGGCGCCGTGCACCTGGACGCCGGGAAGATGCACCTGGCCGATGATGTGGGCGCCACCTGGGGCCGGCTGGGGCTCCAGTGGCGGCGCCACGAGCCCGAGCCCGGCGTCTTCGATTTCGCCCGTTGGGACACCATCGTCGGGGTCGCCCGGGAGCACGGCGTGCTCATGCTCCCGGTGCTGAACCAGGTCCCGGAGTGGGCGTCGAGCGCACCACCGGACGCCACCGAACGGTGGCGCTACGCACCCTCCGATGAGGGCATGGAGGGGTGGCAGGAATACGTGCGCCGGGTGGTGGAGCGGTACCCGGAGATCGAGTACTTCGAGATCTGGAACGAGCCGAACATCGACTGGTTCCTCCGGGCCGATGAGAACTACCGGGTGTACGTCGACCGGATCCTGATCCCCGCCGCGGAGGTGATCCACGCCGCCGGGCGGAAGGTGGTGGCGCCGTCGTATACGCTGGAATGGCCTGCCGACAGCTGGCCGCTGGCGGAGCGACCGAGCCGGCTCCGGCACACGGTGGCGGCGGTGACGGAGGACGTGGACCGGTGGCTCTCGTACCACGACGCGTGGCGGCACATCGACATCCTCTCCGTCCACTACTCGAAGGGCGACACCGAGAAGCCGATGCTGCCCCACGCCCAGAGCCTCATGCCGTTCTACGACCACGTCTATGAGCACTGGATCCGGCCGGGGAAGCTCGAGGGCGTGTGGAACACGGAGGCCGGGCTCACGGCCGTGGAGGCCGGCACCCGGGGCTTCGTCTCCCTGGAGCCGTGGGAGCGGCCGCCCTACGCCCAGTGGGTGCCCCGCTACATGCTCCCCGTGCTCCACTGGGCGTTGGGCGCCGACTGGAAGGATCGCCACCAGTACAAGGCCTCCTGGTACCACATGAAGGCCGGACCCGGGCGCTCGGGCACGCTGCTGCGGACCAACCTTCTCGACGAAGCCCCCGACGGGCCCGTGCCGTCCGACGTCGGCCGGGCCATGCGCACCCTCTCCGACCTGCTGGCCGGGGACGCCGGGACCGTGGGGCAGTTCGACGGCGGGGTGGAGGTGGGGTTCGGCCTCTTCGACGACTCCACCGCGCTGAACTACTTTGCGCCCTACCGGTTCCGGAGCTACGCCTTCCAGGCGGATCGGGACGTGATCATCGCCACATGGTTGGACCTGCCGGGGCTGGAGTTCGCAACGGGTGTAGAGCTGGACGTGGTGGTGGCCGGGCTGGGCCCCGGATCGGCCGCTCCCCCGGAGCGTGGCCCCGCGGAGGGCTCGGCGGAGGACTGGCGGGTGACCCGGATCGACTACATCACCGGCGAGACGACGATGGTGGGATCGGCCGAGCGCCTCCCGGATGGCCGGGTTCGGATCCGGCTCCCGGCGGGCGGCGACCCGGTTCTCTACCTCCGGCTGGCGCGCTGAAGCTCCCCGAAGCCGGATCGGCGCCGGATCGGGGTCCGGAAACTGCCGCGGCTCCCGGGCTCAGTCCTCGAGCTCCTCGGGGATCGAGTCCTCGTCGTAGTAGTCGAGCTTGTGGAGCGGCATGACCACGCCGGACAGGATGTTCAGCAGGTGGGCCTGGATCCGCTTGTAGTAGCGGGCGCCGAGGATCAGCGTGGCGGTGGTGGCGGCCTCGTGGTGGCTGCGGGCCACGCGGGAGACCAGCTTGTCGCACCGGCGGGTGATCTCTTTGCCGCTCTGGAGCAGGTCCATGGCCGTTTCCGAGTCGGACGTGGCGAAGGCCTCCTGTCCCGTCTCGAACGTTTCGTCCACGGTCAGGCGGATCTCCCGCAGCTCGGCGCCCAGCTCGTCATCGGGGATCGGGGCGCCGCCCTCGTCGTAGATCTCCGCGATGTTCTTGCAGTAGTCGCCGATCCGCTCTACGTCCTTGACCAGGCTCATGAGGAGCAGGCAGTACGGCGCGTCCTTCTCGCCGTCACCGAGGGTCAGGTGTGAGATCACCTGTTTGCGGATCTGGCGCTCCAGCTTGTTCAGCCGCACGTCCTGCATCGAGATGGAGGTCCGGTCATCGGGTGTGGCCGCGACGTCGAAGAAGAGCCGGCCGGCGGCTTCCGTCAGGTCGTGCGCCAGGTCGAGCATGAGCTCGAAGTCCTCGCCCATCCGGGCGATGGCATCGTTCGATCGGAACAGCGACATGAGTTCGCGGAGCATCGGTACCTCCTATCCGAACGCGTGACCCAGGATGGCGAACATCGCCGGGATCCCGTAGAAAAGTATCAGCACATAGCCAATGGCGAGAAGCTTCGAGCGCGTGGCGATGTCGGCCAGCATCTGGGCCGCCCGGAGCGGGAGGTTCCGTGTCCGCTCCCACGGGTAGATCAGCAGAATCCCACTCAGGTTGAAGATCAAGTGCGCCAGCGCGATCGTCAGTCCCGCGCTCGCGTGCTCGCCGGTGGCGGCCAGTGCTGCCAGCAGCGCGGTGACCGTGGTCCCGACGTTCGCGCCCAGCGTGATGGGAAACGCCTGCGCCAGCGTCAATATGCCCGCCCCGGCCAGCGGGACCAGGAGCGACGTGGTGATGGAGCTCGACTGGACCATCACCGTGGCGAGGACCCCCACCGCCATGGCGATGATCGCGCTGTTCTCGAACGCCTGCGTGACCATGCTCTCCACACGGGAGTGCATGCTCGACCGCATCACCTTCACGATCGTGACCAGCGCCACATAGATCAGGACCGCGCTGACCAGGATGTACAACGTCGCTGCCCACCCGGCCGTGGGCGCCAACGCCTCGATGCCGTGCTGGATCGGTGCGCCGCCCGCCTTGATCGCTCCCTTGATCGGGCTCTCGTACTCGGCGCCGCCGAGCCCGCCGAGCAGGCCCGCCAGCGCGTGCGCGCTCTTGCTCAGGAACCCGGTCAGCAGCTCCAGCGGGAGCAGCAGCAGCACGGCCAGGTAGTTGAACCAGTCGTGGCACGTCGCCACGGCGAACGCCCGGCGGAACTCCTCCTTCCACCCTATGTGCGCCATCGACGCGATGGTGTTCGTCACCGTGGTCCCGATGTTCGCGCCCATGATCATCGGGATCGCGTTCGCCACCGGGAGCGGGTTCTCCGGCGCCGCCACCAGCCCCACGATCAGCGATGTGGTCACCGACGAACTCTGGACCAGCGTGGTGGCCAGGATCCCCACCATCAGCGCCAGGAACGGGTTCTCCGTGGCGGTGAAGAAGTTGTCCACGAAGTCACGGCTCAGGAGCTTGAACCCGCTCCCGAGACCGTTCACGCCCACCAGGAAGATGTAGAGCAGGGCGATGACCACGCCCGCCCGCACGGCCGGATGCTCCGTCCACGTGCGGTACTCCGGCGCCTTTTTCGGCCCGCCTTCCATCGCGTATCCGTTACGTTGGCATAATGGTACCGTTACGAATCCGGGGCCAATGTAACAGGGACGGCGCCGGAAGCCACCGTCTGGAGCGCCGATTCCGGAGCCCGTGAGGATTTTTCAGGGATCTCCCCACACGACGAAGCCCGCGGAACCGCCGGAGCGGCCCGCGGGCTCGTCGTCGCCGGGTGGAAGCGCCGGGTTCCCCCGCCGGCCAGGTTCGCCCGGGTCAGCCGGCCAGGTGCGCCCGGTTCAGGCCATGGTTGCGGCCAGCTCGGCGGGCTCGTGGGCCAGCACCTCGCGGATGTCGGCGAGGACGGCCTCGAGCTCGGCCTTCTCGATGACCAGGGGCGGGGCGAAGCGGACCACGTTCTCGTGGGTCTCCTTGGCCAGCATCCCCTTCTCCTGGAGTGCCTCGCAGTACGGCCGGGCGGCGGTGTTCAGGACCACGCCCACGAGGAGGCCGCGGCCCCGGACGTGGTCGATGACCGATGAGTCGATGCCGCGTAGCTCCTCCATGAACCAGGCGCCCAGCTCGGCCGCCCGCTCGGGGAGCTTCTCTTCCACGATCACGTCCAGCGCCGCCAGCCCCACCGCCGCGCCCGTCGGGTTGCCGCCGAACGTCGAGCCGTGGGTGCCCGGCGTGAAGATGTCCATGATCTCCGCATCGGCCAGTACCGCGGAGACCGGGTAGACGCCGCCGCCGAGGGCCTTCCCCACAATGAGGACGTCGGGCCGGACGTCGTCCCACTCGTAGGCGAACAGCTTGCCGGTACGGCCGAGCCCCGTCTGGATCTCGTCGGCCATGAGGGCGGCGCCGTGCTCGTCACAGAGGTCACGGAGCCCTTTCATGAACCCTTCCGGCGGGACCACCACCCCGGCCTCGCCCTGGATCGGCTCCACCAGGATCCCCACCGTGTTGTCGGTCATGGCCGCCTTCACGGCGTCGAGATCGCCGTACGGCACGATCTTGAACCCGGGCGTCAGCGGGCCGAAGCCCTCCTTGTAGAGGTCCTCGGAGGAGAAGCTGATGACCGTGGTGGTCCGGCCGTGGAAGTTGCCCTCGAAGACGATGATCTCGGCCTGGTCGGCCGGGACACCCTTCACGTCGTAGCCCCACTTCCGGACGGCCTTGATGGCGGTCTCCACCGCCTCGGCGCCGGTGTTCATCGGCAGCGCCTGGTCGTAGCCGCTCAGCTCGCACAGCCGCTTGAGGAACGGGCCCATCCTGTCGTTGTGGAACGCCCGTGAGGTCAACGGGAGCCGCTGCGCCTGGTCGATGAGCGCCTGGACGATCTTCGGGTGGGCGTGGCCCTGGTTCACGGCGGAGTATGCCGACAGCATGTCCAGGTACCGGTTCCCCTCCACGTCCCACACCCAGATCCCCTCGCCCCGGGTCAGGACCACCGGCAGCGGGTGGTAGTTCCGGGCGCTGTAGCGCTCGGCTTCCTCGAGATAGCGTTCCGTTTCCATAGACCTCTCCTCTCGGCTGCGATCGTGAGCGACGGCCACGAGGCCGTCCTCGCGTTCTATTCGTCGCCGGGACCGGGCACACGGCCGGATCCCGGACCGTTTCGGGCGGGTTTACCCTGCCGCATACTCCCGGACCGACGGCGGCCCGTCAAGGCACGGGCCGGTGCGCATGGAACGAAGCCGCCATCGGCGATATGTTTGGGGCCGGGCCCCACCCGCGTCTCGAGACCAGCCGCCGTCCCGTTGGACGGTGAGGAGGGATAGATGAAGGGCTGTGTCCGTTGGTGGGGTATGCTCCTGCTGATGACCCCGGCACTTGCCGGGGCCCAGGAGGCGGCGGCGCAGGAGGCGCCGCCGACGGAGGAGGAGTCCGTGACACAGGAGGCGCCCGTGGTCCACGGCGTCCTCTTCTACTCGCCGACCTGTTCCCACTGCCGGGAGGTCATGACCGAGACCCTCCCGCCGATCCTGAGCCGCTACGGCGACGGGCTCCAGATCGTCAGCGTCAATACCGCCACGCCCGGCGGCCAGCAGCTCTACCGGGCCACGGTCGAAGCGCTGGCCGTGCCCCGGGAACGGGCCGGCGTGCCGGCCCTTCTGGTCGGCTCCAGGCTACTCGTCGGCTCCATCGAGATCCCGGGGCTGCTGCCGGACATCGCCGACAGCGCGCTGGCTGGCTCCGGTATCGACTGGCCTCCGGTCCCCCTGATCCGGCAGGCGCTGGCCGCGCAGGGGGTGATCCCCCAGTCGGCGGTGGCAACGTCCGGGGAGGCGACAGGCGCCGAGACCGCCGCGACGGATACAGCCGGCGCGGATACGGCCCGCGAGACCACAGCGGATCAGGAGGCCCCGCAGAGCCCGGAAGAAGCTGACGCGCAGGCGCCCGGAGCCGATGAGCCGCCCGGGGACTCCGCGTCCGACCCGGCGCCGGAATCCGCGGCGGCGGAGCCGGATGCAGCGGTCCCACCGGCCGACGCAGAGGTCGGCCCGGAAGTGCTGCCCGACGAAACTCGGGACTCGCAGCCGGAGCACGCGGATACCGCGCCAGAAGAAGACGCGGGCTCGGGCCCGACGCGTGGGGAGCTGGAGGACCCGGCGGAGCGCCCGGAGCCCGTAGAGGGGCCGGAGTCCCGGGTCACGGCGGAGGATTCGCTACTTGCGGGCGCCCTGGACGCCGACGGACGGATGTCGCTGGTCCACGAGCTTTCGGTACGGCAGCGGCTCATGCTCGACCCGGCCGGCAACGGATTCGCCATCGCGGTGCTGATCGTCATGCTGGCCGTGCTCCTCCTGGTCCTCGGCGACCTCGCCGGTCGGATTCGGATCCCGTCTCCGCCGGTGTGGGCTATCCCCGCCCTGGCGGTGGTGGGGCTGGGCGTAGCCGCGTACCTGGCCGTGGTGGAGGTCACGGGTGCGGATGCCGTGTGCGGCCCGGTGGGGAACTGCAACATCGTGCAGCAGAGCCCGTACGCCCGGCTGCTGGGCGTGCCCATCGGCGTGCTGGGGGTGGTGGGGTACGCCGTCCTCCTGGCGACGTGGGCGGCCGGCCGGCTCGTCCCGGAGGCCCGGTTCGCGGCGCGGAGCGCCACCTGGTGGATGGCGCTCGGTGCCACTGGCTTTTCTATCTACCTCACGTTCCTCGAGCCGTTCGTCATAGGGGCGAGCTGCGCGTGGTGCCTCACGTCGGCCGTGGCCGCTACGCTGATCCTGGTGGCGGCCACCCCGGAACGGCGGGCGGCCGTCGCCGGGGCCACGCCGGAAGCCGAGGCGGCCGGGTCGCGGCCGTGACCGTGTCAGGGTTTCCCCCACACGGAGACCCTCCGTTTCCCACTATGCCTGCGCGACGGTATCATCCATCGTTCAGATGCGGCTTCGTAGTAGCATCCGTTCGTGACGCGAGGGAGCCGGACTGGAGAGGAGTCCATGGAGAAGCTGATCGATCGATTCATTCCCGACCCCGACTTCGAGGAGACGCGGGAACTGGAGGTGGAAGCGGTACCGAAGGAGGTCCTTGCGGTCATCAAGGGGACCGACCTGAAGGACCCGGTGATCAACACCCTGTTCATGGTGCGCGACCTGCCGAACCGGCTGGCCCGTCAGCTGGGGGGTGACGCCGCCAGGCTCGACGACGTCTCCTTCACGAACATCCCCGATGTGGGGCCGGGGTGGATCAAGCTCGGTGAGGAGGAGGGCAAGGAGCTGGTCCTGGGGGCCATCGGCAAGTTCTGGCGTCGGGACTACGGGGCCAGGGACGTGGCGCCCGAGGACTTCGGCTCGTTCGACGAGCCCGGCTACCTGAAGCTGGCCGTCTCCTCCCGGGCGGAGAGCCTCGGCTACGACCAGTCGATCCTGCACTACGTGGCCAGGGTCGAGGCCACCGACGACGAGGCACGCCGACAGTTCGTCCGCTACTGGAAGGTCATCGGTCCCGGCAACGACGTGATCGTCCGCCGGGCGCTGCAGCGGATCAAGGCCGAGGCCGAGTGGCGGGAGTGCCTGACCGGAGCGCTGGCCGACCGTTAGCAGCGGCTCCCGGGGTCCCTAATCCCCCTGGAGCAGCTCCCGGGTCCGATCGGTCTCATCCGCGATGCGGCCGCACATGAGGTCGCACATGTAGAAGATGTCCTCGCCGGACAGGCGGTAGTGAACGTAGAGCCCCTCCTTGCGCCGTTCCACGAACCCGAGGCCGTGCAAGAGCTGGAGGTGCTTGGAGACGTTCGCCTGGCCGAGGCCGGTGGCCTCCACCAGCTCCGATACGGTCTGCTCCCCGGCGCGGAGCGCCTGCAGGATCTGCAGGCGAGCGGGTTCGCCGAGGGCCTTGAACCGTTCGGCCACGAGCTCCATGACCTCCGGCGTCAGCGGTTTGTCTGTGCTCTCTCCCATCAGCACCTCCAGCATGGCGTGCATCACGCGGCCAGCGGCTCACCGGCCGACCGGTCCGGTTCGGCGGGCTCGCGAGGGGTTGTGCCCCGCTCCACGGGGCGCCGCGCCTCCTGCCAGCCCTGGGTCCCGCCCCGGAAGTCCAGCACCTGGTCCACCCCCAGCGCCCGGAGCAGGCTTGCCGCGATGGGGCTCCGGCCGCCGGACTCGCAATGGACCACCAGCGGGCGGTCCGTGGGAACCTGATTGATCCGGTCCGGAAGGTATCCCAACGGGACGTGAATCGCACCAGGGATCCGGACGTCCTGCCACTCGGCGGCGGCCCGGATGTCCAGGATCGTAACCTCATCGTTTTCGGCCATTCGTGCCACCGTCTCCTCATCGACGACGTCGATGGCTCCCAGGCCGCCGGGGGCGCTGCCCGAGGCGTCGACGGCGGTGGTGCGGAATACGCCGGCGACCCGGTCGCGGCCCACCATGGCGAGGTCACGAACGGCCTCGGTCACCGCCGCCTCGTCCCCGATGAGATAGAAATCCTCACGGTAGTCCACCAGCCAGCCGGCCCAGGTGGTGAAGGCGCGGTTGATCCGCTTCATCTCCGCGAAGTACTTCGGCGGCTCCGGCTGCCCTTCGAGAACAGCTTCGACAAAGCTGTCCTCGTCGGTGTGGGCGAAGGCCCAGTTGGTGAGCGTCTCGTAGCCCACCGTGGACCGGGGGATGGAGCCGATCCCCTTCCCGCATGCGCTCCCGGCGCCGTGCCCCGGCCAGATCTGGAGCCAGTCGGGCTGCTCGCCCCGGAACCGGCCCAGGCTGCGGTAGAGAGTGCGCGCCGCGGCCTCCATGGTATCGGTGACGCCGGCGGCCTTCTCCAGGAGGTCCGGGCGCCCCACGTCGCCCACGAAGACGAAGTCGCCGGTGAGCGCTGCCATGGGCCGGTCGGAGACCGTCCGATCGGTCACCAGAAAGGTCAGGTGCTCCGGCGTGTGGTCGGGCGTGTGCACCGCCTCGATCCGGATGCTGCCCACGTCGAACGCGTCGCCGTCCCGGAGCAGGATCGCGCCCTCTTCCTCCGCAAACGCGTAGCTCCAGTCTTCGCCCCCCTCGCCCGAGAGATAGAGTCGGGCGCCCGTTCGTCGGGCCAGCTCCCGGTTCCCCGACGCACAGTACACCACCACCGGTGCAGCGCCCCGGTCCCGCTCGGGGCGCCGGGGCTGACCCGCAGTGATCACGCCGGGCCACGGCTCCTGCCCCATGGGCGCGAGCGCCGCCGGCCCTGTCTCACTGCCCTTCCCGCTCATGGAACCTCTTCCCGTCCGTTGTCTGTTCGTGGTTCTGTCTACCGATTCCGAGCCCAGGGATGTCCAGGCCTCCGTAACCCGTTTACTATTCAACTGTAGAGGAATGTACTACAGCCGTCAACCGGGTGTGGGGGAACCCCCTACGCGGCGTTGACGGGCTACGACGGAACTGGGGCTGTGGGCGGGGCTCGATGGCGGGGACGAGCCCCGGCCGCTGGGGTCGACGGCTTGCCGCCCGGCCGATCCACGGCGAGGTTTCGGACCGACACGAACAGGAGCAGGAGCGAGGCAGAGGGTGCGCTGGCAGGTAGAGGATCGGGATGCGGACGCGGTGGGCAGACGCTCGACCGGTCGGGGTGCCGTGGGGAGGCAGTGGTGGCTCCCGGCCGTCCTGGCGGTTGCCACGGCGTGCGCTGGGGGTGGTGGCCCGGGCGTGAGCGGGCCGGAGGCCTGGCCCGACGTCCGCGCGGAGGGTCCGGATACCGTGGCGGCGGACCCGGCGGAGCCCGACTCCGCGGCGCCGGAGGCGGAGCCCGCCGTGGCGGCTGACACCCTGGCCCCGGACACGCTGACCCCTGACGCCCTGACGGCGGCCGACACCGCGTCCCCGACGGTAGAGGACCCCATGCCGGCTGATCTTCCCGGTGCGGCCGGAGCGACGCCGTCGCGTGCGGTGCCGCTCCCGGTCCCCATTCTTCCGGGAGCCCTGCTTCCGCAGACCCGTATCGTGGCCTTCTACGGCAACCCGGCGTCGGAGCACATGGGGATTCTGGGGGAGCTGCCGCCCGACGCGATGCTGGCGCGACTCGATGCCGAGGTGGAGGCGTGGCGCCGGGCCGATCCGTCAACGCCCGTGCGGCCGGCGCTCCAGATGATCGCCGTGATGGCCACCGGCGACCCGGGCCGCGACAGCCTCTTCCGGCTCCGTATGCCGGACAGCCGGATTCGGGAGGTGGCCGGCTGGGCCGAGCGCCGCGACGCGCTCCTCTTCCTCGATGTCCAGCCCGGGCGGAGCACGGTTCCCGCCGAGCTGGCGCCGTTGGAACGCTGGCTCGCCCGCCCCGATGTCCACCTGGCGCTGGACCCCGAGTGGGCCATGTCGGCGGACGCCATCCCCGGCCGGCAGATCGGGTCCCTCACCGCCGACGACATCAACTACGCCGTCGACTTCCTCGCCGACATCGTCGAGCGCTACCACCTCCCGCCCAAGGTCCTCGTGGTGCACCGGTTCACTACCTCCATGCTCCAGCGGGCCGACGAGATCCGGCGGGACCCCCGCGTGCAGGTGGTGATCAACATGGACGGCTGGGGCGGTCCCCCACAGAAACGAGCCGCCTACCGGGACATCGTCGCCCCGGAAGCCGACCAGTTCACCGGGTTCAAGCTCTTTTTCCGCAACGACCTTCGGAACGGCTCCGTCCTGCTGACTCCCGCCGAGCTCCTCGAGCTCGAGCCCGTCCCCGTCTATATCCAGTATCAGTAGATCGCTCTACGCCCTCCCCCTGTACCGGGGGCCCCACAGCGTGTATGTTATGTCAGACTATATAATCGACTAGTAATAAACACGGAGGTCTGACAATGGCACAGCCAATGGTGGTGACCCACGAGGGTGGGTTGAAGTTCGCGACGGATATCCGGGGGCACCGGGTGATCGTGGATCAGCCGAAGGCGGTGGGGAACGATGAGGGTCCCATGCCGCTGGAGCTGATGGGGGCGTCGGTGGGCACGTGTGTAGCACTGTATGTGCAGCAGTTCTGTGAGACGCGGGGGTTGCCGTACGAGGGCATGCGGGTGGAGGTGGAGCAGATCGGTGCCCGGAACCCGGGCCGGATCGGCAAGTTCGACATCCGGGTGATCCTTCAGGAGGCGATCCCTGAGGAGTATTCGGAGGTCCTGGAGCGGGTGGCGAAGAGCTGTCCCGCCCACAACACGCTGGTGACGGGTTCCGAGGTGGCGGTTCGGATTGAGCAGGAGGTGCCGGTAGCCGTCTGAGGCGTTCCGGCAGTGGCGGGCGCGGGAGCCCCGGGGTGACGACGTCACCCCGGGGCTCGCTGCATCGCTGCGGTCGCCGCCGCCGGGGTCAGTCGGGGAAGGTGCGCACTACGCGCCATCGCCCGGTGGTCCGATCGGCGCCGTTGAGGTGTTCGGTGGTGTAGCTTCCCTCGATGAGGTTCTCCCGGACGTGGCCCGTCAGCGTGGTCCGGACCTCGCATCCACAGACGGGATCGTTGTACGTGTCGAGCCGGCCGAAGACGGAGCCGTCGGCGGCGGGCACGAACGTAACGCGGAGGATGTGGCTCGGTGCCACATCGTCCCACGGTTCGGCGGTGAGGGGAATCACCGGTGCTGTCTCCTGCCCGGCGACGTGCATGAGGACGTCACCGTATGCCGTGTCCTGGTCGGCTTCGAGGCGGAAGAGGAGGGTGCCGGAGCGTCGGGACGAATCGTAAGCGTTGTACTCACCGATCCACTCGCCTTCGAGCACCGCGATATCGCCCGAGGGTCCTGTGAGGGGAGTCGGCTGGGGTGCCGAGGCGCACCCTGAGATCGCCGTGGCCGCGACCATTGTCCCCAGGATCGTTCGCGTCATGAGCAGCCGTCCTTGTTGGGGTGTCGGCGTACTCGAAAGTTACGACTGACCCACCCGCGTGCCAATGCTGGCGTTGCCGACGCCACCCTTCCACTCGCCGACCAGGATGCCTTTCTGGACGGAGTCGAGGGTGCCGGCCTCGTCGAGGCGGAGCAGGGCGTCGACCACGTCGGGGTCGAAGTGGCGGCCCCGGTCGTCCATGATCAGCTGTACGGCTTCGTCACGGGAGACGGCGGGCCGGTACGGCCGGGTGTCGGTGAGGCTGTCGAAGGCGTCGGCCACCGCGGTGATGCGGGCGGCGAGGGGGATCTCGGTGCCCGCGAGCCCGTCGGGATAACCGTCGCCGTCCCACCGCTCGTGGTGGGAGCGTGCGATGGTCTGGGCCTCCTGGACCAGCGGGTGCCGGCTCCCGGCCAGGAGGTCGGCGCCCACCACGCAGTGCTGGATCATGATCTCCCGCTCGGTGGGCGTGAGGGGGTCCGGCTTGCGCAGCACGGAGTCCGGGACGGCGATCTTCCCCAGGTCGTGCAGCGGCGCGGCCAGCTCGATGCGACCGGTCGCTTCCTCGGACAGTCCGAGCTCGCGGGCCAGCATCCCGCACAGCCGGCCGACGCGCTCCGCGTGCTGGCCGGTGACGTCATCCCGGTATTCGGCGGTCCACGCCAGGCGGAGCAGGAGCTCGCCGTAGGCCTCTTCGAGCCGGGCACTGCTGGCCTGCAGGCGATCGGTGAGGGACCCGTTGTTGGCGTCCTCTTCGACCGCCGGGTCGCCCTGGGCGTCCGCGGCGGTCGACGGCACGGACAGCTCTGTGGCCGTCTCCGCGTCCCGCGCCTCGGGGGCAGGGGCCGGTGCGTCCAGGATGCTGCGCACCGCATGGGTCAGGGCGTCCAGCGAGATCGGCTTCGGGAGGAACGCCTTCACCCGCCCGGGGACGCCGGACCACCGGACCTCGTCGCTGGAGTAGCCCGAGATGTAGAGGGCGCGCACCTCCGGCTGGATCTCCATGAGCATCTCCACCAGCCGGAAGCCGCTCATCTCGGGCATCACCAGGTCGGTGATCACGAGATCCACCGGGTCGTCGAGGCCCCGAACGATCTGGAGCGCCTTCACGGGGTCGCCGGCCTCGATGGGCTGGTAGCGGCGACGGAGCAGGCCCCGGCTCAGCGTCCGGAGGACCGCCGGGTCGTCATCCACGACGAGCACCAGCTCGCCGTTCCCCTCGCCGTCATCCTGGTACTCGTCGGCCGACGACGTGACGACGGCATCGGCGCTGGAGCCCTGCCGGGCCAGGACCACGACCTCGTCCCCGCCGTGACTCTTGGCGCGGTAGAGCGCCTGGTCCGCGGCGGCGACGAGCACATCCGGCGAGGCCATCCCCTCCTCGAACTCCGAGATGCCGGCAGAGACCGTGGTGGAGCCCCACGGCCACTCGATGCTCTGGAGCTCCTGCAAAACCCGTCGGGCCATGAGAGCGGCTTCCTCAGCCGTCTCGCCGTCGAGGATGGACATGAACTCCTCCCCGCCGAACCGGACCGACAAATTCATGGTCCGGGTGTTACGGCGGAGGATCTCGGCGAAGACGCGGAGGACTTCGTCGCCTTTCTGATGGCCGAACCGATCGTTGACGCGTTTGAACTTGTCGAGGTCGAACATGATGACTGAGAGCGCCGCGCCCCGTTCGGCGGCCGCGAAGGCCCGGGTGAGGTGGAGCATCCCATGGCGACGGTTCGGCAGCCCGGTGCCCGGGTCCGTGAGCGCCATCTCCTGGGCCTTGCTCAGCGAGCTCCGGAAGAGCGACGAAAGGACGCCGCTGCCCATGGCCACGCCGATGAAGATCACGATGATCCCGACCATGATCTCGGGGCCGGGGATCTGGGCGCCCAGGAGGGTGACCAGGACCTGAGCGATGGCGAAGGCGGCCATGCCGCCGGCGAGGGCGAGGGACGCGCCCTTCCAGCCCCGGTAATAGGAGAGGAGGAACGGCGGGATCAGTGCCAGGAGCCAGATCAGGATCCCCACGTCCGCGTTGGTCCAGTCCGGGAAGAACGAAGACGTAAGGACGGGGACCCAGAGCGAGAGCAGCGAGAGCAGGAGCGCCTGCGGCGGCACCTGCTGCTGCGCTGTCCCCGTTACCTTGCGTTCCATGGCATCGACCCCGGTACGTGTGCACGGCCGGCCGGGCCGGCCTTCCTCTGCACCCAGTGTCGGCGCTCGCCGCGAGATCTTTACCCTGCCCGCCCCTGCAGTGGACCGTGCCGGGTCACCGCAGGGGGCTCACCGCAGGGGCCTCCCCACGCTCAGTTGATGGGCAGCGACAGGCCGTGGACGGCGTTCAGCGAATCCGCCAGCACATTGGCGGTCGCGGCATGGAACGCGCCCGTGGGGTGGATCCCGTCGTGGCTGATGTAGCTCCCGAAGAAGGTCGCGTCCGTGGTCGGATCGAGGTCCACGGGGCAAGAGCTCTGGACGGCCGCCCCGAACGACGCGGCGTCGGTGGGCAGGTCCTGACACTTCCGGATCTTGTCCGGGTCCGCCAGCGCCGGCATCACCATGGTGGTCGTGGGGTCGATGTAGATCCAGCCGTTGTCATCGGCCTGCTGCGCGATGTAGCTGTTGAACGCCGTGATCCGGGCGGCGATGGCAATCTGTTCCGCCTCATCGATGAGGTAGTCCGGTTCGTACGCCCCACCGATCTGGACGCCGTCCACGCAGTCGATGTGCAACGGGTCCTCCCCGGCGGCGATGGCGTTGCCGACGCCGATGAAGGAGATGAGGCGGTCGTCGCCGAGCCCGCCGAAGACGGATGGCGCACAGTTGTCGGACACGTCGAAGAAGAGCGTGTCGGTCGCCGACAGCGGCATCGTGTCCGGCAGCGCCCAGAAGTAGGCCCCGGGCTGGAGCGCCGGTGCGGCCACCATGGGGTTCACCACCCCCATGAGGATGGCGTCCTGGGCGTCGGTCTCCAGCATGGCGGCCACGATCTCGTCGTACTCCGTCTGGAAGGTGGTCAGGGGCGTGAGCCCCGCCGTGTCGCCGGCCAGGGCGGCGCCGAGTGCGTCGTTGTTGCCGACCCAGACCGAGATCAGCGTGGGCTCCGCGTCCTTCATGGCCGCGATCTGGGTGCGCCCGCCGAGGATCAGCGTGTTGAGCGTGTTCCCGGTCCCCACCGGGTTGCTCAGGTGGCCGGTGTTGGCCCCGGGCACGGCCAGGTTCTGGACCAGGCTCGGCGCGTCGAAGACCCGCAGCCCGCACGCGGTGGTATCGGTGCGCGTCGTGGTCAGCGGGCCCACCAGGAGCGGTGGGCAGCCCGGCAGGGCGAGGGCCGGGACCCCGAACGGCGCGTTGGCCTTCTCCGCCAGCAGGACCGGGTACGCCTCTCGCTGCGTGTTGACGTTGATCCCGCCGGACTGGAACCCCGCCGTCAGCGAGTTGCCCAGCGAGACGTAGCGATCGAAGAGCTCACCGCCGATGGGGTCCACGATGTAGGGCTCGTCGCCCTTGATGCACGACGTGACCGCCACCGCGAACACTGCCAGGAAAGCGATGGCGAACGCGGTGCGGGACCGATGATTCCGTGTATTCATGGTCGTTTCTCCTCCCTCAGCGCTCGTCACCGAAGACGTACGAAAGTGTAAGACCGAACAGGTGGGCCGTGGAGCCGTAAACCCCGACGTTCAGCTGGTCGATGATGGCGTCCGGCGTGCTGGGCTCACCGGGCCCCGGCAGGTCGGACCGTACCCGACCGCTGCGGTCGGCCTGGTTCACGTAGTTGTAGTAGACGTCGGCCTGGACCGAGCCCATCCGGTAGCCGAAGCCCATCGTGTAGAGCTGGCGCTCCGCCTCCGGCAGGATCGGCGTGACGGTATGATCCGGTGAGGCCGGCGTGTTGTAGCTGAATCCGGCCCGGCCCTCGACTGCCGGGGAGAGGGCGTAGGTCAATCCCGTCCGGAAGGTGTGGGCGTCCTCGTAGTCCATCTTGAGCGCCAGCTCCGGCGCCGCGCCGGAGAAGGTGGCCACGATCTCGTCGAAGGTGCTCCACCCGGTCCACTGATAGTCGCCGGAAACCGCCAGTGCGTCGGTGACGGCATAGCGGACCCCGATCACCGCCTGGGGCGGGAAGGTGAGCGACGCGTCGGCGTCCTGGTCCTCCAGCCGGCCGCCGGCTACGAAGAGGTCCGCCAGCAGCGCGTCCAGCGGGACGTCGCCATCGGGGAGGACCAGTATGATGTCCGGATTCTCGATCTGCTCGAAGTCCGCCTCGCCTGTCAGGTCCACCTGCACCGGGAGCATGTAGCGAGCGCCGATGGCCAGCCGGTCGCTGACCTGGTAGTAGGCGGCGAGCTGCCCGCCTACGCCGATCCCGGAGCCCGTCAGGACGGCGCTGGCGATGTCGGTGCCCAGCGGCACGCCCAGACTCGCCAGCCGGATATCCGCGACCGGGCCGTCGACCCGCTGGTTGATCTCGATCCCACCGAGGGTCACCTGCACGCCGGCGCCCAGCGCCAGCTTCCCGGGGATCACCTGGTAGGCGACGGTGGGCTGGACGTAGATCCCCTTGAGTGCGGTCTTCCAGGAGATGAAACGGCCCTCGAAGGTCTCGGGCCACTCGATCCCCAGCCCGTAGGGGGCCCAGACGCCGAGCCCGGCGGCCAACCGCTTGTCGGCCCCGAAGCGGTACGTGGCGTAGGCCTGGGGCACCAGCGGCACGGCCGGGTCACGCTCCACCACCATGCCCGTAGTGTCATAGGTGAAGTCGCCGCCGTTGTAGACCGCCGTGAAACCGGCGGATACCGACGACGGCAGCAGCGAGATGAGCGCAGGGTTGTAGTAGATGCTCGAGGCGTCCATGCACGGGGCCGCGACAACGGCACCGGCCTTGGCGCTCGCGCACCCGCTCTGGTTGTACACGCTCGAGCCCTGGCCCGCGGCGGGGGCGGAGAATGCGGCCAGCAGCACGGCGAAACCCACGGGCCGCAGGATCCGTCGACCCATAAGAGCCTCCTGGTTTGGCTATACAGGGGTGGGAATTCTGTGTCGTTGGGTAAGGTCCTGTATCGACCGCGTCCCGGCAAGGGGGTCGTGCGATGCCGCGCGGCGGTCGGGGCTACCGCACCGGGCCGTCACCGTCTATCATGACCTTCCATGCGCACTGCCTTTGTGATTCTGCTTGCTGCCGCCCTCGTGGCCGGGTGCGGATCGGACCGACCGGAGGCCGATCCCGACGCCCGGCCCGTGGTAGCCGCAACACTGCCGCCCATCGCCGACCTCGTCCGGGTCGTGGGGGGCGACGCCGTCCACGTGCGCACGCTCCTGCCCGCCGGCGCACACCCCGACACCTACGAAGCCACGCCCCGCACGGCGCAGGTCCTGGCCCGGGCCGACCTGGTGGTGCGTGTCGGGGCCGCCGCCGACGCCTGGTTGGGGCCCGTGCACGGCGTGCCGGAGTTGACCCTCACCGACGGCATGCGCCTGTACGGGCAGCGGGGCCCCGGCACCGGCAACCCTCACGTCTGGCTGGACCCCATCCGTGTCCGTGATGTGCTCCTGCCGCGGATCGCCGACGCGGTGGCCGCCGTGACCGGAGACTCGGCCGGGGTCCGCCGCCGGGCCGACGCATTCGCCGACTCGCTCACGGCGCTGGACGCCGAGATCCGATCGGCCCTGTCCGACGTCGAGGGACGGCGGTTCGTGGCCGCCCACCCCGCCTGGGTCTACTTCGCGGAGCGGTACGGGCTCGAGCAGGTGGGCGCGATCCACGGCTCGCCCGGCTCGGAGCTCGGGTCCCGCGAGCTGGCCCGGCTCGTGGATGAGACCCGGGCCTCCGGCGTGCACGCCGTCATCGCGGAGCCGCAGCTCGGCCGAGCCGGCGTGGACGCCCTCGCCGACGAGCTGGGCGTGAACGTCGAGGTGGCCGACGCCGTGGGGGGTACAGGGCTAGAGGAACGTGAGGACTACCTCTCCCTCATGCGCTTCAACGCCCGCGCCTTCGCCCGCGCGCTGGGAGGTGGCGGTTGAGGGACTCCGACACGACATCCGACAGCGCCGGCACCGAACCCGAAGCCGGCACCGGACCCGCAGCCGGGCCCGGCGGCCGGAGCGTCGGCAGCGAGGCGCCCGCGATCGTTTTTGACCACGTCACATTCGGGTACGGCCGGGAGGCCGTGCTCGAGGACGTCGACTTCCTGGTGGCCGAGGGCACGTTCACGGCGCTGATTGGCCCCAACGGCGCCGGCAAGACGACGCTGCTTCGGCTCCTCCTGGGATTGAACCGCCCCCGGTCCGGGCGGATCCGGGTCATGGGCGAGCCGCCCGGCTCCCGGGGCCACAGGATCGGGTACGTGCCCCAGTCCACCGGTGTGCCGGACGGGTTCCCGTTGACGCTGGCGGAAGTGGTGCTTATGGGACGGTATCCCAGCGTCGGATTCGGGCGGCGACCGGGGCCCCGGGACCATGCTGCGGTTCACGAGGCACTGGCCCGAGTCAAGCTGGCAGATCGCGCCGGCCGCCGGTTCAGCGAGCTGTCCGGTGGCCAGCAGCGGCGGGCGCTCATCGCACGGGCGCTGGTGGCCGACCCGCGGCTGCTCCTTCTCGATGAGCCCACTGCGGGTCTCGACCCCGCGGCGCAGGCCCGGTTCTATGATATGTGTTGCACGCTGCAGCGGATCGAGGGGATCACGCTGCTCGCCGCCTCCCACGACGTCGAGGTCGTGGCCCGGCACGCCGACACGGTGCTCCTCATCGACCGCACGGTGCGAGCCATCGGCACACCCAGGACCGTGCTAGCGTCGGACCAGCTCGACGCCGTATATGATTTCCCCCACGACCACGTTCACCGCCCCAGGCCGCCCGAGGAAGACGAGGAAGACGAGGAAGACGAAGACGCGGACGCCCACGAGGCCGACGCTGCGAGCCGGGACGCTGCGAGCCGGGACGCTCCGAGCCGGGACGCTCGTCCGCCGGCCTCGCCGGAGGAGCCGTTATGATCGAGTTCCTCTCCTACGAGTTCGGCCAACGGGCGCTGCTGGCCGGCCTCATCGTCGGGCTCGGCTGCGCCGTGCTGGCGTTCTTCGTGGTGCTGCGGCGCATGGCGTTCGTGGGCGTCGGGATCTCGCACGCGGCGCTCGGCGGAGTGGCGCTGGGCCTTCTCTTCGGTGTCGATCCGCTGGTGGCGGCGCTGGGCTTCTCGGTGGTGGTGGCGTGGGCCATTGGGGCCGTAGGGGGCCGTGGGAAGCTGTCGGAGGACACGGCCATCGGGATCTTCTTCCCGACGGCCATGGCGCTGGCCGTAGCTCTCATGGCCGGCACACCCGACTACCGGCAGAATCTGCTGGGCTACCTCTTCGGCAACATCCTTCTGGTCCAGGACAGCGACCTGATCTTCGCGGCCATCCTGGTGGGAGCCACCCTGCTGGTCACACTCCTGTTCTTCAAGGAGCTGGTGTTCATTAGCGTGGATGAAGAGACGGCCCGCGCCGCCGGGCTGCCTGCCGCCCGGTTGCGGTATCTGCTGTTGACATTGATCGCCGTGACCATTGTGAGTGCCATCAAGGTGGTCGGTATCATCCTGGTGTCGGCGTTCCTGGTTATCCCGGCCGCCACGGCCCAGATCCTGGCGCCGAGTGTGAGGTCGATGCTGCTGCTGTCGGTCGTGTTCGCGCTGGGATCGGTGGTGGGTGGGCTGTGGCTGTCGTGGGTGCTGGACCTGCCGTCGGGGGCGGCAATCGTGCTGCTGGCGGCGGCGTTGTTCTTCGCGGCCATGGGTGGGAACAGACTGCTGAGGAGGGGCTGAGGGGGGCCTGGTGGAGGAGGGGAGTAGGTTGTGGGTGGCGGTGTGAGGGGTGGGCCTGCCCACAGGATCATCGGATGATGTCTGCGACTGCTGTTGGTTCCCCATGACCAACAGGACCCGCAGACAGCATCAGAGGGTGGCAGCCGACGCACACATACCATCCACACTTGCCTCCTCCCGGCGGCTCACGCCCTCGGGGTCTATTGCCCCCTCTGCCGTTGTGTCAGCAGGGGCCCCTCACTCTCCAGACCTCGCCACCCGGACCTCGCCCTCCGGACAGCCCTCGTCTCGTCATCCAACCTCCCGGCCAGTCGCCCCCCGACGCGCTGCTGGAAACTCGTCCCGATCCGCTATTCCTCTGCCCCATTCCCGCTGCCATGATCGCTCCATGGACGCACTCACCCCCACCCCGTTTCCGTTCGAGCAGTTCCGTCGCCTCCGCTCCGGCGGCGCTCTTCCCGCCTGCCCCCACTGCGCGGCCACCCGGGTCCACCGCTGGGGCACGTTCTCCGGCCGCCAGCGTTACCGCTGCCTGGTCTGCGAGCGCACGTTCAGCGACTTCACCGGCACACCCCTCGCCGCCCTGAAGCTCGTCGACCGCTGGCCGGATTTCTGCCGCTGCATGCTCGCGAGCATGACCGTTCGCGAGGCCGCGCGATACCTGGGCGTCGACAAGAACACAGCCTTCCGCTGGCGCCACCGGCTCCTCCGGGCGCTCGACGCCTCCGACTGCGGCCCGCTCGGCTCGACCGTCGTCATCCACGAGACGTCGTTCCCGTTCTCCGAAAAGGGAAAGCGTGGTCTAGAGCGGCCGCCTCGTCGCCGGCGGGCGACCGGGTGGTTCGAAGTCCCCTCGGTGTGGGCGTACATTGCGTCCGACGACGCGGGGCGGATCGCCAGCGGCGTGGTCGGCCAGCGCCGTCCCATGGCCGACGATCTCCAGGCGGCGCTTGCCCCGAGGCTCGGGACTGCCGGTGAGATCGTCAGCTCCATCGGGCCCTACGGTGCGGCCGGTCTACTGGCGGTTCGTCTCGAGAGGGCATACAGACGGGCCGAGCCCGGGGCGCCGGAGATGATGGTCGCCCGCCGGTACATCATGGCGATGCGTCGCTGGCTCAAGCATTTCCACGGCGTCGCGACGCGGTATCTGTCCAACTACCTGGCGTGGCACCGATTCCTGGAGGCCGGCGGAATCGGCGCCGCCGGCGCCGGGCAGCGGGTGGGGCACCGGCTCCTCCTCGCGGCCCGATTCCCCTAGCGATCTTCTCCCGGCTCGGCGATGTGGCCGGGACGTCATCGCTTGCCGCCTCCTTTTCGCTCGGTCTATCATGCCCACCATGCTTCGAACCCGACCTCTTCCGTCTACATCCATCCTCACGGCGACTGGCCGCGGCCGGACCGGCCGTGCGGGAGCCGGCCGTGCGGGAGCCGGCCGTGCGGGAGCCGGCTTCGCGGCGGCGGCCCTGGCCGTCAGCCTCGTGGCGGCGAGCCTCGCCGCCGGCCTCACGCTGGCGTCTCCACTCGCGGCCCAGTCCGGAAGCGCGGGCTGGAACGACGCCCGGACGCTGGAGCTGGTGCAGCGGGCCCGGGATCGGCGGCAGCGGCCGGTGATCGACTCGACGCTGCGGAACTATCGCGCCGACGTCTCCGGTCACATCTATTTCTTCATCGATCGGGAAGCGAACCCGGAGCCGGTGCTGCTGCGGGCCGACCAGGTGGCACTGGAGCTGTTCTGGGCTCAGCCGGACCGGGTGAAGCAGGTGATCCACGGCATGCGGTCGGAGGAGCAGTTCCCGATCCGGGATTTCCGGTACTACCTGGACCGGTACACGGTCATCCAGAACGGGTTCGATGACGTGATCCGGGTGGGCGAGGGCCGGGACGTCCGTAACGTGATCCATCCGCTGGCGGAGCCCGGCCGCCACTTCTACGATTTCAGCCTCGCCGACTCCACCATCATCCGGCTCCCGACGGAGCCCGCGCCACTCCGTGTCTACGAGGTGAAGGTCAGGCCCCGTGACTTCAGCGACCCCGGGATCGTGGGGTCGCTGTACCTCGAGCGGGCTCGGGGCGACCTGGTCCGCCTCGCCTTCACGTTCACTCCTGCGTCATACATCGATCCCCGGAACGAGCGGGTGGAGGTCATGCTCGAGAACGCGCTCTGGGACGGCCAGTACTGGCTACCGCGAGAGCAGCGGCTGCTGGTCCGACGGGAGCTGCCTCAGTTCGATATCGACGTGGGCACCGTGATTCGCGCCGCGTTGACGGTGGACAACTACGAGCTCAACACGGAGCTGCCGCCGGGCTTCTTCGGCGGTCGCGAGGTCAGCATGGTGGCAGGGCCCCGGGCACTCGCGGAGTACGACTTCGACGAGGGGCTCTTCGACGGTCTCGACGACGTGGGACTCGCCCCCGGCACCGACCCCGGGACGCTGGATGAGGTCGACGTGGAGGCCATCGCCGGGAGCATCATCCGGGAGCAGTACTTCCGGGGCATCCCCGAGATTCGTTTCTACGCGCCCACCGGCTCCGACATCCTCCGGTACGGCCGCGCCCAGGGACTGGTGACGGGGGCCGGCGCGGTGCTCGGGATCGGGCGAAGCGAGCTCTACGGCTACGGAGGATACGCCTGGGGAGCCGGCGACGCCGTGGCGGAGCTGGGCTGGCAGCCGGCCGGTCGGCCCCGTGGTGTGGCATGGTTCGGCCGGGCGTACCTGAACGACCCGGTGGACCTCGGACTGCGACCCGCCTCCGCCGGCGTCACCGCCAGCCTGTCGGCCGTGGTGCTGGGGAACGATCTTCGGGACGTGGCCATCGCGTCGGGGGGGGAGGTCGGCCTGTCCGTGGGCGATGCCCGGACGGGCCGGCTCACCGTGTCGGCGGCGGTCGAGCGCCGATCCGGCGAGGAGACGGGCGTTCGCCGTGCGCCCTTCGATGCCGGGCGCACGTTCCGGCCCCTGCCGCCCCTGGATGTGCTGGATCGCCTGGCAGTGCAGGCCACGTACGAGCGGCGGGGCGCCCTGGGGCCGTTCTCCACTCGGCTGGCCCCGAAGGTCGAGGCCGGCGTGGCCCGGTACCCCGAGACGTTCGCCTTCGCCGACTCAACCGGCCCTACCGTGGTCTCGCCGGTGTGGATCAAGCCTCGCCGCGACGACGGCGGGTTCGCGCGCCTCGCCCTCGATGCCGCCGCGTCATGGTCCGACACCCGCCGCGCTGCCGGGCTCGTGCTCCGCGGCTCGGCAGCGTTCAATCTGGGCGCCACGACCTATCAGCACCTCTGGTACGTCGGCGGGCGCAATACGCTCCCGGGACACGGCTTCCATGAGTACGTGGGAGACCGGGGCGCGGTGGTGGATGTCACAGCTTGGCGGACCGTCGTGCGTCGCTGGCTCCGCCTCCGCCTCTTCGCTGCCGCCGGCTGGGCCGCCCTGGATACGGACGCGCCCACGCCGCAGGACCCGACCCACGCCGCCTGGCGTCCGGGGCCCACCGATGGCGTGGCTTCCAGCGTGGGAATCGGAGTCGGCCTCGTCGACGGCCTGCTCCGTCTCGACTACGGCCTCCGCACCGACAGCTGGGACGGCGCGCTTATCCTCTCCATCGAGCCGGACCTCTGGTCGTTCCTGTAGCGGCGCGGCGGTCGGGCCGGTCCGGTCCCGCCGCTACGGCAGCCCGGACGGGCCGGCGTCCCGCACCTGCCGTTTCTGCGAGAGCGAGATGACGGGGCCCATGTGGCCGGTCTTGGCCTCGACGCGGCGCACCTGATCGCCACGGAGTAGACGGAACGGGCCGGCATCAGCGGTGTCCGGGGCGCCGCCGGGCCCCGGGCGACCCGGGGCACTGCGCGGCCCCCCCCGCTCCGTGATGGGACCTGCACGATCCGTCGGCTCCTCCAGCCGCCACCCCGTTTCCCGGCATTCCCGGAGCACGGCGGCCAGCGCGGTCTTCGGGTCCGGCGCGTCGTCGCCTTCGAGGATCCACATGGCCAGGAGGATGGCGCGGACATGGTCATCGATGACCCGGAGCGATGCGTGGCGCACGAACGGCACGCCCTCGGGGTGTGCGGCGGGCCGCTGTGCAGACGGCAGGAGCATGGACGCGACGCTGGTCACGGCGCCGTCGCGGTCGAGGAGCGTGATCCGGGCCTCGAGGCCGTCTTCGGGCGCCTGCTCGAACCGGACGTTCTCGCCGCCCAGCTCCACGCCGCCGGGCCCCATGCTCCGGGCCAGGCGACTCAGCAGCCCGCCGAGCTCCGGGTCGGGCGACGTGTCCGGGCCGTTGGGTCGGTCGTCCATGGGCCGGTGCCCCGCTACGGCACGTTCCGCCGCAGCTCGTCGAGCCACGGCGTGGCCGAGGAATCGCTGGGCGCGCGCCAGTCTCCGCGCGGGCTGAGCGACCCGCCGGAGCCGACCTTGGGCGCGTTGGGCATGGCGGAGCGCTTGAACTGGCTGATCTCGAAGAAGCGGTAGAGGAAGACCTCGAGCCACTTCTTGATGGTGGCCAGGTCGTAGACGTGGCGGCCCTCCTCGGGAATGGTCTCCGGCCATTTGCCGTTCTCGACGTCGCCCCAGGCGGCGTGGGCGATGAACGCCACCTTGCTGGGCCGGAACCCGTACCGGCTGACGAAGTAGAGGTGGAAGTCCTGGATCTCGTAGGGGCCCACCACCGCCTCGGTGCTCTGGACGGGGCCGTCCTCCCCCCCGGCGCTCGGGACCAGCTCCGGCGAGATCTCCGTGTTCAGGATATCCACGAGGACGGCCGAGGTCGCGTCGTCGAGCTCGCCCTGATCGACCACCCACCGGATCAGGTACTGGATGAGCGTCTTCGGCACCGACGCGTTCACGTTGTAATGCGACATGTGGTCACCCACGCCGTACGTGGTCCACCCCAGCGCCAGCTCGCTCAGGTCGCCCGTGCCCAGGACCATGGCCTTGTTGAGGTTGGCCAGCCGGAAGAGGTGCGAGGTGCGCTCTCCGGCCTGCACGTTCTCGAACGTGATGTCGTAGACCTCCTCGCCCTCGGCGAACGGGTGGCCGATGTCCTTCAGCATCTGCTCCGCCGACGGTTGGATGTCGATCTCGGCGGCGCTCACGCCCAGCGACTCCATGAGCTTCCAGGCGTTGGCCTTCGTGGCGTCGCTGGTGGCGAAGCCGGGCAGCGTATACGCCAGGATGTTGGTCCGGGGCAGCCCCAGGCGGTCCATGGCCCGGGCGGCCACGATGAGGGCCTGGGTGGAGTCGAGCCCGCCGGATACGCCGATGACCACCCTGTCGATCTCGGCAGCCCGGAGCCGCTGCGTGAGGCCGTGGACCTGGATGTTGTACGCCTCGTAGCAGCGGGCGTCACGCTGCCGGGCCTCGCTGGGCACGTACGGGAACCGGTCCAGCGGTCGCTCCAGCGGGATCTCGCCGCCGGGCGCGTCGAAGGTGAAGGGGATCCGACGCATCCCCTGGACCCCTTCCAGGTGGTCACCCACGGCGTCGTTGAAGGTGGTGGTGCGCATCCGGTCCTGGGCGAGGCGCTCCAGGTCCAGGTCGCCGATGATGAGGTGCGGCTCGTCGCTGAACCGCTCGCCCTCGGCCACCAGCTCGTTGTTCTCATAGATTAGCGCATGGCCGTCCCACGCCAGGTCGGTGGTGGACTCGCCGGGGCCCGCCGCGGCGTACAGGTACGCGGCGATGCACTTCCCGCTCTGCGCCGCACACAGGTCCTTCCGGTACTGGGCCTTCCCGATGATAATGTTGCTCGCCGAGAGGTTGCCGATGACGGTGGCGCCGGCCAGCGCCGCGTAGGTGCTCGGCGGGACCGGCGCCCAGAGGTCCTCGCAGATCTCCACGTGGAGCGACAGGCCGTCGACGTCGGCGGCGTCGAAGATCAGGTCGCGCCCGAAGGGGACCTTCTTGCCCAGGAGCGAGATCTCCCGGGCCACGGCGTCGCGCCCGGACGTGAACTGGCGCTTCTCGTAATACTCCCGGTAGTTGGGGATGTACGTCTTCGGCACGATCCCCAGGATCCTGCCCCGGTGGATGGCCACGGCGCAGTTGAACAGCTTGCCCTCGAAGCGGAGCGGCGCGCCCACCAGGAGCACCGGCATCAGCTCCTCGCTGGCCTCCACCACGCCCGCCACCGCTTCCACCGCGGCGTCCAGCAGCGCGTCCTGCTGGAAGAGGTCTTCGTTGCTGTAGCCGGTGATCCCCATCTCCGGGAAGACGGCGATCCCCGCCTTCCGGTCGTGGGCCGCCCGCGCAAGCTCCAGCGTATGCCCGAGGTTCACCGCCGGGTCCGACAGGCGGAGCCGGGGCACGCAGACCGCCGCCCGGACGTAGCCGTGGCTGTAGATGTTGTGGAACTCGCTCATCGCAGGCCCCGCCCTTCGTCGCCTAGTTCGTGTTCAGGTTCATGGGCGCACACTGCCGCGCGATGTGCTCGCAGAGCGCGTTGGTGTACACCTCCGTCATGGTCACGTAGCTGGCGAAGTCGAACGCCGCGCCGTGGGCGCCCGGCGGGTAGAACCGGAGCTCGGCATCCTTGCCGGCCCGGGCCAGCGACGTGAGCAGCTGCATGGTGTTCTGGGGATGCACGTTCTCGTCCATCCCGCTGTGGATCAGCAGCAGGTAGTCCTCCAGCCGGTCCGCGCGACCCAGCGTGGAGCTCCGCTCGTAGCCGTCGGCGTTGTCGGCCAGGAGCCCCAGGTAGCGCTCGGCGTAGATGGTGTCGTAGAGGCGCCAGTCGGTCAGCGGCGAGTTGGCGATCCCGAGGGCGTAGACGCCGGGGTGGCGGAGGAGCGTGGTGATGGCCATGAAGCCGCCGTAGCTGGTTCCCTGGATCGCCATCCGATCACCGTCGACCCACGGGTGGCTCGCGAGCCACCGGCCGACCTCGGCGAAGTCCAGCGCCTCCCACTTCCCGAGCTCGCCGTATACGATCTCCATGAAGTCGCGGCCGTAGTTGCCCGAGCCCCGGTTGTTGAGACCCACCACGATGTAGCCCTGCTGCGCCAGGTACTGGTGCCAGCCGTTGGACGCCCAGGCGTCGTAGACCTGCTGGCTGCCGGGGCCGCCGTAGATGCTCAACAGCACCGGGTGCTCCTGCGACGGGTCGAAGTCCGGCGGCCGGATCATGCTGCCGTCGAGCGCCTGGCCGTCGGACGTGGTGAAACTGAACAGCTCGGCGGGTGAGTAGGCGTGACTCTCGACGTACGCGCGGATGGGAGCGTTGTCCTCCAGCGTCTCCAGCAGCCGGCCGCCGTCCTCGGTGGTCCGGAGCTCCACCTGGCGCGGCGTCTCCGTGTTCGACCACCGGTCGATGTAGTAGCGGGCGTTGGACGACATGTCGATGCTGTGGGTGCCCCGGGTCTCTGTCAGCCGTCGCTTGTTCGTGCCGTCGAAATCGATGGCGTAGAGGTGCCGCTCCACCGGGCTCTCCTCGGTGCCCGTGTAGTAGACCACGCGGGCCTCCGGATCGATCCCCTCCACGCGGGTCACCACCCACTCGCCGTCGGTGACCTGGTTCAGCAGCTCGCCGTCGTAGGAGTACCGGTAGAGGTGGTTGTAGCCGTCCCGGTCGCTGACCCAGAAGAACTCACGGAGCCCGTCGGGGAAGTAGAAGAAATCATCGATCCCGGCGAAGAAGTCGAACACGTCGATCCACGCATCGGAGCGCTCCTCCATGACCAGCCGCCGGTCGCCCGTCTGGACGTCGAAGAAGAAGAGCTGCAGGTGGTTCTGCGGGCGGTTCAGCGTCACCACGGCCAGCGTGCTCGAGTCGCTCGTCCAGTAGATCCGGGGGACGTAGTGCTCCTCCTCGAGCCCCACGTCCATCCACGTGGTCTCGCCGCTCTCCACGTCCACGACGCCGATCCGGACCTCCGGGTTCTCCTCACCGACCTTCGGGTAGTTGATCCGCGTCCACTCCGGGTAATGGCCCTCCCAGTCCGTGATCTGGATGACCGGGACGCCCCGCTCGTCGGTCTGCCAGTACGCGATCCGCCGGTCGTCGGGGCTCCACTTCCACGCCTGCGCGAACCCGAACTCTTCCTCGTAGACCCAGTCGAAGCGGCCATTGAAGATGCTGTCGCCGTCCACATCGGTGAGCTGCCGCTCTTCGCCGGACTCACCGGCCTCCAGGTCCACCACGTACAGGTTGCCGCCCCGCTCGAAGCCGAGCAGCCCGCCACCCGGCGAGAGGTCGGCGGTGCGGGCGTCCTTCGCGCCCAGCCGCAGCTCCTCCGTCTCCAGGTCGTAGATGTAGAAGTCCGCCAGCCCGCTGTTCCGGTAGATCGGGCGGAAATTGGTCTCGAATACCAGGTTCCTCGAGCCCTGCCCGAACTCGAACGACCGGTACTGCATCGGCTCGCCCGTGCCCGGCAGCGTCAACCTGCGGGCGTCGAAGAGGATCTGGTCGGACAGCGTGCTCGGGCTGAACCGCCGGACCTCCGGCTGCCGCGTCTGCGGGTTCCGGATCGTGTAGCTGAACTCCTCGCCGCCCTCGATCCAGTTCACGCTGGCCGGGCCCGACGACCCCGCCAGCTGACCCGACGCCTGCAGCGCCTCCTGCACGCTGCCCAGTCTCTGCTGTCCGGCGGCCGGCACGGCCACCACCAGCGCCAGCACCGCGATCCAAGCTCTATGCATCACTCCCTCTCGGTTTCTCGGTTGGGCGGCGGACCCCGGGGCCCTACGACGACATCGCCTCTCACCCCGCGGCCCGGGTAGACTTCATCGCTTCTCAATGTCCGTTGTGGGAGGCGGCGCGTAAAGGTGCGTGGGGCGGTGGCCTCAACGCGCTCGGGCCGCGGCGTGGCCCCGGCCCTTGACAGCAGTCTCTCCGAACTCCAACGTTAGGCAAGCCTAAATCACGGCGCCCGCCAGGAAACCGCTATGCCTGACGCCATCGTTACGTTCGCCATCTTCGCCGCGCTCGGCGCCCTTCTCGCCCTCGTGGTGTGGCCCCGGCGCGGCCTGCTCGCACGCGTGCGGCGTGTGCGCCATGAGACGGAGCGGGTTCGCCTGGAGGACGGGCTGAAGCACCTGCTCGACTGCGAGCGCGCCGGTCGTCCGGTGACGTTGGAGACGGTTGCGGGCCGGCTCGGCGTGTCCCGTGGCGTGGCATCAGAAGTCCTGACGAAGCTGACGGAGCGGGCTCTGGCGGAGGCGGTTCCGACGGGCTTCGAGCTGACCGAGCCGGGCCGCGCGTACGCGTTGCGGATCGTGCGCACGCACCGTCTGTGGGAGCGCTACCTGGCGGACCGCACGGGAGTACCCGCCGTGGAGTGGCACGCCGAGGCGGAGCGCGTGGAGCACCGGCTCACGGAGGCCGAGGCGGAGGAGCTGGCCGGCCGTCTCGGCGACCCGCGCTACGACCCCCACGGCGACCCGATCCCCACAGCCGGCGGCGAGATCCCGGCTCCGGCGGGCACCTCACTGGGCCGTGTGGCGCCGGGGCAGAGCGTGGTGATCCGGCACCTGGAGGACGAGCCCGACGAGGTGTTCGAGCGGCTGGTCGACCTGGGTCTGGCGCCGGGCGCCGTCCTGGAGGTGGTGGAGCGGAAGGAGACCGGCCGGTCGGCGGGCCGCGTCCGGATCCGGGTGCGGGGCGAGGAGCACGAGCTCCGCGCGGTGGACGCGGCGAACGTCACGGTGGAGCCGGTCCCCGAGGGCGAGGATGGCGCCGGCCCGCGCCGGACGCTGGCGGACGCCGAGCGCGGGGAGTCCGTCCGGGTGGCGGGGCTCTCGCCGTCGTGCCAGGGCCCGCAGCGTCGTCGCCTGCTGGACCTGGGCGTCGTGCCGGGCACCGAGATCGCGCCCGAGCTGGTGAGCAGCGGCGGCGACCCGGTGGCGTACCGGATCCGGGGCGCGCTCATCGCGCTGCGTCGGGAGCAGGCCGAGTGGGTGGAGATCGAAGCGCGGCCGACGGCGCGGGCGGGCTGACATGGTGACGATCACGCGGCCCCGGAAGGAGGGCGCGACGGCGCAGCATCGGCACCAGAACCTGGTGCGGCTCGGTCTGAGTCCCGACAAGTGGGACCACCTGGTGGCGCTGGCCGGGAACCCGAACGTGGGGAAGAGCACCGTCTTCAACGAGCTGACGGGGCTCCGTCAGCACACCGGCAACTGGCCGGGGAAGACGGTGGTCCGTGCCGAGGGTGTGTTCGCCCACAACAGCCGGCGGGTGAAGGTGGTGGACCTGCCGGGGACGTACTCGCTCCAGGCCGGGAGCAGCGACGAGGAAGTGGCCCGCGACTTTATCGTGTTCGGCCGCCCCGATGTCACGGTAGTGGTAGTCGACGCCACGCACCTGGAGCGGAACCTGAACCTGGTCCTCCAGGTCATGGAGATCACGGACCGTGTGGTGGTCTGCCTGAACCTGATGGACGAGGCAGAGCGCCGGGGTGCGGCGGTGGATCCGGAGAAGCTGGAGGCCGAGCTCGGCGTTCCCGTGGTCCCCACCGTGGCCCGGTCCGGCGAGGGTATCGGGGCGCTGCTGGACGCGGTGGAGGCCGTGGCCACCGGCGCGCGGCCCACCACGCCGTACCGCCTCGAGTCCCACGCACTGGAGGTGGAGCAGGCCGCTGCCGAGTTGGTCCCGGCCATCCAGCGGGCGTACCCCGGCGTGGCCAACGCTCGGTGGGTGGCCCTCCGGCTGCTGAACGCCGATGGCGCTGTGGAGGAGGCGGTGCGCAGCGGTGAGCTCGGGCTCCTGGCCCATGGGGAGGATCACGCCGGAGAGCCCGCCGGGGACGAGGCGGCGATCCGGGAGGTGCTGGACACGGCGTCGCGGCTGCGGTGGAACCTCCGCCCGGACTTCCACGATGCCCTCATGGCGCGCCTCTTCCAGGCCGCCCAGGCGATTGCCGACCGGTCGCAGCGCCGGGGCCTGAAGCAGACGGCGTACGACTTCGACCGGAAGCTCGACGACCTCCTCACCAGCCGGTGGCTCGGGTTCCCCCTGATGCTGTTGATGCTGGCCGTGGTCTTCTGGATCACCATCGCCGGGTCCAACGTGCCCTCGCAGATGCTCGGCACGCTGCTGGTGGACAACGGGCACGCGTGGCTCACGGGCGTCGGTGAGGCGCTCAGCATGCCGTGGTGGCTGAGCGGGTTCCTCTTCGATGGCGTCTACCTGGCCACGGCGTGGGTGGTGGCCGTCATGCTGCCGCCCATGGCCATCTTCTTCCCGCTCTTCACGCTCCTCGAGGACTTCGGCTACCTGCCCCGCGTGGCGTTCAACATGGACGGGATGTTCAAGAAGGTGGGCGCCCACGGGAAGCAGGCGCTGACCATGGCCATGGGCTTCGGCTGCAACGCCGCCGGCGTGGTCTCGACCCGCGTGATCGACAGCCCGCGCGAGCGGCTGATCGCGATCCTGACGAACAACTTCAGTCTCTGCAACGGCCGCTGGCCCACGCAGATCCTCATCGCCACCATCTTCATCGGCGCCCTGGCCCCCGCCCACCTGGCGGGCCTGGTCTCCGCCGCCGCAGTGGTCGGGATCGCCGTGCTCGGTGTCGGGTTCATGTTCCTGAGCTCGTGGCTCCTCTCCAACACCGTGCTCCGGGGCGAGGCGACGACGTTCAGCCTCGAGCTGCCGCCGTACCGCCCGCCGCGGATCCTCCAGACCCTCTACACGTCGGTCATCGACCGGACGCTCATCGTGCTCTGGCGCGCCGTGATCTTCGCCGTGCCCGCCGGCGCCGTCATCTGGCTGCTGGCCAACATCAGTGTGGCCGACGCGAGCCTGGCCGAGCACGCGATCTCGGCCCTGGACCCCTTCGGCCTCCTGCTCGGCATGAACGGCGTGATCCTGCTGGCCTACGTGGTGGCCATCCCCGCCAACGAGATCGTGATCCCCACCGTGCTGATGCTCACCGTGCTGACCACCGCGAGCCTGGGCGGCCTGGGGGAGGGGGCGGGCGTCATGTTCGAGCTGGACAGCACCATGGCCATGGCCGACGTTCTCCGCACCGGCGGCTGGACCCTTCTTACCGGCGTGAGCCTCATGCTCTTCAGCCTGCTCCACAACCCGTGCTCCACCACGCTGTACACCATCTACAAGGAGACCGGGAGCGGGAAGTGGACGGTGGTGGCGGCGCTGCTGCCGCTGGCGCTGGGTTTCGCGGTGACGTTCGGGGTGGCGCAGGCGTGGAGGCTCGTCGCCTGACGGCGACTCGCAACAGGCTCGGCCCTCCGGTCCTCGCAACAGGCCGGCCTGCGGCCGGCAACAGGCTCACTTCGTTCGCAACAGGCGGCCGTCGGCCGCAACAGGCTCGCCCCCTGCGGGGGCTCGCAAGGAGGTGAAGGATGGATTTGTGGTATCGGGGTACTTTCGTGGCGGTCCTCGCCGACAGCGCCTTCCTCCTGGCCGTCGGACTCGTGCTGCTCGGCGTGCTAGACTACCGGACACCGCGCGAGGAGCGGCTCCTCCTCGAGCGGTACGGAGGCGCCTACCGGACGCACATGGAGGGGACGTGAAGGTGGTTCTAGCCGCGTGAGGACCTCCGGGTCGGGAGGTCGTGGTGCCGAAGGCGGGGAAAATACGCAATCTCGCGGGCATCCCGCTCGCCGCATCCCGTTTTTCCACCCTGATCGGTGGAAGAACGCAACCTGGTCGCCGGGCCCGTGGCGCCCCAGCGCATTTTTCCACCTTTGACGTGGAAGATCGCGATGTCGCCCCCGAACAGGCGACGAAATCGCGATTTTCCCCCGCGCTAGCCGATGGCCCCGCCCGACGAGCCGCCGCCGGTCTCTCGTGACCCGCGACCAGCTGTGCCCGGCAGCCTTCCCGAGCCGCGACCGCCGCTTCGCTCGGAAGGTCGGACCCGCGCGAATGGTTGGCCCCACCCCGGAGCTTGCCGCGCCGCCCCCGGCCGTGGCACGTTGAGATCGGAAGTCACGACGACCGTTCCCCTCACCCCGCGTCGCCTGCCATGCATCCGCTTCACGACCTGCCCACCGGCCCCAACCCACCCGACCGCCTGAACGCGTACATCGAGATCCCCCGGGGCGGGCGGAACAAGTACGAGGTGGACACCGCCGGGTGAAGAAAGCCTCGCCGGGGCACGAATGCCACCGGTCAGACCTCTGCGTCTCCGCGCCCTTCCGCGCCTCCGCGTCAGCTTGATGGGTTCAGCACGTCCACCTCGACATCGATGTCGATGCCTTTCCGGACGCTGCCGCTCACCACGCAGAAATCCTCGAAGACCTTGAGGCAGCGGGGGACCCGGTCCTGGTCCTCGGGCGGGATGGTGGCGTTGATGCGGACCTTGATCGCCGTGACCCGGAGCCGCTTGTCCTCGTTCCGGGTGACGACGCCGTGGACGTCGGTGGTCATGTCTTCCACCGTGACCCGCGCCTTCTGCAGGCAGAAGAGCAGGCTCGCGCTCAGGCAGTTGCCCACGGCGGCGCTCAGCACCCGGGCGGCGTTCGGACCCTCGTCGTCGCCGATGGGGTCCGGCTCGTCGAACATCAGGTTCGCCATCTTCTCGCCGTCGAACTCCGTGTCGAACTTGAAGCCCTCGAGCCGGCGGAGCATCAGATCGAATTCCTTCTCTGCTTCGGCCATGATCGGTTTCCCGTTCCATTCGTGAGTTGGTTCAACACCTGTCAAAATCCGGGCCACCGCCGCCGCCGTCTGTGGGGAATTGGATGATTCTGCCGCACGGGCCGGGAGCGGCGCGGAACGGCGCATCGTTAACCGTGGAGCCGCGGAAGCGCGGAGCGTACGGGAGGGTTTTGGGTTTGATCCGGGCGAGGCGCCCTTCGCGGCGGAAGACGCCGGGTCTCTGGCGGATCCCGGACTCCGACGCCCGGAGCCCTGCCTCGTCGCGAATCTTGAATCCACCGCCGCGAGCTCGGAATCCACCGGATCGACCCCCGCAGCAGTTCTCCGCGTGTACTTCGCGTCTCCGCGTCTCTGCGGTTGACCGTGTGCCCGTATCACCGCCTCTCAACCTCCCGGAGCCGGTCGAGCGTCTCCCGGGCAGTCTCGTTCTCGGGGTCGATCTCCAGTGCGCGCTCGGCCGCCCGGGCCGCATCGCGGTCGCGGTCGGCGGCGGCGAGGACCTCGGCCAACGTGGCCCAGAAGAGAGCGGCATCGGGCCGGAGCCGGGTGGCGAGCTCGAGGACCCGGGCCGAGGCACCGTATCGTTCGAGCTCGGCGAGCTGGAGGCCCGCGCGGAAAACGGAGCCGGCCACGGTGCCCGGATCGTGCGTTTCGCCGAGGGCGCGGACGGCCCGCTCGGCCGCTCGCGTCTCGCCGGCCAGGAGATCGACCACGGCGGTCCCGACCTCCGGCAGCGGGCCGGCCGCGGCTTCCACGCGGTTCAAAAGCGCCCGGGCCCGGCCGGTCCGGCCGTCGGCGGCGGTGAGGACCGCTGCGCTGACCAGGTGGTCCGCGGCGGCGAGACCGGCGAAGGCGCCGTCGTCGTCCACGGGCCAGTACCGCTCACGGCTGTCCTCGGCGACCAAGGTGCCGTCATCCTGAAGGTAGAGCCGGAAGGTACCGGCAGTGGGCGAGCGGGAGACCAGGTGCCCGTCGCCGGGCTCGATCTCGAGCGTGGCCCGAACCGGCAGCCCCAGCGGCGCCGGCGGGTATGGGAACTCGCCCTGGAACCCGGCCAGTCGGTCGCCCGACGCCATCGTGATCATGGGATCCGCCTCGACGGTGAGCGGTGCCAGCGCGGGATCGGCGACGGGGTCGCCAGTCCGTGCCTCGAGGACCTCCTCGATGAGGTCCAGCAGCCCGGCCAGCGGGGTCCCCTCGCCCTCGTACGTGTCCGCCCGGTTCACGATCACCATGTCGAGGTCCGGGAGCACTGCGATCATCTGGTTGCCCACCCCGATCGCCGAGTACATCCCGTGCTGGAGGAAGCGGGGCTCGAGGTACGTCCACCACATGAAGCCGTAGCCCCGGACCTCGTCGTCGATGGAGTACGTCGCGGTGCTGCGCCGGACCCAGTTCCGCGACAGGATCCGGGTACCGTCCCAGACGCCCTCGCGGGCGAAGAAGAGCCCGAAGCGGGCGGCGTCGCGGCTCGACATCCTGAACGGATAGGCCGGGTAGCGGCTCTTGTCCCGCTCGTAGTGGTAGTACCCGTCGCTGACCCGCCAGTCCTCCATCCCCAGCGGCCCGGCGAAGTGCTCGTCGAAGGCGGTGAAGACCTCGGCGCCCGTCTCCTGCTCGAGGACATACGCCAGCGTGTTGAAGTCCCAGTTGTTGTACGCGAAGTACCGCCCCGGCCCCTCGCTCCCCCGGGGCCGCGAGTCCGTCCGGCCCGCGTACGCGGCGGGGTGGAAGACGCCCGACCGCGCCTTCAGCAGGTCCAGGATCCGCGCCTCCCGTTCGGTTTCCATCAGCGGGAGCGGGTGGTCGTCGATCCCCAGGTCCTCCATCTGCTTGTTGAGATCGAGCTCGCCCCGGTCCCAGTAGACCCCGTACAGCGCCGACAGGAAGCTCTTCCGCACCGAGTGGCACATGAACCGCCGGCCCACGTCGCCCCACGCGGCCACCACCGCGCCGTCCGCCACCACAAGGAAGGCCGACGACGGCAGCGCCTCCCAGCTCGCCCGCGCGCTGTCCAGCTTCGTGGCGTCGAACCCGGCTTCCTCCACGTTCTGGTACTGCATCCAGCTGTCGGCCGGGAACCGCTGGGCGGCGGCGTCGGAGGCGGCGGCCAGGACGAGTACGAAGGCGAGGCCGAGCAGTGTGGTCGTCCAGCGGATCGGTCGAGCGTGCATGGGGGGTCTCCTGGTGTGTGGGCGGGCTCACGGGTCGCACGTTCACCGGTACGGCATGGACGGCGCTTCGGCAAGGCTGAGGTGTCGGGAACCGCGGAGCCGCGGAGTCGCGGAGCGAACGCGGAGAACTGCAGTAGCGTTGATCCGGGCGAGGCCGGGGTTCGCGGCGGAAGACGATGAGCTCCGGGCTGGACAGGACTCGATTCTCGGAAACCTGGCACGCCGCGAAGGTGCACCCTCTGCGGCGGATCCAGCTTCACCGGATCAACTCCCGATCGGTTCTCCGCGAGTACTCCGCGCCTCCGCGCCTAGCCGGGCCTCTCCCCCTCGATGCCCCTCACCGCAGCAGCTCGAAGCCCGCAACCTCGAAGTGGTGGTCGAACGCGAACGCGGCGGCCACATTCTCGGTGCGCATGACCTCGAAGCTGACGGCGTCTACGAGCGAGAAGGCCTGGTCGTCGTAGCGCGCCAGCCAGCGGCTCGACGCCTCACCGACCAGCTCCGGACCGACCTCCACCCACGACTGGATCGGGTCGTCCAGCAGGTGCCGCAGCGCCGTGCGCGCCACCGCCGCGTCCCTCAGGTACAGGAGGTGCGAGTAGAACTCCGAGAGGACCAGCGTGGTGCCGACGTACGTGCCGCCCGCCGCCCGGTGGCGCGCCGCCATCTCGACGGCCCGGGCGTGGTGCTGGTCCCGTGCGTGGCTCAGCGCCAGGAGCGCGCTCGTGTCGACCAGGGCGCGCACCTCAGTCGTCTCCGTTCGCCGCGCGGTCCCCGTCCGCGTAGCCGCCCCCGTACAGGTAGTCGTCGTGCCGCTCCGACAGGTCCGCGGGGGCGTCCGTCTCGTCCGCGATCCCCGTCAGGTAGTCCAACGACGAGCCGGGCGCACGCTCGTCGAGCAGCTCCTCCGCCAATCGGCGCAGTCCTCTGCGGAACAGCTCGGTGCGGGCGAGCCCGGTCTCCTCGGCCAGCCGCTCCAGCAGTTCCCGGTCGGCCGCGCTCATGTACACGACGGCCTGTTCGCGCACGCGCTTCGGTCTTTCGGACATTATACAAGTATACTAGTACGAGTATACACGTCCGACAATATGGGCGCGCCGCCATGCCGCACTGTCCCTCGCCACCGGGACCGCGTATGTTATTGCTCACTTCCTGACAAGCTGTCCCCCCCGAACTCAACTCCATGGACGCCGAGCAAGCCCCTCTCGACGTGATCGAGCGACTCCGTCGGCACCGCACGCTGGCGCAGGTGCCTGAGCCCGAGCTCTCGTGGCTCGCGGGCCGGGGTGCGCTCCGCCGGTTCGAGGCCGGGGACCACCTCCTGCGCGAGGGCCAGCACTGGGCCGCGGAGGGCATCGGGTTGGAAGTGGTGTTGAGCGGGCGGATCGCCAACTACGTGGACCGGGGCTCCGGCACCCACAAGGTGGTGGAATGGCAGGCGGGGGACGTGACCGGCCTGCTCCCGTTCTCCCGGATGGGGGTCGCCCGGGGCAGCACCCGTGCGGAGACGGCCGCGGAGACCCTCTCCCTGGCCGCCGACCATTTCCCGGAGCTGATCCGGGAGTGCCCGGGCATTACGGCGGCGTGCGTGCACATGATGCTCGATCGGGCGAGGGCGTTCCGGACCAGCGACCTCCAGGACGAGAAGATGGTCTCCCTCGGGAAGCTCTCGGCCGGCCTCGCCCACGAGCTCAACAACCCCGCGTCGGCGGTGGCCCGGAGCGCGCAGCGGCTCGACGCATCCATGAACGACGCCGACCGGGCGGCCCGGGCGCTGGCCGGCGTGGGGCTCACGCCGGAGCAGCTCGAGGCCGTCGACCGGGTGCGGACCGCGTGCATGGCCCCGCCGCCCACGGTGTCGCTGTCCCCGCTGGAGCGGGCCGACCGGGAGGACCGGATCGCCGGGTGGCTCGAGGCCCACGGCGTCGACGGCTCGGCCGTCGAGGCGCTGGCGGAGACGGCGGTCACCGCGGAGGTCCTCGACGAGCTGGCCGGGCACCTGGACGGCCCGGCCCTCGACGCCGCGCTGGACTGGGTGGCCGCCGGCTGCGCGGTGCGCCTGCTGGCCGCGGAGAACGAGCGGGCCGCGTCGAAGATCTCCTCACTGGTGGGCGCCATGAAGCGGCTCACCCACATGGACCAGGCCCGGGTCGCCGGCCCGGTGGACGTGGAGGGCGGGCTCAGGGACACGCTCCTGATCCTGGGCCACAAGGCCCGGGACAAGTCGGCGAGCGTGACCATCGACGTCGCCCCGGGGCTCCCCCGCGTGCACGCCATCGGCGGCGACCTGGAGCAGGTCTGGATGAACCTGCTGGACAACGCCCTGGACGCCGTGGACCTGGGCGGCAGTGTGGCGGTCACCGTCAAGCCCGAGGGCTCGTCGCTGGTGGTCCGGGTCATCGATGACGGGCCCGGCATCGATGCGGGCGACCAGGGCCGGGTCTTCGACCCGTTCTTCACCACCAAGGACCCGGGCGAGGGCACGGGGCTGGGCCTCGACATCGCCCGGGCACACGTCCGCCGCCACCGGGGCGACATCGGCTTCGAGTCCCGACCGGGGCGGACCGAGTTCCGCGTGACGCTCCCGCTGGCCGCCGCCGCGGGCCCCGTCACCGGCGAGCCCCCCGACGCGCCGTGACCCGCCCCGTCCTCCTGGCCGTGGATGACGACGCCGAGGTCCTGAGCGCCGTCGGCCGTGACCTCCGGTCCCGCTACGGGAAGGACTACCGGGTGGTGAAGGCCGACTCCGGCGCGCAGGCGCTGGAGGTCACCCGGGAGCTGAAGAAGACCGGTGTGCCCGTGGCCCTCTTCGTCGTCGATGAGCGCATGCCGGAGATGCGCGGGACCGAGTTCCTCGTGCGCGCGCTGGAGATGTACCCCGACGCCCGGCGCGTGCTGCTGACCGCGTACGCGGACACGAGCAGCGCCGTGGCCGGGATCAACCAGATCCGGCTGGACCGCTACCTCGACAAGCCGTGGGAGCCGCCCGAGGAGCGGCTCTACCCGCACCTGGACGCGCTCCTCGAGGAGTGGAGCGCCGCCGCCGGTCCGCTCTTCGAAGGGATCCGCGTCTGCGGCACCGCGTTCTCACCGACCAGCTACGCCGCGAAGCGGTTCCTGTCCGCCAACCAGATCCCGTACCAGTGGTGCGACATCGACACCGACGCCCCCATGCGCGCCGCCGTCGAGGCCGTCGATCCGGAGCTGGCCCGCCTGCCTGTGGTCTTCTATCCCGACGGGACCACGCTGATCCAGCCCGACGCCCGGGAGCTGGCCGAGCAGTCGAACCTCGACACCCGCCCGAAGCAGCGCTTCTACGACCTGGTCATCGTGGGCGGCGGGCCCGCCGGGCTGGCCGCGGCCGTGTACGGCGCCTCGGAGGGGCTGACCACGCTCCTGGTCGAGCGCGCCGCGCCCGGCGGCCAGGCCGGCACCAGCTCCTTCATCGAGAACTACCTCGGCTTCCCCGACGGCGTCACCGGTGCCGAGCTCGCCCGCCGCGCCGCCGCACAGGCCCGGCGCTTCGGCGTCGAGATGCTCACCGCCCAGGAGGCCGTCCGCGTCCGCCGCGGCGACCCGTACCGCGTGGTGGAGCTGGCCGACGGCTCCGAGCTCAGCTGCTACGCCGTGGTCATCGCCAGCGGGATGGAGGTCCGGCGCCTGGACGTGCCCAACCTCGAGGAGAAGGTCGGCGCCGGCGTCTACTACGGCTCCGCCCTCAGCGAGGCCGCCCTCTACCGAAACCGCGACGTTTTCGTGGTGGGCGGTGCCAACTCGGCGGGGCAGGGCGCCGTCCATTTCTCCCGCCTCGCCCGTACCGTGACCATCCTCATCCGGGGCCCCGACCTGAGGAAGTCCATGTCACAGTACCTGGTCGACCGGATCAGCGAGACGGCCAACATCATCGTCCTGCCCAACACCGTGGTGGAGGGCGTAGAGGGCGACGAGCGCCTCGAGGCCCTCCAGCTCCGGGACACCGCCACCGGCGAGGCCGCCACCCGCCCCGCCGCCGCCGTGTTCGTCTTCATCGGCAGCGCCCCCCGCACCGCCATGGTGGCCGACCTCGTGGCCCTCGACCCCAAGGGCTTCATCCTCACCGGCCGCGACGTCATGCGTGACGGCGGTCGCCCCGCAGGCTGGACCGCCGACCGCGACCCGCTCCTCTACGAGACCAGCGTCCCCGGCATCTTCGCCGCCGGCGACGCCCGCCACGGCTCCGGCAAGCGCGTCGCCGCCGCCGTAGGCGAGGGATCGGCGACGGTAGGGGCGGTGCACGAGTACCTGCGCACGGTCTGACCGGCTCGGCGTGTGGCCGGGGCCGGGGCCGAGTCGGTGCCAGGGAAGATCCGGTAGGCCAGCCACGCCCACAGCCGGGATGAGCCGCGCCGCCGGATTGCAGATGAAGTAGGCGTTCGTCGGCCAGCCAGCTGGCTGACACCTCCGACCGGTGGCCGAGGGCCGCGTACGACAGTGAGATCCATCGTGTCTTCCACGTGATGGCGGTCCGGGCCGAGATCCCCATGGACGGGCTTTGGCGGCTGTACCTGCGACCCGGATGCGTGGTGGTGGTGGCGCTGACCGCGCCGGACCCGGCGCGCCACACGGTGTCCGTCTGCGCGCGCCACGACGAGAGCGTCAGCATCGGCCTCCCTTTGAGGAGCTCGGCGGCATCGGCCGGTTCGACTACTCCTCCGTCCCGTACCTGCGGGATCACGAGTACGTGGAGTACGTGGCGCATGCCGTGGCCAGAATCGCCTACCCGTATCGGGCGCCCCGATTCCCGGGTGTCACCCGACCACCCCCGATGCAGAAGGGCGCGAGGCCGGAGCCCCGCGCCCTCCGCGTCCGTCGGTCCCGCAGGACCGTCGGGCCGCTACCTGCCGGCTATGCTACGCGCCGACGAGCGTCTCGGTCTGCGCGTCCCGCTTCTCCATGGGGACGTACTCCCGCTGGTCGTAGCCGGTGTAGACCTGGCGCGGCCGGGCGATGGCCTGCTCGTCGTCCTGCAGCAGCTCGGACCACTGGGCCAGCCAGCCCACGGTCCGGCCGATGGCGAACAGCACCGGGAACATGTCCGTGGGGAACCCGAGCGCCTTGTACAGGATCCCGGAGTAGAAGTCCACGTTCGGGTACAGGCCGCGGTCCACGAAGTACTCGTCCTCGAGAGCGATCTTCTCCAGCTCCACCGCCAGCTCCAGGAGCGGGTCCTTGCCTGTCACCTCGAACACCTGCGGCGCCATCTCCCGGAGGATCTTGGCCCGCGGGTCGTAGCTCTTGTAGACGCGGTGGCCGAAGCCCATGAGGCGGAACTCGCCGTCCTTCGCCCGCTGCACGAACTCGCCCACACGGTCCTTGCTCCCGATCTCGTTCAGCATCCGCAGCACCCGCTCGTTGGCGCCGCCGTGGAGCGGGCCGTACAGCGCCGCGGCCGCGGCCGAGAGTGACACGTACGGATCCGCATGAGCGCTGCCCACCGTCCGCATGGTGGTGGTGCTGCAGTTCTGCTCATGGTCGATGTGGAGCATGAACAGCGTGTCCAGGACCTTCTCCAGGATCGGGTTCGGCTCGTACTTCGCCTCCGACATCCGGTACATCATGCTCAGGAAGTTACCCGTGAAGCTGAGCTCGTTGTCCGGATAGACGTACGGCTGCCCCACGCTGTGCCGGTACGCGAACGCCGCGATGGTCGGCACCTTCGCGATCAGCCGCACGATCTGCTTCTGCCGCGTCTCCGGGTCCTCGATGTTCCGGGACTCCGGGTAGAATGTGCTCAGCGCCGCCACCGTGCTCACGAACATCCCCATCGGATGCGCGTCGTACGCGAACGCATCCATCAGCTTCTTGATGTTCTCGTGGATGAACGTGTGGTGCGTGATGTGGTGCTCCCAGTCGTCGTACTGCTCCTGCGTCGGCAGCTCGCCGAACAGCGTCAGGTACGCCGACTCGAGGAAGTTGCTGTTCTCCGCCATCTCCTCGATCGGGATGCCACGGTACCGGAGAATGCCCTTCTCGCCGTCAATGAACGTGATGTCGCTCTTGCACGACGCCGTGTTCTTGAAGCCCGGGTCGTAGGTGAGCAGCCCGAAATCCTCGTCCGACGTCTTGATCTGCCGCAGCGGAGGGGCCGGGGTCGCCGAGCCGTATTCGGGATACGTGCCGTGGATGACCTCGTTCTCGTATTCCTTGCCGGTGCGATTGTCAATGATCTTCAGTGTATCCGCCATATGTGACCTCCACAGAAGGATGTTTCGAGCTGTCAAAAAACTCGTACGGACAGGTTACCCCGAATGAGTATGGGATGCCAATCCGTCCCTGTCTGTCAGGCAGTGGCTGAAACCTTCCTGTAGTGCATCGCCCCACAGGAATCGACGTTGCCGTTTCTGTGGGGATTCTCCCTGCCCCGCCCACCGGAGCGGGGCAGGGTCCGGTGGGCGACGGGCGGATCGCACCGCACATCATCGCTGCCGCTGTCGTCTGGTCAGTATCATACAACTTCATTACGTTCTGGCTCCTCTATAACGCAGAGAAGTTGCAGCTTTGCCATGCAGCGGCCGGTGGACGTTTCAGGGCGGGCGTCCGACCGTCCGCGCAGGTCGGCGGATTGTCAAAACGGGAGTGGGCATATACATGGAGTCAGGGATCTCAGTTCTGATCGACGAGTTGTTGGATACGACAGCGGGTCGCCTCGAGGACGTGGCGGAGGAGGCGGGGGTGTCGTACTCGGCGCTGTACTCGTGGGCTACGGGCCGCCGGCGGCCGAGCCCGGAGAACCTCGAGCGGCTGGCATCGGTGGCGGCCCGGCGGGCGAACCGTCTGGCGAATCTGGCGGACGGGCTGCGGACGCGGCTGAACGGACGGGAAGCGGCGAGCGGGCGATGAGGTCTGGCTGGTGGTTGTCGGCGGGTGGTTTCCGGATCAGGGCGGTGCCCGGCCCTGATTTGCGGGATTCGCACGGGTGCACGCATGATTACTGACATGACAAGAGCAATGCGCAGTATGGGCCGCGGGATCGCGGCTCTTTCGATGGGTGGGTGCCTGGTGGCCGCGCCGGCGATGGCGCAGCAGTTGCAGACGCGTCCGGAGCGTACGGACTGGCTGGAGACGAGCCGGTACGAGGATGTGCTCGACTTCCTTGACGCGGTGGACGCGCCAGTCCTTCATCGGGTGACGTTCGGCTACAGCTACGAAGGCCGTCCTCTCCCGCTGGTGGTGGTGGGTTCGGACCTGGCGGATGGCAGCCCGGAGTCGGTGCTGTCGTCGGGTCGCACGCGTGTCTACGTCCAGGGGAACATCCACGCCGGCGAGGTGGAGGGGAAGGAGGCGCTCCAGGTCCTGCTGCGGCGGTTCGCGGCCGGGGATCACGCCGGGTGGCTGGACTCGCTGGTCATCCTGGTGGCGCCGATCTACAACGCCGACGGGAACGAGCGGGTATCGGTGCAGAACCGGTACCGTCAGAACGGCCCATTCGGCGGTGTAGGGCAACGGGCCAACGCCCAGGACCTCGACCTGAACCGGGACCACACGAAGCTGGAGTCGCCGGAGGCGCGGTCGCTGGTCCAGCTCCTGAAGGCGTACGACCCGCATGTGGTGGTGGACCTGCATACCACGAACGGGACGTACCACGGCTACCATCTCACCTACGCGCCGCCGCTGCACCCGGGCACGGCGTCGGGCCTGGTGGAGCTGCTCCGGGGGGAGTGGCTGCCCGAGGTCACCCATCAGGTGGGGGAGCGGGGCTGGCGCATGTACTATTACGGTGGTGCCTACGCACCGGGAGGCGGGGATCGTGGCTGGTACACCTACAGTCACCAGCCGCGGTACAACACCAACTACGTGGGCCTGCGGAACCGGTTCGGGATCCTGAGCGAGGCGTACTCGTACGTGCCGTTCCGGGACCGGATCCGGAGCACGCTGGCGTTCGTGGAGGAGATCCTGTCGTTCGCCCACGCCCACGCGTCGGAGCTCGACCGCCGGGTGGCCACGGCGGATGCCGAGGAGCTGCGGGGTCGGCGCCTGCCGCTTCGTGCACAGCACAAGCGCGGGGACCGGGTGGAGATCCTCATGGGTGCCGTGGAGGAGCGGCTGAGCCCGTACTCCGGCCGGCGCTACCGGGCGCGGCTCGACGTGGCGACGCCGGAGGAGATGTGGGAGTACGGCACGTTCGAGCCCACGGTGACCGGGGTGGTCCCGGAGGCGTACTACGTGCCGGCGGAGCTGACGTCGGTCCTCGACCTGCTGGAGCTTCACGGTGTGCGCACCACGGCGCTGCCGGAGGAGCAGACGCACGTTCTGGAGCAGTTCACCGTGGACTCCATGCGCGTGGCGCCCCGGGAGTACCAGGGCCACCGGCAGCGGGAGGTGTTCGGCACGTGGGGCTCGGCGGAGGTGACGCTGGTCGGGGGCACCGTGCTCGTGCCGCTGAACCAGCCGCTGGCCCGCCTCATCTTCGCGCTCCTGGAGCCCCGGTCCGATGACGGCGTGGTGAACTGGAACCTGGTGGACGACGCGCTGGAAGCCGGCTCCCGGTACCCGATCCTGCGCCGGCCCGCGGCACCCGTTCGGGGGCAGTGATTCGGAACGCCATCGCGGCTGGAGGGTTAAGCTAGCCATGCGATGGTGGATCCTTCTGGTGGTGGCGGTAGGCGGGCTCGGATTCTGGCTCGGGCGTGGATTCGTCCCTGCCGTCGGGGAGCAGCGGGCGGCTGCCGCGCCGCACGAGCACTACGCCCTCCGGTTGGAGGAAGCCGGGCTCGATGGCGCGGCGCTGGGGCGCCTGTGGAACCGGGCGGCACGGCGGGCGCTCGATGAAGCGCCGCCGGTGGACACGCCGTTCCGGGAGACCGGCTACCTGGACTCGTCCCGGCCCGACGCCGTGGGCTATCGCTTCCATGCGCGAGCGGGCCAGCGGCTCACCTTCGACCTCCGGCTGGATCCGCCCACCAACACGCTGATCTTTCTGGACCTGTTCCGGGCGCCGGCGGACTCCACGGAGGCGCCCGAGCGAGTGGCCGCCGCCGACAGCGGCGGGCTCCGACTGGTCCACGAGCCGTCCCGCGACGGCACGTTCATCATCCGCGTCCAGCCCGAGCTGCTTCGGGGCGGTCGCTACATCCTGACGGCCACCATGGAGCCGACGCTGGCGTTCCCCGTATACGACGGCGGCCCGCGGTCCGTGCGGAGCTTCTTCGGCGACTCCCGCGATGGCGGGCGCCGTGACCATCACGGGATCGATATCTTCGCCCGTCGTGGTACGCCGGTCATCGCCGCTACGGCCGGCGTAGTCCGGTCGGTCCGGACCACGCCCATCGGCGGGCGGGTGGTCTGGCTCAGAGACGAGGAGCGGGGCCAGTCCATCTACTACGCCCACCTGGAGGAGCAGTGGGTGGAGCGGGGGATGGAAGTCCGACCCGGGGACACCCTGGGGCTGGTGGGCAACTCGGGCAACGCCCGCACCACGCCGCCCCACCTCCACTTCGGCGTCTACCGCCGAGGGGTGGGACCCCTGGACCCCATGCCGTTCGTCCAGCCGCTGGTCACCGACCCGCCGGCGCTCTTCGATGTGCAGCCGGGCACGTGGCGACGGGTCGGGACCCAGGACCTGCGGCTCCGGGCGGGGCCCGGCACGGAGGCGGCCGAGATCGATCGGCTCGACCGGGAGGTCCCGATCCGTGTCCTGGGCGTCTCCGGCGACTGGCTCCGGGTCGAGATCCCGGGCGGCCGCCGGGGCTTCGTGGCCGCTCGCCAGACCGAGCCGACCACTTCGCTGCGGGTGGCATCGGTGGACTCCGCCGCTCCGCTCCGCGAACTTCCGAGTATCGAATCGGCCGAGATCACACGCCTTGCACCCGGCCAGAACGTAGATGTCCTGGGTCGGGTAGGCGATCACTTGTACGTACGCGCTGGCGACCGAGCGGCGTGGCTCGCTGCGGGGTCGTCGGAATGACCCCTGCTTGACAAGGGGGGCAGAAGCGCGGGAAGATTGGGGCATGAATCTATCTACTGAAATCTGGGTGACCGTCCTCGTTGTGGCGGTCATAGCTGTTGTTGTCTGGGTCGTGATGGCCACGGTCCGTCGTCGTGAACCGGCGTCATCGTCGCCGGGTACCCGGAAGGGGCCCGCCGGCTTCGCCGACCTTGTGGAGCACGACGCACTGCGCGTCGGGCTCGAGGACATGGGCTGGCGCGAGGCCCGCCCCGTCCAGGCGCGGACTATCGATGCGTTGCGGAGCGGGCGCGACCTCCTCATGAGCGCGCCACAGGGCACCGGGAAGACCGGGGCGTACCTGGTCCCGGCGCTGGAACGCCAGCTCCACCGGGAGGGGCTCCACACGCTGATCGTGAGTCCGGCCGTGGACATGGTCGAGGACATCGCCGCGCAGGCCCGGGTCCTGGCCGAGGAGGCCGATCTCTGGGTCGGCGAGATCCACGGCAGTGTGCCGTTCGAGGACCAGGTCCGGGACCTCCGGGCTGGCTTCGACCTCCTGGTGGCCACCCCCGAGCGGCTCCTGGAGCACGTCGACGCCGGGAACGTCCGCCTCGAAGGTGTCGAGGTCCTGGTCTTCGACCCCATCGACATCCTCCTCCAGCGCGGGCGGCACGCCGAAGTCGAGCGGATCCTGGAGCTCACTCCCGCGAACCGGCAGGTGCTCTTCGTCGGCCGTACACTGTCGAGCGAGGCCCGGGAGCTGGGCCGGTCGGTGCTGCGCGACCCCCTCGACATCGACGTGGGCGCCACGCAGGAGACCGGTGTGGCCGACTCCTTCGAGGAGCCCGATCGGGTTATCTCCGAGGACGAGCTCTCCGCCGGCCCCGAAGAGGGAGAGATCACGGGAACCGTCCGCTGGTTCAGCAACAGCAAGGGCTTCGGCTTCATCGAGCCCGACGACGGCGGCGAGGACGTGTTCGTCCACCACTCGAACATCGCCGGCGACGGCTACAAGTCGCTGGACGACGGTCAGCGCGTGCGGTTCCGCCGGGTGCCCACCGAGAAGAGTCCCGAAGCGCGGGGCGTGAAGGGGGTCTAGCGGCACTCGCCGACCCGGCCAGGCCGCGTCGCACCGGAGTTTCGGGAGGTTGGGAAGTGAATCCCACGCACACGGATCGGCCCACGGTCGGCAGCGCCATGACCACGGAGCTCCTGACCGTGGCCCCTGACGATCGGCTCGACCTGGCGGGGCTCCTGATGGAGCGGCGCAGGATCCGCCAGCTGGTGGTGGTGGACCACGACGGACGCCTCCTCGGGATCGTCTCCTATCGAGCGGTCCTCCGGCTCCTGGCCGCCCGCCGCGCGGGCGAGATTGAAGAAGGCGGCCGGGTGGACGCCTTCATGATCCCGGACCCCGTCACCGTCACCACCGCCACCCCGCTGCGTGAGGCCATCCGGCTCATGCTCGAGCACGACGTCTCCGCCGTGCCCGTGGTGGACGACCACCGCGTGGTCGGGATCCTCAGCGAGCACGACGTGGCGCGCGTGGCCGGCGAGCTCCTGGCCGACGCACCCCGCCGCACCGACGCGCCGTGACGGAGCGGCTCGCCGACCGCGTCATCGGCCACCGCCGCGGTGGACCCGGCCGCACCCTGGTGTTCGTCGGCTCGCTCCACGGCAACGAGCCCGCCGGCGTGGATGCGCTCCGTCGTGTCTTCCGCCGCTTGCCGCCCGCCGACGAGCTTCACGGCGAGGTGCTGGCCGTGGTGGGCAACGTCACGGCCCTCGGTCGGGGCGTCCGCTTCGTCGACTCCGACATGAACCGGGAATGGTGGCCCGAGGCCATCGACAGGGATCACCCGGGGAGCACCCGCGTCGAGGACCGGGAGCGACGCGAGCTCCTCGACGCCATCCGGCCCGCATTCCGCCGGGCCGATGGCCCGCCCATCGTCGTGGACTTTCACACCACCTCCGGTGACACGCCCCCCTTCCTCACCGTGGGCGACACCCTCCGCAACCGGCGCTTCGCCGAGCAGTTCCCGCTCCCCATGGTCCTGGGCCTCGAGGAACAGCTCGCCGCCACGTTCCTGGAGTACGTCAACAACCGGGGGTGCGTCACCATGGGGTGCGAGGGCGGGCGCCACGACAGCCCCGAGGCCGTGGACCGCCTCGAGGCCGTGGCGTGGATCGCCCTGACCGCCGCAGGGATCCTCCACAGAATGCACGTACCCGGCCCCGACCCCGAGACCCGGCTCCGGGAAGCCGCTCGCGGCCAGCCCCGCGTGGTGGAGATCCGCTACCGCCACGAGATCCCGAGCGGCCGCACCTTGATCATGGAGCCGGGGTTCCGCAGCTTCCAGCCCGTGGACGCCGGCCAGCGGCTCGGCAGCTGGGGCGATGGCCGCCCCGTACTCGCCCCCGAGAACGGACGGCTCCTCATGCCCCTCTACCAGAACCGGGGCGACGACGGCTTCTTCCTCACCCGCGATGTCCGCCCCTTCTGGCTCGCACTCTCCACACTCCTGCGACGACTCGGCCTCGACCGCTTCGCTCCACTCCTGCCCGGCGTCCGACGCCACCCCTACATCGCCGACGCTGTCATCGTCGATCGACGCGTGGCCCGCTGGTACACCACCGAAGTCTTCCACCTCCTGGGCTTCCGCCGTGAAGTCACACAGGGCCGCTCCCTCATCCTCTCCCGCCGCCACTTCGACCAGCCCAGCGACTGGAGCTGATTTTCGGCGGAAAATCGTAAGTCCTTGCTGGGGTTACACTTACGGCATACCCCGATCCCCGCCCGAAAATTTCCTGGGTTCATCTCCGAAGTTGTTGATGCGTTTGCCCGACACATGCCAGCGGTTTCGCAGCTTTCGGAACGCAGCGCCGCGGAGAGTCTCACCCGGGAGGCTGCCCTTTTCCTCTTCGTCGCCGTCTCCGTCGGCCTGTACCTGTAGAGCCGCTTCGTACTTCTCCGTCTCCTCAGCCTGCCGTCGACCAGGGAGAGGGCGCGGTACGAATCGGTGGGTCACCCTGGCGGATCGGGCGCAGCGGATAGAGCTTGTCCTTCGTGGCTGCGTGCTGCCGATCTTCGAGCGGAGGGCGAGGTGGGATGAAGGGAACGAGGCGAGGAATGCGGGTGATCGTCCTGGGGCTGGCCGCGTGGGTGGCGGGGGCGTGGGCGCCTCTGCCGGCGGCGGCTCAGGGTGCCGGGGCCGAGGCCGTGGTGGACAGTCTGCTGGAGCGCGGGCGTCTGCAGGAGGCCGCGTGGACGCTCCGGGCGGCCGGGGACACGGCGGGTGCGGAGGAGGTCCTGGTCCGGCTCGAGGGACGGCTCCGGGGGTGGCCCGAGGCCGCCACGCCGCTGGCCATGGACAGCCAGGGCGTCTCGTACACCTGGCGTCTCGATCACGGGGCGGGTGTGCGGTCCATCTTCAAGGTGGACGGTTCCGACATCTTCTGCCCCGAGTGCGGCGCCGACCGGGAAGTGGCCACCTACCGGATCGACCGGGTCCTGGCCATGGATCTCACGCCCATGACCATCAGGACCCGGATCAGGAACCAGCAGGGGGACACCCTGTCGGGTTCGACCATGTACTTCGTGGCCGACGCCCGCTCGCCGCCGGACGAGGGTGCCGGCAAGCCTGACGCGCTGCGTCTGTTCGACGCGATCATCGGGAACAGCGACCGGCACCCGAACAACTGGCTGCTTGTGGGTGACCGGGTGGTAGCCATCGACCACAACCGGGCCTTCGAGTATCAGCCCACCACGCGGCCGACCACGTGCTGGGAGGCGGAGATCGACTCCATCGCCGAGCCCGGCGATCTGGGGCGGCCGTGGCGGCGGTACCGCAGCCTCCCGGCCGACTCCTTCGAGGCGGTGCTTGCCGGGATCGACACGGTCCTGGTCCATCGGTTCCTGGACATGCGTCCGGCGGTGGTGGCCCGGGTGGAAGCCCGGATCGAGGCACCCGGCCGAGCGCTGCCCCGGAGCGACTGCGGGGTCCCCGAGTGAGCGGCATCGGCGTGCTGGACGGCCGTCCCGGCCCGGACGAGGTAGCCGAGTACTACCGCGGCTACCTGGAGCACCGACCGGCGGGGAGCCTGCTCTCGGCGTTGGCCGGACAGCTGGAGGAGACCTTCCGCGTGGTCGACGCTCTCGGCGTGGACCCCGACTACCGGTACGCCGCCGGGAAATGGAGTCTGAAGGAGGTCCTGGTCCATTTGGCCGATACCGAGCGGGTGTTCGGCTATCGTGCGCTCCGGATCGCCCGGGGCGATGCCACGCCGCTGCCGGGCTTCGCGCAGGACGACTACGTGGTTCCCGATGACCTGGCGCCCCGCACCCTCGACGGCGTGAAGGCCGAGCTCGCGGCGGTCCGGGCATCCACCGCGGCTCTCTTCCGCGGCCTCACCGATGCAGCACTGCTCCGGACGGGCACCGCCAGCGGCGTGACGTTCACGCCCCGGGGCATCGCCTGGGTCATCGCCGGCCACGAGATCCACCACCGGGCGATCCTCGACGAGCGGTATCGGTAGGGTCCGGGCGACGCGGTGGGTCCGGGCGACGCGGTGGGTCCCACCCTCGGGTTCGCGCGAAGACGCGAAGCACTGCATCCCACGCGAAGACGCGAAGATCGCGAAGGGCGGGCTCGCCGGTGGGGTCGGACCATCCGGGCGGAGCAGACTTCGTGACATGGGGTTGTCCGGGCGGGTCGGGCTTCGCAGCGAACGTCGAGCCCACCGTCTCCACCCGGAACCGGTCGTCGGGATCTGAGAACAGGTTTCGGCCCACGACGCACCCCTTCGCGATCTCCGCGCCTTCGCGTGCCCTGCTGCCGTTCTCCGCGCCTTCGCGCATTTGACTTCGTGTCTTCGCGTCGAAAGCTTGACGGTATGAACAGAATCGAAGGCAAGCTCGCCCTGGTGACGGGTGCGAGCTCGGGGATCGGAGAGGCCTGCGCGCGCAGGCTCGCGGCCGAGGGCGCCGACGTGGCGCTCTGGGCCCGTCGGGAAGAGCGGCTGAAGCGGCTGGCGGACGAGCTGGCCCGGGAGCACGGCGTGGCCGTCCACGTGGCGAGCGTCGATGTACGGGACCGGGACGCCGTGCGGGCGGCGGTGGACCGGCTCCTGGACGAGGCGGGGCCGCCCCACATCCTGGTCAACAATGCCGGGCTGGCCGCCGGGTTCGACACGGTCCAGGAGGGCAGCTTCGACGACTGGGACCGGATGATCGACACGAACGTGAAGGGGTTGCTGAACGTGACGCGGCTCCTGCTCCCGTCGATGATCGAGGCGGACCGGGGCCATATCATCAACATCGGCAGCACGGCCGGCCACCAGGTCTATCCGAAGGGCAACGTCTACAACGCCAGCAAGTTCGCGGTAACGGCGCTGACGGAGGCCATCAACCTGGACGTCACGGGGACGGGGCTCCGGGTCTCGAGCGTGGACCCGGGGTTCGTGGAGACGGAGTTCAGCGTGGTGCGGTTCCACGGTGATGAGGAGCGGGCGGAGAGCGTCTACGACGGGTTCCAGCCGCTCACCGGCGACGATGTGGCCGACGCCGTGGCGTACGTGGCGAACCTGCCGGCCCATGTCAACATCCTGCGGATGGTGCTGCTACCGTCGGCGCAGCGGAACGTGTACGTCCTGGACCGGGACGCGTAGTCGTCGGCCCCGCGGTGCGTAGCCGCGGGTCGCCTGTCGGGGCCGGGGTGGCTCGCTACCGCAGGTCGAGCAGGTCGTCGACCACGTCGAGGAACTTCGCCACGTCGTAGGGCATGACGAAGTAGGCCCGTGCGCCCTCGGCCAGGAGCCGCTCCACCTTGCTCGGTTCCGCCTCGGCGCTCACCACCACCACGGGGATCTCGCGGGTGGCGACGTCGTCCTGCAGCCGGGTCAGCACCTCTCGCCCGGCGATGTCGGGGAGTTCCAGGTCGAGGAGGATCAGGTCGGGTCGGCGCTGCCGTGCCGTTTCCAGCCCTTTCAGCCCCAGCGGTGACGAGATCAGGCGGACCGTGGGGCGCCGGGCCAGGATCCGGCGGACGAGCACGACGTTTTCCGGTTTGTCGTCTACGTAGAGCACCAGGGGTCCGGTGGTCTCCGCGTCCACCACTCTGGCCTCCTCCTGCAATGGGGGCTCGGCCTCCAGGAGCTCGAACCAGAAGGTGCTCCCGGAGCCCGGCTCCGAGTCCACGCCGATCCGTCCGTTCATGGCTTCCACCAGGGATCGTGCCACCGGGAGGCCGAGCCCCGTGCCGTCGGGGTCGGTCTTCTCCGCGCCGAGGCGCTCGAAGGGGGTGAACGCCGCTTCGATCCGGCCGGCTGGGAGCCCCGGGCCCGTGTCGGTCACGCTCACCCGTAGGGTCCCGTCCCGGTGCCCGCAGGCCAGCGACACGGTGCCCGGCGAGCTGTTGTACTTGATGGCGTTGTCGAGGAGGTTGGCGAAGACCTGCCGCACCTTCCGCCGGCTGCCCATGACCCAGGCGTCCGAGCCCGGCGGCGGCCGCTCCGGGAGCGTCACGTTCCGGCGCTCGGCGGTGGGCTGCGCCCGCTCCAGCCCCTCCCGGAGCACGGGCCCCAGCCGGATCGGCTCCACCTCCTTGGCCAGGGACCCTGTTTCGACCCGGGCGATGTCCATGACCTCGTTGATGATGTCGAGCAGGTGGCGGCCGCCCGTCAGGATCTCGTCGACGTGGGCCTGCTGCTCCTCGGTCATCTCGTCCAACTGGAGGAGCTGGGCGAAGCCGAGGATGGCGTTCATCGGGGTCCTCAGCTCATGGCTGACCCGGGACAGGAACTGGCTCTTTGCCTGGCTCCCGGCCTCGGCGGCCTCCCGGGCCTGCTCCAGCTGTCGCGACTTCACCCGCAGCTCGGTCACCGACTGTCGAGCCGTGCGGATGGCGTCGGCCAGGCGCGATCGGACCCGCTCGGATGTGCGGGCGGTGAACGAGATGTACGACCCCGCCAGGACCAGGAACATGAGCTTGGCGATCTCGCCGGGGAGGTTGACCGTGGCCCCGTCCACCACCACCGCCCACCCGATCACCGATGCATAGGCCAGCGTGGCGAGCCAGGTGAACATGAACGCCCGCATGAAGTACGTGTGGGTCTGGTCCACCACCCGGACGAGGAAGACCCAGAAGATCCAGCTGGCGTCGGCGCCGGTGAGGTAGACGGCCATGGCCATGGGGACGAGGTCCGCCACCAGGAAGAGGAGTGCCAGGTCCGGCGACGCATCGGGGTCGTACCATCGGTCGAGGGCCCACCAGCTGGCCAGACAGTAGAGCTCGACGAAGGCGGTGTAGACGAGGATCGCCGTCCAGTCGATCCGGCCCAGGATGAGGCTGTTGTGCACCACGGCGCCGAACACCAGGAAGTTGGCGCCCAGGAGCCGCAGGAGGGGGACCGTGCGGGTGTTCAGCGTGCGCAGCTGCCGGGCCCGGACCGCTCTCTGCTCGCCGGGATCGAGCGCCAGGCCCTCGACCTCCATGGAACGCGGGTCCACATTAGGGGCGGTCATGGCGACGGTCTGCCTGATGAGTGACGTGTTGCGAGGGAAGTGTCCATAATCTGGCCTGTGACGGCGGCCCGGGGCAAGATACTGGCCGCGGCCCCCGGGCCGCCGGTATGTTGCCCCCATGCGAACATTCTCCCGAACACGCCTCTCGGTCCTGGCGGTGGCGGCCGCCGTTGTGGCGGCTCCCGCTGTGGCCCAGGGCGGGAGCCGCCCGGACAGCGCTCTCCCGACGAGCGATCCGCAGGCGTCCACGTACGGCCCCAACTACGTCTTCTCCCCCACGGCCGTCGAGGCCCGCCTGGCCGGCGACCCGTTCCAGATCGTCGGGATCCGCGACAACCGGTGGCAGGGCGATCGGACCCAGCAGACGGACATCCAGTTCAGCGATGGGCGGCGCATCCGGGTGAAGTGGGCCAAGGCGCCGCCGGGCGGGTTCGCCATCAACAACCAGCCCCGCTACGAGGCGGCGGCGTACGCCTTCCAGAAGCTCTTCTTCGACGAGGCCGACTGGGTGGTCCCGCCCACCGTGATCCGGGAGCTACCACTAACCGCGTACCGTCAACTCGACCCGGAGGCGGAGCCCACGTTCGAGGGAACGGGCTCGGTGCTGGTGGCCGTGCAGTACTGGCTCCAGAACGTGGACGCCGCCGAGGCGCCGGACACCGCACGCCTCGGTGGGGACCCGGCGTACGCCCGGCGCCTCGGCTACCTGAACCTCTTCACGCACCTGATCCGGCACGTGGACTCCAACCCGGGCAACGTGCTGGTCTCCACCCGGGGACCGCCCAGGCTCTATGCCGTCGACAACGGGGTGGCGTTCCGCAGTCCGGCGAGTCCGCGGGGTACGGTGTGGCGGGACCTGCATGTGGACCGCGTCCCCGGCGAGGCCGTCGAGCGGCTGCGGCGGCTGACCCGGGGCGAGCTGGACGACGCGCTCTACGTGGTGGCCCAGTTCCGGGTGCGCGAGGATGGCCGCCTGGAACGGGTCCCGCCCACGGCCAAGATCGACGAGAACCGGGGCGTGCCCCGGGAGGAAGGCATGATCCAGTTCGGGCTCACGAACCTGGAGCTGGATGAGCTGTGGGCCCGGATCCGCACCGTGCTGGACCGTGTAGACGCCGGCGAGCTGGAGACGTTCTAGACCGCGACGGGCTGCGATTGCACGCGGCGCTCGACCACCTTCGACCGATGCACACTCTGTGACTATGACGCTCAACGCTATCGTTCCCGACTTCTCCCGGCCCGCCGTGCGTGGGCTGGCCACCCTGTTCCTGGCGTTCGGGCTCGTGGCCCTCCCGGCGTGTGCCGGCGCACCCGCCGAGACACCGGTGCAACGGACCGACCCCGTCCCGGCGGCCGTGGGCGATGAGCCCGGCGTCGCTGCCGTGCCCGCCGACCGTGCCGCTGTGGCCGAGCACGGGATGGTGGTCTCCGCCCACGCGCTGGCCAGCCACGTGGGCGATGAGGTGCTCCAGGCCGGCGGCAACGCCGTGGACGCCGCTGTGGCCACCGGCTTCGCACTGGCGGTGGTCTACCCCCGGGCCGGCAACATCGGCGGCGGCGGGTTCATGGTGGTCCGGTTGCCCGACGCCGAGGCTACGACCATCGACTTCCGGGAGAAGGCGCCGCTGGCCGCGCACCCGGAGATGTGGCTCGACGAGGACGGCGAGTACGACCGGCAGCGTCACCACCTGAGCCATCGGGCGGTGGGTGTGCCCGGCACGGTGGCCGGCCTGGCGTACGTCCACGACCAGTACGGCAGCCTGCCGTGGCGGGAGCTGGTGGAGCCCGCCGTCCGGCTCGCCGCCGACGGCTGGGAGATGACGCCCGGCGCCGCCCGGTCGCTGGCGTCGGTGCTCGACGCGTTCGAGCGCTACCCCGCCAGCGTGGCCGCGTTCTCGAAGGACGGCGAGCCGTACGAGGTGGGCGAGATCTTCCGGCAGCCCGATCTGGCACGGACGCTGGAGCGGATCCGGGACGAGGGCCGCGACGGGTTCTACGCCGGTGAGACGGCCCGGCTCCTCGTCGCCGAAATGGAGCGCGGCGACGGGCTCATCACCCTCGAGGACCTGGCCCGCTACGAGCCCGCCGAGCGGGCGCCCGTCCGGGGCACGTACCGGGGCTACGGCGTCATCGGGATGCCGCCGCCGTCCAGCGGCGGGACCGCCCTCGTGGAGATGCTCAACATCCTCGAGGGGTACGACCTGGCGGCCATGGGCCACAACACCGCGCCGTACGTCCACCACCTGGCCGAGGCCATGCGCCGGGCGTACCGCGACCGCGCGCGCCACCTGGCCGACACCGACTTCGTGGACGTCCCGCTGGACCGGCTCACGAGCAAGGCGTACGCGGCCGAGCTCCGGGCCGGGATCGAGTCCGACACCGTGACGCCGTCGTCGGTGGACGACGTGGCCATGGTCCACGAGAGCGCGCAGACCACCCACTTCTCCGTGGTGGACCCCGACGGCATGGCCGTTTCCACCACGTACACGCTGGAATACAGCTACGGCTCCCGGATCACCGTCCCCGGCGCCGGGTTCCTCCTGAACAACGAGATGGGCGACTTCAACCCCGCGCCGGGCCTCACCACCGAGGGTGGGCTCATCGGGACCGAGCCGAACCTGGCCGAGCCCGGGAAGCGGATGCTCTCAAGCATGTCACCCACCATCCTCGAGGACCCCGACGGCGGCCTCTTCGCCGTGGTGGGCAGCCCCGGCGGGCGGACCATCATCAACACCGTGCTCCAGGTGAGCCTCAACCTGATGGAGTTCGACATGGGGATCCTCGCAGCCGTCCAGGCGCCCCGGGTCCACCACCAGTGGCTCCCGGACCGGCTGCGGATGGAGGACGCCGACTGGCCCGAGGCCGTCCTGCTGGGGCTCCGGGATCGCGGCCACTCCATCGACATCCGCGGCGCCCAGGGGCACGCCCATTCGATTCGTGTGCGGCCCGATGGCCGGATCGCCGGCGCGCCGGACCCCCGCGATGCGGACGCGGCGGCAGTCGGGCACTGAGGGCGGCCCTGTCGGGCGCGATCTCGGGGCTGACGCTTCTGCTTTCGGGCCGCGAGGGGGGGAGCAGGGTTCGCGGTGGAGTCGGGGTTCGCGGGGTTGGATTGAGCGTTCGGGGCCTGGTTGGGTTCGCGGTACGATGGGGGGAGTGGGGGTGGGTGCTCGACTGAGATCGGGGTTGGTTCGGGCGTGGGGTGGTCTGCCGGCCGGCTCGCCGCCGCCTTTGAACCGCCCGCGTCGGTCCACGTCAACCCGATCGAGCCGGTTCGAACCGCGCCGCATGGAAGACCGGAAGCGGTTCAAACCCCGGTGCTCAGATTCCACCGGCAAGCCAGCCCGGAGTCACCGCGAACGCAGCCCCGCCGCGAACATCGGACCCCCAGTTTCCCCATCAGCCGCCGGTAATGAAAAGAGCCGCGAGTCAAGCAGACCCCGTGAACCCGGCCTGCCGCGACCGTTCATCCCCCAGTCGCCGCCGCGCGCGCAGATGCGGCGGCAATCACCACCACCCCCCTCGGCGGATATCTCGCTTATCGAGCTTGACATGCTGCCGCTTCGCCTCCACCAACTGTCGGTTTTCAAACGGCTTGACCAGGGCCAGCCCGGCTACGAAGCCGCCCACGTGGGCCCAGAACGCCACGCCTGACGCCCCGCCCGTGGCCGTCCCGCTCAGGAGCTGGATCAGGAACCAGTAGCCGAGCATGACCCAGGCGGGAAGCGGGATGATCCGGATGAAGATCACGAAGAAGAAGAGGGTGAGGATCCGTACCCTCGGGTAGAGGAGCAGGTACGCGCCCATGATCCCGCTGATGGCGCCCGACGCGCCAACCATGGGGACCGGGGAACCGGGCGCGCTCAGGATGTGGCCGGCGGCCGCCGCTGCGCCGGTCAAAAGGTAGAAGAGGAGGAAGCGGCCGTGGCCCAGGCTGTCCTCGATGTTGTTCCCGAAGATCCACAGGAACCAGACGTTCCCGATCAGGTGCATCCAGCTGCCGTGCAGAAACATGCTGGTGAGGATGGCGCCCCATGTGAGCCCGCCGGTGGGGCACTGGAGGCCCCGGAAGCCCCGGGGCAGCGTGCTGGTCTGGCCGGTGATCTCCGACGGGATCGCGCCGTAGGTGCACACGCTCTGCTGGAGCGCCTGCATGTCCAGCCCGGCGCCCTGGACCATGATCCACACCGCCACGTTGATGGCGATGAGCGCCAGCGTGATGTAGGGGACCAGCTCCGTGGGGTTCTCGTCGCGCAGCGGAAACACGGGTCAGACCGCCGTCACGGGATCAGTTCCCACCCGCGTAGTACGCGGCCGCCCGGAAGAACCCGACCGTCATCGGCCACGCCTGGACCGACGCCCGGTGGTTGGCCCCGTCACGGCCGCTCTGCTGCCGCAGGAAGCCGTGGCCGGCGTCATCGTAGATGTTCGGCCAGTAGTCGCCGCCCAGCACGGCCTCCGCCCGGGGGATCGTGGCGTTCACACGGGCGTCATCCCCGCCGTAGTGGCCCAGGACCGGGACCCGCACACGGCCCAGCGCCGCCTCCGAGGGCGAGCCGCCGTAGAAGGGGACGGCGCCCATGATGTCTTCGTAGCGGGTGGCGTGCTCGAAGCTGGTGCTGCCGCCCCAGCAGAACCCCGTGATCCCGTACACCGGCCGGGCCGCGGCCAGACCCATGGCGTACTCCGCCACCGCCCGGATCTGGCGATGTACCCGGTCGTCGTCCAGCCCGCGGATGGCCGCCACCGCCGGCTGCTGCTCCGGGTCGCCGGCCGCGTCGGTGGGCACGCCCTCCATGGTCAGCAGGTCCGGCGCGATGGCGATGAAACCGGTCGCCGCCGTCTGGTCGGCCACGGCACGCACCCAGTTCGTCAGCCCGTAGATCTCGTGGATCACCACCACCACCGGCGCCGCGTCACTACGCTCCGGGTAGACCACCCAGCTCCGCACGCTGTCGCCGTTCTCCAGACGGACCATCGCCCACTCACCGTGGCGCGGCGACGCGTTCAGCGCCTCCACCGCGCCCTCGGCGCCCGGCGGGAGCCCGTCGTGATGCGTCTCGCCCGTCTCCTGCGCCGCCGACGGACCGGCCAAGAGGAAGGTGAGGACGAGCGAAAGGACGACCGCGCAGGCGGGGGCGCCGCGCGTGGCATGGATCGGGATACAACGCATGGCTTCGCCTCCAGGGTTGGGGAGCACGGTCGCAAGATGTATCGGGTGGCGGACCGTCACAAGGTAGGACACCCGGCCGGGTCCTTGACAGAGGCGCTAGGTTATGTAGACTAACGTAACGTAATGTAACGTAACGTAGAACCCCGAACGTCAGAGAGCCATGCGCGAGCTGAGGAATCCTTTCCGGGTCGCCGAGCACGTCCGCGACGCCTATTTCACCGATCGGGCCGACGAGGTGGCCGTGGTGCGGCGGGCCATAGCCGACCGGGCGCGGCTCCTTGTGACGGGCCCGCGGCGGATGGGGAAGAGCACCGTTATCGGCGTGGCTGCGGAGCGTGTGGAGGTGGCGGGTGGCACAGTGCTGCAGGCGGATCTGGCCACGGCGTCGTCGCTGACGGAGGTGTCGAACCGGCTCCTGCGTGCGGTGGCGGCGGTAGAGCTGTGGCGGGACCGACTGTCGGAGTGGGCGCGGGGTCTGGCTCCGGTGGTCACGCTGGGCTACGACTTGTCGGGTCTGCCCCGGCTGTCGGTGGCGTTGGAGTCGCGTCCTCGTGGCGAGGAGGGGGAGCGGGAGCTGCTGGAGGGGGTCCTGGACCGGGTTGAGGAGGTGGCGTCGGAGTCGTCGTCGCCTGTGGTGGTGGTGCTGGACGAGTTCCAGCGGATCGCGGAGCTGGGCGGCGAGGCGGCGGAGTGGCTGCTGCGTCGACGGATGCAGGAGAACCGAACGACCGGCTATGTGTGCGCGGGCTCGAAGGGGAGCCTGATCGCCGAGATGCTGCAGCCGAAGCGTGCGTTCTACAAGTTCTTCGACCGCCTGGATCTCGGCCCCATCGACGCGGACCACCTGGCCCACTGGATCGACAGCCGGCTGACGGGTGCCGGCGTGGAGGCCGCGGGCGTGGGCCGGGAGCTGGTGGAGCGGGTCGGCCCGCGCACCCAGGACATCGTGCAGGCGGCCCGGGTGCTCTGGTTCCGCTGTGCGCAGGAGGGCGTGGCGGGTCCCGGATCGGTGGAGGGTGCCATCGGGGAGATCGTGACGCAGGACGACCCGGCGCTCCGCCGCACGTTCGACGATCTGACGCCGCTCCAGCAGCGGATCCTCCGGGCGGTGGCCGCCGGGGCCGAGCAGCTCCACTCCACCGACACCCGGGAGCTGTACGGTCTCGGTGCCGCATCGTCGGTGGCCACCGGCCTGGAGGCGCTGGTGCGTCGGTCCATCCTGGGCCGTACCGGCGCTGGGGTCCGGTTCGACAACCCGTACTTCCGGGAGTGGGCGAAGCGGGAGCTGGTGGTGTAGGGGGCGCGAGCAACGGACGTCGCCGCGCCCGGATAAGACAGGTCCGTGCCCAGGGCGCCGAAATGCTCCGCCCGCAGCCTTGAATCCAGTCAATGCGGAGAATCGGTCGCGTAGAGACCCGAATCCTCCTTTCGTTCCTCCCTGCCAACGGCCAATGCGGGATATGGGTCGCGTAGGGCCCCAAAGCCGCAGGTGGTCCTCCCGGCCCACGCCAACGGCGCATTTGGGACAGCCCGCCCCCGCGGCGGGGCGGCGGGTAGCGGGCGATCAACGTGGCGGAGGTGGCGCTGGCCGCCGGCGCGCTGGTTACGGTGGCGGCCTTGGTCAGCTATCTTCCAGTCCGCCAGGCCACGCGGATCGACCCGCACACGGCGCTGGCCGACGAATAGGCGGTCCCGGGGGCGTACGGCCCGACGGGGCCGGCCGACGCAACGATCGCGAGATCGACCCGCACCAAGAGCTCCATGCACCACGACGCCCTGTCCGCCACCCTGGCCGCCCTCCTGTGCTTGTTCGTCACGGCGTGCACCGTACCGGACCCCGAGGCCGCGGCACAGCGGGGGGCCGTGAATGCCGCGCTGGACAGCGTCTATGCCACGTTCAGCGAGGCGTACGCCCAGGCCAACATCACGCTCCTCATGGACGGGGTCTACGCCCGCGACGCGTACTACCTACCGCCGGGCTCGCCGATCCTCCACGGGCAGGACCAGTTCCGCGGGCAATTCTCCTTCCTCGAGCGCTATACCCGGGACGGCGGCGCCGGTCCCGAGATCGCCTTCGAGATCGTGGACCGTGAGATCAGCGGTGGCATGGCCTACGACGTAGGGGTCTACACCCTCCGGGCGCCCGACGCGTCGCCGGAGGCCGAGGGCAGCCGCGGGAAGTTCATCGTGATCTGGAAGCGGAACTCGCGGGGGGAGTGGCGGATCCACGCCGACGGGTTCAGCGCCATCGATGTGCCCGCGTCGCGGCCCGTGGGCGATGGCCAGTGACGCGGTGACCTGTGCGATGAGGACCTCGACTTCGCGGAAGTGCTCTTCTAACCGTCCGAGCAGTCGTACGCGTGCCCCTCGCCGGTGTCCGTGACGGACGCGCTGGTGGTCTGAGGCGTGATGGCCGCGTCGGTCACCGTGGCGCTGCTGGCCACCGGTGAGACCGTCGTGACTTCCTCCGCGATGGTCTGGTCGGCGCTGGGCGCGCACGACGCGCCCGCGCTGTCGTCGGACAGCTCGACCACGGAGTTCGGCCAGTCGAAGCTTCGCTCGTAGCTCCGGTTCCAGCTCAGCGCGCCGTCGGGCCCGACGCGGGCCAGCGTCCAGCTCCAGTCCGCGTCGCCGTCCTCGTAGTACGACCCGCCGATGAGGGCACCGCCGTGGTCGGTCATCCCGACGCTCAGCGCCTCGTCGTACACGCCGGCGATCCCGTACGTCTTCTGCCAGGCGATGCTGCCGTCGGGCTCCACCGCCACCACCCACGCGTCGTCGCCCTCCCCGCCCTCGGTACCGCCCACCACCAGGTAGCGACCGCCCGACGTCACGATCACCGCCTCCATGGCTTCCGCCTCACCGCCGCCGAACGCCGACAGCCACACTTCGCCGCCGGCGTCGGATCAAGGATTCCGTTTGAGGCCGGCCGTCTAACTTGGCCTCCTAACGGACCTGGTTTTACTTTTTACAATTTGGCCATTTCAGCTATCTGGATGTCCCGATTTGCTATCCCAACGGCCCGAATTCGGGGCAGATCGGCAGCGAATGAGGCCATGCAGGGCCCGGCGGTAAATAGTAAAACCCGGTCCGCCTTGGGCGGGCGGTCCGCCTTGGGCGGGTAAGTAAAACCCGGTCCGCCTTGGGCGGTCCGCCTTGGGGGTCGACGTTTCTGCATTGACCAACCGACTCGTCGCCGGCTTCGTGGTGCTCGCGGCCGTCTCGTGCGGTGGCGACGCGCCGTCGTCCGGCTGGACAACTACCGTCGCCCCCTTCGACCTCTACGAGCCCTGAAGTCGGCCTCGTCGCGTCCCTCGATCCCCACCCGAATCCCCGCCTCGCGACGCCCCCTCCGCGCCTCCGCGCTCCTCCGCGTCTCCACGCCTACTAATCGATGACGATCCGGGCCAGCGTCCTCCGCATCCGATTGCGCACCCGGAGCACGAGGAAGAGGGCCACGAGGCCGAGACCGGCGACGAGCCCCCACCAGAGTCCCACCGGCCCGGCGGCGGTGCGGAAGCCGAGGTAGATGCCCACGGGGAGCCCGACCATCCAGAAGGCCAGGAGGTTGGCCACGAAGGGGGCGGTGGTGTCGCCGATACCGCGGAGCACGCCGGCCGAGACCACCTGGAGCCCGTCGGCCACTTGGAAGACGCCGGCGATGGGGATGAGCGTCACGGCCACGGCCATCACCTCGGGCTCCTCGGTGTAGAGGTGGGTCAGGAACCCGGGAAAGGCCAGGAACACGACGGCGGTGAAGGACATGAACCCGGCGCCGGCCACGAGGGCCGACTTCACAGCGATGCGTGCGCCCGCGGGGTCGTCGCGCCCCACGGCCTGCCCTACGCGGATGGCGCCGGCCTGGGCGATGCCCACGGGCACCATGAACGTGAGCGACGCCAGGTTGATGGCCACCTGGTGGCCGGCCATCTGGGCGGTGCCGAGCCAGCCCATGAGGAGCGCCACCACGGCGAACGCGCCCATCTCGAGCTGGAACTGTGCGCCGATGGGCGCGCCGAGGCGGAGCATGCGCCACAGCGGCCGGAGCTGGAGGACCACGCGGCCGGCGGGCCGGAGGTAAGGGCCGAGGCGTCGCAGCGTGAGCACCGCGAGGAAGACGAGCATCGTCCACCGGCTGAACGTCGAGGCCCACCCCGTCCCGATGGGGCCGAGGGCGGGGAAGCCCCAGTGGCCGAAGACCAGGAGCCAGTTCGTGAGCACGTTCACCAGGTTCGCCGCCACGATGGCCACCACGATGGGCCGGACCCGGTCCATGGCCTGGAGCGTCTGCCGGAGCACGATGAAGGCGAGGAAGGCCACGATCCCCGGGGTGGCCGCGTGAACGTAGCCAGCGGCCAGGGGGATGACGTCCGGCGGCTGGCGGAGCACGGTGAAGATCGCCTCGGCCGGCAGCAGCGCCGCGAGGGAGAGGGCGGCCAGCACGGCGGCCATGACCAGCCCCCGCTGGACGGCCCGGGCGATGGCCGCGTCGTCCCGGGCGCCCACCGCCTGAGATACGACGGGGTCGAGGCCGAACAGCACGCCCATCCCGAAGATGGCGATGAAGAAAAAGTACAGGTTGCCGAGGGCCACCGCCGCCAGCGCTGCGGCGCTGACCCGGCCCACCATGAGTGTGTCTACCACGCCCATGAACATCAGCCCCACCTGTACCGCCACGATGGGCAGCGCCAGGCGGACGAGCGAGCGGAACTCGCGACGGGGCGGGAGAGCGGCGACGGCGGCGGCGAACGGTTTCATGGCGCCGGGAAGGTAGCGGGAGGGGTGGCCGGGCGGGAGGCCGGACGGGGCCTTTCCCCGCCCCATCCCGCTTCCCACTCCGCCCCCCGAGCCCGGGCCCGACCCCACCCCGACCCCGACCCCGATCACCAATCCCCTGGCATCATCCCGGATCCCTTCCCACTTTGGGCGTCCGGCCCTTCCCGCACATAGGCAGACTTCGACCCCCGCACAAGGGACGCGTGACCATGAGGATTATCCGAACTTTCCTGGCGATGCTGGCGCTGGCCGTGGTGGCTGCGCCCGTCGCCGCACAGGAATACACATCATCCACTTTCCGGGGGCTGCAGCTCCGGGAGATCGGGCCGGCGCTGACGTCGGGCCGGATCAGCGACTTCGCGGTCAACCCGAACGACCACTCCGAGTACTACGTGGCGGTGTCGAGCGGGAACGTCTGGAAGACCACGAACAACGGCGTAACGTTCCGCCCGATCTTCGACAACTACGGCTCGTACTCCATCGGCGTGGTGGCCCTCGCGCCGTCCAACCCGAACATCGTCTGGGTGGGGACGGGTGAGAACAACGCCCAGCGCAGCGTGGCGTACGGCGACGGCGTCTACAAGTCGGAGGACGGCGGGAAGAGCTTCGAGCACATGGGGCTCGAGAACTCCGAGCACATCGGCCAGATCCTCATCGACCCCCGGGACGCGGACGTGGTCTGGATCGCCGCCCAGGGTCCGCTCTGGAGCGCCGGCGGCGACCGGGGCCTCTACAAGACCACCGATGGCGGCGAGACGTGGGACAAGGTGCTCGACATCAGTGAGTACACGGGCGTGACCGACATCGTCATGGACCCCCGGGACCCGGATGTGGTCATCGCCGCGGCCTGGCAGCGGATGCGGAAGGTCTGGACGCTGGTCTCCGGCGGCCCCGAATCGGCGCTGTACAAGACGGAGGACGGCGGCGCGACGTGGGCGGAGCTGCGTCGCGGGCTGCCGGGCGGCGATGTCGGCCGTTACGGGCTCTGCCTCTCGCCGGCGAACCCCGACTACGTCTACGCGGTGGTCGAGGCGGACAACGGCGGCTTCTACCGGTCCACGGACCGGGGCGCGAGCTGGCGGAAGGTGGACGATTGGACCAGCCGCGGGAACTACTACCAGGAGCTGATCTGTGATCCGGTGGACCCGGAGCGGGTCTTCGCCATGGACACGTACACGCGGATCACCGTGGACGGCGGCGAGACCATCGAGCGATTCCCGAACCCGAACCGGCACGTGGATGACCACGCGCTCTGGATCGACCCGACAGATACCCGCCACATGATCATCGGCGGCGACGGCGGGATCTACGAGACGTTCGATGACGGCAGCACGTGGGACTTCAAGGAGAACCTGCCGGTCACCCAGTTCTACAAGGTGACGGTGGATACCGACCAGCCGTTCTACAACGTCTACGGCGGCACCCAGGACAACTGGTCGCTGGGCGGCCCGAGCCAGACGCTGGCCGAGAGCGGGATCAGCAACAACGACTGGATCGTGACCAACGGCGGCGACGGCTTCGAGAGCGCCGTGGACCCGGAGGACCCGAACATCGTCTACGCCCAGAGCCAGTACGGCAACCTGGTCCGGTACGACCGGCGGAGCGGCGAGGCGGTGCCGATCCAGCCGCAGCCGGAGGAGCCGGGCGAGGCGCTGCGGTGGAACTGGGACGCGCCGCTCATCATCAGCCCGCACTCGAACACCCGGCTCTACTTCGCGGCGAACAAGCTGTTCCGCAGCGATGACCGGGGCGCGAGCTGGACGGCCATCAGCGGCGACCTGAGCCGCCAGATCGACCGGAACGAGCTCGAGATCATGGGCCGCGTCTGGGGGATGGACGCGGTGGGGAAGAACGCGTCCACGTCCATCTACGGCAACATCGTGGCGCTGACGGAGAGCCCGATCCAGGAGAACCTGATCTACGTCGGGACCGATGACGGCCTGATCCAGATGACGGACAACGGGGGCCAGGAGTGGACCCGCTACGCTGACTTCCCGGGCGTGCCCGACCGCACGTACGTGAACTCGGTGCTCGCGTCACAGCACGACGCCGCGACGGTCTACGCGGCGTTCAACAACCACAAGAACGGAGACTTCGCGCCCTACGTGCTCAAGTCGACGAACATGGGCCGGAGCTGGACGTCCATCGCCGGCGACCTGCCGGAGCGGGGCAGCGTCTACGCCATCGCCGAGGACCCGAGGGACCCGAACCTCCTCTTTGTGGGGACCGAGTTCGGCGTTTACTTCAGCCGGGATGGCGGCGAGCAGTGGATCGAGGTCAACGGCCTGCCGACCATCGCGGTGCGCGACCTGGCGATCCAGGAGCGGGAGAACGATCTGGTGCTGGCCACCTTCGGCCGCGGGTTCTGGGTCCTGGACGACTATACCCCGCTCCGTCACGCCACACCGGACGTGCTGGAGAACGACGCCCATATCTTCCCCATAACGGACGCGCTCCAGTACATCCAGATGGAGCGGGGCCGGGAGTACCAGGGCGCTACGTTCTTCTGGGCGGACAACCCGCCATTCGGCGCCACCTTTACCTACTACCTGAAGGACCCGATCCGGACCATCGAGCAGGAGCGGAAGGCGGCCGAGCGGGAGGCCCGCGAGGCCGGCGAGCCGGTGCAGTACCCGACGTTCGAGGAGATGCGGGCGGAGGACCGGGAGCAGGCGCCCTACCTCCTCTTCACCATCACCGACGCCGACGGCGAGGTAGTCCGGCGACTGACCACGCGGCCGGGGACCGGGATCCAGCGGATCACCTGGGACCTGCGCTACGCCCCAGTGGGGCCGATCACTGGCGGGCGCTTCAACCCGTTCGCCGACGGCGGCTACGCGCCGCTCGTGGCGCCGGGCACCTACAACGTGTCCATGGCCAAGGTGGTGGACGGAGTGCCCTCGCAGCTCGTGGAGCCGGTGCCGTTCCAGGTGGTGCCGCTGAACAACGCCACGCTGGCCACGGACGACCGGGACGCGCTGGTGGCGTTCCAGCAGGAGGCCGCGGACCTCATGAGCGAGGTGCGCACTGCCATGGTGCAGCTCGGTGAGGTCGAGGAGCGGCTGGCCAACGCCAAGACGGCGGTCCACCAGGCCGGGCTGCCCGTCGAGCTTCTGGCCGAGGCCCGCGCTCTCGAGGAGCGGCTGGCCGAGTTGGAGATCCCGCTCCAGGGCGACCCGAGCGTGGCCCGGCGCCAGTTCGAGACGCCGCCTTCCATCAGCAGCCGGGTGAGCCGCGTGCTCTACTCGACGTTCAACGCCACGTCGGCGCCCACCGGGATGCAGCGCAGGCAGCTGCAGATCGCGGAGGAGGACTTCTCCGAGCTCCGTCCCGAGGTCGAGACGCTGCTGGAGGACGTGGCGGTGCTGGAGGCGAGGCTGCGTGAGCTTGGTGCGCCCTACCTGGGTGCGCAGAGCGGCGGCTGAACGCACAGCGGCGGCCGACCGCCCAACCACGAGCCCCCGGCGGCCTTGCGGCCGCCGGGGGCTCGTCTCGTTCCGCCCGCCTCCGTCAGATGCGGGTCAGACGTAGGCGAAGATGATGGCGATGAGCAGGATCACCACCAGGAGCCAGAAGAAGAGTCCCACGGCGGCGGCGGTCCCGACCGCATCGGGCTCGGCGACATCCGCGGGGCGAGCGGGCCTCGGCGGTATGGCTGCTACCAGGAGCGCCACAAAGAGTGCCCCGAAGAGGATCGGCACCCATGCAGCGCCCCAGAGTGCCGGCCCCACGGGCTCGACCCAGAGCCCCACGGCCCAGGCGGTGAGGAAGACCACCAGGAAGAACCAGACGAACCCACCCCACGGCCCCGTCCGTCCGAGGCCGTACGCGAAGATCAGCGCCAGGAGGAGCCCGATCGCGAATGCCAGGATGATCTCACCGAATACCACGGCCAACTCCTTGTTCAGGAAGCGTTTCGCTCCGCCGGTCCGATGAAGAGAAGTGCAAGAACTCGTCCGTCCGGTGGCGCGGGTCCGGCGCTGCCGAACGGAGAGAGCTGCTGCCCCCATGGACCGGCCGGTGCCCGGGGGATCGTCCAGTGGACCGGTGGACCGGCTAGTGGACCAGTGTATCGCCGCCGTCGGCGCCCGGGGGCGGGGCGTCGGGGGCCTGGACCACGTGGATCGGCAGCTCCCGCTTCAGGTCGCCATCGATCCAGATGAGGATCCGGTGGGTGCCCGTACGCTGGAGCGGCAGGTTCCCGAGCTGGAGGACGTGGTTGACCGGGACCTTCTGGCCGGGCTGGCCGCCCCGGGGGGTGAAGCTGCCGTCGATATCGAAGACGGACTCGTCGTCCGGGTCGCTGAGCTGTACCCGGATGGCGTGCTCGGTCTCGAGCTCGGCGTAGTCGGCTTCCAGCCGGATCACGAGCTGCATCGGCGGGAACCGGGCGGGTACCTTCCGGGCGAAGACCCGGTCGAAGATGCCCATGATGTTGAGCTTGCCTTCCCGGCTCACGTTGGCTGCGTCGGCGACGACTGCGAAGATCACGTCCATGGCTCAGAAGAGCTCGAAGTCGCCGTCATCGACGCGTGCCAGCAGGCGCTGGATCCGGCGCCACACGTCGTCGATCTCCCGGCGGTCCAGGCCGAGCTGGATCACGCGGTCGGAGCGACGGATCCCCTGGCCGGGGTCGCGGGCGGGGCCGGTGGGCTCGGCCGTGAGCGTGCCATCGGGCTGGATCCGGAACTGGGCCACGGTCTCGAGCCGGCGGCGCACATCCTCCTCGGTCAGCTCCCGCAGCCGGTCGATGGTCTCGGTCGGGAGCCGGTCCACCCGGAGCCGGCGCCAGTTCGCGCCCTGGTCGCTCACGCTGCTCTGGAACGCGATCCCGTTGTCCACGCTGAAGACCCGCGGGTCGGTCTCGATCCCGGAGATCAGGTAGTTTCCCTGGTTCTGGTCGTTGTGCCGGACCAGGTACGTGAAGATGTTGAAGTTGGCCAGGTGCCGGGCGTAGACGGAGTCGCTGGCGAACCGACGGCGGTCCCAGAACTCGGCGCCGGCGATGTCGAAGAGCCAGTACTGGAGCACCACCAGGACCGACTCGGTGTCATTGAAGGTCGGGCGCACGCCCGGCTCCAGGCTCCGGAACCAGCCCAGGTCGAAGGCCCGCAACACGGTGGGCGGCACCACGAACTCGTGGGGCCGCAGGAAGAGCTTCTGGAGCTCGTAGGCCGCCACCTCGTAGCGCGGGTTGTTGTTGTACGCCTCGCCACCCTGAGGCGCCAGCGCCCACTTCGCCACCATCATGGTGCCGTCGGCGAACGACATGGCCACCCGGTTCGTCCGGTCGCCATCGAACCGGGAGCCCCTGCGGTCCACGATCTCGAAGTCGTCGTGGGCCAGCCGCTTCTCGATGGTGTCCGGCGGGTGGAGGATGTTGCCCTGTGCCGCGATGCCAGTGGGCGCCACGGCCAGGATGAGGGCCGCCAGCCCGACTGTCAGAGGGGTGCGGTGCCGCGTGCTGTTCGGTCTCATGGGTCCCTTCGATTTCGTGCCGCGCTGGTGCTCAAGCGACCCCGTCGGGGGTCGGTTCCCGGCGGGTCTCCCGACCGGTCCGGGCCTTCTCCGGCAGCCGGACGGGGAGGCGGATGGTGAACGTGGTGCCCACGCCGGGCTCGCTCTCGACCTCGATCCGGCCGTCGTGCCGGTCGACGATGCGGTTCGTGATCAGGAGCCCCATCCCCATCCCCATGCGCGACCCCTTGGTGGTGAAGCCGGGGTCGAAGATCCGGTCGATGGTCTCCCGGGACATGCCCACGCCCGTGTCCTGTACCTCTATCACTACCTCGTCACCCTCGTGCCGGGTCCGCAGTGTCAGGGTGCCGCCGTCCTCCATGGCCTGCATGGCGTTCACGATAAGGTTCATGAACACCTGGTGGATCTGGTTCGGGTAGCACTCCACCCGGGGCAGGTCGCCGTAATCCTTCTCCACCTCGATCCGCTGCCGCAGCTCGTGGCTCAGGATCGCCAGTGTGCTCTCCAGGCCCCCGTGGAGGTCCGCGTAATCGATGTCGGAGCGGTCGACCCGCCCGAACGTCCGCAGGCTGCTCACCAGCTTCACCATCCGGTCCACGGCCATGTTGTTCGTGGCCGTGACGCCGTCGATGGCCTTCACGATCCGCCGCACGTCCTCCAGCTCGTGCTCGTCCACCACCTCGTCTTCCAGGATCTCCTGGAGCCGCTCCAGTGCCCGGGCGATGGTGTAGTGGTTGCTGTGGAGCGCGCCCAGCGGCGTGTTGATCTCGTGGGCCACACCGGCGATGAGGTTCCCCAGTGTGGCCAGCTTGGCCGAGCCCACCAGCTCCGCCTGCGTGTCCTGGAGCTGCTCGTACGCCGACTCCAGCTCGGCGTGGGACTCCTGCACGTCCCGGGAAAGCTCCCGGAGCCGCTCGTTCGCCGCTTCCAGCTCCCGGCTCTTCCGCCGGCCCGCCTCCGCGTACCGGCTGACCACCGTGGAGAGCCCGATGATGAGTGACGCCGAGACCAGGAACGCGCCCACCGCGTACAACGGGTCGGAGTAGCCGGTCTCGATGGCGCTGAACAGCGCGCCGGGCGGGACGAACCCCAGCGCCTCGCCCGCGATCAGGGCACCCGTGGCCAGGACGGCCAAGAACGACCCGGCCAGCCCCCACGCGCCGGGGTAGAGCATGTTCCACTCGATGGCGGGGAGCAGGAGGAAGAGGGTGGCGAGCCAGCTGCTGGCGCCGATGTAATGGGCGAGCCACGCGGCCACCACCACCTCGGCGGCGAAGAGGAGGAACCGGACGGAGAAGAACGCCGTGGAGTTGCGGTGGCCGGCGAGCCAGTGGAACGTTGCCGCCGCCGCCACGAACCAGCCCGCGGCCAGCGCGAAGAAGCGGACGTCGAGGGGCAGCCCCAGCCCCAGGCGGAAGATGGCGCCCAGCACCAGCGTCCAGCCGACGACGACGGCCCGGGACCGGACGGGCCTGTGGAGCCGCACGTCGCCCGCCGCTTCCTCCGGGCTCCAGCTCCGGGGGCTGATGCTCACAGGAACGCCTGGACCAGCCTTCGTCGGATCTCGAACAGCTCCTCGTGCGCGCCCTCCAGCGCCTGGACCCGGCTGTCGAGCTCGTTGAACAGGCTGGACCGCTCCACACCGTTCCGGATCACGAGCTTCAGGTGCTCGTTGCTCCACGGCTTCTCCAGGTAGTAGTACAGCCCCGCCTCGTTGATGGCCCGGATCGCGTTCTCCTTGTCGGCGTAGCCGGTCAGCAGGATCCGCGTGGCCCGGGGGTTCATCTCCCGGAACTGGCGCAGGAAGGTGATCCCGTCCATCTCGGGCATCATGAAATCGGCGATCACCACGTTCACCGGCTCCGACTCGGCCTCCTCCAGTGCGCGTGTGGGTGATGTGAATGTCAGGATGCGGTACGACGTCTCCAGCTCGAGGAAGCTCCGGAGTGCCGTCGCCACCATCTCCTCGTCATCGACGATCATCACCGTGGGTGCGGGGGTATCGGCCATGGGACTCAGGCTACGAGCGTGCGTACGCGTCGGGCAAGTCCCTGGAGCAGGCCGAGGGCCAGCTCCGGGTGGTCCGCCAGCAGGTCGTAGAAGTCGCTGCGCGTGATGCGGAGCAGCCGCGACGGCTCGTCCACGGTGGCCGTGACGAGGCTCGGCGCCTCGTCGATGAGGGCCCAGGTCCCGAACGCCTGGCTGTCCCCCGCTTCGAGCTGCTGGCCGGCCACGCCCTCCAGGTCCACCCTGCCGTCGATGACCATGTAGAGCGCCTCGGTGGGCTCGTCCTGACGGATCAGCACGGTGCCGGGGTCCGCCTCCACCTCCTCGGCGATGGACGCCAGCAGCGCCAGGTGCGCGCTCCGGGCGTCCTGCAGCAGGTCGATCTTCTGTAGCAGAAAGACTTTCTCGATGAGATCCATGGTGCCTTCCTCGCTCGCCGTTGCCCGCCGGAGCCGGCGGTCGGCCTGCTCGCCGGCGTCGCCGTGGGACTCCGACCCGATGATATCATGCAGTACCGCCCGACTCCAGGGCTGCTCGATCTCCGCCGTGGCCGCCACGGCCGTCCGGGCGATCCACGGGTCGCCGTCCCGGAGCAGCGATCCCAGGGAGACGAACGGGTCCAGCTCATCCAGCGGCGCCGTCTCACCCAGGACCGGTGCGATCCGCTGGAAGAGGCCCCGGTCCAGCGTCTCTTCCAGCCACTCGATGGCGTTGGCCCGCGGGGTCCGCTCCCCGCTGCTGATGGCCAGGTACACCCGGTACATCTCGTCGGACGGGTACAGCAGCCCCAGGAGCCGGAACACACCTTCCCGCCGCTCCGACCACGCTTCCGTCAGCGACTTCCGGAGGAGCGACGTGGCGCGACCGTCGAGCTCGAGCTCCCGGATGCACCGGCGCGCCCGGTGGTAGCGGACGGCGGCCTCCACCTCACGCCGGATGGAAGCCATTACCATCTCCCGGTCGAACTCCAGCGATGGGTCCCGGGTCCGGATCTGGCTCAGCGCCTTCAGCGTCCGGTAGTCCAGCAGCTGGTCGGTCTCCGGCGCCACCACGCTGTGGAGCATGGCGTCCGCCGCCGCCCGGTTGGGCATCCGGGCCAGGACCGACGGGATGTGGCGTCGGATGGTGGGGTGGGACGACTCGTCCAGGAGCGCGTCCGCCAGACACTCCACCGCCCGCTGGCCCTGCTCCACCAGAGCGTCCCGGGCCGCCTGCCGGGTCCCCGGCTTCTTCAACCCCTCCACCATGGCCGTCCGGAGCTCGGTCCGGTCCAGCAGCCCGGCGCTCCGGAGCGCCGCCGACGCCACCACCGGGTCCGGGTCGCCGAGGAGCGCCTCCAGGACCTCCACGGCCCGGGGATGCGACCGGTGCACCCCGGCGGCCAGGGCGAGCTCCACCCGGGCGTCCCGGTGCCCGGCCTGCGCCTGCTCCCAGCGCTCGTCCAGGAAGGACGCGCCCAGGAGCTCGTCGCCCCGGGCCGCCACGTCGCCCCGGGCCAGGACGGCAAGCGCCGCCGTCCGGACCTCCGAGTGCGGAGACGCCAGCAGCCCCCGCACCAGCTCCTTCTGCCGATCCGGCGCCGCCGAAAGGAGCGCCAGCACCGCCTGCTCGCGGACCCGACGGACCCGGTCCCGGAGCCGCGGCTGGACCCGCTCCGGGTCCACGGAGTCCGGGTCCCGGTCCTCCGTCAGGATCCGCAGCGCCTTGTGACGGATGTCCGGGTTGCTGTGCTCCAGCAGCTCGTGGAGCGCTTCCGCCACCGGGCGGGTGTCGGTGCCCGCGCTCTGGTCCACCAGGTCCAGGGCGAAGGAGACCTGCACCGGGTCGTCGCTGCGCAGCGACCGGCGGACCACCTCCTGGGTGCTGGCATCCGAGAGTGCGCTCAGCCCCTGGAAGCTGGCGAACCGGCCCCGGATCGAGCGGGCGAGCGTGCGGACGTACTCCCGGCGGACGAGGATCGTGATCCCGACCCACGCCGCGGCCATCGCCACCACCACCCACGCGATCTGCTCGAGACCGAGGTGCAGCACCTCCACCAGGAGCGCGATGACGCCGGCGGCCAGTGCCTTTCCGAGCCCCTTCTCCACGCCCACATCGATGTACGTCTTCGCCTTGAGCTTGATCTCCTCGGGGATCGGGACGTAGAGGATCTCCCGGCTCGCCCGCTCCGCCGAGTACCGGAACATGGTGTCCGAAGTCCGCACGGCGATCACCGTCCAGATGGAGAAGAAGGCCGCCGCCACGAAGCTGCTCAGGAAGATCAGCCCCGGGAGGATGAACACGATGGCGCCGAGCCCCCACCGCTTCAGGAGCGGCCGGAGCGCCACCACCGAGACCAGGGGTAGCCACTGGGTCGCCAGGTTGACGTATCCCTGGAACTCGGTGACCGCGTCCTCCGTCACGAAAATCTGCTTGGTGAGCGTGTTGAACTCGTAGTCCACCAGCTGCTTTGCCAGGACCACGATCAGCACGCTCACCGCGATAAGCCGGACGTGGGAGTTGCCCAGGAGCCGGCGGACTTCGCCCTTCGACAGCGTCTCCTTCCGTCGCACGCCCCGGGACCGCTGCCGCTGGACGGCCGTGATCTCCTCGCCGGGCCACACGAGGGGGATCCCCAGCCCGAACCCCAGGATGCACACCGCCCCCAGCAGCAGCAGGTTCGGCGTGCCGATGGCCTCCGCCAGGAACCCGGCGATCCCGCCGCCCAGCATGGCACCCAGCGCGCCCCCGCCGATCACCAGCGGGTACGCGCTCTTGGCGCTCCGGGCGTTCAGCAGCAGCTGCGTCGCCACGAAGAATTGCGTCACCAGCGCCGCCGCGAACAGGTCGTACCAGCCGTAGAAGACCAGCCCCAGCAGCGTGCTGCCCTCCGTGTACGCGAACCGGAACACTACCAGGTTCAGCCCGAAGAACACCGCCATGGCCGGAACCAGCGCACCCCACCCCACCCGGTCCGCCAGCCGGTTGTAGAACGGGACGAAGAGGAGTACCACGGCGCTCACCAGGTACACCCGGTAGAATTCGCCGTCGCCGAGCCCGGAGAGCGCCAGCGAGTTCCGCACCGGCTTCAGGATCCCCACCGCCGTGACCACGAGGAAGAACATCCCCATGAGACCGAGGAGCTGGTGCCGCTCGGCCTTCTGGTCTTCCGGATAGTCGGGGAGCAGCCGATCGAGGATCGTCAACGTGATGCAGTGCTTCGCATGTGCGTGGGTGAGCCCGGTACATTAGAGCCGGCGTGTCGGGTCCATGCAATATACGTCAGCACGGCCCGGCAGGCTCACGGAACCACGGAACCGCACCGACCGCCAGGAGAGGAGAGCGCATGTCAGTCGTGATTACAGGACGCTACACCGGGGACCTCAAGGTATCGGTGCGCCACGAGCTCTCGGGCACCGAGTTCGAAACCGCGGCCCCGCTCGACAACCACGGCGACGGCAGCTCCTTCTCTCCCACCGACCTGGTGGCCACCTCGCTGGGCAGCTGCATCGTGACCGTCATGGCCATCGCCGCGCAGAATCAGGGCATCCCTTTCGGCGAGGCCTCGTTCCGGGTGGAGAAGCATATGGCCGCCGACCCGCGCCGGATCGCAGCACTGCCCCTGGTCATCCGCATGCCGCCGGGGCTCTCGCCCGAGCAGCGCGAGCGCCTCGAGAAGGTCGGCGCCCACTGCCCCGTCCACCGCTCCATCCACCCCGACATAGAGACGCCGCTGACGTTCGAGTACCCGGACTGACCGGGGGCGGACCGCCGGAGGAGGCGCCCGGAGCCCCCTCCCGGAGCGGCCGCCGCGGTTGTTGTAAGTCGCCGCCGGGAATCCTAGGTTACGCGTTCACGCCAACCGAACGGGAAGAGGCCATGTCGAAGACACCGCTGGTGGGGCTGATCATGGGTTCCACCTCCGATTGGGAGACCATGCGTCACGCGGCGGAGACGCTGGACGAGCTGGGCGTCTGGTTCGAGAAGCGCGTGGTCTCGGCGCACCGGACGCCCGACCTGCTGTATGAGTATGCCAACTCGGCCCGGGAGCGGGGGCTCGAGGTCATCATCGCCGGGGCCGGCGGCGCGGCGCACCTGCCGGGGATGACGGCGGCGAAGACCACGGTCCCGGTGCTGGGCGTGCCGGTGAAGAGCCGGGTGCTGAACGGCGTCGACTCTCTCCTCTCCATCGTCCAGATGCCCCGGGGCGTGGCCGTGGGCACGCTGGCCATCGGGCGGAGCGGCGCGGTGAACGCGGCGCTCCTGGCGGCGTCGATCCTGTCCAACAAGCACCCGGAGATCCGGGAGGCCCTCGACGCGTATCGCGCGGCCCAGACCGAGCGCGTGCTGAGCCACCCGGACCCGTCGGAGGAGTGATGCGTCTCGGAATCCTGGGCGGCGGCCAGCTCGGACGCATGATGGCGCTGGCCGCCTACCCGTTGGGCGTGCGCTGCCGGCTGCTGGACCCGAAGGACCCCACGGCCTCCGCAGAAGTGGCCGAGGTCCTGGCCGAGCGCTACGACGACCCCGATGCTCTCGACCGGTTCGTCACCAACCTCGACGCGGTGACCTACGAGTTCGAGAACGTGGACGCGTTCGCCCTCGAGCACCTCGACGACCGCGTCCCCGTCCGCCCGGGCCGGCGGGCTCTCGAGGTCTCCCAGGACCGACTCACTGAGAAGACGTTCTTCCGCGACCACGACATCGAGACCGCACCCTTCGCCGCCGCCGACACCCTCGACGACCTCCGGGCCGCCGTGGACCGGGTGGGGCTGCCGGCCGTGCTCAAGACCCGGCGCTTCGGCTACGACGGGAAAGGCCAGGCGGTGATCCGGACCCCCGACGACGTGGACGCCGCATGGGACGCGGTGGGCGGCGTGCCGCTGCTCCTCGAAGGATTCGTCGAATTCCGCCGGGAGCTCTCGATCCTGTCGGTCCGCCACCCCGACGGGGCCATGGCGTTCTACCCGCTGCCGGAGAACGTCCACGAGGACGGAATCCTCCGGGTCTCTTACGCGCCGGCGCCCGACCTGGAGCCGGCGCTGCAGACCCGGGCCGAAGGGTACGCCACCCGGGTCCTGGAGGCGCTGGACTACGTGGGCGTGCTGGCCATCGAGCTGTTCCAGGTCGGCGACCGGCTCCTGGCCAACGAGATGGCGCCCCGGGTCCACAACTCGGGCCACTGGTCCATCGAGGGCGCCGAGACCAGCCAGTTCGAGAACCACGTCCGGGCTACCCTCGGGCTACCCCTGGGCTCCACGGCCATGCGCGGGCACGCGGCCATGGTGAACCTCATCGGCGCCGTGCCCGACACCGCGGACGTCCTGGCCCACCCCCACGTCCACCTCCACCTCTACCGGAAGGAGCCCCGACCCGGTCGGAAGGTGGGGCACATGACCGTGCGACACCCCGACCCGGCCGTGGTACGGGAGACGGTCCGGCAGCTCCGGGAGCTGGAAGGGGCCCGCCCGTGAGCGACGAGCAGAACGCGGGACCCGTGGGGCCCGACGCCGTGGGGCCCGACGCCGTGGATCCCGACGTTGACGACTTCCCGAGCACCCTGGCCGAGCGCCTCGAGCGCCGCGTGGTCATCCGGCTGCCCACCAAGGGGAACGACCGTCTCGCCCGGATCATGGATCGGGTCAACGACGACGACGAGCTCTACGCCCTCTGGACCGCCGCCAACGTCACGGCCATCAACCGCCTCGGCATGACCGACCACGGGCCCGTGCACGTGAAGATCGTGACCAACATAGCCGTGCGGCTCTTCCGGCTCCTGGTGAAGGCCGGCGTGGAGCCCAGCGTGGTGAAGGACCACGGGCTGACCACCGATGACGCCGAGGTAGTGGTGGCGCTGGCCGCCCTCCTCCACGACCTGGGCATGTCCATCCACCGGGCCGACCACGAGGGCTTCTCCCTGTTCGTGGCCCAACCCAAGCTCATCGAGCTGCTGGCCGACGAGTACGACGTGGCCGAAGCCACCATCGTTCGGAGCGAGACGCTCCACGCCATCATCGCCCATCGCTCCGGCGGGAGACCCCTCACCGTGGAGGCCGGGATCGTCCGCATCGCCGACGCCCTGGACATGGCCAAGGGCCGCTCCCGGATCCCCTTCGAGCGCGAGAGCGCCGCCAGCATCCACTCCGTCTCGGCCGCCGCCATCGAGCAGGTCCACATCCAGGAGGGGAGCGAGAAGCCGATCCGGCTGGTCATCGAGATGACCAACTCCGCCGGCGTCTTCCAGCTCGATCAGCTCTTCCGGGAGAAGCTCAAGGGGAGCGGACTCGAGCCGTACATCGAGCTGGAAGCCGAGATCGAGGGGGAGAAGGAGAAGCGACTGCTGCGCGGGTTCCGGCTGTAGGGCGGCCCGGACGTTCGGGGCGCAGGCGGCGTTCGCTTTGGCCTCCTGAGGCAGCCGCGACTGGGGGATGTGGTTCGCGGCACGGCTGTGTTGCATGGTTTGTCCCGGCCTTCCTCTCTGATCCCCGACTGGGGGACTGGGGGATTGCGGCCGACAACCTCGCGCGATCCACCCAGTCCCCCAGTCTGACTCCGCCGGGGCATGGCGGACTCCACCGCGAACCGAGAACGACCCGGATCATCCCCCAGTCGCGCGGTCGGGCGCCCGCAGGGCGATCGGCCGCGCCTTCTAGCCGACCAGACCCGTCCTGGCGATCCGCGCTCGCGCGGCCGCGAACCCGGCCACCGCGATCAGAAGAAGGTAGACATAGGACAGCCAGAGGTCCGCGACGCCGGCGCCCTTGAGGAAGATCGGGCGGACGATCTCCAGGAAGTGGCGGATGGGGTTCACGTAGGTGACCCACTCGAAGACCTCGGGCATGGTGAAGATGGGGAACATGAAGCCGCTCAGGATGATGGCGGGCATGAAGAAGAGGAACAGGACCATGAGCGCTTCCTGGAGCGTGCGGGCCATGGTGGAGATGAGGAGTCCGAAGGAGAGGCCGCTGACGATGTAGATGGCGGCGGCAAGGGCCAGCGCCGCGAGGCTGCCCCGGAACGGCACGTCGAACCAGAAGATGGCCACCACGGTGACCAGGATGATCTGGATGGTGGCGATCAGGGCCACGGGGAGCGTCTTGCCGAGGATCAGCTCCGCGGGTCGCATGGGCGTGACCAGGAGCTGCTCCATGGTGCCCATCTCCCGCTCCCGGACCACCGCCACGGCCGTCAGCAGCCCCGACATGAGGAGCACGATCACGCCCAGCACCGCCGGCACGTTGTAGACCCGGCTGGCCAGGTCCGGGTTGAACCACGCCCGGATCCGCAGGTCCACGCCCTCGGGCAGGGAGCCACCGCCCGCCTCAACGCGGCGGGCGGTGTAGTCCCGGATGATACGCAGCGCGTTCCCCTGGGCGATGGTGGCCGTGTTCGAGTTGCTCCCGTCGGTGATGATCTGGATCACGGCGCCCCGGCCCGCCGCCAGGTCCTCGCTGTAGTCGGCGGGGATCTCCACCCCCACAATGACGTTGCCCCGGTCCAGCGCGCTTGCCATGGCCTGCGGGTCCCGGGACCGGTCCGCGACCCGGAAGTAGCCCGACGCCGTCAGCGCGTCCACCAGGGCCCGGGACTCGGCGGTGCGGTCGTGGTCCACCACGTAGGTGGCCGTCTGCCGGATGTCGGTGTTCACCGCGTAGCCGAAGATCACGAGCTGGATGACCGGGGCGATGAAGACGATCCGCCCCATGCGGGGGTCCCGGAAGATCTGCCGGAGCTCCTTCATGATCATACGTCGGACGCGGGTCCAGTCCATCACGCCACCTCCTTCTTGAAGACCCGTGCCGCCAGCCCGATCCCCACCACGGCGAAGACGATCATGAAGACGCTCTGGATCCAGAGCACGCCGGGCCCCACGCCCTTGAGCATGATCCCCCGGGCCACCACCACGTGGTAGCGGGCCGGGACCAGGTACGTGATGGCCTGGAGCACTTCCGGCATGGCCTCGATCTCGAAGAGGAACCCGCTCAGGAGCATGGCCGGCAGGAGGGTAGCGATGAGCGCCACCTGCGTGGCCAGGAACTGGGTCTTGGCCGCCGCCGAGATCAGCATGCCGAGGCCCAGCGCGCCCACCAGGAAGAGGAAGGTCTGGGCGAAGAACACCACCACCGGGCCCCGGAACGGAACCCCGAAAATGAACAGCCCCGCCAGAACGATGAGCCCCACGTCCAGCAGCCCGATGACCACGTACGGGACCAGCTTCCCGATGAGGATCTCGAGCTTCGTGGCCGGCGTCGAGACCAGCTGCTCCATGGTGCCCCGCTCCCACTCCCGGGCGATGGTCAGCGCCGTGAGCATGGCGGCGATGGTCATCATGATCACCGAGATGAGTCCCGGCACGATCATGTTCCGGCTCGACAGCGTGGGGTTGTACCAGGTCCGGACCTCCGCCGTGAGCGGGAGCCGCAGATCCCGGCCCTGGAGGACTGCGTCCCGGGACCACCGATCCACGATGGCATCGGCGTAGTTGAAGGCGATGGTGGCGCTGTTGGCGTCGGCGCCGTCCAGCAGGAGCTGCACTGGTGCCTCCCGGCCCGCCGCAAGGTCCCGGGCAAAGCCCGGCGGGATGACCAGCACCGAGCCGGCGTTGCCCCGCCCCACGGCATCGGCCACCTGGCCGTAGGAGTCGAGGCGGTCCACCACGGTGAAGTAGCCGCTGGCGCCGAACGCCTCGATGAGCGTTCGGCTCCGGGCCGTCCGGTCCTGGTCCAGCACCACCAGATCCAGGTCCTTCACGTCCCACGTGATGGCGTAGCCGAAGAAGAGCAGCATGAGGACCGGTAGCACGAACGCCAGCGTCATGCTCCGGGGGTCACGCCGGAGCTGGAGCCACTCCTTCCGGGCCATGGCCACCAGGCGCATCCAGCTCATGTCAGCCCTCCCGCGCCCCGCCCTCGCGGCGGACCAGCGCCACGAACACGTCTTCAAGTGACGGCGACGACCGCTCCACCGACTCCGGCGCGAGATTCGCCGCCTCCAGCGTGGAGCGGATCTCGCCCTCGCCCTCCTCCTCCATGAGCACGTGGAGCGTGCGGCCGAACATGCCCGCCTCCAGCACGCCCTCCGAGCCCCGGAGCGCCTCCACCGCCCGGGCCGGCTCTCCGACCCGGACCCGGTAGAGCGGCAGATCCACCGAGCTCCGCAGCCCCGCCGGCGCGTCCAGTGCTATGAGCCGGCCCCGGTTCATGAGCGCCAGCCGATTGCAATACTCGGCCTCCTCCATGTAGTGCGTGCTGACCATGACCGTGGTGCCGCCGGCCGCCAGCTCGTCGATCAGGTCCCAGAACCGGCGCCGGGCCAGCGGGTCCACCCCCGACGTGGGCTCGTCCAGGAGCAGGATCGGCGGCTCGTGCAGCACGGCGCAGCCCAGCGCCAGCCGCTGCTTCCACCCCAGCGGCAGCTCGGCGGTGAGGCGGTCGTGGCGGTCCTCCAGCCCCGCCATCCGCAGCACCCACTCCCAGCGCTCCGCGTACCGCGAGCCGGTGACGCCGTAGAGCCCGCCGAAGAGCTCGATGTTCTCGTCCACCGTGAGGTCGAGGTAGAGGGAGAACTTCTGGGACATGTACCCGATCCGTTGGCGCAGCTCGGGGCCGTGGGTGGCCACGTCGAGACCGGCCACCTCCGCCTCCCCCGACGTGGGCGCCAGCAGCCCGATGAGCATCTTGATGGTGGTGGTCTTCCCGGCGCCGTTCGGGCCCAGGAACCCGAAGATCTCGCCCTCGTGTACTTCGAGCGTTACGGCGTCCACCGCGGTGAAATCGCCGAACCGCTTCGTCAGATCCCGGGTCCGCACGGCTTCAGCCACGATCCGCCACCCGCTCGATGAACACGTCTTCCAGCGACGCCTCCACTCGACGCACTTCCGTGACGGCTACGCCGGCGTCGTCCAGCGCCCGGCGCACGACCTCGTCGCCTGCGTCCTCGCCCACTACGGCGTGGACGGTTTCGCCGAAGAGGGTGGCCCGGCGCACGTCGGCCGCCGACCGGAGGGCGTCCCGGGCGGCCCGGGGGCGGTCGGCCCGGACCTCGAGGACGGCGCCCGGCAGTGACTGCTGGAGCGTCTCCGGATCGTCCAGCGCCATGACCTCGCCCTGGTGCAGGAACGCCACCCGGTCGCACCGCTCCGCCTCGTCCAGGTACGCCGTGGAAACGATTACCGTGACTCCGGCCGCCACCATCTCGTGGAGGATCAGCCAGAGGTCCCGCCGGCTGATCGGGTCCACGCCGAACGTGGGCTCGTCCAGGAGCAGGATGTCCGGCCGATGGATGAGGGCGCACGAGAGGCTCAGCTTCTGCTTCATCCCGCCCGACAGGTTGCCCGCCAGCCGGTCCTCGAACTCCGCCAGGTTGCTGAACGCGTACAGCCGCTCCAGCCGCTCCGGCCGCTCCGACGTCGGCACCCGGTACAGGTCGGCGTAGAAGTCCAGGTTCTCCCGCACGGTCAGATCCTCGTAGAGCCCGAACCGCTGGGCCATGTACGCGATGTGGGGGCGCACCGCGTCGGGCTCGGAGGCCACCGAGCAGCCGGCGACGATGGCGTCGCCCTCCGACGGCGGGAGCACACCGGCGAGCATCCGCAGCGTGGTCGTCTTCCCGGCCCCATCGGGGCCCACGAGCCCGAAGAGCTCGCCGGCGTCCACCTCGAAGGTGACGTCGGAGACGGCGGTGAGGGGCCCGAAGCGACGGGTCAGACCCCGGACTTCGACGGCGGCCATCAGCCGTGGTCGGTGCCGCGGGTGCCCGGCCCGTTGGCCCCGGCCGCGGACCCATCGTCGCTCCCTGAAACCAGCCGGACGTCCGCCGGCGTGCCGGGCTTCAGCACGTAGTCCGGGTCGCCGGTGATCTCCACGCGCACGGCGTAGACCAGCTTCACCCGATCCTCACGGGTCTGGACGTTCCGGGGCGTGAACTCGGCCTCCTGCGCGATGAAGACCACCCGGCCGCCGTACTCCCGCTCCGGGTAGGTGTCCGACGTGATCACGGCGCGCTGCCCGATCCGGACGGCGCCGATCCGGTTCTCCGCCACGTAGATCCGGACCCAGCGGTCATCGGGGTCCAGGAGCGTGACCACCGGCTGCCCCGGCTGCACCGTCTCGCCCGGGTCACGGTGGCGCGTGGTGATCCGGCCGTCGAAGGGCGCCGTCACCACGGCGTTCTCCAGCGCCGCCGTCGCCTGCCGGACCTGCGCCTCGGCGGCGGCCACGGCCGCCCGCTGCGCGCGGATCCGCTCGCTGCGCGGGCCCGACTCCAGCGCCTGGAGCCGCTGCCGGGCCTGCTCGAGCTGCGACGCCGTGACCTCGTACCGGGTCTCCGCCTTGTCCAGCGCCTCCTGGCTCACCGCGCCGCCCTCGTGCAGCGTCCGCGCCCGCTCCAGGTCACGGCGCGCGTCCTCCAGCTGCTGCTCCGCCGCCCGGACCGCCGATCGGGCCTGGGCGATGTCCTCGCTCCGGGCGCCGGCCTCCAGCTCCGAAAGCGCCGCCCGGGCCGCATCGAGCTGCGCCTCCGCCGCAGACTTCCGGGCCTCCAGCTCCGAGGCATCGAGGCGCGCAAGCACCTCACCTCGCCGTACCCGGTCGCCCTCACGCACGCCCACCTCCGCCACCCGGCCCGGCGCGCTGAACCCCAGGTCCGCGTCCATCGCCTCCACCGTGCCCGACGCGTCCACCTCGTCGGTGCCGTTGCCGCCGCCGAGCGTGACCCACGCCAGCGCGGCGATGGCCACCACCGCCACCGCCGCCGCGATCCGTCGCTTCATCGCTCCGCCCTTTCCGTCAGCTGTGCCAGCCATTCCTCGGTCAGCGTCCCTGTGGCCTGGGCCAGTCGCACCCGGGCCTGGACCTCCGCGTGACGCGCTTCCGCCAGCCCCGACCGGGCTTCCATGAGCTCGGCCTCGGCCCGGAGGTAGTCCGTCTGCACGCCGGCGCCCGACTCCAGCGCCAGTGCCTCGATCCGGGCCACCTCGGCGCTCTGCTCCACCGCCGCCGCCAGCGCCGTCACCCGGGCCCCGGCCGAACGATACGCCAGCAGCGCCGCGTCTACCGCGTCCGCCACTTCCTGCTCCGCCAGCCGCCGCTCCGCACGGGCCGCCGCCGCTTCCGCCTCCGCCCGCTCCACACCCGCGCCACGGGCGCCACCGGTGAAGAGCGGGTAGCTCACCTGCACCCCCGCCTGCCACTCACCGAGCACGTCCGTGCCCGGCGCGCCGAATGCGCTGTAGCGGCCCGAGACGGAGACCCGCGGCAGGTACGACGACCTCGCCGCCGCCACCCGCGTCTCCGTGGCCGAGACCCGGCTCGACGCCTGCGCCAGCCCCGGGTTGGCCTCCCGGGCCTGCGCCACCAGCGCCTCCCGGCCCCGGAGCGTCTCCTCGGCCAGGGCCACACCCGCCAGCGTGGCGCTCCGGACCCGCCCGGCGTCCAGCCCCGAGACCCGGGCCAGCCGATGGTGGGCCAGCCGGAGCCCCTCGTCGGCCGCCTCCCGCTCCGCCCGGGCACGGCTCAGCGCCGCCTCCGTCCGCAGCACCGCCAGTCGCGGTGTCTTCCCCTCCTCGAACAGCAGCCGCGCCCGCGCCTTCTCCTCCTCCAGCGCCTCCACCCAGCGGTCGTGGGCCCGGAGCACCTCGTCCGCCGTCAGCGCCGCGAGGTACGCCGACGTGACGTCGGCGAACACCCGGTCGCAGGCCGCGGCGAGCCCCGACGCGGCCGACGACTCCAGCGCCGTCGACGCCCGGATCCGGGCGCCCCGGGCACCGCCGTCGAAGAGCGTGTACTCCGCCGACGCGTGGCCCTGGTAGAGCGTCTCATCGAACTGCGGCGGAGACCGGATGTCGAAGCCGTGGAGCGGGGCTACCACCATGGGCTCCTGGTACTGGGTGGCCACCGCCGAGGCCGCCACCGTGGGCAGCCGCGCCGCACGAGCCTCGCCCCTGGCCGCGGCCGCCGCGTCCGCCCGGGCCTCGGCCCCCGCCACCGACGGGTGCGTGCGCAGCGCCGACTCCAGGACCTCCGCCAGCGTCAGTTCCTCGCCCTGGACCGTGTCGCCCACGGTGGACCGGGGAGCCGCTCCGTCGTAGTCGCCGGGTGTCGGCGTCGGGCCCGCCAGCAGGAGGGCCGCCATCAACGTTTCCGTAATCATGGTCGCAGTGCCTTCAGGAAGAAGTCCGGCACGCGCTCCTTGCGCGCCTCCATCAACGCGTCGAAGCCCTCGTCGTCCAGGTCCAGCATAAGACGCAGGAGCGGGCGCGCCGCGAACGGGAAGATCGCCATGGAGATCAGGTTCATGAGGAAGTCCTCGGGCGGGATCGCCCGCAGTCGCCCCGCCTCGGCCGCCTCCTCGAGTTGCGACCGGAGCGTCGATCGGACCTCGTCGCCCAGCTGCCCCAGCTGCATCCCCGCCACCGACTCGAAGATCTCATGGACCCGTTCCGGGTGATGCGTCAACTCCCCCAGCAGGTAGCCCGGGAGGAACGGGTTCCGACGCAGCGTGTCCACCTCCAGCTCCACGATCCGCCGAACCTTCTCCTCCACCGGCACGCCCGACCGCAGAACCTCCATCGCCTGCGGCAGCAGTTCACCGAGCGCCCGCCGGAACACCGCCTGCGCCAGCTGGTCCTTGCTCCGGAAGTAGTAGTGCAGCAGCGCCTTGTTCACGCCCGCCTCGTCCGCCACTTCCTGCATCCGCGCCCCCGCCGTGCCCCGCTGAAGGAACACCGTGTGCGCCGCGTCCAGGATCCGCTCCTCCGTGCCCCGTTCGGCCATCGTGTCCTTAACTCATTGGTTAAACTAACCAACAAGTTAAACTGTCCGGCCAGCACGTCAAGAGCGGGCCGATGAAACCCGGCGGTGGGACGTGACGTAGGGCGGTCTGGAACACACGTGCATTCGCAGGAGGCATAGCATTATGCGCAACAGCCTGATCATGGTACTCGCCGCGGCGCTGGCCGCCCCCGGCCTGCTCGCGGCCCAGGCCGACGCGGACCCGAGCCGCCTCTACGGCCGGATCGTGACCACCGACGGCTCGCGGTACGAGGGGTTCATCCGGTGGGACGGGAACGAGGCGGGGTGGTTCGACATCCTGAGCGGGAGCAAGCCGATCCCGGAGCGGAACCGGCGCGACGCGGAGCGTCTGGGGTGGGAGCCGGAGCGTCGGGAGCGGCGGATCGAGGTTTTCGGCATCGGCATCACGTGGGACGAGGACGAGGTCCAGATCGGCTCGTCGTCGCAGTCGGGGATCCGGTTCGGCCACGTGAGCACGCTGGAGCGGCTGAGCTCCAACCGTGCCCGGGTGATTCTGAAGTCGGGGGAGGAGGTGGAGCTCCGGGGCGGCGATGTGGGCACGTCGGCCGACGAGATCCTTGTGGAGGACCCCCGTGGTGGGCAGGTGGAGCTCGACTGGCGCGACATCCGGGTCATCGACTTCATGGGCGGCCCGTCGGTCCCCTCCCGCTGGGGGGAGCGGCTGTACGGCACGCTGGAGACCCGGGACGGGCGCCGGTTCACGGGCTATGTGGCGTGGGACATGGACGAGCTCTTCACCACCGACGTCCTGGACGGCGACGAGGGCGGTCGTGACCACGAGATCCCCTTCGGCCGGATCCGGGCCATCGAGCGGTACAGCTCGAACGCGGCGCGGGTGACGCTGATCGACGGGCAGCATCGGGTGCTCCGGGGCTCGAACGATGTCAACGACGAGAACCGCGACATCATGGTGGCGGACCCGGCGCTGGGGGAGGTCCGCGTGGAGTGGGACGAGCTCGAGCGGGTCGACTTCGAGTCGCCGCCCGGGCAGGTCGAGCTCGGCGTGTTCGACGGCGGCGGTCGGATCACCGGCACGGTGTACGCCCGGGGCGGGGAGTCGCACACCGGCCTCGTCCGCTGGGACAACGACGAGGAGTACACGTGGGAGATCCTGGACGGCGCGGTGCGGGACGGCGTGGACCTGGATATCGAGTTCGACGCCATCCGGAGCATCGAGCGGGTGGCATACGACGTGTGTCGGGTCACGCTGAAGGACGGCCGGACCTTCGAGCTGAGCGACTCCAACGACGTCGACGAAGGGAACAAGGGCGTGTACGTGGAGCGGCCGGACGGCACGCTGGTGCTGGTGCCGTGGGACCGTTTCGAGCGGGCGGAATTCGAGAACTGACGGGTCGCCGATCTCCCACATCCTTGTGTCCAAAGATGTACGTTGTTACGTTTGGGCCGTCGCCACGAAGGTGACTGGGCCGGAGGCGGGGTCCAAGGAGGCGTCGCCGATGGACCGCGGGAGCGAATCCCGCTGGTGCCAAAGCCCGTTTTTTCACCGTAACAGGAGGTGATCCTTGTCTGTAAGTCCTAGTACTGTCCGCAACCTGACACGGGCAAGCGATCGCCTGATCGGCGCATAGCCGAGTAGGTTATTTCGCAGACATAAGCTGTCCGGCTGACGTGTGCCGATCGCGGCATCGCGTCAGGATTGCGGCAGACGAAAAGGAGGCGCCGTCGGCAAAATACCGACGGCGCCTTTCTTTATTCGGGAGACGCGGAGAACGGCTCGATGCGCGGGAACTTCAACTGCATTCACGCGAAGACGCGAAGACCTGCAGGAGACGCCAAGCCGGGTAGGGCGGGGCTCGCGGTGGAGGCTCGAGCTTTCCGGCGCGGCAGCGTCCGGGGGAGAAGCTACCGGAGCGAGACAGGATCCTGATCCCTGCCTCGCCCGGTGACTTTCTCGTTCACCGCGAACGCCGCCTTGCCGGCTTCGCGTCTCGCGGTTCCCCGCCGCGTCTTCGCGTGAATCCGGGGGTGGCCACGTCCCGAAGGTGGGAACGCCGCCACGACCCCCGCGTCCTACAGCGCGGCGGTCCTACAGCGCGGCGGTCCTACAGCGCGGCGATCACGCGCTCCATCCGCTCCCGGACCTGCTGCGCCATGGCGGGCAGGTCGGGGTTGTCGGCCACCGCGAGCTGCTGGACCGGGTCCATGGCTTCCACCACGGTACGGCCGTCGTCGAGCGCCCGGACCACCACGTTGCACGGCAGGAGCAGCCCGATGTCGATCTCGTGCTGCAGCGCCTGATGAGCCAGCGGCGGGTTGCACGCGCCCAGGATTTTGTACTGCTGGAACTCCTCGTCCAGCTTCTCCTTCAGCGTGGCCTTCACGTCGATCTCCGTGAGCACGCCGAACCCTTCGTCCTTCAGCGCCGCCCGGACGCGCTCGTCGGCCTCCTCGAAGGAGAGGTCCAGCGTACGGGCGAGGGCGTAGTTGACCGTTGCTTCTGTCATGTCTTGCCTCCGTGATCTGCTGTTCAGTGGCGGCCGGGCCGGTGCCCGCCCGCGCGGCTTCCCTGATGGGTACCGTGTCTGGCCACGTGTATGGCAAGGACCGGGCCGCGAGTTCGCTGATGGCATTCTGAGGCATGGGCACGGCACCGGGCAGACGTTAACGTGGACGCAACCCTATCACGGCGCCCCGTGTCCCAAGGGGTGAAGTGGAGACCGAAACCGTTCAAAGCGAATCGCGATTGAGCGAGCAGACACTGATCGAGCGGGTGCTGGGCGGCGATGAGGCCGCGGCACGACAGCTCTACGACGACCACGTGGACCGGGTCTACCGGCTGTGCTACCGCATGGCGGGCGACGAGGACCTGGCCCGGGAGTTCACTCAGGAGACGTTCATCCGCGCCTTCGGCCGGCTGGACCAGTTCCGCGGTGATGCGGCGCTCTCGACCTGGCTCTACTCGATCACGAAGTCAGTGGCGCTGAACGGGCTTCGGAAGGTGAAGCGGACACGGAACCGGGAGGTGGATATGGACGAGGTACCGGCACTGCCGGTCCCGCCCCGGAAGTCGCGGGCGGAGCCGGATCTGAAGGACCGGCTGCACGCGGCCATCGACCGCTTGCCCGACATCTACCGGTTGGTGTTCGTGATGCACGACGTGGAAGGGTACACGCACGCCGAGATCGGCAGCTCGCTGGAAGTCGCCACGGGCACGTCGAAGGCCCGGCTGCACCGGGCGCGGCAGATGCTGCAGGAAGAGCTGTCGGATTTCGCGGAGGAGTACGCGGTATGAAGCCGGAGGAGCTGGAGCGGATGATACACGCCGCACGGGACTACAACGAGCCGCCGGAGCCGCCCCGGGACGAGATGTGGGCGGTGATCCGGGAGGAGCTGCCCCAGGGGCGCGAGACCGACGACCTGGCCGGGCGCCGGGCCAGGCACCGGCTGCGGCGGGGGACGCCGTGGGTGGTGGGGCTGGCGGCGGCCGCTACGCTGGCCGTCGGCTTCGGGCTGGGTCGCATGACCCGGGAGCCGGCCCCCGCACACGCGCCGATGGCGGCGGCCGAGAGGTCGGCCCCGTCCACGCCGGTGCGCCTGGCCGCGGCGGAGCACATGAGTGACGCCGAGGCGCTGCTCACGCTCTTCCGGTCGTCCGCGGCGTCCACGGATGACCGGGCCGCCACAGCCGACTGGGCCAGGGACCTTCTGGCCACCACGCGGCTGCTCCTCGACTCCCGCGTGGCGGAGGACCCCGAGATGGCCGGCCTGCTGGGCGACCTGGAGCTCGTGCTCGTGCAGATCGCGAACTCGGGCGGTGCCGGGGATGACGACCTGATCGAAGAGGGGATCCGGCAGCAGCAGCTGCTGACGAAGCTGCGGACGGCCGCAGCCCCTGCGGATATTTCGCTGTAAGGAGCTGAACCATGAGAAAGACCATCATCGGATTGATCGCACTGCTGCTGGTGCCCGCAGGGGCCCGGGCCGACCAGGCCGACCCGACGTTCGCCCGGCTGGCGCCTGCATCCGGCCCCCGGGCCGAGGCGCCGGCGGCGTGGAACCAGCAGGACCCGGCCGACTCGCTCTACCGCGCGGCCCGGGCGGCCATGAGCCGCGGTGACCACGAGCGGGCCGCCCGGCTCTTCCACCAGGTATGGGACGAGCACGCCCGGTCCACGTACGCGCCGGACGCCGTCTACTGGGAGGCCTTCAACCGCTACCGCCTCGACCACTCGGACGAGCTGGAGGAGGCGCTGGCGCTGCTGGAGCTGCAGGCCGACCGCTATCCGCAGGCGTCGACCCGCCAGGACGGCGACGCCCGTTCCCTCGCCACTCGCATCCGCGGCCTCCTGGCCCGGCGCGGCAACGAGAGCGCCGCCATGGCCATCGTGGAGATGTCGAACGAGATGGCGCGAATGGGCGCCGTCATCGGCGAGGAAGTGGCCGCCCAGGTGGCCGCGGCCACCGAGGGGATCGCCGCCCACAGCGATGAGATCGCCAGGGCGGCCATGATCGCCGCCGAGCAGGGCCGCGTGATGGCCGGCGCCATGGGGCGGACCTCCATCGATGAGCTGCCCCAGGAGTGCCGGGAGGAGGCCGAGACCCAGCTCGCGGCGATGAACGCGCTCATGCACATGAACACCGAGCGGGCTATGCCGGTGCTCCGGCAGGTCATGCAGCGCCGCGACCCGTGCAGCGTGGTCCTGCGACGGCGGGCGGTCTTCCTCATCGCCGACAAGCAGACGCCGGAGTCGGTCGACATCCTGCTGGACGCGGCCAACAACGACCCGGACGTCGAGGTGCGCCGCCAGGCCGTCTTCTGGCTCAGCGAGGTCGACGACGACCGGGCCGTGGACGCCCTCGCCCGCTTCGTCCACGAGTCCGACGACGACCGGATCCGGGAGCGCGCCATCTTCGCCCTGTCCCAGCACGGCAGCCCGCGGGCGCTCCAGGTGGTCCGCGACGTGGCCCGCGACCCGAGCGCGCCGAGTCGGATCCGGGAGCGCGCCGTCTTCTGGCTCGCCGAGGAGGGTACCCCCGAGGACATTGAGGCGCTGAAGGAGATGTTCGAGCAGGTGGACGACCCTCGCCTCGCCGAACGGATCCTCTTCGCCGTCGGGCAGACAGAGCGGCCCGAGGACGCACGCTGGCTCCTCTCCGTGGCCACCGACGCGAGCCGGGACACCGAGCTGCGCAGCCGCGCCATCTTCTGGGCCGCCGAGGCCGGGATCGCCGCCGATGAGCTCGGCCGGCTCTACGGCCAGGTCGAGGAGCGCGAGCTGAAGGAGCGGATCATCTTCGGCCTTTCGGAGAGCGGAGAGCCCGGCGCCATCGACCGGCTCATCGAGATCGCCCGCACCGAGACCGACAGCCAGCTCCGGACCCGGGCCATCTTCTGGCTCGGCAACTCCAACGATGACCGCGCCGCCGACGCCCTCCTCGAGATCCTGGCCGAGCCGGGCGGCGGCGGGGGCTGACGTGCGCACTCTCGCCTACCGCTGGATCGGCGCGGCCCTGGCTCTTGCCGGGGCCGCCCTGACCCTCGCGGGCGCCGGCACCACCGCGGAAGGCCAGTCGCTGGAGCGGATCGCCCGGGACGCCGACGCGCCGGTTCGGCTGGGCTACCCTGCGGCCCACAACGTCTGCGGTACCGGCGACGGGATCCTGATCCGGGATCCCGACGGCTCCATCGTGTTCACCACCGGCCGCACGTCCGTCTCCGACTGGCGGCGGTGGCGCGAGGGCGACCCGTCGTGCGAAACCGGCGACGTGGTAGTCCGGATGTGGCCCGAAGGCGATGGCTGGACCGACGTCCGGGTCGCGGTGGGCGAGCCGGCATGCGACCGCGCCGCCCCCGCCGCCCGCGTCATGCACGACCTGGGCTACGTCACCGGCCAGGCTGCCGCCGACTTCCTCCTGAACGCCGCGCGGGCGAGCGGCTCTCGCGCCGCCCGAGACTTGATCCTGGCGGCAGCCATCGCCGGCGATGCCGAGATCTGGCCCGAGCTCCTGGACATGGCCCGTGACCGATCGCTGGCGTCGCGGACCCGGAAGTCCGCGCTCCACTGGCTCGGCCGCTGCGCCGCCCGGGAGGCGGTGGCGGGGCTCGGCGGCATGGTCCGCGACCGCACCGAGGACGACGAGATCCGCGAGGCCGCCGTCTTCGGCCTCTCCCAGCTCCCCGACGATCAGGCCGTCCCCATGCTCATCGACATCGTCCGAACCATGGACGACGCCCGGGTCATCAACCGCGCGCTGTTCTGGCTCGCCGAGTTCGACGACCCCCGGGCCGTGGCGGTGTTCGAGGAGATCCTGGCCGGACCGGGAGCGTAGGGCGAGCGCCGGCGTCCGCCGGCACTCGCGACTGGGGGACTGGGGTGCGGGGCCGGGCCGGGGCTGGCGGCAAGGCGGTGATGGGGTGGGCGGTTCGGGAGAAGTCCCCAAACAATGTCCTTTCCAGGGCCTGTTTGGGGACTTCCCTACGTATATCGTAGTCCTTCCCCCAAACAACCTGGCCGGTCGACGATGTTTGGGGGATCCCCTACGATTATCGTTGGGAATCCCCCAAGGTCCGCCGCGGGAGCCGGTTGTTTGGGGAGTTCTCCCGACTCAGCGCCGCCTACATCCCTGAGTCCACCACCTCGGCGCGGACCACTAGGATCACGGCGCCGTCGAGGGCGGGCGCCTGGCCTCGCCGCGCAGCGCCGCAGGCGCCCACCCCCACTCCCCCCATCTCGCCACGATCGCAGACGCCACCCCGAACGTTCAAAGCTACCCCGCGAACCCAGCTCTGCCGCGAACACAGTGCCCCCCATCGCGGCCGGGGCCCGGCGAGATCGGATCGCGGGCAGGAGCTATCCCCCGGCCGCCTCCGCGTCCGCCCCCCACCCGCCGCCCCCCGGGCTGCGGATGCTGAGAACGTCCCCGGCGCGCACGGGGAACGTGGCCTTGGTGGGCAGCGTCCGCTCCTCGCCGTCGCGGACCAGGACGTTCTCGCCGGGCGCTCCGTCGCCGCCGCCGGCCAGCCCCCGGGGCGCCACCCGGCGCCGCTCGGTGAGGAGGCTGACGTCGCCGTCGGCCAGGAGCCGGATGTCCCGCCGCAGCCCATCGCCGCCGGGGTGCCGGCCGCCGCCCCCGGTGCCCCGACGGATGGAGTACTCGCGCACGCGGAACGGGTACGCGTGCTCGAGCGCCTCCACCGGTGTGTTCAGCGAGTTGGTCATGTGGACGTGGACGCCGCTGAGGCCCGGGCCGTCGGCACCGCCGCCCATCCCGCCGGCCATGGTCTCGTAGTAGGCGAACGGCTCGCCCGACCGTGGATCCAGGCCGCCCACGGTCAGGTTGTTCATGGTCCCCTGGCTCTGGGCGGCGGCGATCCCGGGCACCGCCTGCGCCAACGCGAGCAGGAGCACGTCGGTGATCCGCTGCGACGTTTCCACGTTCCCGCCCGCCACGCTCGCCGGCGGCCGGGCGCTGACCAGCGTGCCCGGCGGGACGGTCAGCCGGAGCGCGCCCATGGCGCCGCCGCCGGCCGGGAGCGGTTGGTCCAGGAGCCGCTCCACCACCACCCGGAGCGCGTACCGGGCCGCCGACGCGGTGATGGCCTCCACGGCGTTGATCCCGCCCCGGGCCTGGGGCGCGGTGTCCGTGAAGTCGGCTTCCACCTCGTCGCCGGAAACGGTGAGTCGGAGCCGGATCGGGAGGGGCTTCGGGAGGGGCTTCGGCTGGGGCTTCGGCTGGGGCTTCGGCTGGGGCTTCGGCTGTGGCTTCGGGTGGGCCGGGGGCGAGCCGTCGTCGCCCGGCGCGTCGTCGCCCACGCCGTCGTCCTCCATGAAGTCCTCGGCCTCGTAGACGCCGTCGGGGATCTCGGCGATCCCGGCCCGGAGCAGGCGGTCGGCGTACTCCAGGAGCCCGGCCATGGCGGCCCGGAGCTCGTCGGCGCCCCGTCGCTTGGCCAGCTCGATCAGGCGACGCCGGCCCGCCACGAGCGCGGCGAGCTGAGCGTCCAGGTCGCCCTCCCGCTCGCCGGGGGTCCGCACGTTGGCCAGGAGCAGCCGCCAGACGTCGTCGACGCGGCGGCCGTCGGCCATGAGCCGGACGGGTGGGATCCGCAGCCCCTCCTGGTAGATCTCGGTGGCCAGGGGCATGGAGCCGGCGGCCATCCCTCCCACATCGGCGTGGTGGGCCCGGGCGGCCACGTAGGCGATGGGGCCGGGGCCGCCGCTGGCCCCGGGGTCGGGACGCGAGTCGGAGGCGGGGTTCCGCCCGGCGTCGGCATGCCCGTCGTCTCCGGCGCCGTGGTCGCGCGTTGCGTTCCGGGCAGGGTGTTCGTCCTCCAGGTAGATCGGCGCCACGAGCGTGATGTCGGGCAGGTGCGTGCCGCCGTGGAAGGGGTCGTTCACGGCCGCCACCTCACCCGGCGCCAGCGTGCCCAGGGCGTCGAGGACGGCCCGCACGCTCATGGGCATGGCGCCCAGGTGGACGGGCATGTGGTCGCCCATGGCCACGGGGTCGCCGCCGGCTTCGAAAAGCGCGCACGAGTAGTCCCGGCGCTCCTTGATATTCGGCGAGTACGCCGAACGCCGGAGCGTGGCGCCCATCTCTTCGGCCAGCGCCGTCAGCAGATGGCGGTAAATCTCGAGACGGACGGGGTCGCGGATCGGCGGCGGAGTTTGCATCACGGTAAGCGGCCTCTAGATTCCCGGGCTGGCACCATTCTTTCCGTCCAGTGTACGGTGCGGTGGGCCAACGACAACTTCGATTCATAGCAAGTATAGGGAGGCACGCTTGGGCAAGCACGAACGTACGACGCTGGACAAGGCTCGCGACGAGCTCTTCAGCCACATCAACCGGTGTGGCGTGCTCGAAGCGACCGAGGACCAGCAGCAGGAGTGGATGGACGACACGCTGCAGTTCATCGAGGAGCGGTACCCTGACCTGAGCGACAGCGAGCTCAAGCAGCTCGAGCAGCTCGGGATGCGCTACTGCCGCCCGGTCATCCGGCACGGCAAGGGCAACACCGCCTCCTCCGAGTGGAAAGAAGGTGCGCCGGCCTGAGGCCCGCGCACCCGCAGCGGTAGGTATCGGACGCCGGCACCTCCACGTGCCGGCGTTTGTTTGGTGTGCCCAGCATGGCTGGTGACTTGGGGGTGAGAGTCCCCCGGAGAGTTGGTCGTAGCGATTTAAGGGAACCGCAAGGCGCCGAGGGCGACCGGAGCGCTGAAAGAAGCGGGGAACGAATCCGC
>JAWODW010000008.1:0-43385 GCA_046483065.1 Longimicrobiales bacterium | reverse complement strand
CCTGAGCCCTGAGGTCAACCTCCTGGCCGTGAGCCACTACCTGCAGGCGCTGGAGTACCAGCGGAAGGCGAATCAGGTGGTGACCATGCTCGGCAGCAAGACGCCGAACATCCAGAACCTGGCCGTCGGAGGTGTGGCCAACGCCATCAACCTCGACAACCAGACGGCCCTCAACATGGAGAAGCTGTACTGGATCAAGGAGCTGCTGGCCGAGGTGAAGTCGTTCGTCCAGCAGGTCTACCTGCCCGATCTCGTCGCGGTAGGGGCCATGTACCCCGAATGGCTCGGGTACGGCTCCGGCGTGACCAACTACATGGCCGTCCCGGACCTGCCGACCGACGCCGCGGGGTCCGCCTTCGACCTGCCCGGCGGGACCATCATGGGCGGGAACCTGGACACCTATCGGCCGATCTCCGGCTTCGGCGACAGCTACTTCGAGGAGAACGTCACCGAATCGGTGGCCCACGCCTGGTACGAGGGCAGCAGCACGCTACACCCGTACGACGGCGAGACCGTGCCCGACTACACGGACTTCCAGGAGAACGGGAAGTACTCGTGGGTGAAGGCGCCACGGTGGGACGGCGCACCGATGCAGGTGGGACCGCTGGCACAGGTACTCGTGGGGCTGGCCTCCGGGCACGAGCGGATCGGGCACTGGGCGAATCACGCGCTCGACACGGCGTCGTCCATCGCCGGGACCCAGCTCGGCCTCGATGTCATGCACTCCACCCTCGGTCGGCACCTGGGCAGAGGGATTCGCGCGGCCTCCATTGCCGATCTCGCGGAGAAGCACTGGGAGGCGCTGGCCAACAACATCGGATCCGGAGACCTGGAGGTCTTCACCCCCTTCGAGTTCCCGAACGGCGAGATCCGCGGCTTCGGGTTCCACGAGGCGCCCCGGGGCGCCCTCAGCCACTGGGTGGTGATCGATAACGGCGTCATCAAGAATTACCAGGCGGTAGTGCCCTCCACCTGGAACGCCGGCCCGCGCGACGAGCGGGACCAGATGGGGCCCTACGAGGCCGCCCTCATGGACAACCCCGTCGCTGACACGGAGCGGCCGCTGGAGGTTCTGAGGACGATCCACTCCTTCGATCCCTGCCTCGCGTGCGCGATCCACACCCTGGATCCCGAGGGCGAGGAGCTGTCAAACGTCATGGCCGTCGATTTCTGCGCGGTATGACACAGGTGGCCGTGGTCGGGCTCGGCAATATTCTCGTCGGCGATGACGCCTTCGGGCCGTACGCGGTGCGCCAGTTCGGCGCCCGCTACGATGTCGACGATGCCGTTCAGGTCCTCGACCTGGGGACCCCCGGGCTCGACCTCGCCGCCCACCTCGAAGGGATCGACGCCTTGATCGTACTCGACACGGTCCACGCCGCCGGCTCGCCGGGGACCCTGCGCACGTATCGCAAGGACGCGCTCCTGGCGAAACCGACGCCGTCCCGCACGAACCCGCACCAGCCGGGCGTGAAGGAAACCCTCCTCATGCTGGAGCTGGAGGACGAAGCGCCCGAAGAGGTCATCCTGCTCGGCGTGGTCCCGGAGAGCGTGGAGACCGGCGTCGGCATGACCCACGCCCTCCGGGACGCCGTGTCCGCCGCTCTGCTACGGGTGGCGGAAGAGCTGGACCGACTGGGGCATCCGGCCACGCGCCGGGAGGTGCCCCGGGACCCGGACATCTGGTGGGAGCGCCCCCGGCGGACCGCCTGACCCGGCCGGCCGCAGGAGCACACCGCCCGCCCGGAAGCCCTTGCGCCTTGCTTCTCCGTACCGTAGGGGGACCCCTGACAGCATCCGGCCGGCCGTGCCGTAGGGGATATCACTACGCGGCCCGGGAAGGTTGCCGGACGGCGGGTCGGGGCGGTTGCCCGATGGCTGACTCGTGGGCCCGCGGATTATCTTTCCATCATGCATGAGCTGCCGGCCACACAGGGGCTGCTGGAGGTGGCGCTGGATGCCGCGCGGAAGGCGGGAGCGGAGCGGATCGAGGCCATCGACCTGGTGGTGGGTGACCTCACCAGTTTCGTGGACGACTCGATCCAGTTCTATTTCGACATCATGAGCCGGGACACGGCGGCGGAGGGGGCGGAGCTGCGGTTCCGTCGCGAGCCGGCCGAGGGGCGGTGCGGGGAGTGTGGGCACACGTTCCCGGTGAAGCCGCCGGTACCCCGGCTATGCCCGGAGTGCGAATCGCTGGCCCTGCGGGTCGAGGGGGGCCAGGACTTCTACGTGGACAGCATCGAGGTGGACGAATGAAGGTCCCGGTAGTGACAGAGATCCTGAAGGCTAACGACCAGGTGGCGGGGGAGAACCGGGAGCTGTTCGACAGCGCAGGGCTCCAGGTGATCAACGTCATGGCGTCTCCGGGCGCCGGGAAGACGTCCACGATCCTGGCTACGGTGGACCGGCTCCCGGAGTCGATCCGACCGGGGGTGATCGAGGGCGACGTGGCGAGTAGCATCGACGCCGACAGGATCGCGGAGCGGGGCGTGCCGGTGGTACAGATCAACACGGGGGGGAACTGCCATCTGGACGCGCCGATGGTCCGGTCGGCACTGCCGCACCTGGAGCTGGACGACTTGGAGCTCCTTTTCATTGAGAACGTGGGCAACCTGATCTGCCCTGCGAACTACCACCTGGGGGCGGACCTCGACCTGGTGGTGGGGAGCGTGCCCGAGGGCCATGACAAGCCGTTCAAGTACCCCGGGATGTTCACGAACGCCGACGTGGTGGTGTTGAACAAGGACGACCTGGCGGAGGTCTTCGAGTTCAACCATGCGGAGTACGAGCGGGGCATCCGGATCGTGAACCCTGGCGTGCCGGTCTTCCGGGTCTCATGCAAGACGGGGGAGGGTGTGGACGAGTGGGTGTCGTGGCTCGTGGAGCGCCTCGAGGGGTCCAGAGCGCCGGCGACGGCCTGAGACGCATGGCGGGCGCGGCCACTCCTTCGACCGCCCGGCGCCGGCTTCGACTGCAGGTGACGGGCGCTGTCCAGGGAGTAGGCTTCCGGCCGTTCCTCTACCGTGCCGCCACGGAGGGCGGCCTGGCCGGGTGGATCCGGAACGACACGCGGGGTGTCATGCTGGAAATGGAGGGTGCCGAGCCGGCGCTGCGGCGGTTCCGGGACCGGGTCCGGTCCGAGCCGCCGCCCCGTGCCGTAGTCCACGACGTCACCGAGGAGTGGCTCCCGGCCGTGGGGCTCGAAGGGCTGAGCATCCTGGCCAGTGACGGGATGGGTGAGCGGGTGGCGGCGGTGCTGCCGGACCTGGCCACGTGCGACGCCTGCCTTGAGGACATCGGTCTCCAGCCCGACCCCGAGCCCGTGCCCGCCGACCTCGAGTCCGACCCCCACCCCGAAGCGGACCGCAGGTCCGGCTACGCCTTCACCAACTGCACCGACTGCGGTCCTCGCTTCAGCATCATCCGGTCGCTGCCGTACGACCGGCCGAGAACCACCATGGCGGGATTCGAGCTCTGTGACGCGTGCCGGGCCGAGTACGAGGATCCGCTGGACCGGCGGTTCCACGCCCAGCCCACTGCGTGCCCCGAATGCGGGCCGCGCCTCTGGCTGGAGGCCGACGACGACGTCGCAGAGATCGATCCCGGCACCGACCCCATCGACTGGGCGGCGGAGGCGATCCGGGCGGGGTCGGTCCTGGCCGTGAAGGGGCTCGGCGGGTTCCACCTGGTGGTGGACGCCGCCGATCCCGCCGCGGTGGCCCGGCTGCGGGCGCGGAAGCACCGGCCGACAAAGCCGCTGGCCGTGATGGTCCGGGATCTCGACCAGGCTCGTCAGCTGTGTGTGGTGCCCGCGGAGGCGGAGGCGCTCCTGGTCCAGCCGGAAGCGCCCATCGTGCTCTTGGAGCGCCGGCCGGAGGCGCCCGTCTCCGGGGACGTGGCTCCGGGGAACCCCTACCTCGGCGTGATGCTGCCGTATACGCCGCTGCACCACCTGCTCATGCGACGAGTCGACCGGCCGGTGGTGGCCACCAGTGGGAACCTCACCGACGAGCCGATATGCATCGGGAACGGTGAGGCTCGGGCACGTCTCGGCGGGATCGCCGACGCCTTCGTCCTCCACGACCGACCGATCCAGCGGGCCGTGGACGACAGCGTGGTCCAGATCGTCGCCGGCGCGCCCCGGCTCCTGCGGAGGTCGCGGGGCTACGCGCCGCTGCCGGTGCGCCTCGATCGTGCCGTCGCGCCGATCCTGGCCGTGGGCGGGCACCTGAAGAACACCATAGCGCTCTCCCGGGGCCGGGACGTGTTCCTGAGCCAGCACATAGGAGACCTGGAGACGCCTCAGGCGCTGGAGGCGTTCGAGCGGGTGATCCACGACTTCCTCCGGCTCTACGAGGTCCGGCCCACCGTCATCGCCCACGACCTTCACCCGGACTACAGCTCGACCCTCTGGGCCGAGACTGTCACCGGATTGGAGAACGCCACCGGGGAGATCCGCCGGGTCCCCGTACAGCACCACCATGCCCACCTGGCCGCCTGCCTGGCCGACACCGGCGAGGACCGGGCGTTGGGCGTGGTATGGGACGGCACCGGACTCGGGCCCGACGGCACGGTCTGGGGCGGCGAGTTCCTCCTGGGAGGGGCCGGCGGATACGAGCGGGTCGCGCACCTGCGGCCGTTCCGGCTCCCCGGTGGTGACGCGGCCGTGAAGGAGCCGCGGCGGATGGCCCTGGCTCTGGCCCACGCCGCCTGGGGTGAAGCCGGTATCGAGCGGGCCCTGGGTCGCCTCGGCGCCGGCGTGTTCGACGCAGGGGAGGTCCGGGTCCTCCGACAGGTGCTGGAGTCGGGGTTCCGGGCGCCGTGGACCACCAGCGCGGGTCGCCTCTTCGACGGCGTGGCCTCGCTCCTGGGGCTGCACCAGCGCGCCGGGTTCGAGGGGGAGGCGGCCATGGCGCTGGAGTACGCCGTGGCGCCGGGTGAGACGGGCGCGTACCCCTTCGATGTCCGCGCCCTCGACGCTGGACGGCAGGCGGGCCGGGAAGGCGGCCGGGACGGCCACGCTGACGCCGAAGGCGGCACCGGCGGCCTGATCGTGGACTGGGCGCCGGCGGTGGACGCGCTCCTCGACGACGTGGGCGGGGGCGCGGACGTCGCCACGGCGGCGGCCCGGTTCCACAACGGTCTGGTGGCGGCGATCCGGGCAGTGGCGGAAGCGGTGGGCGAGCCGCGGGTGGCGCTCACCGGCGGGGTGTTCCAGAACCGCGTGCTTACGGAGGGCGTGGTGGAGGCCGTGCGGGCCGCGGGGCTGCGACCGCTGCTCCACCGGCAAGTGCCCGCGAACGATGGAGGACTGTCGCTGGGGCAGGTGGCCGTGGCGGCGGTACAGCACGGCGAAGCCAACTAACGGGGAGGGGAACCATGTGTTTGGGCGTACCGGGCAAGGTGATCACACTCGAGGAGAACCCGCTGGGGATGACCATGGGCAAGGTCAGCTTCGGGGGTATCACCAAGGACGTGTGCATGGCGTACGTCCCCGAGGTGGGGGTGGGGGACTACGTGGTGGTGCACGTGGGCTTCGCCATCAGCATCGTGGACGAGGAGGAGGCCCGGCGGACGATGGAGTTCCTCCGGGAAATGGACGATCTCGACGAGTTGGACATCGACCAGCCTTCGGACCCGGCCGGCGCATGAAGTACATCGACGAGTACCGCGACGAGGCCGACGCGAAGAAACTCCTCAACGCCATACGGCAGACGGTGACGCAACCGTGGTCGCTCATGGAGATCTGTGGCGGTCAGACCCACACGTTCGTCAAGTTCGGGATCGACCGGATGCTCCCCGATGAGGTGCAGCTGGTCCACGGGCCCGGCTGCCCCGTGTGCGTCACCCCGCTGGAGATGATCGATAAGGCCCACGCCATCGCCCGCCGGCCCGAGGTGATCTTCACCTCCTTCGGCGACATGCTCCGGGTCCCCGGCAGCACCGGCGACCTCCTATCGGCGAAGGCGACGGGCGCCGACGTGCGCATCGTTTACTCGCCTCTCGACGCCGTTAAGCTTGCGGCGGCCAACCCCGACCGCGAGGTGGTGTTCTTCGGCGTGGGCTTCGAGACCACGGCGCCGGCCAACGCCGCCGCCATCTTCCAGGCGCACCAGCAGGGGATCGAGAACTTCTCCATGCTCGTCTCCCACGTGCTCGTGCCGCCGGCCATGGAGGCGATCCTCTCCTCGGAGCAGAACCGGGTCCAGGCGTTTCTTGCCGCAGGGCACGTTTGCGCCATCATGGGCTTCTGGGAGTACGAGCCGCTGGCCGAGAAGTATCAGGTCCCCATCGTGGTCACCGGCTTCGAGCCCACCGACCTCCTCCACGGCACCCTCATGGCCGTGGAGATGCTCGAGGAGGGACGTTGGGGCGTGGAGAACCAGTACACCCGGGCCGTCGTGCGCGACGGGAACCGCCCGGCCCAGGAGCTTGTGGCCCGTGTGTTCACGGTCTCCGACCGGAAGTGGCGCGGGATCGGACCGATTCCGGCCAGCGGGCTCATCCTGCAGCCTGAGTACGCCGACTACGACGCCGAGCGGAAGTTCGGCGTGGAGTCCGTCTCCGCCGAGGAGAGCTCCGAGTGCATCGCCGGTGTCATCCTCCAGGGACTGAAGAAGCCCAACGAGTGCCCCGCATTCGGCACCCGGTGCACTCCCGAAGACCCGCTAGGGGCGCCCATGGTGAGCTCCGAGGGCGCCTGCGCGGCCTACTACCACTACGGGAGGACCGATGAGCAGCCGGTCCAGATCGGATAGCATGGCGTCAGGCGCAGATCCCGCAGGCATGGCCTGCCCGCTGCCCCTGGACAAGTACCCCACCGTGGTCCTCGCCCACGGCGGTGGCGGCAAGTTCTCACGGATGCTCACCGAGGAGGTCTTCCTCCCCGCCTTCGGGAACGAGACGCTGGACCAGCTCCACGACGGCGCCATACTCGACGTCGACACCCGCCGCGTGGCTTTCTCCACCGATACCTTCGTCATCGATCCCCTCTTCTTCCCCGGCGGCAACATCGGCTCGCTGGCCGTCCACGGCACCGTGAACGACCTGGCCATGTGCGGCGCCCGACCGCTGGCTCTCTCCGTGGGGTTCATCCTCGAAGAAGGGTTCCCCATGGCCGACCTCTGGACCATCGCCACCTCCATGGGCGCCGCGGCGGCCGAGTCCGACGTCCGGATCGTGACCGGAGACACCAAGGTGGTGGACCGGGGGAAGGGCGACGGCGTCTTCGTCAACACTACCGGGGTCGGTGTGGTGGACGATGGCGTAGAGATCGCGCCGAGCCGTGCACGGCCCGGCGACGCCGTCCTGGTCAGCGGACCCATCGCCACCCACGGGATCGCCATCATGAGCGTCCGCGAAGGGCTCGAATTCGAGACCGCGCTGGAGACCGACTCGGCCTCCCTCTGGGGGATGGTCCACGACCTGCTGACCGCCCTCGGTGATGGTCTCCACGTCCTCCGCGACCCCACGCGCGGTGGTGTGGCCAGCGCCGTCAACGAGATCGCCGACAGCGCCGGCGTCGGCATCGTCCTCGACGAGGCCGCCATCCCCGTCGAGGATCAGGTCCGGGGCGCATGCGAGATCCTCGGCCTCGACCCCCTCTACGTGGCCAACGAGGGCAAGCTTCTGGCCTTCGTCGCCGAAGACCGTGCCGACCACGCCCTCGACGTGCTCGGGAGCCACGCCCTGGGCGGACGGGCTGCCCGCATCGGGTCCGTCGTGGCCGAGCACCCGGGAAAGGTGCTCCAGAAGAGCCGGATCGGCGGCATGCGCGTCGTCGAGATGCTCTCCGGCGAGCAGCTGCCCCGGATCTGCTGACGGCCTACCGTGGGGGAGCGGATCACCATATAGTTATATAGAGGGCATCAAGAGTGACCCTGTGTCGCGAACGTGGACGGGAGCCGTGTCGAGGGAATGAGCGTGAACTGGCGGGATCGGAAGGTGTGGGTCGGGGCGCTGGCGGTGGTGTTGATGGCCGGCGTCGGCCTGGCCTACGGGTGGGGGCGGGCGGCGGAGCCGGCGGGTGAGCGTGCGCCGGACGTGGCGGTGCAGCTGCTGGAGGGGAACACGCTGTCGTTGAGCGAACTGCGGGGGCAGGTGGTGCTGGTGAACTTCTGGGCCACGTGGTGTCCGCCGTGCCGGGTGGAGATGCCGGGGTTCCAGCGGGTGTACGAGGCCCGTCGGGACGACGGCTTCGCGATCCTGGGACTGAGCACGGACCGGCTGCCGGATGACCAGATCCAGTGGTTCCTGGAGCAGCGCGAGATCGACTACATGGTGGGTCGGGCGACGCAGTACGCGGCGCAGGCGTTCGGCGGTGCGCGTACGCTGCCGACGTCGATCCTGATCGACACGGAAGGTCGGATCCGCCGGACGGTGGTGGGTGTGTACGACGAGGCGGAGCTGGTGGCGGACGTGGACGGTCTGTTGGGGGAGGCGGGTCGTGAGCCCACGAGGGAGGTCGCAGCCGCGCCCCGGCCGGAGCTCGGGTGGATGGAGCTGAAGGAAGTGGGGCACATCATCGGCGACGAGGCGGCGCCGGTGACGGTGGTGGAGTTCAGCGATTACGGCTGTGCCTACTGCCAGCGGTTCACGCGGGAGACCTTCCCCCGGCTGTACAGCGAGTTCATCGAGGCCGGTCGGGTCCGTTGGGTGCACATGCCGTTCGTGCTGGGCAAGTTCGCCAATAGCGAGGAGGCGACGCTGGCGGCGTCGTGCGCGGCGGAGCAGGGGCAGGCGGTCTTCTGGGCCACGCACATGGCGCTCTTCTCCGGACAGCCGCAATGGCGGTCGGGCGACCCGCGACCGGTGTTCCGGCGGTACGTGGAGGACGCGGGTGGCGACGGACCCGCCTTCGACGCCTGCTACGGCGATGAGCATCCCCGAGCCGGGCTGGATCGAGCGGAGCAGATCGCGGCGGCTGCGGGCGTGTCAGCCACGCCCACCTTCTTCGTGAACGGTCGTCGGGTGCAGGGCGCCGTTCCGCTGGCCGAGTTCCGACAGGCGCTGCTGCAGGCCGAAGGGCGCTGAGCCGTGACCGAAGGGCGCTGAGCCGGGGCCGAAGGGCGCCGAGCCGGGGCCGAAGGGCGCCGAGCCCGTACTGAAGCGGCTGCGGGGCGTGTGGCACCAGGCCCGGCCACGCGCTATCGTCCTGGGTCATGGGATGGCTCTTTGTTGCGGAATGGGTGGTCCGACTGACCATGTTCGTGGTCATCGTGACCCGAAAGAGGGCGGCGAACGCAGCGCTCGCCTGGCTGGTGGTGGTGGCGTTCGTGCCGTTCGTCGGTGCCGTCGCGTACCTGATGTTCGGCGAGGTCCGTCTCGGGAAGCGGCGGTCGGAGCGGTACCTCCACCTGCGGGAAGCCATGAGCCGATCGCCGGAGCTCCGGCAGCAGTTCGCCGAGCGGGAGCCGGCATCGGTCCCCGAGCGCCATCAGCTGCTGGCCAACCTCGCCGGCTCGGTCGGGGCTCGTGAGCCCCGGAGCGGCAACCGCATCGAGCTCATGGACGACCCCCGGGAGCTGTTCAGCCGGATGGTGGAGGACATTGATGTCGCGGCCCATCACTGCCACCTCCTCTTCTACATCGCGGACGACTACAAGGACGACCCGCTCACCACGGCGGTGACCGAGGCGCTGATCCGGGCGCGGGCGCGTGGGGTGGCGTGCCGGATGCTTCTGGACGCCGCCGGGAGCCGGCGGTTCCTGAGGGGACGGCTGGCCGACCGGCTCCGGGAGGCGGGCGTAGAGCTCGCTGCGGCGCTGCCGGTGAACCCGCTGCGGGCCATGGTCGCGCGGCTGGACCTGCGTAACCATCGGAAGCTCACCGTGGTGGACGGCCGCATCGGATACCTGGGCAGCCACAACCTGACGGATCCCGTCTACCCGGGGAAAGAAGCGTACGGTGACTGGATGGACGCGTCGGTCCGGATCGAGGGACCGGTAGTCTACGACCTCCAGGAGGTCTTCCTCGGCGACTGGGCGTTCAGCGTGTCGCCGCTTCCCGACGACGTGGACTACTTCCCGCCGATGCAGGGGCTGCAGCCGGACGGCGACGTGACTGCGTCGCTCCTGCCCACTGCCCCGTCCATGGACCGGACCCCGCTGCTGGACGTGATTCTCCAGACGCTGCAGATGGCCCGCGATCGCGTAGTGCTGACCACGCCCTACTTCGTGCCCGACGAGTCCATGCTGGCGGCCATGCGGTCGGCGTCGGTGCGGGGCGTGGAGGTGGTCCTGGTGGTGCCGAAGAAGAGTGATCACGGGCTGGCGGCCGCTGCCGGGCGGTCCCACTACCCGTACCTCCTCGACGTGGGGGTCGAGATCCGGGAATACCCCGGCGCGCTCCTGCATGCCAAGACGCTCACCATGGACCGGGATTTTGCCATCGTCGGGTCGGCGAATCTGGACGTCCGGAGCTTCTCGCTGAACTTCGAGCTGGCCCTCCTGGTTTACGACACCGACTTCGCGTCCCAGCTCCACTATCTCCAGGCCGAATACCTGGAGAAGGCAGAGCGGCTGTCGAAGCAGGCGTGGCGGAGGCGGGGGGTGGTGCGGAAGGTGGCGGACAACGTGGCCCGGCTCCTGACGCCGCTGTTGTAGCATCGACAACGGACCGGGTTTCACATTTTACATTTTTTCTGACATGGTGGCGGTTCGCTGCTGGCACATACGCCATGGCTCGCACCGCGCCGCCCGACCCCCCAGCCCCCCCAAACGGTCTCCTGGCATGGACGATGGACCACCACCGCAGATGGCGGCAACCAGGACACCCGTATGGCGAATTCGGCCAGGCGCATGATTGGACCGGCCAAATCGTAAAAACGAAAACCAGGTCCGTTAGAATTGTGGAAAACCAAGTCCGTCAAGACTACCCTCAGGTTACCCACCTCGGCACCACCCCGGGTGCCACACCGAGCGCCCAAAGCATCACCGTGTAGGCCAGTCCGGTGATGAGGAGGATGAAAGCGACGTTCAGCGCCGCTCCGGCCCGCGCCATCTGGGGGATAGTGATGTAGCCGCTCCCGTAGACGATGGCGTTGGGCGGCGTGGCCACGGGCATCATGAACGCGCAGCTCGCCCCGAGCGCCGCCGGCACCGCCAGCAGGAGCGGGTTCTCGCCCAGCGCCAGGGCCAGCGGTCCGAGGATCGGCAGGAACGCCGCGGCGGTGGCCGTGTTGCTCGTGAGCTCGGTGAGGAAGATGATCACGGCGGTCACGCCGGCCACCAGCAGCGCGGTGGGCCAGGCGTCGAGGGCGGAGAGGGCGGTTCCGATCCACTCGGCGAGCCCCGTCCGGGTCACGGCGGCGGCCAGGCTGAGGCCGCCGCCGAAGAGGATGAGGACGCCCCACGGCAGCCCGCGGGCCGTCTCCCAGTTGAGCGCGAAGGTCCCTTTGCGTCGGTCCACGGGGGTCAGGAAGAGGGCCAGCGCGGCGGTCATTGCGATCCCGGCGTCCGAGAGCCCCGGCACCACGTCGTCGAGGAGGGGTCGGAGGATCCACGCCAGCGCCGTGAGTCCGAAAACGACCCCCACCCGCCACTCCCCAGGGCCGACGGGGCCGAGCTCGTCCAGCTCGTCGCGGATCATGGCCCGTCCCCCGGGGATCTGGGTGATTCCTATAGGGAACGCAGCCCGTGTCAGATAGATCCAGACCAGGGGCAGCGCCACCACGGTCAGGGGCACGCCCACGAGCATCCACCGGGCAAACCCGACCTCGAATCCGTAGCTGGTCTGGAGGAACCCGGCCAGGAGGGCGTTGGGTGGCGTGCCGATGAGAGTGCCAAGGCCGCCGATGCTGGCGGCGTAGGCGATCCCCAGCATCAGCGCGGTGCCGAAGTTGAGCCGGCCCGGGAGGTCCTCGCCGGGTGTGTGGCGTTCCCCCGGGTCGCCGGCGGGAGGAGCGACGAGCCCGATTACCGAGAGGCCGATGGGCATCATCATGACGGCGGTGGCGGTGTTGCTGACCCACATGCTGAGGAACGCCGTGGCCACCATGAAGCCGAGGACCAGGCGGTGGGGCCGGGTACCCAGGGCGTGGACCACGGACAGGGCGATGCGGCGGTGCAGCCCCCATCGCTGCATGGACTGGGCGATCATGAACCCGCCCATAAACAGGAAAATGATGGGATTGGCGTACGGCGCCGCGGTATCCCCGATGTCCGTGACGCCCAGGACCGGGAAGAGGACCAGCGGGAGGAGCGCCGTGGCGGAGATGGGGATCGCCTCGGTCACCCACCAGACGGCCATGAGGAGCCCAACGCCCGCCGTTCGCCATGCCGCGGGTCCCATCCCATCGGGCGCCGGGAGCAGGAGGAGCGCCAGGAAGAGAATCGGTCCGGCGAGGAGGCCGGCGAGGCGTCGTTGTGAGAGGGTGTCGTGGTCGTGGTGCATGGCGGGTCGGACTCCAGGGTCGGACGACTGCGCGCAGAGACCGCCGCGCGCAGTGCGGCTTGGGCCGGGATCAATGTGGGGCCGACCGCACCGGGCCGACAACCGGGCCTGGGGTCGGGGGTCCGGCCCAGCGGTCGGGCGCTAAAAGGTTCGCGCCGGGGTCCCGACACTTAATATGGGAGGAGCGCATCGGCTCGAGCCGGTGCCTGAACCATACAACCGGAGGGAGCCGTGGCTGAGTGGTGGTACGCGCTGGACGCTGACAACCGGATCCTGGACGTGGGCCCCGGCTGGGACGAGTTCGCCCTGGAGAACGATGCGCAGGGCGCCACCCGGTCCCACGTGGTCGGGCGCCCGCTGGCCGAGTTCGTGGATGGCGCCCAGACCCGGGCACTGTTGGACACGGTCCTCGACCGCTCCCGGGAGGCGTCGGAGATCATGGAGCTGCCCTTCCGCTGTGACGCGCCGGACGTCCGCCGGTTCATGACCTGGACCGGGGAGCCGGAAGCCGACGGCACGCTGGTGGTACGCACCCGCCTCCTCGGTGAGGGGGAGCGCGACGCCCTGCCGTTCCTCGAACGGGTCGGGCGCCGGAGCCGACAGCCGATTCGCATGTGCAGCTGGTGCAACCGTATCGCCGCCGGCCCCGGGCTCTGGCTCGAGGCGGATACGGCGGCCGAGCGGCTCGGGCTCTTCCTGGACCGGGAGGTCCCGGAGGTCACCCACGGGATCTGCCCGGCGTGTCATGCCGGTATGACGGGCGAGCTCCAGGGCACCGACGCGGCCTGACCGGGGCCCGGGCGACCCGGACTTCCGGACGGCCGGGTGATCCTCCCGTCGCCCTGGTGGCCCCTGACCCGGTGTCGCCGGACTGCGGGGCGTTTGCTCCGCGGCGGCGACGGCGGGATATTCGGCATCCGTCGTCGAATCCAGCCGGGAGCCAGAACCTCATGAAGCCGTTCGTGATGGAGCGGTGGCAGAGCCACTACGAGAACACCGTCCGCTACAACCTGAGCGACAGCGGCGTCCACCCGCTGACTCTCCGGGAGTTCCTCGACCTCGCCGATGCCACGGAGGCGGCGCTCGAGACCCCGCTCTCCTACGGTCAGACAGACGGTACCCGAGCGCTACGGGAGGGCGTTGCTGCACTCTACCCCGGGGCCGCCGCCGACCAGGTGATCGTTACCAATGGCAGCGCCGAGGCCAACTTCATCGCCGCCTGGCGGCTCGTGCGCCCCGGCGACACTGTGGCCGTGCTCACACCCACGTACATGCAGCTTCCCGGGATCGCCGACGCTCTCGGTGCGGAAGTCCGCCGGATCCCGCTTCGCGAGGAGAACGGCTGGCAGGTCGACCCGGAGGACGTGGCCCGGGCCATCCACGAGGGCACGCGGCTCGTGGTGGTCACGAACCCCCAGAACCCCACCGGGATCCGCCTGAACGAGACCTCCCTGACCGCGGTGATCGGCGCCGCCGAGCGCTGCGGCGCCTGGGTCCTGGCCGATGAGGTCTACATGGGGGCCGAGCGGGAGGGCGCGGAGACGCCGTCGCTCTTCGGCCGTTACGAACGGATCATCGCCACCGGGTCGCTTTCCAAGGCGTACGGGCTCCAGGGGCTCCGGATCGGCTGGGTCGTGGCACCGGCCGGGCCGGCCGGGGTGGGTCGATCAGACGGACTGCCGGAGGAGCTGTGGGCCAGAAAGGATTACACCACCATCTCGACGGGTCTCCTCACGGATACGCTCGCGGCCTACGCGCTCCGTGACGACGTCCGGCCCCGGCTCATCGAGCGGGCCCGGAACATTATCCGCGAAGGCTTCGAGGTGGTGGAGCGGTGGGTCGAGCACGTCGGGCGGTTCCATCTGTCGGGGCACGAGGCCGGCGGCGTCTGCTTCCCGTCGTACGACCTGCCCATCGAGTCCATGGATCTGGCGGAGCGGCTCCGCACCGAGCACGACGTGCTTGTGGTGCCCGGCGCCCATTTCGAGCTCGGGAAGTACCTGCGCCTGGGGATCGGGATCCCCGCCGAGGAGCTGGAGGCGGCGCTGGATCGGGTCGCCGAGCTGGTACGGAGCTTCTGAGCGACGACGAGGCCCGCCGGCACGCCGGTGGAGAGCCGGCCCACGTGTCTGGAGCCGAACTCACCCGCCCGGCGACCGGGGCTCGGCCGCGCGCTCCTTTATCCGCGGTCGGTTTCCTCCGGGCGTTCGCTCCGTATGGCCGCGGCGGCCAGCGTCAGCAGCGTGAGGGGGAGCGCCACGAAGAGGATCCCATCCTGGAGCGCGTAGAGCGCGTGGTGGTCGGCGGCGTCCAGCACCAGGTACGTGGTGTAGATGACGTAGAAGCCCAGGAAGATGAACCCCTCGAGCCGGTCGATCTTGAGGCCCGTGATGAAGATCGGCAGACAGACCAGCGAGACCGCCAGCATCACCGGCAGGTCGAACGTCAGCGCCGACAGCGGGACCTCCACCCCGATCGGTGAGATCGCCGACGCCGCCCCGAGCACGATCAGCAGGTTGAAGATGTTGCTCCCGATGATGTTGCCCACGGCGAGGTCCCGGTGGCCCTGGATGCTCGCCACCACCGATGTGGCCAGCTCGGGGAGCGACGTGCCGGCGGCCACCACCGTCAGCCCGATGACCAGCTCCGGGACGCCCAGCGCCGCCGCCATCGACTGGGCACCATTCACGATCCACTGGGAGCCCAGGACCAGGAACCCGAGCCCCGCCAGGACCAGCGCCGTATTCACGGCCACCGCCCCGGTTGTGAACGTCGCGGTCCGGTCGGCGAGCGGTGGGGCCACCGCCCGGGCCCGGACCACGAGCACCGCCGTGTAGACGAGTCCGCCGATGAAAAGGAACGCCCCTTCGAGGCGAGAGATGACGCCGTTCAGACTCAGCGCCACCACCAGCGCGGTCATGCCGATCATGAAGGGGACCTCGAGGCGGACCAGCCGCTTCTGGACCAGGAGCGGCGCCACCAGGGCCGAGGCGCCCAGGATCAGGAGCACGTTCAGCACGTTGCTCCCCACCACGTTGCCCAGTGCCAGGTCGGGATCGCCACGGAACGAGGCCGCCGCAGTGACCGCCAGCTCCGGCGCACTGGTCCCGAAGGCCACCACCGTCAGTCCCACCACCAGCGGACTGATCCCGGCGGCCGCGGCGATCCGGGAGGACCCCCGGACCAGCATCTCGGCGCCGCCGATGAGCAGCCCGAGGCCCAGAACGAAGAAGAGACCGGTCATTTCGCGCTCACGCTCTCTTCAATGTCCCATGATCGCATGGGGACGGTAGGGCGCCTCCAGGTGCTCCACTTCTCCTGAGCCGAGCTCGAGTTCCACCGCCCGGATGGCGGTATCCAGGTGGTCCAGCTTCGTGGCACCGACGATCGGCGCCGCCACCCCCGGCTTCGACAGCAGCCAGGCCAGGGCCACCTCCGCCATGGAGACTCCACGGCCGGCGGCCACCTCCTCCACCGCGTCGATGATCTCCGTATCTCCGGGGCCGTTGTAGAGGGCGTGGCCGTAGTGGTCGGTCTCGGCCCGCTTCGTCGATGACCGGTCCTGGAACGAGGCTCGGGCGCCGGCCAGGTGACCCCGGGCCAGCGGCGACCACGGGATGAGTCCCAGCCCCTCTTCCCGGCATAGCGGGATCACCTCCCGCTCCTCCTCGCGGTAGATCAGGTTGTAGTGGTTCTGCATGGAGACGAATCGGGCCCAGCCGTTCCGGTCGGACAGCCCCAGCGCCCGGCCCAGCTGCCAGGCGTACCCCGAGCTGGCGCCGATGTAGCGGACCTTCCCGGCGCTCACCAGGTGGTCCAGCGCCGCCAGCGTCTCTTCCAGCGGTGTGTGGGCGTCGAACCGGTGGATCTGGTAGAGGTCGATGGCCTCGATCCCGAGCCGACGTAGACTCGCCTCGCACGACTCCACGATATGCTTCCGCGACAGCCCCTGCCGGTTCGGCCCCTCGCCCATTGCGTGGAAGACCTTCGTGGCGATAACCAGCTCCTCCCGCACCCCATACTCCCGGAGCGCCCGACCCGTCACCTCCTCGCTCACCCCGAGCGAGTACATATCTGCCGTATCGAAGAAGTTGATCCCCGCCTCGATGCCCCGTCGGTAGAACGGGCGAGCGTCGTCCTCGTCCAGGACCCACGGCCGCCACTCCGACGTGCCGTAGCTCATGCAGCCGAGGGCAATGCGGGATACTGTGAGGCCGCTGCTGCCCAGCTTCGTGTATTCCATGCACGTAGGGTAGGGAAGGACATGGGGGGTGAGCAATGGCGAAGGGTGGGCAGCTCGCGAAGCCGCGTTGCCGGTCCTCTCGATGCGAGAACGTTCGAACGTGAACGAACGACTTTCCACATCTGGAGTCCAAGCTGTTGTCCACCAACAACTTAACTATTGACTGGCGAGAATAGTTCGTTCACGTTCGAACGATTTTCTGCAACGATGGGAGGGTGGGTCGGCTCCGTTCAGGCTACCGCGTTGCGGTCCTCTATTCATCCGTGGCCGTTCTATTCATCTGTGGTCGTCCCGCACCGCCCGTCGCTGTCACCCCGGAGTGTGAGCAGCCCCGTGGAACACCCATTGCACCGTTGGGCCGGCGACCCCCACACGGGAGTGACCATGAGCGGGTCCATGAAGGAATACCAGGAGAAGCGCGACTTCCGCAGGACCGATGAGCCCGCGGGCGAGCCGGCGGCGCGGTCCGGGCTGCCGGAGGCGCCGATCTGGGTGGTCCAGGAGCACGATGCCTCGAGCCACCACTTCGACGTCCGGATCGAGGCGGATGGCGTACTCAAGTCATGGGCGGTGCCCAAGGGCCCGTCCACCGACCCGTCGGAGAAGCAGCTCGCCCTGCCCACCGAGGATCACCCGGTAGAGTACGCCGATTTCGAGGGTGTGATCCCCGAGGACGAGTACGGCGCGGGCACGGTGATCGTCTGGGATCGGGGCACCTACACCAACCTGAAGGAAGACGACGACGGCGAACCCGTCCCCGTGGCGGAGCAGGTCACCGATGGCCACGTCACCCTCCGGCTCGAGGGCGGCGAGAAGCTGGCCGGCGGCTACGCGCTGACCCGCATGGAGGGACGGGACGAGGAGATGTGGCTCCTGGTCAAGATGGACGACGACGAGGCCGACGCCCGCCGCAACCCCGTAAGCACCGAGCCCGCCTCGGTGAAGACCGGCCGCACACTGGAGGAGGTGGCCGAAGAGGAGGGTGGGAACGGCGGAGACGTGGAGCGCGACGGACCCGGGGAGGAGTGACGTCGTCGTGACGGACCCCCGGGAGATCCTGGGCGACGAGGCCCGAGACGCGCTGGAGGAGGCGGGCTTCCCGGACTGGACCGCGCCCATGCTGGCCACCCTCACCGACCAGCCGTTCAGCGACCCCGGTTGGATCTACGAGCGGAAGCTCGACGGCGTCCGCGTGCTGGCGTTCAAGGACGGCTCCGACGTGCAGCTCCTGTCCCGTAACCGGAAGGACCAGAACGTCCGCTACCCGGAGCTGGTGGAGGCGCTGGAGGGTCGGGACGGCTCGTTCGTCGTCGACGGGGAGGTGGTGGCGTTCGAAGGCGACGTGACCAGCTTCTCCCGGCTCCAGGGTCGGAGCCAGATCCAGGACCCCGAGGAGGCCCGGGCCTCCGAGATCGACGTCTACTACTACCTCTTCGACATCCTTCACATCGACGGGTACGACGTCACCGCCGTCGAGCTCCGCCACCGGAAACGGCTCCTGCGTGAGGCCCTCGAGTACGGGGACCCGATCCGGTTCACCAGCCACCGGAACGAGGAAGGCGAGGCGTTCCTCGCCGAGGCGTGCGACGCCGGCTGGGAGGGGCTTATCGCCAAGGACGCTTCATCGACCTACGTGCACTCCCGGTCGAAGAAGTGGCTGAAGCTCAAGTGTGTCCAGAGCCAGGAGCTGGTCATCGGCGGGTTCACCGACCCCGAGGGCGAGCGGGTCGGCTTCGGCGCGCTCCTGGTGGGGTACTACGAGGGCGACGACCTGGTCTACGCCGGCAAGGTGGGGACCGGGTACGACGACGACACTCTCCGTCGTCTGCGGGACCGGATGGACTCGTTGGAGCGGAAGACCCAGCCGTTCGACCGACCGGAGGAGATCGGCGAGAAGGACGCCCACTGGATCACGCCGGAACTGGTGGGCGAGATCGGATTCACCGAGTGGACCGACGACGGCAAGCTGCGCCATCCCCGGTTCCTCGGGCTCCGGGATGACAAGGCGCCGGAGGACGTGGTCCGGGAGCGGCCGGACTGACGCCGCAGCGCCACCGGACCCGGCATCCGGACACACGAAGGCCCGGGACGGATTTCGCTAAACCGTCCCGGGCCTGATGTGTTTGCCCGGTGGCATGCCGGGTACCTCCTTGACCCTGCCACAGTCCGGGTCGGGCAGCGGGTCTCACCGCCCTTACCGACCGCAGTCGACGCGCCGTTTGCACCCCAAGCGTGCCCTCATCCGAGGGTCATGGCCCCGGACTCTGCCGCCGCGAACACAGCGGGAAGTCCGGGGTCCGGGTCGAGGGGCCGTCCGTCGGCCCGCGTCGCCGCTGGTAATTGAACGGTGCAACAATCGGCGTCGGGGATCAAGATCTTTCGGGTACGTTCGGTCGCCGCTACACTTCAGATCTGCGCGACCATACCCTGCCGGAACGGCGCGGGCCCGGTCAGGGTACCGTGCTCCCGGGAGGGCTAGTCCTAATTGGTAAGGCAGCGGTCTTGAAAACCGCCGGGCGCAAGCCCATCGGGGTTCGAATCCCCGGCCCTCCGTTTCCCGGCCTTCCGGCTACTCCTCCATCTTGGCTTCCGTCTCCATGCTGAGCTCCGGCCGGCCCACGGTAGCCAGCGCCCGGAGCCGCCGGTCGCGCAGGTAGCGGACGGCGGCGTCGCTGCGCGGCTCGCCATCGACCTCGGTCTCGTCCCAGTCGGGGGCGTGGCCCACGTACGCCACCGACACATCGAACTGGTGGGTCCAGAAGAAGGGGACGTCGCGGAAGGGCTCGCCCCTGCCGACGATATTCTTCGCCGCGGCCTGGCCCTGGCGCTGCGCCACGACCCAGTGCTCGATCCGCTTCCGCTCGCCCGTGCGCGCGTCCTGCCACCGGGCGATGTCGCCGGCCACGAAGATGCGCGGGTCGCTGGACCGGAGCTGCTCGTCCACCAGCACGCCGTCGTCGGTGTCGAGGCCGGCGCTCTCGGCCAGCGCCGTGTCGGCGACCACGCCCACGCCCACCACCACGAGCTCGGCGGGCAGCTCGGCGCCGTCGTCCAGGACCACGGCCTGGTCGGTGATCTCGGCCACGGTGCTGCCCAGGTGGAACGTGATGCCGTTCTCCTCGTGGGCCGCGCGAATGGCCTCGCCGAGCTCGGGGCCCAGCGTCGTCTCGAACGGGACCGTCTCGGGGGCGACGACGGTGACGTCGAGCTCCCGGGCCCGGAGTGACGCCGCCACCTCCATCCCGATGAAGCTGGCGCCGACCACCACCGCCGCGGAGGCCGACTCGGCGGCGTCGATGATCGTCCGGGTGTCGGCCAGCGACCGCAGCGTATGGACGTGGCTCCGGTCGGCGCCGGGCACCCGGAGCGTCCGGGGCACGCCGCCGGTGGCCAGGAGGAGGACGCCGTACTCGACGGTGTCCCCGGAGCCCAGCCGCACCGTTCGGGCGTCCGCATCGATGGATTCGGCCCGATCGACGACCCGCCGGACCCCCCGGTCTTCGTAGAAGCCGTCCGGGCGGAGCGGGATCCACTCCTCGGGTGCGTTCCCGGCCAGGTAGTCCTTGGAGAGGTTGGGCCGGTCGTAGGGAGCGGCCTCGTCGGGATCGATCATGATGATCCGGCCGTCGTACCCTTCCCGGCGGAGCATCTCGGCGGCGGCGCTCCCGGCCGCACCGGCGCCGATGATGACCACCGGCTCCGGGGCGTCGGCGGTCCGCCCCCGGGCGTCGAGCGGGTGGTGCTCGTGCTTTTCGCCCAGGGTGACGCGGCCGTCCCGGACTTCCACGTGCCACTGTGGCACCGGGTTGAGCGCCGGGGCGCCCGTGGCCTCCCCGGTCTTCAGCGAGAAGCAGGCGTGGTGCCAGGGGCACCGGACCGTCCCGTCCTTGACGAGCCCGTCACCGAGCGGACCGCCGTAGTGGGTGCATGTGGCGCCGATGGCCGAGACATCGTCGCCGTCCCGGTACAGCAGGACCTGCTCGCCGTCCAGGTGGCCGACGAATGGGTCGCCGTCTGTCAACTGCGATAGGGCGACCCCGCCCGACAGGTCCGGCCCTCTCAGCTCCTGGTCCCCACCCGCCATGGTGCTACTCCTCGCGCATCAGAATCAGGTACCGGGACGCCTGCCAGAAATGCTCCGGCTCGGTGATCTCGAGCGTCTCTCCGGTAAACTGCCCGTCCTCGTTCAGCGTGGCCTGCATGTACTCGGGGTTGTGCCGGGAGATGACCGTGTACGTGCCGGGCTGCGGCAGCTGGATCGTGGACGTCTCCCGGAAGTCCATATCCTGGAACGCAGCGTCGGGCAGGTCCCGGGCGGGGACCAGCGTCTCGCCGGCCTTCCAGAGGATGAGGAGCACTCGAGCGCCACCCTCGGCCTCGATGATGCCCTGCTCCATCAGCTCATCCCGCGTGCCGATGGCCACGTGGACGGTGTAGTACTTGTCCTCCAGCTCGCTCAGGGCGTCGGAGAGGTCGGTCTCCTGCGTCGAGAGCATCCCGACCCGGTCCGAGAGGGAGTCCAGCGACGTGAGAAGCTGATCCACGGAGTCGCGCTGCATGGCCAGCGCCTCGTCTCTGTCGGTGATCACGGCGTTGAGGGAGTCGCGGAGGCGGGTGGAGCGGCTGCTCACCACCTGGAGCCGGCGCTGCGCCTCGTCGAGCTGCGCACGCGTGCTACGCAGATTCTCGGTCATGGAGGCGATGCGATCCTGGAGGTTCTCCGGTTCCGCGACCCCGGTCTCGGAGACCTCGGCCGCCGCTTCCTCGAGGCTGCTCGACAGCTGCTGGATGGTCTCGGTCCGCTCCGCCAGCTGGCGGGTCAGGCTGTCCCGGGCGGCCTGGAGGCTGTCGATCCTTGCCTCGACCTCCGGTGACGGCCCCTGGTCACACGCCGCGAAGGGGATCACCAACGCCAGAGCCAGAGCCAGACGTCCCAAACTCTTCGGATGCGTAATCATCCTGAAGCTTCCTTTCGATGGTCAGCACTCGGTTCGGTCGTACTTGAACATTTGCCCTAAGCAAGAGCAAGGTGCGGGCCAACGGGTCACTCCCGCTCGGTGTGGGCTACCAGCACGGGGACCCGGACGCCCCGGACCACCTTGTCGGCCACACTGCCCAACACGATCCGGGCGAGGCGGCTGTCGCGGTGGGTGCCCACGGCCACGAGCGCGGCCCCCACGTCGTCGGTGGCCTCCAGGATCTCACGGGCCACGTGGTAGGTGGCCTTCGTACGGACCTCGGTCTCCAGGTCGCCGAGCTCCGCCGCCCGCCGCTCCAGGTACCGGCGCGCCTCCTCCTCCCGCTCGTCGGCCGCCTCCCGGTCCAAAATCGCGGCGTGAGGGATGTAGGGCGACGACGGTCCCGCGGGTGCCTGGACGGCCCGGAACAGGGTGAGACGCGCTCCCAGGAGCCCGGCCAGGCCGGCGGCGTACCGCTCGGCGGCCTGTGCGGCACCCGAGCCATCGGTGGCCACGAGGATCCGGGTCATGGCAGCCCGCCCGCCCAGAAGCGGCTCCGGCGGGTCGGCGCTTCCGGCCCGGACGATGAGGACCGGCCGGCGCATGTGGTGAACCACGGCGTCGGTCACGTGTCCGAGCCAGGCCCGCTCGGGGCCGGACCAGCCGTGTGCCGTCATGACCACCAGGTCGGCCTCGTCCGCCGCGCTCACCACGCCGCGGGCCGCATCGCCGGAGACCGTCTCGGCCACCGCGTCGACCCCGGCCTCCTGGAGCCGGCCGGCCATACGGCCAATGTACTCGGCCTCCCGGGCCTGCTGCCGCTCCTCCCACTCGTCCAGATAACCGGCGGCCGTCACATCGGGGAAGGCCCGGGCCAGCGTAGTCAGGCAGCGGACCAGGCGGACGCGCGCGCCGGCGGCCTCGGCGATCTCGTGGGCGGGGGCCAGAGCCCATTCAGCGGTGCCGGACCCGTCGAGGGGCACCACGATCTCCTGGATATCGATCCTCTGGCGTCTGCGCATACGCACCTCCTCGTTCGCGGGTGCGGCCTCGCCGGAGCCTCTCCTGAATGGTAACACCACGAGGGCCGAGTACCAGTGCCTCGCGTCCACCCCCGGAGCGCCCTATCATTCCCCCGTAGGACCGAACCCAACCACGGACCTCCCGGAAACGGAGGAGAGAAATGTCGTTTGTGAAGGAGCTTGAGCCCCGAGCACTGTGGGCCCATTTCGACCGGATCCTGGAGATCCCCCGCGGCTCGAAGGAAGAGGAGCAGATGCGGGCGTACGTGCTCGAGGTGGCCGGGCGAGGGGGCCTCGAACACCAGGTGGATGACGCCGGCAACGTCGTGGTCCGGAAGCCCGGCTCGCCCGGGCACGACGACGCGGATATCACCATCCTCCAGAGCCACCTGGACATGGTGAACGAGAAGAACTCCGACGTGGAGCACGACTTCTCGAAGGACCCGATCCAGCCGGAGCAGGAGGGCGAGTGGCTCACCGCCAGGGGGACCACCCTCGGTTCCGACAACGGGATCGGTGTGGCCGCCATGCTCGCTCTCATGGAGAGCGACGACGTGGCCCACGGCCCCCTCGAGCTCCTCTTCACCATCGACGAGGAGAGCGGGCTCACCGGCGCCGCTCAGCTCGACGGCTCCATGCTGAACGGGCGCCAGCTCCTCAACCTGGACACCGAGGAGGAGGACGCCGTTACCGTGGGGTGCGCCGGCGGCGGCGACAGCCACCTCTCGCTCCCCGTCTCCCGGACCGCCACCCCGCCGGGGACGAAGGCCGTGGCCCTCGCCCTCCGGGGACTCAAGGGCGGGCACTCGGGGATCGACATCAACCTGCAGCGCGGCAACGCCGTCCGGCTCCTGGCCCGGATGATCGACGCCGGCGCCCGGGAGACCCCCTTCCACCTGGCCGCCCTCTCCGGCGGCGATAAGCACAACGCCATCCCCCGGGAGGCCACGGCTACCGTCGTGCTCCCCGAGGCCGAGGTCGACGACTTCGAGCACCGGGCGGGCGAGGAGTACGCGGCGGTGAGGGAGGCCTACTCCGCCGTGGAGCCGGACATGGTGCTCAAGCTGGAGGTGGACGACGCCCCCGATGAGGTGCTGGACCCGTCGTCGTCGTGGCGGGCACTCCACCTGGTCCACGGGCTGCCTCACGGCGTGGACGCCATGAGCTACGAGATCCCCGACCTGGTGGAGACGAGCACCAACCTGGCCAGGGCCGTCCTCGATGAGACGGAGCTCACGGTACTCATGAGCACCCGCTCCTCGGTAAGCAGCGAGCTGGAGGCGCTCCGCAGCCGGATCTGCGCCATCGCGCACCTGGCCGGCGCCGAGGTGGAGGAGGAGGCGCCGTACCCCGGCTGGAAGCCCGACCTCGACTCCCATGTCCTGGCCGTCCTCAAGGAGGCGTTCGAGGAGGTAAAGGGGAAGGAGCCGGTGGTGGAGGCCGTTCACGCCGGCCTCGAGACCGGGATCATCGGCGAGAAGGTCCCCGGCATGGATATGGTCTCCTTCGGCCCCCAGATCGAGTTCCCCCACTCCCCGGACGAGAAGGTACGCATCCCGTCGGTACAGACCTTCTGGGAGATCCTGACGAAGACGCTGGTGAGGCTGGCCTAGCGGGCATGGGCCGGGCCCGATCGGCCCGTCCAGCCTTCCAGGCGTGCGCCACGCCCCGATGTCGGCGACGATATCGGGGCGGCGTGCATCCGGGTGGGTCCCCACCCCTCCTCGCCCCACCAGGCGCCGCGTTTTGGGGAACGCGGAGAGCGCGGAAGACGCGGAAGACGCGGGTTTGGGTTCCCGCGTTCCCTTCGTTCGGGAGAATCCTCCGGGAGAATCCCCCAAACAATGGTATCTGAATCGGGTGGATGGGGGATTCACTACGATATTTGTATGGAATTCCCCGATGAACGAGGGAGCGGCTCCGTTGTTTGGGGATTTCCCTACGATATGTGTATGGAAGTCCCCAAATGACGCGTGGGGGGCCGTTGTTTGGGGACTTCTCCCGAGCCGGGTGGTCTCGGACTCAGCGCTGGACGTTGGATATGGTCGGGCCGCGACCGCCCCCGCGCCCGCGGCGATATCTCCGCGGGCTCCGCGTCAGGCCGTTGGGCGATGGGGCTGCCCCGGAGGTCGGAGCGTGAGCGGCGCCCGGGGGCCAGGCAGGGGCAGGGCTCGGGGGAAGGGCCCGGGGGTTGACCGCCGGCGGGAGAGGGTTCATCATTCAATCCGGATATATGAATGAAGCTACCGTCTTCCAGCGCTTGAGCTCCCTTTCGGACGAGACGCGGGGGCGGCTGCTGCACGTCCTGGAGGGTCGGGAGCTGACGGTTTCGGAGCTGGTGGCGGTGCTGCAGCTGCCGCAGAGCACGGTGAGCCGGCACCTGCGGATCCTGGCGGACGAGGGGTGGGTGACGAGCCGGGCGGAGGGGACGAAGCGGTATTACCGGCGGGCGAGCCGGCTGGAGCCGGAGGCGAGGCGGTTGTGGGAGGTGGTTCGTGGGTCGCTTGCGGACTCGCCGGAAGCGGCGCAGGACGGGGAGCGTGCGCGGGAGATGGTGGCGCGGCGTCGGACCCGGTCGCAGGAGTTCTTCCGGACGGCGGCGGGGCAGTGGGACAGTCTCCGGGAGGAGCTGTTCGGTGCCCATCCCGAGTTTCCGGCACTGCTGGCGCTGCTGGACCCGGGGTGGACGGTGGGCGACCTGGGGTGTGGGACCGGTCAGCTGGCGGAGGTGCTGGCGCCGTACGTGGCCCGGGTGGTGGCGGTGGACGAGTCGCCGGACATGCTGGAGGCGGCCCGTCGTCGCATGGAAGGGCTGGAATCCGGGAACGTGGAAGTGCGGGAGGGCCGGCTGGAGGCGCTGCCACTGGAGGAGGGCGAGCTGGACGTGGCACTGTTCTCGCTCGTGCTCCATTACGTACCGGCGCCGGAGGCGGCGCTGTCGGAGGCGCGGCGGGTGCTGGCCCCCGGCGGCCGGGTGCTGCTGGTGGACATGGTGGCGCACGGTCGAGAGGAGTACCGGGAGGAGATGGGGCACCTGTGGCAGGGCTTCACGGAGGCGCAGGTACGGGAGTGGGCGGATGCGGCCGGCTTCGATTCGGTTCGATACACGCATCTGCCGATGGACGAGGAATCGAGCGGGCCACTGCTCTTCGTCGCTACTGCGACGAGAGCTTCGTAGTCGGGATGGTAGTCGGGCTCGGGTGGCGCGAAGAGCGCCGCGGAGCCTGACGAGCGCCCCCCGAACACGAGTCCGAAGGCGAGCTAGAGCCGAGATCGCAAATCAACGTGAGGGAGATAGGGATGGCAACGATGGTAGAGAACAAGACGAACACGGACGCTCGCCCGGCCTACAAGGTCGCCGACCTCGGCCTCGCCGAGTTCGGCCGCAAGGAGATCGACCTGGCGGAGCACGAGATGCCGGGGCTCATGGAGATCCGGCGCCGGTACAGCGAGGAGAGGCCGCTGGAGGGCGCGAAGATCATGGGCTCGCTGCACATGACGGTGCAGACGGCGGTGCTGATCGAAACGCTCCGTGACCTGGGCGCCGACATCCGCTGGGTCTCGTGCAACATCTTCAGCACGCAGGACCACGCGGCGGCCGCAGTGGTGGTGGGGAAGGACGGCACGGCGGAGAACCCGCAGGGCTGCCCGGTCTTCGCGTGGAAGGGCGAGACGCTGGATGAGTACTGGTGGTGCACGAGCCAGGCGCTGATGTGGCCCGACGGCAGCGGCCCCGACCTGATCGTGGACGACGGCGGCGACGCCACGCTCCTGGTCCACAAGGGCACCGAGTTCGAGAAGGCCGGCGAGATTCCCGACTACGACCCCGACACCGACCCCGAAGAGTGGGGTGTCATTCTCGAGCTGCTGCGCAGCGAGATGGAGAAGGACCCGGAGCGGTGGACCCGGGTCGCGTCGGATATCCAGGGCGTGAGCGAGGAAACCACTACGGGCGTGCACCGGCTCTACGAGCGGCAGCGCGACGGCACGCTCCTCTTCCCGGCCATCAACGTGAACGACAGCGTGACGAAGTCGAAGTTCGACAACATCTACGGCTGCCGGCACTCGCTGGTGGACGGGATCAACCGGGCCAGCGACGTCATGATCGGCGGGAAGACGGCCGTGATCTGCGGCTTCGGCGAGGTGGGGAAGGGCTCGGCCCAGTCGCTGCGCGGGCAGGGCGCCCGGGTCGTGATCACCGAGATCGATCCGATTCTGGCGCTCCAGGCGGCCATGGAAGGCTATAGCGTCGACACGCTGGAGAACGTGGTGGAGACGGCCGATATCTTCATCACCGCTACCGGCAACAAGGACGTCATCACGGCGGACCATATGGCCCGGATGAAGGACAAGGCCATCGTGGGCAACATCGGCCACTTCGACAACGAGATCGACATGGCCGGGCTGAAGAAGCGCACCGAGCGGACCAATATCAAGCCGCAGTACGACATGTTCACCTTCGACGACGGCCACAGCGTCATGGTCCTGTCGGAGGGCCGGCTCCTTAATCTGGGCAACGCAACGGGGCACCCGTCGTTCGTCATGAGCAACAGCTTCAGCAACCAGGTGCTGGCCCAGATCGAGCTGTGGCAGAACAACGAGGACTACGAGAAGAAGGTCTACGTCCTGCCCAAGAAGCTGGATGAGGAGGTCGCCCGCCTCCACCTGGAGCACCTCGGCGTCAACCTCACCGAGCTGACCGACGAGCAGGCCGAGTACCTGGGCGTGCCGAAGGAAGGGCCGTACAAGCCCGAGCACTACCGGTACTAGGATAGAATAGATCTGGGATCTGAGACCTGAGATCTGAGGAACAGCAACCGCCCGCTGTCGGAAAGGACTCCGCCGGCGGGCGGTTCTGCGTTCCCCGGGAGTCTGTGGCCCACCGCAGGCCGCCGGGGCACTCTGGCGGTGGGGCGCCGTGCGTCCCAGCTTTCCGGTATGCGACGCCACCGACCCCCCGGCCGCAGGGCGCACCGCCGGCGCCGGGCCGCCGCGGCGCTCCTGGCGGTCCTCGCCGCCACGTTCCGGGCTCCGACACCGACAGCCGCCCAGGCCGCGCCAACGGATTCGGCTGTGCCCGAGCCCACCGTCATCTACCTCGTCCGCCACGCCGAGACCGCCGACGGCAGCCGAAACCCGGCCCTCTCGCCGGAGGGCATGGCCCGGGCCCGCTGGCTCACAGTGATCCTGAGCCACGCACGCCTCGACGCCGTCTACACCACCGACTACGAGCGCACCCGGAGCACGGCGAGACCGGTGGCCGCGGCGGCCCGCGTACGGCCCACCCTCTACGACCCGCCGAACCTCCCGGCACTCGCCCGGGCGCTGCGGGAGCGGGGTGGGCGCGTCCTGGTGGTCGGTCATAGCAATACCACGCCGGCACTGGCGGCGGCGCTGGGTGGGGACGGGGGCCCGCCGATCCTGGAGTCGGAGTACGACCGGCTCTACACCCTGGTCATCCGGGGCGACTCGGTCCGGACCGTGATGCTGCGGTACTGACCCGCGGGGAAGGACCCACCCAACAAAGACAACGCCGGAGAAGGCCGGGAACCACCGCGCTGATTCCGAACGGGGGGTCATCGTCCGGCCGCGGGGCCCCAAACCTCCTACCGACGCTGTCAAAACCCGGAACAGCCCATCTTCCGGCCGTCCGTACCGTGATTTCGTTCACAAAATGGTTGACTGGGGTTAATTATGTCAAGCCGGGATATTCCCTACGCGTAACTATATCCCGCGTGTCAGCACATTCCTGACGTGAGGAGGGGGCCGGCCGGTCGCCGGTCCGACCCGGGCGATCGACCTTGCACCGTCCGTTCTGCCGTGCTTCATTAGCGGCATGGCCGAGAAGATTCTGGTGACCGGTGCGACCGGTAAGGTGGGCAGGGCGCTGGTGCGTCGTCTGGCGGACCTGGGTGTGGAGGTGAAGGCGGGGACGCGTCAGCCGGCGGAGGCGAAGGGTCTGTTCGGTGGCGCCGTGGAGGTGGTGGAGCTGGACTACAACGTGACGAGCACGTGGGACGAGGCGGTGCAGTGGGCGGAGCGTGTGTTCCTGGTGCCGCCGCCGTTCGACCCTCGGGGGAACGAGCGTCTGATTCCGTTCCTGGACTGGGCGGTGCAGTCGGGCTCGGGGCATGTGGTGCTGCTGTCGGCCATGGGGATCGAGGCCCGGGAGCAGCTGGCGCTGCGGCGGATCGAGCGGCGGCTGCAGGAGACGGGGGTGGAGTGGACGCTGCTGCGGCCGAACATCTACATGCAGAACTTCGCCCGGGGCTTCGTGGCGCGGTCGATCCGGGAAGAGGGTGTATTCCGGCTGCCGGTGGACAAGGCGCCCGTGAGCTTCGTGGACAGTCGGGACGTGGCGACGGTGGCGGCGGAGGTGCTTCAGGGAGCGGCCCACTTCGGCAGCGCGTACACGTTGACGGGCCCGGAGCCGCTGACGCATGGCGAGGTGGCCGGGATCATCAGCGAAGCGACGGGGCGCATGGTCCGCTATGAGCCCATCGGAGAATCCACGATGCACGACATGCTGGCAGAGGCCGGCTGGTCGGAGGGCCGGGCGGACACGTTTGCGAGCCTGCTGGCGGCCATCCGCGAGGGTCGGCGTGCGCGAGTGTCGCCGGAGATGGAGAACCTCCTGGGGCGGACGCCCACGAGCTTCCGGACCTTCGCCGAGGAGCACGGCGACGCCTGGCGCTGACGCTCTGCGGTGTAATCCCCTACACGCCATTGCCCCTCCCGGGCGTTGTGGTGGAAATTCCGACGTGCGCTCCGGCGTACGGGACCTAGCTTTCATCGGGGAGGCGGTGGTGTCTCCGGGCACCACCCGCAGGTCGGACTCCTTCGTGAGGAGCCAACGATGCACGGGAACCGTACGGGAGCCGGGCCGCTGCTGCTGGCGGCCGGCCTGATCACCGGGACCATCATGGCGGTGAGCCCCGCCGACGCCGCGCCGGAGCAGGACCCTGACCGGACCGGCCGTGAGATCTACCAGGCCACGTGCGCCGCGTGCCACGGCATGGACGGGACGGGGGCCCCCCGGACCCAGGTGGGCTTCGAGGCCCCGCTGCCGGACTTCACGGACTGCAGCTTCGCGTCGCGTGAGCCGGACGGCGACTGGGTGGGCGTGGCATACGCCGGGGGGCCGGTTCGGGGTTTCGGCCACACCATGCCGGCCTTCGGCGGTGCCCATTCGGTGGCGGAGCTGCAGAAGGCGGTGGACTACATCCGGACGTTCTGCGGCGACGCGTCGTGGCCCCCGGGGGAGCTGAACCTGCCGCGGGCCATGTTCACGGAGAAGGCGTACCCCGAGGATGAGGCGGTCTACACGGTGGGGAGCACCACCGGGTCGCCCATGGCCTTCAGCAACGAGATCGTGTACGAGACGCGGTTCGGCGCCCGGAGCCAGTGGGAGCTTGTGGTGCCGTACGACGTCTTCGAGGATCCGGCCACCGGTGGCTGGAGCGGCGGCTTCGGCGATATCGCACTGGGGGTCAAGCACGCCGTGTGGCACAACGCCGGGAACGGCTCGATCCTGAGTCTGGCCGGCGAGGTGATTCTGCCACTGGGGGATGAGGACGACGGTGTGGGGAGCGGGACTACGATCTTCGAGCCCTTCGTCTCCTTCGGCCAACTCCTGCCCGCCGACGCATTCCTGCACGTCATGGTGGGTGGTGAGGTGCCTGTGGACACGGACCGGGCCGAGAGAGAGGCATTCTGGCGGGCCGCGCTGGGGAAGACGTTCACGAGCGGGCAGTTCGGCCGGGCGTGGTCCCCCATGGTGGAGGTCCTGGGGGCCCGTGCGCTGGAGAGCGGTGCCGCAACCCACTGGGACGTGGTGCCTCAGATACAGGTGACGCTGAACACCCGGCAGCACGTCATGGCCAATCTGGCCGTGCGGATCCCCGTGGACGATCCGAACCGGGAGCCGGAAGTCTACCTCTACGTGCTCTGGGACTGGTTCGATGGCGGATTCTTCGAAGGCTGGTGAGGAAGAGATGACCATGAGCAACACGATCCTGAAAGCGGCAGCCGCCGCGGCAGTGCTCTTCGTTCTGACAGCGCCGGTGACAGCGCAGACGCCCGGGCAACAGCAGCTCTTCGACGTGGCCGGTACGTGCATGGCGTGCCACAACGGGATCACGTCGCCCGCCGGGATGGATCTCTCCTTCGGCACCAGCTGGCGCCCGTCCATGATGGCGAACTCCGCCCGGGACCCGTACTGGCAGGCGGCGGTCAAGCGCGAGACCATGGATCACCCGGGCGCCGCCGTGGCCATCCAGGACGAGTGCTCGAAGTGCCACATGCCCATGGCCCGGTTCCAGGCCCACACGGCGGGGCAGCCGTTCGAGTTCTTCGGGGAGCTACCCTGGCAGCCGGGGCAGGGTATGGCCCCGCAGGTGCGTGCGCTGGCCCACGATGGCGTATCCTGCACCCTGTGCCACCAGATCGAGGCGGAAGGTCTCGGTTCCCGGGAGACGTTCGTCGGCGCGTTCAACGTGGACACCGGGACGCCCATGGGCCAGCGATCGGTCTACGGCCCCTACGAAATAACCGCGGGCGCGTCGCGGGCGATGCTCACCTCCGGCCAGTTCCTGCCCACGCAGAGCGAGCACGTCCGGGAAGCCGGTCTGTGCGCTTCGTGCCATACGCTCTTCACCCACGCCCGCAACGACGCCGGTGAGGTCATCGGCGAGCTGCCGGAACAGGTGCCGTACCTGGAGTGGCTCCACTCCGACTACCGGGATGAGCAGAGCTGCCAGTCGTGCCATATGCCGAAGGTCGACGGGCAGACGGCCATCAGCTCCGTACTGCCGATCCCGCGACCGGACGTACGCAGGCACGTCTTCCGGGGCGGGAACTTCTTTGTCCCCCGGATCTTCAACCTGTACGGTGCGGAGCTGGCGGTGGCGGCGCTCCCGGGCGAGCTGGACGCCATGGTCGGTGCCACCGAGCGGTTCCTGTCCGAGCGAACGGCCCGGGTCGAGGTCGGGGAGGCGGTCCATGAGGACGGCCGGCTGGCCTTCGACGTGCGGGTGACCAACCTGGCCGGTCACAAGCTGCCCACCGCGTACCCGTCGCGTCGCGCGTGGCTCCACGTGACGGTGATGGACGCCGCGGGAGGCACGGTGTTCGAGTCGGGGGCACTGCGGGCCGACGGGAGCATCGTGGGGAACGACAACGACGCCGACGCCGCGGCCTACGAGCCGCACCACACCGCGATCGAGGCTCCCGACGACGTGCAGATCTACGAGGCCATCATGGCTGATTACCGGGGCGACGTCACCACCGGGTTGGTCTACGGCGTGGAGTTCGTGAAGGACAGCCGCCTCCTGCCCCGGGGCTTCGACAAGACCACGGCAGGGCCCGACATCGCCGTCCGTGGTGGGGCGGCGAACGACGGAGACTTCACGGCGGCGGGTGACCACGTACGCTACGCCGCGGATGTGGGTGACCGGGCCGGACCGTTCACCGTGAAGGTGGCGCTCCGGTACCAGCCCATCGCGTTCCGCTGGGCCCGGAACCTGGGTGAGTACGACGCACCCGAGCCGAACCGTTTCGTCCGGTTCTACGACAGTCTGGCCCACGTGTCGGGGGCGATCCTCGCCGAGGCGGTGGCCCGGATCGAATAGCGCCCCGGATCGGATCTTGCGCCTGGAAGGTGGCGGCGACATCGTCGTCGATCTTCGGTCTGAATCACCATCCAGTGGAGGAGGCACAGGTGGCACTACGTACGGCGAAGGCGGCCTGGGACGGTACACTGAAGGACGGCAGCGGGAAGATGCGGTTCGGTGGCGGCGCCTTCGAGGGCGCCTATTCGTTCGAGTCCCGGTTCGAGGAAGGGGAAGGCACGAACCCGGAAGAGCTCATCGCCGCAGCGCACGCGGGCTGCTTCTCCATGGCGCTGTCGGCCGAGCTCGAGAAGGCGGGCCACACGATCGAGACCATCTCCACGGAGGCGAAAGTCAGCCTGGTGAAGGGTGACGATGGGTTCCGGATCAACCGGATCACGCTCGTGACCGAAGCGTCGGTGCCGGGCGCCTCGGAGGAAGAGTTCCTGAAGGTGGCCGAGGACGCGAAGAACGGCTGCCCGGTCTCGAAGGCGCTGGCCGGACCGGAGATCTTGCTGGAGGCCACGCTGGTCTAGCGTCAGCCATAGCCACGGCGATCAACCGGGCATCCAGCTCCCAGATGTCCAGGAGGCGGCCCTCCGGGTCGAATACGTGGATGTGGTTGCCGTACCCCGGACCTCCTTCGACCCGGGTCCCCCCGTGTCGCCCGGCGGGGTCGAGGTGCACGAAGCGCGCGTCGATGAAGGTGCCAGTCCCGATGAGGCCGTCGGGCGTCGCTGCCGGTTCCATGATCCTGGCATCGGCGTTGAGCTTCACCGGCCGGTGCCGGTCCTTGCGCCCGATCAGCCGGCGTGCAAAGATTCTCCAATCCAACCGAGGGAGGTCGTGTGGTACGCAAGCTACGCCGGATCCTGCATATGGCCGTTCCCGCCGTGGGGATGGCGCTGGTCATCGGCGCCGTGCTCTTCGGCGAGTCCCTGGCCATCCAGCTCTTCCTGGTGGTGGCCGGGTTGCTGTTGACGGAAGCAGGACTCTGGCGGCTCGCTGATCCCATCCTGCCCGACGAGCGGAAGTACGTGGCGCTGCGCGCGGAGGCCGATCACTTCATGACGCTGGTCCGACAACTCAACGCCGCCGCTATTTCACTGGACGAGGGCGACACTCGCGGCTCCCGGTTCGCCATCGACGAGCTCCAGACGGAGATGCACCGGTCCATCGACCGCATGGTGAGCTTCGCGGGGAAGACCAAGGAAGAGGCAGAGCCGGACGCGGCCGGCCCGGCCGATGACCTGCCCGGGCAGGGATCGGGTTCGGACTCGGACATGGCTCGAGCCGGCGCTTGACGGCGGTGCGCCTTCTCCCGGTGGCTCTCGGCCACGCTCTCAGGGCACGCGTCGCCCGAGGCCGCGGCCATCGTGCAGCGTTTCATCGCCGAGCACGAAGCCACCATGCCCCACCGTCTCATGGGCAAGCTGCTCCAGGAGGCCGATCCGCTCTTCCGCGCGGTGTCGATCCGGGCCCGGGAGCCATAGGCGGGCCCTATTCGCTGTACAGCGCCTCCAGCTCGTAGACGGACTCCGCGGGCCCGATGAAGATGAGGGTCTCGCCGGTCTCGATCCGTCGCTGGGCCTCGGGGTTCAGGTCGAAGAGCCCGTCGGACCGGCGGATGGCGAGGATGGAGACGTTCCGGATCCGACGCAGGTCGCACCCCTCGATGGTCTGGCCGGCGAAGGGCGAGTCATCGGGCACGGTGATCTGCCCCACGTCCACGTCGGGCTCCTCTCCGAGGGTGAAGATGCGGCCGAAGAAGTCGTGGACGGCGGGCCGGAGAAGGGCCAGGGCGAGGCGGTGCCCTCCGATGGACGGTGGGGTCACCACGCGGTCGGCGCCGGCCCGCAGCAGCTTGCTCTCGCGCTTCTCGGAGCCGGCCCGGGCGATGATCAACAGCTGCGGGTTCAGCTCCCGGGCCGTGAGGACGGTGAGCACGTTCTGGGCGTCGTCATCGAGTGCGGCGACGAGGCCCCGTGCCTCCGTGATCCCGGCGTCGTGCAGCGTATCCTCGCCGGTGGCATCGGCCATCAGGTGCGGGACATTGGCTTCCAGGAGCTCTTCCTCCAGGCCCGGGTCCCAGTCGATGACGATGAACGGCTCGCCCCGGACGTTCAGATCGCGTCGGATCTGACGCCCGAGCCGACCGTAGCCGCAGATGATGTAGTGGTCCTTCAAGCTGTCGACCATCTTCTGATTTCTCCTGCGCTGGACGGATATCCAGAACGTCTGTCCGAGCATGACCTCGGCCGCGTTGCTGATGGCCCACGCGGCGGTCCCCACGCCCAGAATGATGAGCCCCGTGGTGAAGATCATGCCGGTGGTACCGAGCTCCACCACTTCCCGGAAGCCGACGGTGGCCAGGGTGATGACCGTCATGTAGAAGGCCTGGACGGAGGTCATCCCTTCCAGGGCCATGTACCCCACCGTGCCGATGACGATGAGGCTGAGGAGGAGCGCCAGCGAGAGCTGGAGCTGACGGACCGGTTCGGAGAGCCCCTGCCGGATCCGTGCGATCAACCCTGCGGGCGTGGATGCTCGTTTTCGGGCCATGATCTCCGGGGGCGGGTCAGACGGGGTTCAACCCTGGTCGTCCGCGGTGGCGCGGCGAGCTTCCGCTTCGGCGGCCCGGCGCTGCTCGCGCTCGTCTTCGGCGGCGATCCTCCGCTGCTCCTGCTCCACCTGAAACCGGAGTGAGCCCACCCCTTCCCGGAGGATCCGGACCTTGTTGCGCGCAGAGCCGCCCCGGCCTGCCGCAATCTCCATGGCGCCCGCCAGCTGCGACATGTTGTCGAAGCCGGCGCCCATGAGATCGAGCTTCAGCTTGCCGAACGCCCGCTTCATCGGCTGGGACATGCGCTCCGCTTCCTTGGGGTTCTTCGTGACGGCGTACTTCTCCACCATGCCGTGGACGTGCTGGACCCTGTCCGACATGGTCCGGAGCGCGTTGATCTTGATCTGGGCCTTGGGACTGTATTTGCCTGCCATGCACGGAAACTATCAGCACCGGCAGAGAACCAACAACTGCCGCCCGGCCGGCGGGTGTCTCCATCACCGTCGGGTCCTTCCTGCGGTTTCGTTCGAGCTTGAATGAACTACTTCCAAGATAATATGGCTAAGTTGTTGTTGGATCGCCACTTAGTTGGAATGGACCGGAGGTCGTTCGTTCACGTACGAACGATTTGCTGCCTCGGGAGGGAGGGGTGAGGGCGCCGGGTCCGCCAGGTCCCGACGCCCTCGGAGGGAACGGGTACTCAGGACGCCCGGGCGGGTGCCCGTCGTGGATGCTGGGTCTTCTGTTCATCGGGCGAGACCGCCCGCAGGATCGGGAATTTCTTGACCAGGAAGAGGTATCCCATGATCTCGGCAGAGACCAACCCGATGGTGACCGCGAACTCCGGGAGCGCCGGGAAGTACGACCATTCGGGCCCCGGGTTGAAGGCCAGGAGGTACGTGGAGAATCGGTACAGGGCCCCGCCCAGGACCACGATCAGACCGATGGTCGTGAAGAAGGCAGGTCCCGCCTCTCTCCGGAAGAGGAAGAGGGCGATGGCAGGCACCACGAACATGGCCATCTCCAGCTGGAAGAGGAGGCTGTGGCCGTCCATGGCGAAGGCCGTGGCGAAGTGGCCGCGGTTGATGACGTCCACGGTCCGGATCGCCACGTACGTCAGGAGCACCCAGGCGATGGGAACGGCCAGCGCCCGGAGCATGGGGGTCTCCTGCGGACGCTTGAAGACCTTGGCCGAGATGCAGCACTCCAGCGCCACCGCCGCGTAGCCCATCCCCACCACCGACACCAGGAAGAGGAGCGGGAGGAGCGGCGTGTTCCAGAGCGGGTGCAGCTTGTGCCCGGCGATAAGCATCAGGCTCCCGAGGGAGGACTGGTGCATGGTCGGCAGGACGAGCCCCAGGGCGATGAACCAGGGCATGGCTTTCTCCAGCTTCGGGGAGAGCCACACGGCCAGCCTCCGCAGTCCATGGACCTTACTGTCCCGCCACTTCTCCAGGAACGCCGGCGACAGCTCGATCCACAGCACCATGGTGTAGAGCATGATGCAGAGGGCGACCTCGAGGAGGATCGAGTTGAAGTTCCACTCGGTGAAGTAGAGCGGGATCTTCCAGAAGTTCCACGCGCGCCCGATGTCGATGAGCACGCTCAGTCCGCCCAGGGTGTAGCCCAGGGCGCTGGTCACAATGGCCGCCCGCACAAGGGGGTGGTACTTCCCCCGATTCGCCAGGTAGACCAGCAGCGCCATGGCGTACCCTCCGCACGCCAGCGCCGTCCCCGTCACGACGTCGAAGGCGATCCACAGCCCCATGGGATAGCCGTCGCTGAGGTTCGTGGTGGCGCCGAGGCCGGCCGTGAAGCGCAGGAAGATGGACACCAGGCCGCCGATGAACAGCACGAAGAGCGCGGCAAAGGGCCACGTGAACAGCTTCGTGCCCAGCGGCTCCGAGTGCTCGTGCTCGTGTTCCTGCACGGTCTCGGCTTCCTTGACCCTCTTCGCGTTCCGGTTCACCAGCGCCCCGAAAAGCCCGAACGCCGCCAGCGGGGCGATGAAGCCCTTGTAGATCGTGTGCTGGATCGTCTCCGGCAGCGACGGCACGGACGTATCGCCCAGCTCCGGCAGCCCCATGGCGGTGAAGGGGACATCGGCGCCGGCCAGGTAGAGCACCTGGGTCCCGCCGCCGTCCTTCTCACCAAAGATCTCCGGGTTGTAGCGGTCCGGATGCCGCTGGATGCGACGATGCGCTTCCGCGAGCAGATCCTCACGCGTGCCGTACTCCAGAGCGCCCTCCGAGCACGCCTCCACGCACGCTGGCGGAAGACCTGCGGCCCTGCGCTCCGGGCACAGCTCGCACTTCCGGAGCTCCGGTGCCGGGGTGTCCCACTCGAAGCGCGGGATGTTGAAGGGACAGGCGATCTGGCAGTACCGACACCCGACGCACAGGTCGGCGTCCCACACCACAGCCCCGTCGGCGTCTATATGCATGGCGCCAAGCATACAGGCGCTCACGCACGCCGGGTCCACACAGTGCATGCACTGCACCTTCCGCAGTGCGCGCTCCTCGCCCCAGACGTCGTACTTCTCCAGTACCGTCAGAGCCGTCGGGCTCAGCTCGTTCTCCGTCCCCCAGTTCTCACTGCCCGTGTTCTCCGCCGCACACCCGCGGATGCAGTCCTTGCAGCCGATGCAGCGGGTCGAGTCGTATAATATCGAAACGGCGTCAGGTGTCGGCTGCTTCGGCTCCCGAGCCCGCAGGCTCTTCGGAACCGCCGCAGTCGCTCCTGCCGCCGCAAGTGTTTGCAGCGCTGCCCTTCGTGTAATACCCATGTGCCTCCACCCCCTGCTCTGAACCGACCGTCGGGTCTGGCGGACGTTCGTCTGCCTGCCCTACGGCCCTGCCGTTCGGTTTCCGAGGACCAGGATCGGCTCCCGGTCAGGCCATCCCGTTCTGCCGGCTAGGCACGTGGGTCTGCGTGATGCCTGTGCTCGCGGTGGCGTGCCACCGTCTGGATACCCAGCATCACGAATGCTACCAGTATGAAGAGTACGTATCCCATTATGTCCTCCTCAGGGTTGGCCTCTCCGAACCATCCGGTCCGGCAGGTGACACATCAGGTCGGGCGATCCTGCTGCCCTCACTGAGGCGGGCCCGGAGAGGCCGTTACCTGCTGTCTATTATCGGGACTGCGGTTGCCGGACCGGATACCCGATTGACTATTGTGTACCACAATAATTAACCCCTGCAACTAATTTGTCAAGGGTTATCGTGAACGAAATCACGAATCAGGAGGGAGGGGGTGGGGAACAAGAAAAACGGGGGCGCCGAAGCACCCCCGTCAGGGTTGAGCTGTGCCCGCATCTGGTGCGCGTTATGCGCTGCGCGCCATGTCCAGGCATTCGGTTCGGTCCAGGGCGGTGCGCAAATCGTCGATCACCGCGTAGACCCCGACCAGAGCTCCTTCCTCGTTCTCAGGTAATACGTCCAGTTCGTATAGTGCCTCCACCAGTGCGTGACACAACTCTTCTCTCATCATGTCGCAGCACCGACAGCGGCCCTGTTCACGGCCAACTTCCATGCGCCGTCGCATCTGTGCCTCCCGTCTGCCGCCCCGCGTCAGGGGCCGAAACCCGCGGACACGGGCCGGGATGCATCTCTGTTGGGGACGATCCTTCCGTCCCGAGTCGGTCCACCCTTCTCTGTCCCACGAAACGTGAACCTGCCTTAATATATACCCCTGTAATGTATTTGCAAGAGGCCCGATGGTGGACCGATGTTTGATCCGATTGTATATTGTTGCGCATTGAAGAACCCTGCCGCGTCGGTGGACCACCGGCTGCGATCCCGAGAACAAGAAGGGGCTGTACCGAATGACGGACAACCAGATCGAACGCATCCAGCAGGTGATGGGCGCGTCGCACCTCTTCTGCACCACCGTGAACGAGCTGCTTGAACGCACGCTGGACGAGGCGAGCGACGAGCAGCTGGTGCTGAGTCAGGTGAAGCTGCTCCTTCTGATCGCGCGGCCGGGCCAGCGGTTCAAGGTGACGGATGTAGCGGATTTCCTGGGCGTGACGAACGCGGCGGCGAGCCGCGCCATCGACCGCCTGGTGCAGCGAGGCTTGATCGACCGGTCGGTGTCCGCCGAAGACCGGCGCGCCGTGGATCTTTCCCTCACGCCGGCCAGCCGGGATCTGCTGAGCCGGTTCACGGAGATCCGCAACCGGGAGCTGATGCGGGTGCTGGGTGATTTCCCGGCGGAGAAGCTCGATGCGGCGGCGGAGCTCCTGGACGAGCTTTCCGTGCGACTCGCCGGCCTGGAGACGGAAGAAGAAGACCGGTGCCTGCGGTGCGGGATCCACTTCCGGAACGGGTGCGTGATGCGGGATGTCCTGGATCGAGAGTGTGTGGTCTCCGAAGAGCTTTACGGTGCTCCGAAAGACGCGTTGGATGAAGGCGAGGCGATCGCGGAGGCCTCCTGACCGGCCCGCCCACCTCAACGTCTGCCGATAGCGCCCCCGGGGACCCCCGGGAACGGCGCGCCCCGTCGGCCCCCCCGGACTCCTCGGACCCCCGGGACCCCCGGGCCCCCCCGGACTCCTCGGACCCCCCGGCTCCCCGCCAGACGAGGGGAGGCAGCGCCTGGGCCATGCTGGCCCTGCTCAGCGGAGCCGAGCTGCTGGGGATGTCTCTCTGGTTCACCGCCAGCGCCGTCTCCCCCCAGCTCGCGGAGCTGTGGGGGCTCACCGGGTCCCAGGCCGGCTGGCTCACCACCATGGTCCAGATCGGGTTCGTGGCCGGCACGGCGGTGGCGGCTGCCCTGAACCTGGCGGATATCCTCCCGGACCGACCCTACTTCGCCGCTGCCGCCGCCCTGGGGGCGCTGGCCAACGCCGCCATCATCGTGGCCCCCGGGTACGAGGCGGCCCTCGTCTTCCGCTTCCTCACCGGCTTCTTCCTGGCCGGTGTCTATCCGCCCGCCATGAAGATGATCGCCACCTGGTTCAGGTCGAGCCGGGGGCTGGCCATCGGCACCATCGTGGGCGCGCTGACGGTGGGGAAGGCCACTCCGTACCTCGTCCATGCCTTCGCGGAGGCCAGCGTGCCCCTCGTGGCGGGCACGGCGTCGGTGGGGGCCGCCCTGGCCGCCCTCCTGGTCTTCGCGGGCTACCGCCCCGGGCCGTACCCCTTCGAGCGACGCCCCTTTTCCTGGCACCTCGTGCCCACGGTGCTCCGGCATCGGCCTACCCGGCTCGCCATCTTTGGCTACATGGGCCACATGTGGGAGTTGTACGCCATGTGGACCCTCATCGCCGCCTTCTTCGTCCAGGTCTTCCTCGTCGCGGGCTCGAGCCGGGCGACGATGCTGGGCGACGTGGCCGGCTTCACCGCCATCGCCGCCGGCGGCGTCGGGTCCGTGGCGGCCGGGCGGTGGGCCGACCGGTGGGGCAGGGAGCGGGTGACCATCGCCGCGATGGGGGTCAGTGGGACGTGTGCCCTGGTTGCGGGTTGGCTGGTGGGGGTGTCGCCCTGGGTAGTGGTCCCATTGGGGCTCGTATGGGGCTTCGCCATCGTCGCCGACTCGGCCCAGTTCAGTGCGCTGGTGACGGAGGTGGCGCCCGCTCATGCCGTGGGGACGGCGCTGACGCTCCAGACGTCGCTGGGGTTCGCGCTGACGGCGGTGTCCATCGCGCTGACGATCTGGTTGGTGGCGGTGTTCGGGTGGGGCGTGGCGTTCGCGAGCCTGGCCGTGGGGCCGGCGTTCGGGATCTGGGCGATGGTTCGGTTGGGGCAAGTTCGTGCCACCTCTCCATCTTCCTGAGAGAGGAAGCCCGTCTCGCTCGCCTCGGTACCCCCTGAAAAACCCCATCCCCGCACAAGGCGAGGATGGGGGTCCTGGTTTTCAGTCTGGCCCGACCGCTTCTGCCGGCCGGGTGGTCAGCTGGAAACGTGCGCCACTGTTGTTATGTCAGGCTGATCTGGCGTTCTCCTCTGCTAGCTCCTGTGCCCGATCACGCGTTCCATAGCCAGTAGCGCAACGGTGATCCCGCCAAAAAACGCGAGTCCCATCGTTGCCTCCGGCTCATGGGAGCCTTGCCGACCCCGCTCAAAACCGGCGGGCGGCTCCGCCCCCCTGTTAACGATTCCGTCCGGATCCCGAGGTCCGGTTTCGTGAATTGTGTCACAAACATATAGCTACCCGACGCAATTGCCAACCCCCGTTGACTAAATGGGGTGACGGCGGGTGTGGAAGCCACGTATGTTGGCGGTTGAGAGGAACGGAACCGAGAAGAGGGAGCGGGCACGATGGCGGATACCGCGGTACAGGACCTGTACCCGAACGATGTGGCCCACTGCTACGGCTGCGGACGACTCAACGACGACGGACTGCACATCCGGACCCATTGGGAGAAAGGGGAGGGGATCGCCCGGTTCACGCCCGAGCCGTACCACATGGCGATGCCGGGTTTCGTGTACGGCGGTCTTTTGGCGTCGCTGGTGGACTGCCACGCCATCGGCACGGCGGCCGCGGCGGTGATGGAGCGGGAGGGCCAGGTGCCGGGCGCCGACCCGTCGCCCCGGTTCGTGACGGCATCACTGCGTGTCGACTACCTGAAGCCTACGCCGATGGGGCCGGAGCTGCTGGTGCGCGCACGGCCCGAAGAGGTGGGCGAGCGGAAGGTCCGGCTTGCGGTGGAGGTGATTGCGGAGACGGAGGTCACGGTTCGCGGGGAGGTGCTCGCGGTACGGATGCCGGACACGTTCACGATGCGGCCGTGAGCACGAGTCGGCCGTGAGTCTGCCACCGATCCCCGACGGCTGGCCGACGCTGCGGGCGGAGCGGAGCGAGCCGTACTTCGAGGCGCTGGAGTCGTTCCTGGACCGGGAGCGTGCGGAGGCGACGGTGTACCCTCCGCGGGACCGGGTCTTCCGTGCGTTGGAGCTCACGCCGCGAGCGGCGGTGCGGGTGGTGCTCATCGGGCAGGACCCCTACCACGGCCCGGGTCAGGCCCACGGGCTGGTCTTCTCGGTGCCGCCGGGGGTACCGAAGCCGCCCTCGCTGCGGAACCTGTTCAAGGAGCTCCACGACGACCTGGGGCTCTCCATCCCGGAAGGCGGGGATCTGAGTCCGTGGGCGCGCCGCGGCGTGCTCCTGTTGAACGCCGTGCTGACCGTGCGGGCCGGGGAGCCGGGTTCACACAGGGGCGTGGGGTGGGCGCCGTTCACCGATGCCGTGATCGAAGCGGTCGATGGGGGCTCCCGGCCGGTGGTGTTCCTCCTGTTGGGGAACCGTGCCCGGGAGAAGGCGGCGGGGGTGGACGGGAGTCGCCACAGCGTCATCGAGGCGCCGCACCCGTCGCCGTTGTCTGCGTACCGCGGCTTCTTCGGGAGCCGGATCTTCTCCCGGGCGAACCGCTTCCTGAAGGAGGCGGGTCGAGAGCCGGTGGACTGGTCGTTGTCGTAGCGGTGCCGGTGCCGGCGTCGAGCTCGATACGGGCGGTGTTCGAGCAGGATGGTTGCGGGCGCTCCGGTGCCCTCAACCCGGTGCGGGGCGTCCCTGCCGCAGCTGGTGGTCGGGCGGGAGCGTTCCCGGCTTCCCTTCGGTGGCGTTGTAGTAGTAGCGGGTGGTGGGGTAGGCGAAATCGATGTCGTCGTGCTCGGCGAACCGGGTGAGGATGTCCTCCCAGATGGCCTGGGCCGTGCCGCGGCGGCGACGCGGGTGGCAGAGGTAGCGCATGGTGAGGGTGACGCCGCTGTCGCGGACATCGGTGTAGACGGTGGGGGTGAGGGTGCTGTAGAAGATCATGAACTGGCGGCTGGCCCTTTTCATCTGCCGTTCCGCCTCCTCCACCACCTCCCGTGCGTGCGCCTGGACGATCTCGTCGAGGATCTCCTTGGCCTTCTTCCAGTCGCTCTCGAAGGTGACCATGACCCCGATCTCGTTCCAGATGTACTGCATGCCCCGGGTGTAGTTCGCCAGCGGCTCCCGGAAGACGAGGCCGTTGGGCACGTGGATGATGCGCCCGGTGCTCTGGTCGGCCGGCACCCAGTTGCCGATCTCGAGGATGATGAACTGGAAGATCCGCTGGTCGATGACATCGCCGGCGTGGTCACCGATCTGGATCCGATCGCCCACCACGAAGGGCCTGCGCCAGATGATGAAGAGCCAGCCGCCCAGGTTCATGACGGGGTCTCTCAACGCGATGGCCAGGCCGGCGGAGAGGAGCCCGAGGAACGTGGCCAGGCCGGAGATCCCCTCGGACCATACGCGACCGACCAGGAGGAAGGCCAGGATCACGCTGACGTACGTGATGGTCTTCCGCCAGCGGTACCGGATCCGGACGTCGTCGATCCGCGCCCGCATGATGCGGAGCGTCAGCGCCCTGGCGGCCATGATCACGGCCACGATGATCAGCGAGAGGAAGATGGACTGCTGGATCTCGGGCGAGAGGCTGGTAGCCTGCTCGATCCACGTGGAGCCGGTGCTTGCGGCCGAATCGGCCACCTGCTCGCCCTGCTGGACCACCGAGTCCTGCAGCCCCGCGGGGAGGTACGTGGCGAGGCGTGTCATGGCGCCGCCGGGGGCTCGAGGACGGACTCCAGGACCTCGAGTCGGCCGTCGATCTCTCCCGCCGAC